>NZ_JBIWHT010000009.1:0-263470 GCF_044764265.1 Streptomyces sp. NPDC094147 | reverse complement strand
TTTGGCACGCTGTTGAGTTCTCAAGGAACGGACGCTTCCTTCGTACTCACCCTCTCGGGCTTTCCTCCGGGCGCTTCCCTTCGGTATTTCGTGTTTCCAGCTTAGCAGATCCGATTTCCGTTTCCGCCACCCGCTGGAGCGGGCTTGCCGGTTCGTTATCCGCTTTCGCGTTTCCCTTTTCGGCGATTCCGACTCTATCAGAAGCATTTCAGCCGATCTAATCGGCTTCCTTGACTTCAAAATGCGAATCGGGATGGCTCATCGATCGGAAATTCAATTCCCAATGAGAGCGAGATGGATATTATCCAGTGCTCACGAACTTGTCCAGTCCGAGGCAACCGTTTGAATCTACCTCCCCACGCCAGCTGTGTCAACAGTTTTTGTGGGCGAAGAGGACAGTAGCAGGTCAGAGGGGGCGCACGCACATCACGCGGCCGTCGGGAGCTCGGCGCTGCGGTCGGCAGCCTCTACGTCGCCGACTTCGCCTGCGCGCGCGGCTCGGCCGCCCAGGACGTACACGTACGCGAGAAAGGCCAGCTCGGCGGCGATGCCAATGGTGATTCGGGCCCAGGTGGGGAGGCTTGAGGGGGTGACGAAGCCTTCGAGCACGCCAGAGACGAACAGGACCAGGGCCAGGCCGATCGCCATCCCCACGGCAGCACGGCCCCGCTCGGCGAGGGCTGCCCGGCGGCTCCGCGGGCCGGGGTCAATGACGGTCCAGCCGAGTCGCATGCCCGTACCGGCCGCTACGAAGACCGCAGTCAGTTCCAGGAGACCGTGCGGGAGGACCAGGCCGAGGAAGGTGTCGAGGCGGCCGGCGGAGGACATGAGGCCGATACCGACGCCCAGATTCAGCATGTTCAGGAGGAGGATCCACAGGACCGGGATGCCCAGGAACGCCCCCAGGACCAGGCACATGGCGGTCGCCTGGGCATTGTTCGTCCAGACCTGGGCCGCGAAGGACCCGGCCGGATGGCTGGAGTAGTACGTCTCGTACTCACCGCCCGGCCGCGTCATCTGGCGCAGGTCGTCGGGGGCGGCGATCGCGGACTGTACTTCGGGGTGGGTGCCGATCCACCAGCCGATGAGCGCGGCGACGGCTATGGAGATCAGGGCCGCCGGGATCCACCAGCGGCGCGAGCGGTAGACGGCCGCGGGGAAGCCCGCAGTCAGGAAGCGGGCGGCGTCGCGCCAGCTCGCGCGGCGGTTGCCGGTAACGGTGGCGCGCGCTCGGGCCACCAGTTGCGTCAGCCGGGCCGTGAGGAGGGGGTCCGGGGCCGTGGACTGTATCTGCGAGAGGTGCGTGGACGTGCGCTGGTAGAGCGTCACCAACTCGTCGGCTTCGGCGCCTGTGAGGCGGCGGCCACGGTGCAGGAGGTGTTCGAGGCGGTCCCACTCCGTGTGGTGGGCGGTCACGAAGACGTCGAGGTCCATGTTCTGCTGCTGCTCCAGGCACTGGGTGCGTACGGTCCGTACTACTGCGGCGCGCTGCGGGTCAGCTTGGCAGACTGAGAGGTCTGAGGGGTTTGAAAGGCCGTCGTCTTCGAAGGGTGGGGTATCGGTGAGCGCGCTGGTCACGGGGGATGCGGTCGTACTGGGGCTGCGGACTGCGCGGTTGCCGAGTCGGGCGCTGGCGCTGGTGATCGATCTTGCCTTGGTGTGGGCGGCGTACATATTGGTCTCGTTGGCGATGTTGTTCGCCACTGCCTCGTTGGATCCTGCGGCCCAGGCGGCGATAGCCGTGGCCCTCTTCGTGCTCGTGCTGGTCGGGGCGCCCATTGCGGTCGAGACGCTGACGCACGGTCGGTCGCTCGGGAAGTTGGCGTGCGGGCTGCGGGTGGTGCGGGATGACGGCGGCCCGATCCGGTTTCGGCATGCGCTGGTGCGCGGGGCCATGGGAGTCATCGAGATTCTGCTGACGCTGGGCGTGGTGGCCTGCATCGCGTCGCTGGTCTCGGAGCGCGGGCGGCGGATCGGGGATGTGTTCGCGGGGACGCTGGTCGTGCGGGAGCGGGTGTCGTCGGGGTGGACCGCGGCCGTGCCGCCGCCCCCGCCGTGGTTGGTGGGACGGTTCGCGGGGCTTGACCTGTCGCGGGTGCCGGACGGGCTCTGGCTGGCGGTGCGCCAGTATCTGATTCGGATGGGGCAGCTCGACCCGCAGGTGAGCTGGACGATGGCGGTTCGGCTGGCCGAGGACCTGGTGGCCTGTACGGGGGCTCCGGCTCCGGAGGGCGTGCCGCCGGCCGCCTATCTGGCCGGTGTGGTGAGCGAGCGCCAGGCGCGGGACGCGCGGCGGGCGTTCGGAGGAGCGGGGGCCGGGGTTCCGGCGGGGGCGCCTACGTGGGCTTCTGAGCCAGGGGTGGTTTCGGGTTCGGTTTCGGGTCCTGCTCCGGGGCCGACTTCGGGTTCGGGTCAGGTTGGCGGCTCCGGCACTGCACCAGCTCTGCTTTCCGGTCCGGGCTTCGGTCCGGGTTCGGGCTCTGCCCCGGTTTCCGGGCCTGGTGCGGGGGCGAGCTCCGGTTCAGGGTCGTCGGTATCCGCCGACGCCGCTGTGCCGAGGGATTCTGAGGAGCGGGTGGACCGAGAGGCGGGCGGCGTGGTGCCGCCTGGGCGTTCTACGGGGTTCGCGCCGCCGAGCTAGCGGTGAGCACGGGCTTGGATCCAGGCCTGACGGCTTGGGCTTGGGCTCGGCTTCGGTTTGCCCAGGGGTTGGGTCACTCGGTTCCAGCAGGCGCGCCCGGGGCTAAGGGGCGGGGAAGGCCGAGGGCGGGGATTCCAGGGCTTCCAGTTCGATGCCGGGTGCCGCGAGGACCACGTCGCCAGCGATGTGGACGGTGTGCTGCTCACCCGTGTCCAGGGCACTGACCTGGTATTCGTCCACGGTCAGGGGGCCATTGTCAGTGGCGTGCGCTTCACTTTTCATCAGGGCCCAGGACTGGTCGATCGTTCGGGGGGCGAGGACCGGGTCCGTGAAGGCGACGAGGCGGACGCGCGTCGTCGGGGACTGGGGGGTGAGGCGGAGCAGACGGGAGGTGGCTACGAGGAATGCCGGGGAACTGCCGACGAAGGCGTGGGCGCGGACATTGCCTTCGGTGGCGTGGGTCCCGGAGGGGTCGGTACGGACCCAGGTGACGCCGTCGAGCGCGGCACCCCGTACCTGCCAGCCGGCGGCATGCAGTTCGAGGCGGATCGGGCGGCCGAGTTCGTCGATCGCGAGGTCTACGGAGCCTGCGTGGTCTCCGGAGGGGGTGGTGAGCTGGGAGACGTAGCGCCAGCCGGAAGGGCCTGGGGCGCAGTGGAAGTGTTCTTCGCCGAGAGGGGTGTGGTCGTGGGGATCGTGAAGCGAATATCGGCCGCGGGGCATGGGATCTCGGGGTCCTCGGGAGTCGAGCGCTGACTCGGTGGGGGCGGTACGGGGCAGGCCCCCGACACGGGGGTGCGGGGGCCTGCCTGAGTACCGACGGGGCTTGAGCACCTATGGGCTGGGTGCCGCTGGCCTGAGTGCCGGTGGGTTCCGGCGGAGTCCGCGCAGTTATCGGCTGCAGGGTGCGGGGGATGTGCAGGCGTCCAGACGCCCTGGGCCCTGTGCTGCTCAGGCCTGCACCACGCGGGCCGCAGGTGCCTCCTGCACCGCTCGGGCCGCGGGCGCCAAGCTGGCCGGGCCCCGCACCCCTCGGGCTCAGTAGCGGTAGTGGTCCGGCTTGAACGGGCCCGTTACCTCTACGCCGATGTACGCGGCCTGCTCCGGGCGGAGTTCGGTGAGCTTGACGCCAAGCGCGTCCAGGTGGAGGCGGGCGACCTTCTCGTCCAGGTGCTTGGGCAGCACGTAGACGTCGGTCGGGTACTCGGACGGCTTGGTGAATAGCTCGATCTGGGCCAGCGTCTGGTCCGCGAACGAGTTGGACATCACGAACGACGGGTGGCCGGTCGCGTTGCCCAGGTTCAGGAGGCGGCCCTCGGAGAGGACGATCAGGACCTTGCCGTCGGGGAAGGTCCAGGTGTGCACCTGGGGCTTGACCTCGTCCTTGACGACGCCCGGGATCTTGGCCAGGCCGGCCATGTCGATCTCGTTGTCGAAGTGGCCGATGTTGCCGACGATCGCCTGGTGCTTCATCTTGGCCATGTCGGCGGCCATGATGATGTCCTTGTTGCCCGTCGTGGTGACGAAGATGTCCGCCTTGTCGACGACCTCGTCCAGGGTCGTGACCTGGTAGCCGTCCATCGCCGCCTGCAGTGCGCAGATCGGGTCGATCTCCGTGATGATCACGCGGGCGCCCTGGCCGCGCAGGGACTCCGCGCAGCCCTTGCCCACGTCGCCGTAGCCGCAGACGACCGCGGTCTTGCCGCCGATGAGGACGTCGGTGGCGCGGTTGATGCCGTCGATCAGGGAGTGCCGGCAGCCGTACTTGTTGTCGAACTTCGACTTCGTCACGGCGTCGTTCACATTGATCGCCGGGAAGAGAAGGGTGCCGTCACGGTGCATCTCGTACAGGCGGTGGACACCGGTCGTGGTCTCCTCCGTCACGCCGCGGATCTCGGAGGAGAGCTGAGTCCACTTCTGGGGGTTCTCGCCCAGGGTGCGGTTCAGGAGGGTGAGGATGTGGGCGTACTCCTCGGAGTCCGCCGTCGAGGGGTCCGGGGCCGCGCCGGCCTTCTCGAACTCGACGCCCTTGTGCACCAGGAGGGTGGCGTCGCCACCGTCGTCCAGGATCATGTTCGGGCCGCCGGTGGGGCTGTTCGGCCAGGTCAGGGCCTGCTCCGTGCACCACCAGTACTCCTCAAGGGTCTCGCCCTTCCAGGCGAAGACCGGGACGCCGGCGGGGGCGTCCGGGGTGCCGTTCGGGCCGACCGCGATGGCGGCGGCCGCGTGGTCCTGGGTGGAGAAGATGTTGCAGGAGGCCCAGCGGACCTCGGCGCCGAGGGCGACCAGGGTCTCGATCAGCACGGCGGTCTGCACGGTCATGTGCAGGGAGCCGGTGACGCGGGCGCCGGCCAGCGGCTGCGTGGCGGCGTACTCCTTGCGGATCGACATCAGGCCGGGCATCTCGTGCTCGGCGAGGGTGATCTCCTTGCGGCCGAAGGCGGCGAGGGAGAGGTCGGCGACCTTGAAGTCCTGGCCGGCGCCGGTGGCGACAGTCGTCATGGCGAGCTGCTCCTCGTGGGTTGGTGGCGAGGGTGGGTACGGCTGGTCTGCGGGCGCGGCGATGGGCATGGGAGTGCCCGAACGCGCTCGCAGCGCAGTCCGTCGGAGGCCCTCTCTCCCTCGGCCGGGCCCACACGGGGACTACCGACCGACCGCCATCAGCAGCGACGTCTGGCTCTGGTCACGAATCTACACCGATCGGCCGAGCGGGCCCCAGCCTGCCGGGTCATGGGTCCCGGCCAAAAACAGGGACCAGAGTCCGGGCGAACCGGGCCCAACGGGACTTTTGATCAAGCCCTCGCCTGGTGGAGGATGCTTGGGCCGGTCCGACTCGGGAAACGAGCGGACCGTAAGACGATCTGCGCGATGAGGCGCGAAGCGTTAGGAGACCCCCACGTGACCAGTCCGGCCAGCAACGGGCAGCGGAAGTTGAAGCTGCTCGCGGTGACCGCCTGTCCGACCGGCATCGCCCACACCTATATGGCCGCCGAGAAGCTGGCCCAGGCAGCGGCGGCGCTCGGTATCGACATGAAGGTGGAGACGCAGGGCTCCATCGGGGCCGAGAACGTACTGACTGACAACGATGTCAGAGATGCGGACGGGATCATCATCGCGGCCGACAAGGACGTGGCGCTCGACCGGTTCGCGGGCAAGAGGGTGCTGAGCGTGCCCGTGGCCGACGGCATTCACCGCCCCGAGCAGCTCATCGAGCAGGTGCGGAGCGCGTCCGTGTACGAGGATGGCGGCGGTGCCTCGGCGGGCGACGGCGGTGCCGGCGGCGGCAAGGAGCGCAGTGCGGCGTACAAGGCGCTGATGAACGGCGTGTCGCACATGATCCCGTTCGTGGTGGTCGGCGGTCTGCTGCTCGCCGTGTCGATCGCCCTGGGCGGCCACACCACCCCGAAGGGCATCGAGTTCGACAAGGGCACGTTCTGGTTCTACGTCAACGCCCTGGGTGGGCTCGGCTTCAAGCTGATGCTGCCGATCTTCTCCGGCTACATCGCTTTCGCCCTCGGTGACCGGCCCGCGCTCGTGCCCGGCATGATCGGCGGATTCCTCGCCTACGACGGCGTCACCATCTACGGCGCGGACGCGAACGCCGGCTTCCTCGGGGCGATCGCCACCGGGTTCCTGGCCGGGTATCTGGTGCTGTGGATCCGGAAGGTGAGGGTTCCGAAGTTCGTCCAGCCGATCATGCCGATCATCGTGATCCCGATCGTGTCGACGCTGGCGCTGGGGATGTTCTACATCTACGTGATCGGCCAGCCCATCTCCTGGGTGTTCACGCACCTGACCAACTGGCTCAACGGCATGACGGGGTCGAGTGCGATCGTGCTGGGCGCGCTCATCGGGCTGATGATCGCGTTCGACATGGGCGGTCCGGTCAACAAGACGGCGTTCCTTGTCGCGGTCGGTCTGATCGGTACGAACAACACCGTCATGGGCATGGCAGCGGCGGCCATCCCGGTCATGCCGCTCGGTCAGGGCCTGGCCACGCTGCTGCGCCGCAAGCTCTACAGCGACCAGGAGCGGGAGACCGGTATCGCGGCGCTGTTCATGGGCTTCTTCGGCATCTCCGAAGGCGCGATTCCGTTTGCCGCGGCTCGGCCCGCGCAGGTCATTCCCGCGAACATGCTCGGAGGTGCGGTGGCCGGTGCCGTCGCGGGTGTGGCCGGGGTGGAGGACTCGGTTCCGCACGGTGGGCCGATCGTTTCGCTGTTCGGTGCGGTCGGGGGCGCGGCGATGTTCTTCCTGGCCATCGCCATTGGCACGGCTGTCACCGCGCTGACCACCAACGCGCTGATCGACGTCAAGGAGCGGAAGGGGCGGCGAGGGGCTGCCGGAGCCGCTGGGCTGGTTCCCGAACCGGCTCTGGCTGGTGTGGCCGCGGTCGGCGGCGCGACCGCAGGTGGCGGTGGGGCTGTTGGTGGCGGTGAGGCCGCGGCTCTGTCCGTACAGGCGACGGTCGGCCCGGTAGCTGAGCCCGCCGCAATAGCCGCAGTCGCCGCGCCCGAGGTGCTCTCCGGGTATCTGACCGCGCAGACGGTCAAGGTTCAGCTCGCCTCGCGCGAGAAGGAAGCGGCGATCCGGGAGATGGCCGAGATGCTGGCCGCGACCGGGAACGTACGGGATGTCGACGAGCTCGTACGGGTTGCGCTCGCGCGGGAGGCGCAGGGGACGACCGGGCTCGGTGAGGAGATCGCCATTCCTCATGCCAAGACGGATGCGGTGTCCGCGCCGGTCGTGGGCTTCGCGCGGTCTGCGGAGGGGATCGAGTGGGGATCGCTGGACGGGACCAGGGCCAAGCTGGTGTTCATGATTTCCGTGCCGGAGGCTGCGGCCGGGGATGAGCATCTGCGGATTCTGGCGTTGCTGTCGCGGAAGTTGATGGATACGGGGTTCAGGGAGCGGCTGTCTTCGGCGGCCGATGAGGTGGCGGTTCTGGAGGTGCTGGGGGAGATTCAGTAGCGGCGCGGGGGGCCGGGTGGGGGTTTTCTCCCCGCCCCGCCCCTTCCCGAGACCCTCCGGGGGTGGGGTCGTCGGGCTTGGGCCGGTGGGTGTGCTGGGGGCGCTGCCCCCAGACCCCCGCTCCTCAAACGTCGGAGGGGCTGGATTTTTGCCCGCTGCCCCCCGGCGTCGCCCTCGGGTCCGGGCCCGCTGCTGCCTCTGCTGCGCTGAAGATGTCCGGTTCCAGGTAGATCACCCTGGCGATCGGGACCGCCTCGCGGATGCGGGACTCGGCGGCGTTGATCGCTGTGGCCACCTCTTCCGCCGTGTCGTCGTGCTGGACGGCGATCTTGGCGGCCACCAGGAGTTCCTCCGGGCCCAGGTGCAGCGTGCGCATGTGGATCACGGACGTCACGGTGTCGCCGTCCACGATCGCCGCCTTGATCTTCTCCACCTCGTCCACGCCCGCGGACTCCCCGAGCAGCAGCGACTTGGTCTCCGCCGCCAGGATGAGGGCGATGAGGATGAGCAGGATGCCGATGCACAGCGTGCCGATGCCGTCCCAGATGCCGTCGCCCGTGATCAGGGCGATGCCCACGCCCGCGAGGGCCAGGACCAGGCCGATCAGGGCACCGAAGTCTTCGAGGAGGACGACGGGGAGCTCGGGGGCCTTGGCCCGGCGGATGAACTCCTTCCAGGAGAGCTGGCCCCTGGTGACGTTCGACTCCTTGATCGCGGTACGGAAGGAGAAGCCCTCGGCGATGATCGCGAAGACCAGGACGCCGACCGGCCAGTACCAGGCCTCGATCGCGTGCGGGTGCTTGATCTTCTCGTAGCCCTCGTAGACCGCGAACATGCCGCCGACCGAGAACAGCACGATGGAGACCAGGAACGCGTAGATGTAGCGCTCGCGGCCGTAGCCGAAGGGGTGTTGGGGCGTCGCCTCGCGCCGGGCCTTCTTGCCGCCGAGCAGCAGCAGACCCTGGTTGCCGGAGTCGGCGAGCGAGTGGACGCTCTCCGCCAGCATCGACGACGAGCCGCTGAACAGGAACGCCACGAACTTCGCCACCGCGATGGCGAGGTTGGCGCTCAAGGCCGCCACGATCGCCTTGGTTCCGCCTGACGCGCTCATGGAGTTGCCGTGTTCCCTTCGTCGGTTGTCCTCTGCCGGTGACCGGCCGGCGCCGGATCCCCGGCGGCGGCACATTGTTACATCAGGCAACCACCGTGGCGCGGAAGACCGTTCCGCTGCCGGACAGTTCCGCCGTCTCCTCGGCCGGTACGAATACGGATTCGCCGGGCGCCAGTGTCAATCCCCCGATCGAGGGGCTGCCCGCCGTGCAGAGGACGATCTGCGGGGTGGCGGCCGTCAGTTGGGTCGGGGCCGCGCCTTCGGCCCGTACGAAACGCGACAGGCGGAACTCGTCGATCGGGGTCTCGTACAGCTCCTCCCCCGTCGCCGACGCCTCGGGGCGCAGCACGCCGGGGTCGGTCGGCTCGAAGCGTACGACCCGGAGCAGTTCGGGGACGTCGACGTGTTTGGGCGTCAGGCCGCAGCGAAGGACGTTGTCGGAATTGGCCATGATCTCCACGCCCATGCCGCCGAGGTAGGCGTGCGGGACGCCCGCACCGAGGAACAGGGCCTCGCCGGGCTGGAGTTGGACGTAGTTGAGGAGCATCGCCGCGATGACACCCGGGTCGCCGGGGAAGTGGTGCGCGAGAGAGGCGTACGCGGTGTACTGCGCGCCCCCCACGCGTTCGCAGGCGGCGGCCGTCTCGGTCACCGTCGCCGCCATCTCGTCGCGGTCGGCGGTCAGTACGGCGGTGAGTACCTCGCGCAGGGCCGCGTCGACGGGGTGGGCGCGCAGCAGGTCGACGTACGGCTTGAGCGAGTCGACTCCCAGCACCGCGAGGATCCTTGACGCCTCGTCCGGGGTGCTGAAACCGCACAGGCCCTCGAACGGCGTGAGCGCGCAGATCAGTTCGGGCTTGTGGTTGGCGTCCTTGTAGTTGCGGTGCGGGGCGTCGATGGGGACCCCGGCCCGCTCCTCGGCCTCGTACCCCTGCTTCGCCCGCGCGAGGTCGGGGTGGACCTGGAGGGAGAGAGGGGCGCCGGCCGCGAGGAGCTTGAGGAGGAAGGGGAGGCGGGGGCCGAACCGGGCCACGGCGGCGCGGCCCAGCTCCCCCGCCGGGTCGGCCGCGATCACCTCTGACAACGATGTCGCCCCTGTGCCCCGGTCCAGCCGGGAGGGGGCTCCCGGGTGGGCGCCCATCCACATCTCGGCCTGGGGCTCGCCGGTGGGGGCGGTCCCGAGGAGCTCGGGGATGAGGGTGGTGGAGCCCCAGGCGTAGGGACGGATGGTGTTGGTGAGACGGTCCATGAGTCCTGTGTTCTCTTTCGGCTTCCGGCTTCCGGGGAGATCCAGGAAGGGTTCGAGGAAGGGGTCGAGGAAAGGTTCCCGGCGGGAGGGGCGGGGCCGCGCCCGCCGCGCGGCCGGGTCAGGTCAGGTCAGGTCAGGGCGATCGTCAGGTACACCGTCGCGAAGTCGGTGATGGCGAGGAGCTCGGCGAGGCATTCGAGCTCGCTGCCCTCCTCGGGTTCGATTTCGCTGATCGGGGTGTCGTGGCTCAGCGCGAGTTCACGGGCGGCGGGAGCTGCGGAGAGGCCTCCAGCGGGCCGGTCGCGCAGCAGGACGACCCGGGCGTGCAGCCGTTCCGGCTCGTCGACGCGGTCGCGGAAGAAGTCCTCGGGGTCGGCACCGGCCGCGAGGGAGCCCGCAAGCAGCACGCCGTGGGCGGGCAGCGCCTCGGGGAGTTCGGCGGCGAGCGCCGGGTGGCCCGACAACTCGGCGAGTACGGCGGCGAACCGGCGCCCGGTGGGGGCCGCGCCCACCCCTTCCGTCCAGATCAGCGGCAGCGACTCGGAGAGCTCGGCGGCGAGCGTCTTGGCGGGGTTGCTGTACGTGGCGATCGCCGGCCCGCAGCGTTCGGCGGTGCGGTCCAGGCGGGCGGCGACCTTCTCGATGGTCTCCGGGGGCGCGCTGAGCAGGCCGACCCGGTCGAGGAGCGCGAGCAGCGGGGTGAACAGGGACCACAGGGCGCTGGGGCTGGCGGCCGACGGCTCGGCCTCGTCGGGTTCGAAGGGGGCCGACGCCATCGGCACGACAAGTCCGTGCACCCCGTCCACGGCCTCCGCGAGCGGGGAGCGCTGCGGGGCGACCGCCACGACGTTGCAGCCCCGGCGGTACGCCTGCTCGGCGAGGAGGGCGAGGCCGGGTTCGGTGCCGTCGGTGGTGGTGATGAGCAGCAGGTCGACCGAGCCCGCCCAGCCCGGCAGGCTCCACCGCAGGGCGCCCGCGGCGGGCGCGACCCCGCTGGATTCCAGACGGGTGACCGGCGCCGAGGCGCCCGCGAGCGCGGTGATCAGGTCGGCCACTCCGGCCGCGGCGGTGCCGGGGCCGGCGATCAGTACGGACCGGGGCCGGCCCTCCGGTTTCAGCTCCGCGATACCGGCCTCGGCGGCGTGGCGGGCCGCGGTGCGGACGCGGGCGCCCGCCTCCGCGGCTCCGCGCAGCAGTCCACGGCGGTCGGCCCTGGCGAGGGCGTCCGGTGCGTCGAGCAGCGACTCGTCGAGCATGGGGGTCGGCCTCCGGCTCTACTTGGCGGGTTACCGGGCGTGCGCGGGGCGGGTGTGCACCCTGTCAGGCGGGGCGGCGGGCCTCGTCCACCAGGAGGACCGGGATGCCGTCACGCACGGGGTAGGCCAGCTGGCAGTCCTTGCCGGTGCAGATCAGCTCGGGCTCGTCCGCCGAGGTCGCGTCGCGGAGCGGGGCGTGGCAGGCCGGGCAGGCGAGGATCTCAAGGAGGCCGGCTTCTAGCGGCATGGGATTCCCTTCGGCGTTCTTCGTTCTGGTGCGCGTACGGGCGCGCACGGGTTGGGCCAGGTCAGCCTACCGCCGGGGTGCGCGGGGTGCGTGCCCGGTGAAGGGAGCGGATGCACGACCGTGTTGGGGAGCGGGGGTCCGGGGGTGGCCCGAGAGCGGCGTGGCCCCGGGGCGGGCGGGGCCTCGGCCCGGGGCGGGTGGCTCGTCAGCCTCGTACGATCGCCAGGACCTCGTCGCGGACCTTCGCCATCGTCGGTTCGTCCCTCGCCTCGACGTTCAGCCGCAGCAGGGGTTCGGTGTTGGAGGCGCGGAGGTTGAACCACCAGTCCTCGGCGGTGACGGTCAGGCCGTCGAGCTCGTCCAGGGTGAGGCCGTCGCGGCCCTCGTAGGCGGCGCGGACCGCGGCCGCGCGGGCGGCCTGGTCGCCGACCGTGGAGTTGATCTCGCCCGAGCCCGTGTAGCGGTCGTACTGGGCCACCAGGGCGGAGAGGGTGCTCTCCTGGCCGCCGAGCGCGGCCAGGACGTGGAGCGCGGCCAGCATGCCGGTGTCCGCGTTCCAGAAGTCGGCGAAGTAGTAGTGCGCGGAGTGCTCGCCGCCGAAGATCGCCCCGGTGGCCGCCATCTCCTGCTTGATGAAGGAGTGGCCGACCCGGGTGCGGACCGGGGTGCCGCCGTTCTCGCGGACCACCTCGGGGACGGACCAGGAGGTGATCAGGTTGTGGATCACGGTGCCGCCGGGGTGCCGGGCGAGCTCGCGGGCCGCGACCAGGGCGGTGATCGCGGAGGGCGAGACCGGCTCGCCCCGCTCGTCCACGACGAAGCAGCGGTCGGCGTCGCCGTCGAAGGCGAGGCCGAGGTCCGCGCCCTCGGCGAGCACGCGGGCCTGGAGGTCCACGATGTTGGCCGGGTCGAGCGGGTTGGCCTCGTGGTTGGGGAAGGTGCCGTCCAGCTCGAAGTACATCGGGACCAGGTCGAGCGGCAGGCCGTCGAACACGGTGGGCACGGTGTGGCCGCCCATGCCGTTGCCCGCGTCGACCACGACCTTCAGGGGGCGGATGGAGCGGAGGTCGACGAGGGACTTCAGATGGGCCGCGTAGTCGGTCAACGTCTCGCGCCCGCCGATCGTGCCCGCGGTCGCCGCCGGAGCCGGGGCGCCCTGCTCGGACCACCGCTCGGCCAGTTCGCGGATCTCGGCGAGGCCGGTGTCCTGGCCGACCGGCGCCGCGCCGGCCCGGCACATCTTGATGCCGTTGTACTGGGCCGGGTTGTGCGAGGCGGTGAACATCGCGCCCGGCAGGTCCAGGGCGCCGGAGGCGTAGTACAGCTGGTCGGTGGAGCACAGGCCGATCAGCGTGACGTCGGCGCCCAGGGCGGCCGCGCCGCGCGCGAAGGCCGCCGAGAGCCCGGGTGACGAGGGCCGCATGTCGTGGCCGACGACGATGGCGTTCGCCCGCGTGACGGTGACGAAGGCGGCGCCGAACAGTTCGGCAAGGGACTCGTCCCACTGATCCGGCACCACTCCGCGGACGTCGTACGCCTTCACGATCTGCGACAGATCAGCAGCCACGGCCCAACCTTCCCTGATGTCGTCGACGGCGCCCTCCGCGGGACGCCGACCGGGGTCCCAAACTACCCGCCGCCGCCTGTGCGGCAGCCACAGCTTCGGTGGACCGGGAGGCGACTGTGGCAACTCGGCCGGAACACCCGGGGGTTGGCGGAGGCGGCGGGGCGAGGGATCAGGATTCGGGCGAGCGCAGCACGCGCAGATGGCCGCGGCGCGCGACCTCCATCGGGTCGGCCGCGCGGGCTCCGCCCGCCTCGCCGGCGCGCTCCTGGGGCCTGGCCGCTTCCCGGACCGCGTTGGCGAGCGCTTCCAGATCGTCGCCGCTGGGGCGGGCCGGGGCGGAGCCGTCGGTCAGCCGGACGACCTCCCAGCCGCGGGGCGCGGTCAGGCGTTCGCTGTGCTCGGCGCACAGGTCGTAACAGTGGGGTTCGGCGTAGGTGGCGAGCGGACCGAGAACTGCGGTCGAGTCCGCGTAGACGTACGTCAGTGTCGCGACGGCAGGGCGGCCGCACGCGGTGCGCGAACAGCGACGTACAGGGCTCACGACGTTGGACGGTACCGCACTCTTGACCGGGCCGCGACGACTCTCCACCAGGTCACTCCACCGTGTCGCGGTGTGAGCTCGGGCACAGCGGCCTCCTGGGCAACTGCGCTGACCTGCACGGGAACAGGGGACCACGGGCAGTGACCGGCCTTCTGGCGACCGCCACTTGGGAAGATTACGGTCAAACAACGCGAAATCCACGGTCCGGGGCGGGCCGGTAATCGCTCTCATGCATGTCCGAAATGGTCATCCGGCGACATGCGGTCTCCGAGGCTGTCGCCGCGATCGCCACCGGGTCCGGAGGGCTACGCTGCGTCAGTGATGGACAGCTCCAGCTCAGCCGAAGGTACTGGCTCCCGTTCGGGGCCCCGCCGCCGCGACCGGCACGGCCGCGGCATGCGCGGGCCCGTGGCACCGCCCCAGGTACCGCTCTCGGCCAGCAGGGCGGAGACCTTCCGCGACCTCGTGCTCGACTCCGTGGAGCGCCTGGAGCGGCGCTGGCCGCAGCTGGCCGAGGTCGAGTTCCTGGTCACCGACGTGCCGTTCAAGGATTTCCCCGGTACGGGGGACGACGGCGGGGATTCCGCGGCCTGGAGCGACGAGGCGGTGCCGCTCGGCCGCGCCGTCCCGGCCGGCAAGGACCGGCCCGCCCGGATCCTGGTCTACCGCAGGCCGGTCGAGATCCGCACCAAGAACCGGGACGAGCGCGCCCTGCTCGTCCACGAGGTCGTGGTCGAGCAGGTCGCCGAACTCCTGGGCCTGGCACCGGAGTCGGTCGACCCGCGGTACGGGCAGGACTGACGTCCGGATCCCCCGAGCCTCCTACTTCTCCAGGACCGAGAGGTCCTGGGCCGCCGTCGGCATGGCGACCGTGCCCCTGTCGTCGGACAGGGTCTGCACCGTGAACATCGGGACGCCGTCCTGCGTGATCGCCAGCGTGCGCGCCGCGTAGACCGGGCCGCCGCTGGGATCCGGCTCCACCGTCAGTGCGTACGAGCCCTTGAGGCCGGTCGGGGCGGGCGGGTCGACGGCGAGGGTCGTACCGGCCTTCACGGTGTACGTCTTGGACTGCGGCTCGCCGCCCTCGGTGCCCGCGGAGGAGGTGACCTTCACCGTGGCGTCCTTGGTGCCCGTCGCCGTCAGCGCGAGGGTGGCCGCCTTGTCGCGGTTGTCGGTGACCGTCGCGCGGGTGCCGACCGGCGCGGTCGCCGGAATGAAGCCGATCTCCTGCTTGTCGCCGGTGCCGCGGACCACGCGCAGCGCGGCGACAACCGGAGTGCCACCGTCCGAAACCGGGGTGAGCAGAAGGGAACCCGCGTCGCCCCTCGTGACGTTCTTCAAATCAAACGACGCCGTCATCCCCGACTTCACGTGGACGGTGTCGAGTCCCGCCGGGGTGAAGCTGCCTCCCTTGCTCGCCAGCTTCACGTTGAGGTCCGCGTCGTTCGCGCCCTTGGCATGGACGATCAGCCGTACGTCGGTGGCGTCGCCCGGGATGCCCGGAAGCACCTGGGAGGGGGCCGCGTCCGCCGAGGCGGGCAGCCAGTCCGCGCCCGCCTTCGCGTCGGTGGCCTGGACGAGCGCGCCGACCCGGCCCGCCCGGGTGGTGACGTGCACCGTCAGGTCGTCGGCCACCGTGCCGGTCAGAGTGGAGAGGAGAACAGGCACGCTCGATTTCGCGGGGACCGTGATCCCCTGACCGATGTCGGCCTTGATGACGCCGTCCTTGCCGAAGAGCTCGATGTCGGCGACGGCCGCGGTGTCGTCCGGGTTGGTGAGATGGACGTAGTCCTGGCGGTCCTTGGCCGTGGACGCGCCGGGGAACCAGAACTCGGCGTCCGGCGCGATGCAGTTGGTCCCGAGCAGGGCGCGCCCGGTGCCGCCGGTGATCTGGGTGGTCTGCTGGGCGGCCCAGCCCGGCGCGAGCGCTCCGTCGGCGGAGCCGGTGAGGGCGGGTGCGTCGGCGCCGGACACGGTGGCGGCGACCGGCCTGCCCGGCTCCTTGAGGGTGATGACCGGCTTGTCGGAGGCGGGCTTGTCGGCCGCCTTCTTGTCCTTGCCGCCCTTGCCCTTGTCGGGCGAGGAGGAGGGGCTGGGCACACCGGCGTCGGCGGGCGGCGGCACCGCCGGGGTCAGCGTCGCCGTGCCCGGCTTCCCTCCGGAGTCGCCCTTCGGCGTGAACGCCGTGTACGTCGTCTGGGCGAGGTCGGAGTTGCTGGGTGCCGGGCAGAGCAGGCTGGAGCGTTCGACGGGTTGCCGTGCCGGGGACTTGGCGCCGGCCTGGGCCGGGGGGGCCGGCGCGGTGAGCGAGGCGAAGCCGGTCAGCGCGGCGAGCGCGACGGCCCCCGCGGCGAGGGAGAGGGTGGTGCGCTTCACTGCTGGCTCCCGTCGGGGCGGTGCGGCTGCTGCTCGGGCTGCTCGGGCGGGTATCCGTAGCCGTACGGGTCGTACTGGCCGTCCGGCGGCAGCGGTTGGGCCTGGGGCTGCTGGTAGGGGTCGCCGGGGTAGTGCCCCTGGCCGTGCCCTGCCGCGTACTGCCCGTCAGCGGCCGATCCCGCCTGCCCAGCGGTGAACTGGCCGTCGGGGTACGGGACTTCGGAGTGCTGGACTTCGGGGTACGGGGTACCCGGGTGCGAGCCCTGGGTGAACTGGCCCTCGGCGTGCGGTACTTCGGGATACTGGGCGCCCGGGTACTGGCCCTCGGGGTACGAGGCCTGCCCGTACTGGCCGTCGGCGTACTGGCCCTCGGGGTACTGGGCGGGCTGGTAGCCCGGGTACTGCTGCTGGTACGGGTCGTACTGCTGCGGGTCGTGCTGCGGCTGGTCGGCGGCGGCCGGGGAGGCGGCGTACTGCGGCGTGCCCCAGTCGTCGTACGACGGCTGCTGCGGCACCTCGGCGAGGCGGGCGCTCTGCTCGTCGGCGGGGGCCTCCGCCTCCGCCTGGGCGCGCAGCCTGCGGGCCCGGCGGCCCTCGCCCGCGACCGGCTGCGCGGGGACGGCCGCCGGGGCCGCCTCCTCCGGTTCGGGCAGGTCGTCGTCGAACTCGCGGCGGCGGCCCGGCAGGGCGAGCACGAGCAGGACGACCGCGAGGGCCGCCTGGGCCCAGACCCACCCGGTGCGGGTGAACGGGGTGTCGTAGGTGAGGTCGAGCTTCCCGGCGTCGGCGGGCAGTTCGAAGCCCTGGGCCCAGCCGTCGACGGTGGTCTTCTTGAGGGCCTTGCCGTCGAGGGTGGCGGTCCAGCCGGGGGCGGCCCGGTCGGCGATCCGCAGCACGCGGCCCGCCTCGCCCGCCGGGATCTTGGTGTGGATGTCGACGGGGTCGGCGGCGACCGGCAGCGTCTCGCCGCCCTTCGCCGGGACGATCACGGCGCGGGCGACCTGGCGGTCCACCCGCCACAGCGCGCTGCCGTCGAGCTGGCTGAGCCGGCTGAGTCCGGGCGTCGAGTCCAGGGTGCGCGCGAACTCGCGGGGCGCCCCGTCGCGGACCAGCACATAGCGCACGGCGAAGCCGCTGAGCTGGCTCGACTGGTCGGCGCCGGAGCCCGCGACGAGGTTGGAGACGACCTTGCCGAGCCGGGCGTCATCGCCGCCGGACGCGGCGAGTTCGGCGTCGCCGAGCTGCCCGCCCGAGCCCCGTACCAGCGTGTACGCGACCTTGGCGGGCGAGGTGCCGCCGAGGACCAGGGTGCGGGCCTGGTCGCGGGTGCCGCTCTCCTCGGCGACGAACGCCGGCACCTGCGCGGGATCGCGGCGTCCCAGCGGGCCGTCGGCGCCGCCGATCATCCAGTGGGCGGCGGAGTACAGCGGGCCGACGGCGGCCGCGAGCGCGATCAGCGCGGCGACCGGCTGGCGCCAGCCGAAGCCGTGCCCGGCGACCCGGGTCCGGCCGTGCTCGGCGCCGAGCACGGCCGCGGCGATCAGCGCCAGCCCGTACACCAGGGTCGCCGGTCCCGCCCAGGCGCTGCGGTTGGACAGGACCGCGAAGAGGAATCCGGTGAGCGCGACCGCCCAGGCGGCGCGGATCGCGAAGGCGCGCTCGGTGCGGAGCAGGGCCGCGAGCGCCGCCGCGACGAAGCCGATGAGCAGCAGCCCGCCGACCGTCTTCGGCCCGCCGGGGCTGGCGCCGAGCAGGTCGAGCGCGCCGGCCGAGCCGTTCCCGTAGGCGAGGCCCGGCTCCTTCAGGAAGCCGGACGGGCTCGTGAGCAGGGAGAGCGACCAGGGCGCGAGCATGAGGAGCGGGGTGCCGACGGCGGCCAGGAAGCGCGTCCCGTACGCCGTGATGTCGCCCCGGCGCAGCGCGAGCACGCCGACGCCGAGCAGCACCGCGATCGGCCAGACGAGCGGCGTGAACGCCATGGCGATGGTCAGGAGCAGCGCGTACGTCCAGGTGGCGCGCCAGCTGCCGCGGGCGCCGTCGCCGCGGAACCCGGCGGCCGACACTCCGGCGCGGGCGATCAGCGGCAGCAGGATCGCGAGGACCGCGGTGCCGAGCCGGCCGGCGGCGAGCGCGCCGGTGGCGGCGGGCAGGAAGGCGTAGGCGACGGCCGCCCAGGCGCGCAGCTGGCGGGAGTGGACGAGCGGGCGCGAGGCGAAGTAGGCGGTGAGTCCGGCCAGCGGGACCGAGCAGACCAGCAGGAGGGTCAGGGCGAAGCCGGTCGAGCCGAAGCAGAGCGCGGAGAGCGCCGCGATGATCGCGAGGTAGGGCGGTGCGGTCTGGGTGCCGCCGGTGCCGATGGGGTGCCAGGCGTCCGCGTACCGGCTCCACAGGTCGCCGACGGCCCCTGGGGCGGGCAGCAGGGCACCGCCCATGAGCGCGCCGCCGCTGAGCAGGTTGCGGCAGGCGACCAGCGAGACGATCAGGAGCAGCGCGAAGAGGACCGGCGCCGGCTTGCGGGCGATCTTCTTCAGGCGGGCGAACTGCTCGATCTCCAGGAAGTCGGCGTCGTCGCCGCCGGGTCCGGACTCCACGACGCCGTGCCGGGAGCCGCCGGAGTCCTCGCTGCCGGCGCCGAGGCTGCTCGCGACGGATTCGACGGTGGCGCGGATGGTGGCGCCGGGCGGCGGGAACAGCGGCCGCAGCTCGCTCGCCTCGATGCCGCTCCGGCCGCGGGCGCGCCGCCCGGCGAGGATCCGCCCGGGGCGCAGCAGGGTGCCGAAGAGGCCCATGACCTCGTCCATGGCCTGGCCGGGGACCTTGCCCACCAGATAGGCGACGGTCCGCAGGAGCGTGCCGATCACGATGCGCAGCAGGACGTAGGGGAGCAGCGCGGGCCGCGAGTTGACGAGCATGGTGTAGACGGCGCCGGCCTTGTCGACCCGGTGCGGGTCGACGGCGGAGCGGCCCGCGCAGTCGACGGTGCGGCGTTCGCGGGCGGCCGCCTCCGCGTGGCGGACCACGGCGTCGGGGGCGACCAGGACGGTGTGGCCCGCACTGTGCGCGCGCCAGCACAGGTCGACGTCGTCGCGCATCAGGGGCAGCCTGCGGTCGAAGCCGCCGAGCTCGTCCCACACGTCGCGGCGGATCAGCATGCCCGCCGACGACACGGACAGCACGGGGCGGACCTGGTCGTGCTGGCCCTGGTCCTGCTCGCGCCGGTCCAGGCCGGTCCAGCGGCGCCCGCTGTGGGCGATGGAGACGCCGACTTCCAGGAGCTGCTTGCGGTCGTACCAGCCGCGCAGCTTGGGGCCGACGATCGCGGCGTGCGGGTTGGCGTCGGCGACGCGGAGCAGTTCGGCGAGCGCGTCGGGCGCGGGCGCGCAGTCGTCGTGGAGCAGCCAGAGCCACTGCAGGGGCTCGCCGTGCGGGAGTTCGGGCAGGTCGTAGCTGTCGTCGCGCCAGCTGCGCGAGACGGGGTCCCAGCCGCTGGGGCGCTTCAGATAGGCCAGTTCCTCGGGGCCGAGCACCGGTGCGGTGCGGGCGGCCTCCTCGACGGCGGCGCCGAAGCCGGTGCGGCGGGCCAGGTGCAGGACGCGTTCGGCGCCGAGCGCCTCGGCGACCAGGCGGGCGGAGTCGTCGGCGCTGCCGGTGTCGGCGGCGTACGCGTTCTGTACGGGGCGTTCCTGGCCGAGGAGTCCGGCCAGCACGTCGGGGAGCCAGCGCGCGCCGTCGTGCGAGACGAGGACGGCGGTGACGACGTGTCGGGGGAATTCGGGAGTCGCGGCCGCCTCGTACGGGGCCGTCGACTGACTGTGCACGGACATCGAGGTACGGGCCCCTCCGCCCCGGAAGGCTGCTGTGCTGACTGCGGTCGGCGCGGCCGGTGGTGCGAGACGGGCTCTGACGTGACCGGAGTGCCGTGGACAGCGCCCCACACTAACGGCTGCCGCCCAAACGGTCCGCCGCCTGCGGACGGGGCGCAGGGGACGGACCGTTGGTTGTGTACGGAGTTGGGCGGTTTGGGCGCCCGGGGGAGGTCGCCGGGGGTCAGACGGCGGCCTTCTTCAGGCGGCGGCGCTCGCGCTCGGACAGGCCGCCCCAGATGCCGAACCGCTCGTCGTTGGCGAGGGCGTACTCAAGGCATTCGGAGCGCACTTCGCAGGCGAGGCAGACCTTCTTGGCCTCCCTGGTGGAGCCGCCCTTCTCGGGGAAGAAGGATTCGGGGTCGGTCTGGGCGCAGAGTGCCCGTTCCTGCCAGCCGAGCTCCTCTTCGGCCTCGTCGACCAGCAGTTCCTGAAACAGCTCGGTCATGTGCGCCCCTCGTCTGTCTTTACTGCCCCGTGATGTTGCCGTTACCGAATCCGGCTGAACGACACGAGTGAAATTACAAGTGCGTGGATCCGGGCGAGTCAAGCCGAGATCTGCTATTGGGTCCCGTATTCACTCTGGGGAACCAAGGCTATGCGGAAAGTGTTCAAATCGGTAAAAACGTGACACCTGACACTGCCCCACTCCGATGCCTTTCCGTAGCCGTCCACTCGACCCCCGTCCGACTGCGACCACAGAGGAGGACGAGGCGAGTGTTGATCTTGTTGCGCCCGGGGCCCGGAAAGCGGCCCGGATCACATTCGGATCACGAGAAGGCAACGGCGTTTGGTTGCACAGTTGCTGCGCCACATCTCCCGCCCCGTGAGTGCACAAACCTTTCTCCGGACGCAGTAACCGGATGAGGTGAAACATTGCCGCCAAATCGGGCATTGGGTTGACAACGCCCCGGCCGACCCGGTCTCCTGGAACGCATGTCCGTGACCACAGCGCACCGAGCGACCCACATCCGTGGGTTCCGCAGCGCTGTCCAGGCGCGCTGTTGCTGTTCCAGCTGTTGATCCCGCACCTCTTTCACGTGCGATCCAGCTTCTCCCCCCGCCTCCCCTGAGACGCCACGCGTCCGCTCCGGGCGGCCGCCGTCTCCGCGAGACACCTCATCTGCGACACCCCAGCACTTCTGCCGAGGAACCCCCGCACCATGAACAGCAGCCACAGCGACCTCCAGATCGCCGGCGACATCCTTGAGGTCCAGCACCTCCTCCAGCCCGCGCGCCCGCACCCCGTGACGGTCGCCGAGTTCGCCGGACTCGCCCGCTCCATCGCCGACGACCGCTCCCAGTGGGCCCACCTGATCCAGTACGACGCCACCTCGCGCTGGTACCACCGTCTGCGCACGGGGCCCGGCTACGAGGTCTGGCTGCTGTCCTGGGTGCCCGGCCAGGGCAGCGGCGCCCACGACCACGGCCGCTCCTCGGGCGTACTGACCGTCCTGGACGGCGAGTTGACCGAGCGCACCGAACGCGGCGTACGGAACCTGACCACAGGGTCCCAGCGGGTCTTCGCGCCGGGCTACGTCCACGAGGTCGTCAACGACTCCCTCGAACCGGCCGTCAGCCTGCACGTCTACTACCCGGGCCTGACCAACATGCCCATGCACAGCAGCCAGTGCTCCCCGGCGACCCAGGATGTCGTACCCGCCTGAGAGACTGCTGTGCATGCGCATTGTGGTTCTGGCAGGCGGCATCGGTGGTGCCCGCTTCCTCCGTGGTCTGAAGTCCGCAGCCCCCGACGCGGACATCACCGTCATCGGCAACACCGGTGACGACATCCATCTGTTCGGCCTGAAGGTCTGCCCCGACCTCGACACCGTGATGTACACCCTGGGCGGTGGCATCAACGAGGAGCAGGGCTGGGGGCGTACCGACGAGTCCTTCACCGTCAAGGAGGAGCTCGCGGCGTACGGCGTGGGGCCCGAGTGGTTCGGGCTCGGCGACCGCGACTTCGCGACCCACATCGTCCGTACGCAGATGCTCGGCGCGGGCTATTCGCTGAGCGCGGTCACCGAGGCGCTGTGCGCCCGCTGGCAGCCCGGCGTCCGCCTGATCCCGATGTCCGACGACCGGGTCGAGACCCATGTCGCCGTCGACGTGGACGGGGAGCGCAGGGCGATCCACTTCCAGGAGTACTGGGTGAAGCTGCGCGCGTCGGTGGACGCGCAGGCCGTCGTCCCGGTCGGCGCCGAGCAGGCCAAGCCCGCGCCGGGCGTCCTGGAAGCGATCGCCGCGGCCGACGTGATCCTCTTCCCGCCGTCCAACCCGGTCGTCTCGGTCGGCACGATCCTCGCCGTGCCCGGTATCCGCGAGGCGATCGCGGAGGCGGGCGTGCCGGTGGTCGGCCTGTCCCCCATCGTCGGCGACGCGCCGGTGCGCGGCATGGCCGACAAGGTGCTCGCGGCGGTCGGCGTGGAGTCCACGGCCGCGGCGGTCGCCGAGCACTACGGCTCGGGGCTGCTCGACGGCTGGCTGCTCGACACGGTGGACGCCGCCTCGGTCGCCCGCGTCGAGGAGGCGGGCATCCGCTGCCGTGCCGTGCCGCTGATGATGACGGGCCTGGACGCGACGGCGGCGATGGCCCGCGAGGCGCTGGCACTGGCCGAGGAGGTCCGCGCGTGAGCCCGTCCTCCTTCCACGTGTGGGCGGTCCCGGGGCTGCCGGAGGTGCAGGCCGGTGACGACCTCGCGAAGCTGATCGCGGCGGCCTCGCCCGATCTCGCCGACGGCGACATCCTGCTGGTCACCTCGAAGATCGTCTCCAAGGCGGAGGGCCGCATCACCGAGGCCACCGACCGCGAGGCGGCCATAGACGCGGAGACGGTGCGGGTCGTCGCCCGGCGCGGCACCCTGCGCATCGTCGAGAACCGGCAGGGCCTGGTCATGGCGGCGGCGGGCGTCGACGCCTCCAACACCCCGGCCGGAACGGTGCTGTTGCTGCCCGAGGACCCGGACGCCTCGGCCGCCGCGATCCGCGCGGGGCTGCGCGATGCGCTCGGCGTCGAGGTCGGCGTGATCGTCACGGACACCTTCGGGCGGCCGTGGCGCAGCGGCCTCAGCGACGTGGCGATCGGCGCGAGCGGCGTACGGGTCCTGGACGATCTGCGCGGCGGTACGGACGCGTACGGCAACCCGCTGAGCGCGACGGTGGTCGCGCTCGCCGACGAACTGGCCGCCGCGGGCGACCTGGTGAAGGGCAAGGCCGGCGGTCTCCCGGTCGCCGTGGTCCGGGGCCTGACGCACCTCGCGGGCGAGGGCTCGGCCCGCGAGCTGGTCCGCGCCGCGGCGGACGACATGTTCCGCCTCGGCACCTCGGAGGCGGTACGGGAAGCGGTCACCCAGCGGCGTACGGTACGGGCCTTCACCGCCGACCCCGTCGACCCGGGCGCCGTGCGGCGCGCGGTGGCGGCGGCGCTGACCGCACCCGCCCCACACCACACCACGCCCTGGCGCTTCGTGCTGCTCGAATCGGAGCACGCGCGCACCCGGCTGCTCGACGCGATGCGGGACGCCTGGATCGAGGACCTGCGCCGCGACGGCAAGTCCGAGGAGTCCATCGCGCGGCGCGTGAAACGAGGCGAAGTCCTGCGCGCCGCACCGTACTTGGTCGTCCCCTGCCTGGTGATGGACGGCGCGCACACCTACGGCGACGCCCGCCGCGACGGCGCCGAACGCGAGATGTTCATGGTCGCGGCGGGCGCGGGCGTCCAGAACTTCCTGGTGGCGCTGGCAGGCGAACGCCTGGGCTCGGCCTGGGTGTCCTCGACGATGTTCTGCCGCGACGTCGTACGCAACACCCTTGACCTGCCCGAGAGTTGGGACCCCATGGGCGCGATCGCGGTGGGCCGCCCGGCGGAACCCCCCAAGGAACGCCCGACCCGGGAGGCTTCGGGGTTCATCGAGGTGCGCTGAGGGGTCGGGCACCGGCCCTCAACGCGCCTACAGCGCCGCGATGTTGCGCGGCTGCAGGCGCGGGGCGCGGCGGGGCGGGGTGTGGCCGCTGAGCAGGATCAGGCGGGTGGCTCGGTGGCGTTGGCCCGCGTAGGGCTCCAGGAGGGCCAGCATCTCGGTGTCGTCGGCGTGGCGGTTGCCCGCGAGGGCGTGGCCGATGATGCCGGGCAGATGGAGATCGCCGACCGTCACCAAGTCGGCGGCGCCGATGGCTCGTTGGAGGGTTTCGGCGGACGTCCAGGGGCCGATGCCGGGGATGAGGTGGAGGCGTTCGGCGGCGGCCTGCGGGGTCATCGTCGCCGCCTCCTCCATCCGGCGGGCCACCCGCACCGCGCGCAGGATGGTGGCCGACCTCTTGGAGTCGACCCCGGCGCGGTGCCACTCCCAGGACGGGATCAGCGCCCAGGTCCGGGGGTCGGGCATGACGTGCATGCCCTCGGGCGCGCCCGGGGCGGGCTCCCCGTACTTGCGCACCAGGAGCCGCCAGGCGCGGTAGGCCTCGTCCGTGGTGACCTTCTGCTCCAGGACGGACGGGATCAGGGACTCCAGGACCAGACCGGTACGGGTCAGGCGCAGGCCGGGGCGGGCGCGGTGCGTCTCGGCGACGAGGCGGTGGCGGGGCTCGAAGGCGTCCGGGTCGTCCAACTCCCCCAGCATCGCCGGGAGTTGGTCGAGCATCCACTGCGCGCCCGGCCCCCACGCCTCGGCGTGCGCGGAGCCGTCGCGCGCGGCGACCCTCAGCGTCGCGGGGCCGGCCGGGGTCCGCGAGGCGCGCCACACCGCGCCGTCGGGGGTGGTGCGGTAGGTGGGGTCGGCGGGGCCGCGTCTGAGGGGGCCCAGCACGAGGGAGAGGTCGAGCGGGCCGGGCGGGGTCCAGGTCCGTGTCCGTCCGGCCGCCCGGGGCGCGGGGACGCCGCGCGGGCCGTCGGGGGTACGGGGGGTGAATCGTCCTGCCACCCTTCGAGGGTACGGGGTCCCGTTCCCCACCCCCGCCCCTTCCCGCTGTGGGGCGAAACCAGCCTCTACGGCCTTGGAGGAGCGGGGGTCCGCGGGCGGCGCCCCCGGTGCGGGGTGGCCGGCCTCACTGGTCGGAGGAGAAGCGGAGTGCTCCGGGCGGGAGCTGCGCCTCGCACCACACGCGTACGCCCTCGCGGAGCTCGTTGTCCGCTCCCACGACCGCGCCGTCCCCGATGACCGCCCCGCACAGGACCGTACGCGCCCCGATCCGCGCCCCGGCCCCGACCAGCGAGTCCGTGATCACCGCGCCCGGTTCGATCACCGCGTCGGACAGGATCGTGCTGCCCGTGATCCGGGCGCCCTCGCCGACCACCGCGCCGTGGCCCACCACCGTGCCGCCCGTCAGCTTCGCGTCGGGCGCGACCGTCGCCGTCGGCAGGACGAGGCGGTCGCCGCAGCGGCCGGGGACGGCCGGGGAGGGGGCGCGGCCGAGCACGAGGTCGGCCGAGCCGCGGACGAACGCCTGCGGGGTGCCGAGGTCCAGCCAGTACGTCGAATCGACCATGCCCTGGAGATGGGCGCCCTCGGCCAGCAGACCGGGGAAGGTCTCCCGCTCCACCGAGACCGGCCGGCCCGCCGGGATGCTGTCGATGACCGAGCGGCGGAACACGTACGCCCCCGCGTTGATCTGGTCGGTGACGATCTCCTCGGGGGTCTGCGGCTTCTCCAGGAACGCCGTGACCCGCCCGGACGGATCCGTGGGGACCAGGCCGAACGCCCTCGGGTCCTCGACCCGGGTGAGGTGCAGGGAGACGTCCGCGCCGGATGAGGTGTGGGTCGACACCAGGGCCCCGATGTCCAGGCCCGTCAGGATGTCGCCGTTGAAGATCAGAACCGGGTCGTCCGGTCCCGAGCGCAACCGGGACGCGACGTTGCGTATGGCGCCGCCGGTGCCGAGCGGCTCGTCCTCCGTCACGTACTCGATGCTGAGGCCGAGCGCGGAGCCGTCACCGAAGTACGGCTCGAACACCTCGGCCAGGTAGGAGGTGGCCAGGACGATGTGGTCGACGCCCGCCGCGTGGGCACGGGCCAGTTGGTGGGTGAGGAACGGGACGCCGGCCGCCGGAACCATCGGCTTGGGCGTGTTCACCGTGAGCGGACGCAGCCTGCTGCCCTTGCCGCCGACCAGGAGGATCGCTTCTGTCACCTGTCGTCTCTGCTTCCTGCTGGGGCCGGCCTTCGGATTCCGTCGCGTTCCGGCGGAACTCCCGGCCGGCCAGTGTATGCAGACTGTCCGGACGCTCATGCGGCCCGGTCAGCGCCGGCCCTGGTAGTGCGCCGCGGCGATGCGGGCCGTGCCGAGCCTGCTGTACAGCCGCGCCCCCGGGCAGTCGGTCGCGAATCCGTCGCGGTGACCGGCGATGGCGTTGAATCTGACGCTGCGTCCCTTCTTGTACCGGTTGCCGCCGCCCGAGATCAGCGTGCTCCGGCCGGCCGGGTTCACTCCGTACAGACCGAGCTTCCAGGCCGAGAGCCGTTCAATGGCCTTGAGGGCGGCGGCCGACGGGTTGGTGTTGTTGTACGTTCCAAGCACCGCGATGCCCGTGCTGTTGGTGTTGAAACCGAGAGTGTGCGCCCCCATGACGGGCTTGGCCACACCCCCGGCGCGGCCTTCGTAGATGTTTCCGCACTTGTCGACGGCGAAGTTGTAGCCGATGTCCCGCCAGCCGCTGCTCTTGACGTGGTAGCGGTAAATACTGCGCAGGACGGACGCCGACTGGCCGCAGCTGTATCCGTTGCCTGAATCGGTGTGGTGGACGAAGGCGACCTTGACGGTGTTGGTGTAGACGAAGCCGCGTTCGCGCAGCCGCTCGTCGGCGCCCCAGCCCCTGCGGGTGATGATGCGCGGCCGCGCGCCGACGTACGGGCGGGCCTGGGGTGCGGTGCCGGGCTCCGCGGACATTTCCGCCGCCTCGGCCTCGCTCGCCGCCTTGTCGAGCGCGGGCAGCACCGTGGGAGCCTGCGCCCCGCGGGAGTTCTCGTCCTGCTCGCCCGCGGCGGGTCCCGCGCCGGGGTCGACGAGGTCCAGTCGCAGGCCCTTGGGGAGCGGGGCGGCACCCGGTTCGCCTTCGGCGGGTTCGGCTCGTACGCGTGCCTCGACGGCGTTCGAGTCGCCGACCCACAAAGGGGCGGTGGAGCCGTGCAGGGGGCCCGCGGCCTCGGCGGTGCCCGGGTCGGCCGCGTGGTCGTGGTTGTGGGTCTCCAGGTCCTGCCAGCTCGACCAGGCATCGTCGGCGCGGGCCCGGGTGCGGACCTGGACGCTGCCGTGCAGTTCGTCCTGGGCGTCGTCCCAGACCACTCCGACCAGGGAGAACGGCCGCACTTCCCGTTGCGCCAGGCCCTCTTGGGCGGCGCCGCCCGCCGAGCGGTCCGCGCCGGGCAGCGGGGCCAGCGGCAGCGACTGGGTGGAGCCTGCGGGTTCGGCTGCGGCGGGTGCCGCCGCAGCCGGCGCCGTGGTCGTCAGAGGGAGGGCGAGGGCCGCGGCGGTGGCGGCACCGATCGAAGACGCAAGGAAGTTACGCATGCTGACGATCGTGGACATACTCGTACAAATCTGTCCATAGCTGAGCTGACGGGCCGTCGGCCAAACCGGTGTACGCCGCCGGCCCACCGGTGCCGGTGGGCCCCGGAGGCGCCCCGTAGCCTTGCCCGTGTGAACGCCAGCGACCGCACCCCTGCCGACCTGCTGCGATCCGCGCTCGCCGCGGACCCGGGCCGCCCCTTCATCACCTTCTACGACGACGCCACCGGCGAGCGCGTGGAACTGTCCGTCGCCACCTTCGCCAATTGGGTGGCCAAGACAGCGAATCTGCTCCAGGGCGATCTCGCCGCCTCGCCCGGCGACCGGCTCGCGCTGCTGCTGCCCGCGCACTGGCAGAGCGCGGTGTGGCTGATGGCCTGCCACTCGGTGGGCGTGGCCGTCGAGATCGGCGGCGACCCGGCCGCGGCCGACCTCGTGGTCAGCGGCCCCGACACGCTGGAGGAGGCCCGCGCCTGCACCGGCGAGCGGGTGGCGCTCGCGCTGCGCCCGCTCGGCGGCCGCTTCCCGCAGCCGCCCGCGGGCTTCGTGGACTACGCCGTGGAGGTGCCGAGTCAGGGCGACCGGTTCGCGCCGTACGCGCCCGTCGATCCGGACGCCCCCGCGCTCACCGTCGACGGAGTCGGGGCAAGCGCCGCCGAACTCGTCGCGCGGGCCCGCGCGGAGGCCCTGGACCTCGGTCTCGGCGCCGGTTCGAGGCTGCTCTCGGCGCTCTCGTACGACAGCTGGCGCGGGCTTGCCGACGGGCTGTACGCGCCGCTCGCCTCGGGGGGCTCGGTCGTCCTGTGCCGCAACCTGGCCCAACTGGCCGACGGCGGGCTCCAGAAGCGGGCCGAGAGCGAGCGGGTGACCCACCGCTCGCTGTAGGAGCCGTGCCGATCTCCACCCTTGTGGCCCACTGAAGGCCGAGTCCCCGGGCCCCGCCGCCCACCCCGGTACATGATCGACCGTACGCACAACCACGCGCGATGCGGTCGTCCACCGGGGTGCCCGGCGGACCGGCGCGCCGCCGACCCGTGATGGCCGTGAAGGATGGACGCCGACGTGACCGACAGTGCTGGCACTCCCCCCGAACCGGAGCACCGGGCCGGGGACGGGCAGCCACCGCCGGACACCGACAGCGGGCCGGAGGCGGAGGCCGCGCCGGAGCGCGGCACCGGGCCGGACGCCGGACCCGCGGCCGCGGGCGCCAAGGGCGGCCGCCACTGGCTGCGTTGGACCGCGCTCGGCCTCTCCTTCGTCGTCCTCGCCGCGGCCGGCACCGGCTGGTGGTTCTACGAAAAGCTCGACGGCAACATCCACACCGACACCTCCGCGGCGCACGAGCTGGAGGTCTACGAGCGGGAGCGGCCCGCCTCCGTCGTGCGCGGCGCGCAGAACCTGCTGCTCATCGGCTCGGACTCGCGCGCGGGCAGCAACGCCGGGTACGGCAGGGACGACGGCGGCAGCCAGCGCTCGGACACCACGATCCTGCTGCACCTGGCCGCCGACCGGCGCAGCGCCACCGCCGTCTCGCTGCCGCGCGACCTGATGGTGGACATCCCCGGCTGCGGCAAGCCGGACGGCACCCGCACCAAGGAGCAATTCGCCCAGTTCAACTGGGCGTTCGAGTTCGGCGGCGCGGCCTGCTCGATCCGTACCGTCGAGAAGCTGACCGGCGTCCGCGTCGATCACCACATGGTGGTCGACTTCAGCGGGTTCAAGGACATGGTCGACGCGGTGGACGGCGTCGAGGTGTGTTTGAAGGAACCGGTCGACGACCAGCGGGCCCAGGTGAAGCTCCCCGCCGGCCGCCAGTTGCTCCACGGCGAGCAGGCGCTCGGCTTCGTCCGCTCCCGGCACGGCATCGGCGACGGCAGCGACACCCAACGCATGGACCGCCAGCAGCAGTTCCTCGGCTCGCTGGTGAAGAAGGTGCAGAGCAACGGCGTGCTGCTCAACCCGGCCCGGCTGTACCCGGTCCTGGACGCGGCGACCAAGTCGATCACCACGGATCCCGGTCTGAACACCCTGCGGGACCTGTACGAGTTGGTGCGTTCGATGCGCGGCATCGCGGCGGAGAACGTGCGGTTCCTCACCGTTCCGCGTCAGCCCTACGCGTACGACCAGAACCGCGACGAGCTCGTACAGCCGGACGCGGACCGGCTGTTCAAGCAGTTGCGGGAGGATCTGCCGGTCCGGGTGGCCGCCGCGGCCGTGGAGAAGGCGAAGGCGAGCAACAAGGGCGGGGCCGGCTCCGGCGACGACAAGCCCGACGACCCGGACCCCTCGCCGAGCCCGTCGGCCCCGCCCGCGTATACCGGGACCACCGCGGCCTCCCGCGTGTGCGGATAGCGGATGCGAAAGGCAGCGGATCGGTGAAAAGCCCGTGCCTGTCCGCAAATTGAGGCCAAATGCCCGGTTGTAAGGGCGTGGAATGTGTCACGGCGTCGCTCTTGGCTGAACTGGCCAGATAGTGTGACGCGATCCGGTGCGAGCGGCCAGTGGGCCGCGCACTGCAGGAGCGAATGATTGAGCGCTTTGGGGGAAGCGACTCGGCACCGACGGAGGACAGAAGCGACCGTGGATGCGCAGAGCCGTGGGCGGGCGGACGAGTTCGACCCCGCCGACCAGTGGGTCCTCAACCCGGAGACCGGCAATTACGAATTGCGACTGAATCCTTCCGGTACGCAGTCGGGTCCCACCCCCTCCCGCTCGGCCACGGACACCGCATCCAGCAGAGGAACCGGCCGTCCCGGGCGCCGCGAGGTGCCGGGACAGCGCAACCGCCGGTCCGGCAAGTCCCCGGAGGATTCCGCCGATGCCCTGGGCCGCCGCAAGCGCAGGCCCAGGGCGACCCGCAAGAAGAAGGTGCTGCTGTGGACGGGCGGGGTGATGGGGTTCGTCCTCGTCGTCGGCGCGGGCGGTGCCTACTGGCTCTACCAGCACTTCAACGGCAACCTGAACACCGTCGACGTCGGTGACGCGGGCAGCAGGAGCACCATCCCGGACGGGGCGTTCAACATCCTCGTGATCGGCACCGACAAGCGGGTCGGCAAGGGCAACGAGGGTTACGGCGACGCGGGCAGCGAGGGCCACGCCGACACCAACATCCTCTTCCACGTCTCGGCGGACCGCACCAACGCGACCGCGATGTCCATCCCCCGCGACATGGTCACCGACATCCCCGCCTGCCCGACGAAGCAGAAGGACGGCTCCACCAAGACCGTCCGGGCCGAGAAGAACGTGCGGTTCAACACCAGCCTCGGCCAGGAGGGCCGTGACCCGGGCTGCACCATGCGTACGGTCAAACAGCTCACCGGGCTCAACGTCGACCACTTCATGATGGCGGACTTCAACGCCGTCAAGGAGCTGTCCACGGCCGTCGGCGGCGTCAAGGTCTGCCTCGCCAAGCCGGTGAACGACCCCAAGTCGCATCTGAAGCTCCCGGCCGGCCAGAGCGTCGTCAAGGGCGAGCAGGCGCTGGCGTTCGTACGGACCCGGCACAGCTTCGGCAACGAGAGCGACCTCGACCGGATCAAGCAGCAGCAGCAGTTCCTCGGCTCGATGATCCGTCAGATGAAGTCGGACGACACCCTGAGCAGCCCGACCAAGATGTACGGTCTCGCGGACGCCGCGACCAAGGCGCTCACGGTCGACTCCGGAATAGGCAGCATCAAGAAGCTGACCGACCTCGCCCAGGTGCTCGGCAAGATCGACGCGAAGAACATCACCTTCACCACGCTGCCGGTCATCGACAATCCGGCGGAGAAGAAGGTGCACGTCACGGTCGTGCCCGACCCGACGAAGGCCGACGGGCTGTTCGCGATGCTGCGCGCCGACACCTCGCTGACCGAGGTCAAGAAGAAGGAGGCGGACGCCAAGAGCGCGGCCGCCGCCGAGGAGGCCGCCCGCCTCGACGGCCCGCGGGCCAAGGCCTCCGACGTACGGGTCAACGTGCTCAACGGCGGTGCGGAGGCGGGTTCGGCGGGGACGGTGGTCACCTGGCTGCAGAACCAGGAGAACGTGCTCAAGTCGAGCAACGGCTCCAACGCGCCGGCCAAGGTGCCCGCCACGGTCCTTGCCTACGCGCCGAACCAGGCCGACCAGGCCCGCAAGCTCGCGGATCTGATGGGCCTGTCCGCCTCGGCTCTGCAGCCGGGCACGAAGGACGCCGTGGGCAAGGAGCCCATGGTGCTGACCCTCGGCCCCGACTTCAAGCAGGCGGGAACGCCCATCGCCGCTCCGGCCAAGGCACCGGAGGGCATTCAGAAGGTCGAAGCCGACAAGTCGGTGTGCGCCAAGTAACGGACTCACGGCCCGCCGGGCCCAGGGGGAGTCCGAACGACAGGGGGTTTTGGGGTGGGCGAGAACAGCGTGCGCGGGGAGGGGACGCCGGGACGCGTGGAGCACGCGGGCGAACTCGGCTGGGACGAGAGCCTGTACGAGTCCGACGCGTCCGGCGGACCCACGGATTCCGCGGGATCCACGGGACCTGCGGGATCCACCGGATCCACCGAATCCGGACGGCCCGGCAAGTCCGGCGCGGCCGAGTCCGCGTCCGGTACGTCCGGTGCGTCCGGCGGCGGCGGGGACGGTGCCGAGGATGCCGGGGCGGCCGGCGGGCACCGCAGGGGCGGACCCCGCAAACGGGCCAACGGCAAGCACCGCATACTGAGATGGACCGCGATCACGCTCGCGGTCCTCATAATCGGGACGGCCGGCGCCGGTTACCTGTACTACCAGCACCTCAACGGCAACATCCGCAAGGGCGAACGCAGCGCGGGCGGCAGCGACGCCAAGAAGGCCTCGCCGAACGCCCAGGGACAGACGCCGCTGAACATCCTGCTGATCGGCTCCGACAGCCGGAACACCGACGAGGACGTCCGGCTCGGCGGCGCCAAGGAGAACCGGGGCACCGATCCGCACGCGGACGTCCAGATGCTGCTCCACGTCTCCGCGGACCGCAAGAACGCCTCCGTCGTCAGCATTCCGCGCGACACCCGGGTGGACATGCCCGAGTGCAAGGACACCGCGAAGAACAAGGTCTTCAAGCCCACCAACACCGTCATCACCGACGCGCTCGGCCGCGGCGGGGCGGGCTGTGTCCTGGACACCTGGGAGAAGCTGACCGGCATCTACATCGACCACTGGATGATGGTCGACTTCGCCGGTGTGGTCGCCATCTCGGACGCGGTGGGCGGCGCCGACGTCTGTGTGAACCAGAACATCGACGACCACCCCACCAAGGCCCAGCCCGGCGGCTCGCACCTCCACCTCTCCGCGGGCAAGCACACGGTCAAGGGCGAGCAGGCCCTGCAGTGGCTGCGCACCCGGCACGCCTTCGGCAGCGACTTCGGCCGCTCCGAGGCCCAGCACATGTACATGAACTCGGTGATCCGCAACCTCAAGAGCGAGAACGCGTTCACCGACACCGGCCGGCTGATGGACATCGCCGAGACCGCGACCAAGTCGCTCCAGGTCTCCTCGGAACTCGGCACCGTCAAGAAGCTGTTCGACCTGGGCATGGAGCTCAAGGACATCCCCATGGACCGCATCAACATGCTGACCATGCCGCGCCTCCCGGACCCGCAGGACCCCAACTCCCATGTGGTGCCGGACGAGGCGAAGGCCGACGTCCTGTGGGCGATGCTGCGGGACGACAAGCCGCTCGACCGGAAGGACGACGGCAAGACGCCCCCGCCGCCCAGCGCCTCCAAGGGCCCGGCCGCGGCGGCCGCCGACTCGCTCGCGGTGAGCGTGGTCAACGGCACCGGCACCGACGGCCGCCAGCCCGTCAAGGGCCGGGCCACCGAGGTGGTCTCCGCGCTCCAGGCCAAGGGCTTCAAGAAGGCCGCGACCGGTTCCAGCGAGCCCTCGCCCACCAGTGAGGTCGACTACCCGAAGGACGCGGGCGCCCAGGGCAAGGCGGACGCGGAGTCCGTCGCCACGGCGCTCGGCCTGCCCTCCGGCGCGGTCAGGGCGTCCGACGTGAAGGGCCTGACCCTGGTGGTCGGCGGCGACTGGCGCAGCGGCGACAGCTACCCGAAGCAGGACCCCAAGGACACCGACCCGCTCAAGGACACCGAGTCGGTCAACGGCGCCAACACGGGCGCCTGCATGGACGTGTACGCGCCCTACCGCTGGTAGCCGGTACGCGACAGGGGGCGCCCGGTGCCTTTCGGCATCGGGCGCCCCCTGGTGTCGTACGCGCCGGTCGTCCTCGTGCGCTCAGACCGAGGTGGTCCGCACCGCCGGGCGGCGGCTCGCGATGACCTTCTTCGCCAGGGCCTTCGGGCTGGTGAGGAAGCCGTAGCCCCAGGACATGTGCATGGTGGCGAGGGCCACCGGGATCTGCGCGCGGGCCTTCAGCGGGAGCCCCTGGCCGGCCGCGACGGAGCCCGCGGCGATCGCGGCGAGATAGCCGGCCGGGATCACGAAGCCCCACGGCGTGAGGGCGGCGCCCACGACGACACCCGCGGCGATCGCGCACACGGCCGTCGGCGGCGCCAGGTAGCGCAGGTTGATGGAGCCCTCGTGGTAGCGGGCCACCACATGGCGCCAACGCCCGTAGTCCTTGTACTGCTTGGCCAGCGCCTTCACCGAAGGGCGGGGCCGGTACTGGACCTTGAGCTCGGGCGAGAACCAGATGAGGCCGCCCGCCTCGCGGATGCGGAAGTTCAGCTCCCAGTCCTGGGCGCGGATGAACTCCTCGTTGTAGCCGCCCTGTTGCTCAAGCGCCTCGCGGCGGAAGACACCCAGATACACGGTTTCCGCGGGCCCGGCGTCGCCGCCGGTGTGGAAGGCCGCGTTGCCGACGCCGATCTTCGAGGTCATCGCGGCCGCGACCGCGTCCTCCCAGGAGTTCTCGCCCTCGGCGTGCATGATGCCGCCGACGTTCTGCGCACCGGTCTCCGCCAAGAGGCGTACGGCGGTGGCGATGTAGTTCGGCGAGAGCATGCCGTGGCCGTCGACGCGTACCACGATCGGGTGCCGGGACGCCTTGATCGCGGCGTTCAGGGCCGCCGGCGTACGCCCGGTGGGATTGGGGACGGTGTGCACCCGGGGGTCTTCGCGGACCAGCTCGGCGGCGATCTCGTCGGTGCGGTCCGTGGACGGGCCGAGCGCGATCACCACCTCCATCTCGCCCGGGTACTCCTGCTCCAGGATGTGACGGACCGAGTTGCGCAGATGCCGCTCCTCATTGAGGACCGGCATGATCACGGAAACAGCAGGCGTGGCGTTCATCGGTGGTCACGTTACCGCGAATGGGGGACACGGTCGCGCGGCGGCCGGGCGGCGCACGGGGTAGCTGATCGTATGGGCCTACGGTGCTCAAGATCCCCCTGTCACCCGCGGAGGTCCCCGTGCCCACGCCGCCCCGCCCGCGCCCCGCCCGCGGCGTTCCTCCCCGCAGCAGACAGCAGGACGAGCGGCCCCGCTGGGGCATGCGGCTCGCGACCACGCTGTCGGTCCTGGTGCTCGGGGCGGGTGGGGTCGGCCATGCGGTGGTGACGGGTCTGGACGGCGGGATCGGCCGGGTGGACCCGTTCCGGGACATGAAGAACCGTCCGCAGGGCGGCCACGGCACCAACATCCTGCTCGTCGGCACCGACGGCCGGGACAGGATCACGCCGGAGGAGAAGGAGAAGTACCGGCTCGGCGGGGAGGCCTGCCACTGCACCGACACGATCATGATGGTGCACCTCTCGGCGGACCGGAGCCGGTTGAGCGTGGTGAGCCTGCCGCGCGACTCGTACGCCGAGGTTCCCGAGCGCACCGACGAGGCCACCGGCCGGCGCCACCCCCAGCACCCGGTGAAGCTGAACGCGGCCTACCCGGAGGGCGGCCCCGGGCTCACCGTGCGCACCATCGAGAACATGACGGGGCTGAAGATCGACCACTATCTGGAGGTCGACTTCACCAGCTTCATGAAGACGGTCGACGTGGTCGGCGGGGTGCAGATCTGCACGGCCCGCCCCATGAAGGACTCCTACACCGGGCTCGACCTCACCGCGGGCACCCATCAGCTCAGCGGCGGCGAGGCGCTCCAGTACGTGCGCTCCCGGCACGCCGACGGCTCCGCCGACCTCGGCCGGATGCAGCGCCAGCAGCGCTTCCTGGCCGCGCTGATCTCCAAGGCGACGAGCAACGGGATTCTCCTGAACCCGGTGAAGTTCCGCCAGGTCGCCTCGACCCTGCTCTCCTCGGTACGCGCCGACGAGGGCTTCGGGGCGGAGGAGGTGCTGAGCCTCGGCACCGCGATGAAGGGCTTCACACCGTCGTACTCGGACTTCACGACCGTGCCGCTCGGGCAGCTCAGCTTCCCCGTCAAGGGCGTCGGCTCGACCGTGAAGTGGGACGACGCCAAGGCGAAGAAGCTGTTCCAGCTGCTGCGCGAGGACAGACCGCTGGCCGCGCACGCCCCGCAGAGCACGCCGAAGGCCGCGCCGCAGCCGGCGGCCAAGGACGCCGAGCCGGCGCGGAAGGGGACGGGCGCGATGGTCGAGGTCGCGCCCGAGCAGATCCGGGTGCAGGTCTACAACGGGACCCGCACCGACGGCCTCGGCCGCCGCGTCGACGAGGCGCTGCACACGACCGGTTTCAAGACCACCGGCGCCCCGATGGCGAGCACCAATCTGGACATGCGCCGCACCCTGATCGAGTACGACCCGCGCTGGGACCGCTCGGCGAGGTCGCTCGCGCTCGCGCTGCCGGGCAGCGAGCTGCGCCCGGTCAAGGGGCTCGGCCCCACGATGAAGGTGACGGCGGGCGCCGACTTCAAGGACGTGGTCCCGGTGCGCGCGGAGGAACCGCCGCAGGGGGACTTCGGAACGGTGACCGGGGACCAGGTGGTCTGCCCCTGAGCGATGGGGCGGGTGCCCCGGGCCGGCAGCGGATGCCGGGCGGCCTCGCCCCAGTTGCGGGGTTCAGGCATCCGCGGGGTTCAGCCGTTGCGGGGTCGAACCGTCTGCGGGTTCAGTCGTCGAGGCCCTCGGCCGCCCGCTTCTCGCGCAGGTCCATGATCGCGCGGCGCCGGGCGAGCCGGTGGGTGCGGCGGATCTGGGCCTCCTGGTAGCGGCGCTCGTCGCGCTCGGTCTCCGGGACCACCGGCGGCACCCGGCGGGGCTTGCCGTCGGCGTCGACGGCCGCGAAGACGAGGTAGGCGGAGCCCACCTGCTGCGCCGGGGTCGACTCGTTCCAGCGCTCGGCCAGGACCCGCACGCCGACCTCCATCGAGGACCGGCCGGTCCAGTTGACCTGCGCCTTCACATGCACCAGGTCGCCGACCCTGACCGGCAGCAGGAACGCCATCTCGTCCATCGACGCGGTGACGGCCGGGCCGCCCGAGTGGCGCCCGGCGACCGCGCCCGCCGCATCGTCCACCAGCTTCATGATCACGCCACCGTGCACCGTGCCGAGGAGGTTGGTGTCGTGGCTGGTCATGATGTGGCTCAGGGTGGTTCGGGAGGCCGAGGTCGGCTTGCCCGGAAGATCAGTCATGCGTTCCACTTTATGCGGCGTACGCACAGCCGCTCATTGCATCAGCCTTGCAACAGCCCTGCCCCGAATTCCCACCCGACCTGCCGGGCGCCCGGCGCGGCCGTGCATGCTGGACGGCATGAACGAATGGCCCGACTCCCTCGACGGCAATGCCCCCGGAAACGGTGACCGCGACGCCTACGGCCGCGGCAGCTCTGCCGCGCAGCCCGAGGGTGCGCGCCGGATGCGGCACGTCCAGCAGCCCGCCCCCACCCAGCCGCCGCAGCGTCCCGTCCCCCAGCAGCAGCCCGCGTACGCCGAAGGCTACGGGCAGCAGCACGGCAGCGGCGCCCCCCGGGGGCCCGCGCCGGGGCAGTACGACGGCTACAGCGAGGGCCAGGTCTACGGCAGCCCGGCGGGGCGCGGGCCGGGCGGGCCCGGTGGACCCGAGGGGCCGCGCCGCGGCGGCGGCCGGCGGCCCGGGGCGGCGCCGAACTGGCGCAAGCGCATCACCATCGGCGCGCTGGTCCTGGTGGTCGCCGTGGTGGCCGCCTCGGTCGGCACCTACTTCTGGGCCGACTCCAAGATGCGCCGCGAGGTCGACCTCTCCAAGGTCATCGACCGGCCCGCCGGCGGCAAGGGCACCAACTACCTGATCGTCGGCTCCGACTCCCGCGACGGCATGTCCGCGGCGGAGAAGCAGAAGCTGCACACCGGCTCGGCCGAGGGCAAGCGGACCGACTCGATGATCCTGCTGCACGTCGGCGACAACGGGAACACGATGCTCTCGCTGCCGCGCGACTCCTGGGTGACGATCCCGAGTTTCAAGGGCTCCCAGTCCGGAAAGCAGTTCCCGTCCCCGGGCAAGAACAAGCTGAACGCGGCGTTCTCCATCGACGGCCCGGAGCTGCTGGTCCGTACCGTCGAAGCGAACACCGGACTGCACATCGACCACTACGCGGAGATCGGCTTCGCGGGATTCGCGAACATCGTGGACGCGGTCGGCGGCGTGGAGCTCGACATTCCGCAGGACATCAAGGACAAGGACTCCGGCGCGGACTTCAAGAAGGGCAAGCAGACCCTCAACGGCCAGCAGGCCCTCGCGTTCGTCCGCAACCGGCACGGTTACGCCGCCGGTGACCTGCAGCGCACCAAGAACCAGCAGAAGTTCCTGGCCGCCATCGCCAGCCAGACGGCGACCCCGACGACCCTCCTGAACCCCTTCAAGCTGTACCCGGTGATGGGCGCGGGCCTGGACACCCTGATCGTCGACAAGGACATGGGCCTGTTCGACCTGGCCGACATGTTCTGGGCGATGAAGGGCATCACGAGCGGCAGCGGCCTCTCCATGAACATGCCGGTCGCGGGCGACGGCCCCCAGACCTCCCTGCTCTGGGACAAGCCGAAGGTCACGCAGCTGGTGAACGAGCTGAAGAACGACGAGAAGGTCACGGTCAAGTAGCCGCCCCGGCACAGCGAAGAAGGGCCCGCCCCCGGTACGACCGGGGGCGGGCCCTTCTCAACTCGCCTGCCGTTACGGCAGGTTGCGGGACATCACGATCCGCTGGACCTGGTTCGTGCCTTCATAAATCTGCGTGATCTTCGCGTCGCGCATCATCCGCTCGACCGGGTAGTCGCGGGTGTAGCCGTAGCCGCCGAGGAGCTGGACGGCGTCGGTGGTGATCTCCATCGCCACGTCGGAGGCGAAGCACTTGGCGGCGGCGCCGAAGAACGTGAGGTCGCCGTCGAGGCGCTCGGACTTGGCGGCGGCGGCGTAGGTCAGCTGGCGGGCCGCCTCCAGCTTCATGGCCATGTCGGCCAGCATGAACTGGACGCCCTGGAAGTCGGCGATCGCCTTGCCGAACTGCTTGCGCTCCTGGACGTAGCCCTTCGCGTAGTCGAGGGCGCCCTGCGCGATGCCGAGGGCCTGGGCCGCGATGGTGATGCGGGTGTGGTCCAGGGTCTTCATCGCCGTGGCGAAGCCGGTGCCCTCTTCGCCGATCATGCGGTCCGCCGGGATGCGGACGTTGTCGAGGTAGACCTCGCGGGTCGGCGAGCCCTTGATGCCGAGCTTCTTCTCGGGGGCGCCGAAGGAGACGCCCTCGTCCGACTTCTCGACGACGAAGGCGGAGATCCCGCGCGAGCGCTTCTCCGGGTCCGTCACGGCCATCACCGTGTAGTACTCGGATTCGCCCGCGTTGGTGATCCAGCGCTTCACGCCGTTGAGGACCCAGAAGTCTCCGTCGCGCACGGCCCTGGTCTTCATGCCGGCCGCGTCCGAGCCCGCGTCGGGCTCGGAGAGGCAGTACGAGAACATGCCGTCGCCCTTGGCCAGCGGGCCCAGGTACTTCTTCTTCAGCTCCTCGGAGCCGGAGAGGATCACCGGGAGCGAGCCGAGCTTGTTCACCGCGGGGATGAGGGAGGAGGAGGCGCAGACCCGCGCGACCTCTTCGATCACGATGACGGTCGCGAGCGCGTCGGCGCCGGCGCCGCCGTACTCCTCCGGCACGTGCACGGCGTGCAGGTCGTTCGCGACCAGCGCGTCATGCGCCTCCCGCGGGAAGCGGGCCTGCTCGTCGACCTCGGCCGCGTACGGGCCGATCTTGGCCTCAGCGAGCGAGCGGATGGCGTCGCGGAGCATGTCGTGCTCCTCGGACGGGCGGTACAGGTCGAAATCCGAGTTGCCAGCCGTTCCGGCCAAGGTCTCTCACTCCCCAAGGGACGCTAACTACCGTTAAGTAACCTAATTTTAGGGGGCCGGGCCGCCACTGGCATACGTGAGCTTGGCGACAGCCCGAAAAGGGGAGCCCGCCGGGGCCCGACTATGCTCGGGCAGCGCGTTTGTCGCCCGTACGCCCGAGCCCGCCTCCCCGAGCCGCACTTCCAGGAGCACCGCATGGCCCTCAAGATCACTGTGATCGGCACCGGATACCTCGGAGCAACCCATGCCGCGGCCATGGCGGAGCTGGGGTTCGAGGTGCTGGGCCTCGACGTGGTGCCGGAGAAGATCGAGATGCTGGCGGGCGGGCGCGTCCCCATGTACGAGCCAGGTCTTGAGGAACTGCTGTCCCAGCACGTCGCGGGCCTTGAGGGCTCCAGCGGGCGGCTGCGGTTCACCACCTCCTGGGAGGAGGTCGGCGCCTTCGGCGACGTGCACTTCGTGTGCGTGAACACGCCGCAGAAGCACGGTGAGTACGCCTGTGACATGTCGTACGTCGACACCGCCTTCGGCTCGCTGGCACCGCATCTGCGGGACGGCGCGCTGGTCGTGGGCAAGTCGACGGTGCCGGTCGGCTCGGCGGCCCGGCTAGCCGCGGGCCTGCCCGAGGGCGTGGAGCTGGCGTGGAACCCCGAGTTCCTGCGCGAGGGCTTCGCCGTCCGGGACACCCTGCACCCGGACCGGATCGTGGTCGGCGTGGAGAGCGAGCGGGCCGAGAAGCTCCTTCGCGAGGTCTACGCGGGGCCGGTCGGCGAGGGGTCGCCGTTCGTGGTCACCGACTTCCCGACCGCCGAACTGGTCAAGACCGCCGCGAACTCCTTCCTCGCCACCAAGATCTCGTTCATCAACGCCATGGCCGAGGTGTGCGAGGCCGCCGACGGCGACGTGGTGAAGCTGGCCGAGGCCATCGGGCACGACGAGCGCATCGGGAGCAAGTTCCTGCGGGCCGGCATCGGCTTCGGCGGGGGCTGCCTGCCCAAGGACATCCGGGCGTTCATGGCGCGGGCCGGCGAGCTCGGCGCCGACCAGGCGCTGACCTTCCTGCGCGAGGTCGACTCGGTCAACATGCGGCGCCGCGGCCACATGGTGGAGCTGGCCCGCGAGGCGGTGGGCGGCGAGACCTTCCTCGGCAAGCGGGTCGCCGTCCTCGGCGCCACCTTCAAGCCCGACTCCGACGACGTACGCGACTCCCCCGCGCTGAACGTCGCCGGGCAGATCCACCTCCAGGGCGGCCAGGTCACGGTGTACGACCCGAAGGGCATGGACAACGCCCGCCGCCTCTTCCCCACGCTCGGCTACGCCGACTCCGCGGCGGCGGCGGTGCGCGGCGCCGATGTCGTGCTGCACCTGACCGAATGGCGCGAGTTCCGCGACCTCGACCCCGCCGGGCTCGCCCCGGCCCCGGCCGGCCGGATCATCCTGGACGGACGCAACGCGCTCGACCCGGCCAAGTGGCGGGACGCCGGCTGGACCTACCGCGCGATGGGCCGCCCGCGCGCCTGAGAACCCGCGTCTATCCGGGTCCGTCCAGATCTTCGATGGTGGCGCTCGACGGGCCGGTGCGGGTGCCCCGGGCGGCGAACTCCGCGTCCCGTACGACCCGGGCCAGGTTCTGCCAGGTCAGGGCCGCGATTTCGGCTTCGGTCCAGCCGCGGCCGAGGAGCTCCGCGATCAGGGTGGGATAGCAGGAGGCGTCTTCGAGGCCGGGGGTGCGCGGTGCGCCCGTGATCATCCCGTACGTTCCCGAGAGGCCCACGTGGTCGGGCCCGGCCACATCGCGCACCCGCTCGATGTGGTCGGCCACATCGCGTACGGAGACGGTCCGGCCGACCCGTTCGATCTGCTCCGGGGCGAAGCTCACCAGGCACACGCCGCCCTGCACGCCGATCTCGGCGAGCAGGTCGTCAGAGGCGTTCAGCGGGTGCGCGGTGAGGGAGGACGCCGCCGAGCGCGAGAGCAGCGCGGGGGCCCGGGAGGTGGCCAGCGTCCGGCGCCAGGTGCCGGGGGTGGCGCCGCAGAGGTCGAGGAGCATCCCGAGCCGGTTCGCCTCCCGCACCACTTCGAGCCCGAAGCGGCTGAGCCCCGGCTCGGTCCAGCGGGTGCCCGGGGTGAGCGACAGGGCCCGCACCCCCAGAAGGTGGAAGCACCGCAGCGTACCCAGCGAATCACCGAGCGCGTGCGCGGAGACCGGGCCGAGGAACGAGGCGATGCGGCCGCAGTTGCGGGCGTCGGCCAGGTCCCCCGCGGTCAGCGCGAGCCGCAGGCCCTGCGGGTAGGAGGCGATCAGGGAGCGGATCCGGTCGAGGCGGTCGGTGGTGTTGCCGACCGGGTCGGGGCGGTCGCCCTCGGCGGTCAGCGCCCAGAACTGCGCGCCGACGCCACCGGCCCGCAGCCGCGGGATGTCCGTGTCGAGGGAGCTCTCGCCGGCCTCCAGATCGTGCCAGGGGAGCAGCGCGAGCGCACTCGCCAGGGTGTTGTGGCCGTCGGCCACGGGGTGCGCGGCGAGCAGTGTGCGGGCCCGGTCGAGGTCGTAACCGCCGTCGGCCGGGGCCGGGACGGGGTCCATCTCCTGCTCCGGCACGGCCGGGGTGGGCTCGTCGAGTCCGCCGACCGCCGGGGTGTCCTGGGGGTCGTCCTGCAGATCTGCCATGACGGGCTCCCGGTATCGGCGGTGACGGCAGGTAGTCATCACCGTGTCACGCCGGGCGACGGCGGTCGCGGCGGGCGGGGCGTTCGGGGGACTGCCCCGCCCCGCCCCTTCCCGAGCCCCTGGTCAGCCGTCCAGCTGGGACAGCGTCGCGTTCGACGGACCCCGCTGCGCGCGCAGTTCCCTCGACACCGACTCCGCGTCCCGCAGCACCCGTACCGCGTTCTGCCACGTCAGCTTCGCCAGGTCGGTGGGGGACCAGCCCCGGGCGAGGAGTTCGGCGATCAGGTTCGGGTAGCCGGACACGTCGTCAAGCCCGGACGGGGTGAACGCCGTGCCGTCGTAGTCGCCGCCGATGCCGATGTGGTCGACGCCGGCCAGCTCGCGCATGTGGTCCAGGTGGTCCGCGACCGTCGCGGCCGTGGCGACGGGGCGCGGGTTCGCCGCCTCGAAGGCCTCGTGGAGCTTCATCGCCTCCGGCGAGGTGTCGAGGTGGTGCAGGCCGTGCGCGCGCAGGTTCTCGTCGGCCGCCCGGGTCCAGGCCACCGCCGCGGGCAGGATGAACTTCGGCACGAAGGTCACCATCGCCACCCCGCCGTTGGACGGCAGCTGGGCGAGCACGTCGTCCGGGATGTTGCGCGGGTGGTCGCAGATCGCCCGCGCCGAGGAGTGCGAGAAGATCACCGGCGCCACGGACGTGGACAGCGCCGCCCGCATCGTCGTCGCCGCCACGTGCGAGAGGTCGACCAGCATGCCGGTGCGGTTCATCTCGCGGACCACCTCGTGGCCGAACGGCGAGAGGCCGCCCACGCCCGGCTCGTCCGTCGCCGAGTCCGCCCAGGCGAGGTTGTCGTTGTGGGTCAGCGTCAGGTAGCGAACGCCGAGCGCGTACAACGCCCGCAGCGTGGCGAGGGAGTTGTTGATGGAGTGGCCGCCCTCGGCGCCCTTGAGGGAGGCGATGCGGCCCTCGGCGCGCGCCGCCTCCATGTCGTCCGCGGTGAGCGCGGGCGCCAGGTCGCCGGGGTAGCGGGCGAGCAGCTGGTCGACGCAGTCGATCTGCTCCAGGGTCGCGCTGACCGCCTCGTCGCCCGCCAGGTCGGTACGGACGTACACCGACCAGAACTGCGCGCCGACCCCGCCGGCCCGCAGCCGCCCCAGGTCGGTGTGGGTGCGGCCGGTCAGGTCGGTCGCGATGTCGCAGCGGTCGAGGTCGTACCCGGCCTTCTTGCGCAGCGCCCAGGGCAGGTCGTTGTGGCCGTCCACGACGGGGTGGCGGGCGAGCAGCGCGCGGGCTTCTTCGAGATGAGTCATGGCACTCACTTTCCGAATCCGAACGCGCCCGAACCCTCGACCTTCGTACGGAGCCGCTTGCCCTTCTCCGTCGCCTGGTCGTTGAGTTCCTGCTGGAACTCCCGCATGCGCGCGAGGAGTTCGGCGTCGTGCGTGGCCAGGATGCGGGCCGCGAGCAGGCCCGCGTTGCGCGCGCCGCCGACCGAGACCGTCGCCACCGGGACGCCCGCGGGCATCTGCACGATGGAGAGCAGCGAGTCCATGCCGTCCAGGTACTTCAGCGGGACGGGCACGCCGATGACGGGCAGCGGGGTGACCGAGGCCAGCATGCCGGGCAGGTGGGCGGCGCCGCCCGCGCCCGCGATGATCGCCTTCAGGCCGCGGCCCGCGGCCTCCTCGCCGTACGCGATCATCTCGCGCGGCATCCGGTGCGCGGAGACGACGTCGACCTCGTACGGGATCTCGAACTCGTCCAGCGCCTGGGCCGCGGCCTCCATGACCGGCCAGTCGGAGTCCGAGCCCATCACGATGCCGACGAGGGGGCCATTGACGGGTGCGCTGCTCATTCGGTGATCGTTCCTCTGAGGTAGTCGGCCGCGTGGCGGGCCCGCTCGCGGACCTCCGCGAGATCGTCGCCGTAGGTGTTGACGTGGCCCACCTTGCGGCCGGGCTTCACGTCCTTGCCGTACATGTGGATCTTGAGCTGGGGGTCGCGGGCCATGCAGTGCAGGTACGCGTAGTACATGTCCGGGTAGTCGCCGCCGAGCACGTTGCACATGACGGTCCACTTCGACCTCGGGCGCGGGTCGCCCAGGGGGAGGTCGAGGACGGCCCGGACGTGGTTGGCGAACTGCGAGGTGATCGCGCCGTCCTGGGTCCAGTGGCCCGAGTTGTGCGGGCGCATCGCCAGCTCGTTGACGAGGATGCGCCCGTCGCGGGTCTCGAAGAGCTCGACCGCGAGGTGGCCGACGACGCCGAGTTCCGAGGCGATGCGGAGCGCCAACTGCTGTGCCTGGCCCGCGAGTTCCTCACTCAGACCCGGCGCGGGCGCGATGACGGTGTCGCAGACCCCGTCGACCTGGACGGACTCCACGACGGGGTACGCCACCGCCTGGCCGTGCGGTGAGCGCACGACGTTGGCCGCCAGCTCCCGTACGAAGTCCACCTTCTCCTCGGCGAGGACCGCGACGCCCGCCTTGAAGGCGTCCGCCGCGTCCGCCTCGGAGCGTACGAACCACACGCCCTTGCCGTCGTAGCCGCCGACGACCGTCTTGAGGATGACCGGGAATCCGGCGCCCTCCGCGGCGAACGCGGACACGTCCGCGGGGTCGGCCACCGTGCGGTGGCGGGGACAGGGCGCGCCGATCTCCGAGAGCTTCGCGCGCATCACCCCCTTGTCGTGGGCGTGCACCAACGCGTCGGGCCCCGGCCGGACGACGACGCCGTCCGCTTCCAGGGCCCGCAGGTGCTCGGTGGGTACGTGCTCGTGATCGAAGGTGATCACGTCGCAGCCGCGCGCGAAGTCACGCAGCGTGTCCAGGTCGCGATAGTCGCCGATGACGACGTCGCTCACCACCTGGGCCGCCGAGTCCTGGGGGGTGTCACTGAGGAGCTTGAATCTGATGCCGAGGGGGATGCCCGCCTCGTGGGTCATGCGGGCGAGCTGACCGCCGCCGACCATGCCGACTACCGGGAACGTCACACCTCCAGGGTATCCGCCGCCCGTGCGGGGCCCGTCGGGCCGGGTCCGCCGGGCGTTCACGGGTGCCCACAGGCGTCGCACAGGGGTGGTGGTTAGCATGGGCGGGTTGACTGGCACGACAAGCACACCGACTCGGACGGGGCTGGGCGATCACCATGAGTGCACAGGACGCGTTTCCCACGCGACTGCGACTGCTCGTCCGCGAGGTCGCCAAGTTCGGCGCGGTCGGCGGGCTCGGGGTGCTCGTGAACATGGGCGCCTTCAACCTGCTGCGGCACGCCACCGACCTCCAGGTGGTCCGGGCCAGCCTGCTGGCCACCGCGATCGCGATCGCCTTCAACTACGTGGGCTTCCGCTACTTCGCCTACCGCGACCGCGAGAACAGCGGGCGGGCCCGTGAGCTGACCCTGTTCCTGCTGTTCAGCGTGGTCGGCGCGGTGATCGAGAACGGCATCCTGTACGCGGCGACGTACGGCTTCGGCTGGAACAGCCCGTGGCAGAACAACTTCTTCAAGTTCCTCGGCATCGGCCTCGGCACGCTGTTCCGGTTCTGGTCCTACCGCACCTGGGTCTTCCGCGCGCTGCCCGCCAGGGAGGCCGTGCAGACGGCGGAATCGTTTCTCGACTCCCCCAGGCCCGCCGTCCCCGCCAAGCGCTGAGCACGTCCGCTGAGCCCCGACGCCGGGGCTCGGAGCGGGTGCGGGGTGCTCAGCGGATCGTCGTCCGCTCCGGCGGCTCCCGGCGCCCCCGCGCCTCCCGGCTGAGGAACAGCGCGAAGACCGCCGGCTGCTGCTGGAGCATTTCGAGCCGGCCGCCGTCGGCCTCCGCCAGATCGCGGGCGACCGCCAGGCCGATGCCCGTGGAGTTGCGGCCGCTGATGGTCCGCTCGAAGATCCGCGCCCCGAGGTCGGGCGGCACACCGGGGCCCTCGTCGGTGACCTCGACCACGGCCTGGTTGCCGGTGACGCGGGACCGCACCGCGACCGTGCCGCCGCCGTGCATCAGCGAGTTCTCGATCAGCGCGGCGAGCACCTGGGCTACCGCGCCCGGCGTGCCGACCGCTTTGAGACCCGTCTTCCCCGAGCGCACGATCGCGCGGCCCGCGCTGCGGTAGGCCGGGCGCCACTCCTCCAGCTGCTGCTTGACGACCTCGTCGAGCGAGAAGACCACGGCCGAACCGGTGCGCGGGTCACGGTTGTTGGTGAGGAGGCGCTCCACCACGTCGGTGAGCCGCTCGACCTGGGTGAGCGCGATCGTGGCCTCCTCCTTGACCGTGTCGAGGTCGTCGGTGAGGGCGATCTCCTCAAGCCGCATGGAGAGCGCGGTCAGCGGCGTACGCAGCTGGTGCGAGGCGTCCGCGGCGAGCCTGCGTTCGGCGGTGAGCATCCGGCCGATCCGGTCGGCCGAGGAGTCGAGCACATCGGCGACCCGGTCCAGCTCGGCCACGCCGTACCTCTTGTGGCGCGGCCGCGGGTCGCCCGAGCCGAGCCGCTCGGCGGTCTCGGCGAGGTCGGTGAGCGGGGAGGTCAGCCTGTTCGCCTGGCGTACGGCGAGGAGCACCGCGGAGACGATGGCGAGCAGGGCCACCGCGCCGATGATCAGCAGGGTCCGGCCGACCTCCTTGGTGACCGTGGAGCGCGACTCCTCGACCAGGACGGACTCGCCGCGCTCGCCCTCGGCGGTGCCCCTGATGACGGAGTCCTCGGGCTTTTGGCCGAGCTCGATCACCGGGCGGCCGGGGATGGAGATGCGGGCGTACCGCTTGGGGTCGATCTGCTCGTTCAGGACCTGCGCGTTGACCGTCTCGTTCGCCAGGGTGCGGCTGTCGACCACGGAGACCAGCCGCAGCGCCTCGGAGTTCACGCTCTCCTGGGCGCTGCTGCTGATGGTCCGCGTCTCGACGATGACGAGGGAGACGCCGAAGACCGCGATCACCACGAGCACGACCGCGAGGGTGGAGTTGATCAGTCGACGGCGCATGCTCGGCTGGGCTCTAGCTCTTCTCGAAGCGGAAACCGACACCGCGCACGGTGGCGATGTAGCGCGGGTTGGCCGCGTCGTCGCCGAGCTTCTTGCGCAGCCACGAGATGTGCATGTCGAGCGTCTTGGTCGAGGACCACCAGGTGGTGTCCCAGACCTCGCGCATCAGCTGGTCGCGGGTGACGACCCGGCCCGCGTCCCGCACCAGGACCCGCAGCAGGTCGAACTCCTTGGCGGTGAGCTGGAGCTCCTCGTCGCCCATCCACGCGCGGTGCGACTCGACGTCGATCCGCACGCCGTGGGTGGCGGGCTGGGGCACCGGCTCGGTGGCGCCGCGCCGCAGCAGCGCCCGGACCCTGGCGAGCAGTTCGGCGAGGCGGAAGGGCTTGGTGACGTAGTCGTCGGCGCCGGCGTCGAGGCCGACCACGGTGTCCACCTCGTCGGCGCGGGCGGTGAGCACGAGGATGGGGACGGTGTGTCCCTCGGAACGCAGCCTCCGGGCGACTTCGAGGCCGTCCATGCCGGGGAGCCCCAGGTCGAGCACGACCAGGTCGGCGCCCCCCTGCAGTCCGGCGTCGAGGGCGGTCGGGCCGTCCTCGCGCACCTCGACCTCGTAACCCTCCCTGCGCAGGGCGCGGGCCAGTGGCTCCGAGATGGACGCGTCGTCCTCGGCGAGCAGTACACGGGTCATGGGGGTGATGGTAGTCCGCGGCGGCGACAACGCGTGAGGTGATCCACCCACCCTGGGGGTCTGTGCTGCGATCTTGTTTGACACCTTCGAATCAGGGTCAGTGGTTCCAGGGATGCCTGTGATCCATCTCTCAAGTCCTTCCATATGCCGCACTCTGGTGACGTATGGTGTGCCAACGCCTATAGCACTACTCAAGGACCTTTGGCCTGCTTGGCGCGCCAAGGGTCTCTTTTCTGCACAAGACCGGTTTTGCCGGTCTTGAGACCAGTGAATGACCTACGGGCCGGGCCCCAGCGCGAAGAAGCGCCGGGGCGTGGATCCCGGTGTGGCCTGTCCTTACCGCCTCCCCCTACGGAGCGGACCCCATGGGCGTTGGGAGGACAGCTCCCCTGCCGGTGCCGGCCTTCCCCCACCGGGCGCGACTCAACGCTCACGAAGCGCGCGTCCCGAGCAAGCAAGGATCGACCATGGCGTCAAGCCTGACGAAGGACTCGGCCAGCACCACTGGTACCGAGAAGACCTTCTTCGGCCACCCCCGCGGCCTGGCCACTCTGTTCATGACCGAGATGTGGGAGCGTTACAGCTTCTACGGCATGAAGGCCCTGCTCCCGCTGTACTTGATCGCGCCCGGCGGCCTTCACATGAACGCCACCACGGCCACGGCGATCTACTCCGTCTACATGGCGATGGTCTACCTGCTCGCCATGCCGGGCGGCTGGATGGCCGACCGCTTCTGGGGGCCGCGCAAGACCGTCGCCATCGGAGCCGGTGTCGTCATCGTCGGCCACATCACGCTGGCGCTGCCCACCGAGGCGTCCTTCTTCGCGGGCCTCATCCTCGTCGCGCTCGGCTCCGGCCTGCTGAAGGCCAACATCTCCACGATGGTCGGCCACCTCTACAAGGGTCCCGAGGACCCGCGTCGTGACGGTGGCTTCACGATCTTCTACATCGGGATCAACCTCGGCGCCTTCCTGGCCCCGCTGACCATCGGCACCGTCGGCGAGAAGGTCAACTGGCACTTCGGCTTCACGCTCGCCGCCGTCGGCATGGCCCTGGGTCTGGCCCAGTTCATGCTCGGCACCCGTCACCTGAGCGCGGAGAGCAGCGTCGTCGCGAAGCCGGCGACGGCCCAGGAGAAGCAGTCCGTCCTGCGCAAGGGCCTGATCTGGCTGATCGTCGCGGCGGTCTTCTACATCGCGCTCGCCGTGACCGGCAACTTCGCCGACTGGGCGCTGATGCCGATCACCATCGCCGGCCTGGTCATCCCGGTCGCGGTGCTCACCCGCATGAAGCGCGACAAGGACCTCAGCGAGGTCGAGCAGTCCAAGCTCTCGGGCTACATCTGGTTCTTCGTGGTCGCCGCCGTCTTCTGGATGATCTACGACCAGAACGGCTCGACGCTGTCGATCTTCGGCAAGAACTCGACGACCAACAGCCTGCTCGGGTTCGACTTCCCGACCTCCTGGTACCAGTCGCTGAACCCGGTCTTCATCATGGCGCTGGCCCCTGTGGTCGCCTCCGCCTGGCTGTGGCTGAACAAGCGCGCCAAGGAGCCGAGCACCGCGGTCAAGTTCGCCTCCAGCCTCGCGCTGATCGGCATCTCCTTCGTCGTGTTCCTCATCCCGCTGATCGACACCGCCAACAACGGCGGCAAGGTCAGCCCGATGTGGCTGGTGGCGATCTACTTCGTCCAGACCATCGGCGAGCTCTGCCTCTCCCCGGTCGGCCTGTCGGTCACGACCAAGATGGCCCCGGCGAAGTACAGCTCCCAGATGATGGGCGTCTGGTTCCTCGCGGTCACCGCGGGCGACTCGGTGACCAGCCTGCTCACCTCGAAGCAGCTGGGCGTCAACCTGGACACCTCGGGTGCGGTGGCCATCGAGGCGGCCCTCGCGGTCGTCGCCGGATTCGGCATCTGGATGTACCGCAAGAAGGTCAAGCAGCTGATGGGAAGCGTCAACTGACGTAAGCCGCACAGCAGTTGAAGGGCCGCCGCACCGATCCGGTGCGGCGGCCCTTCGGCGTTGCGGCTAGCGGGTGCCGGTTCCCCGCAGCCGTCGCCACGGGGTGAAGGTGAAGATCGCCCCGCCCAGCAGGATCACCGTGCCGGCCACCAGGCCGAGCGCGCGCAGGGCGCCGTTGTCGCTCGCGCCGGTCTGGGCCAGGCCGCCGGAGGAGCCCGCGGTGCCCGCCGAGGTCGCCGCGCCCGAGGTGCCCGCCGAGCCGCTGCCGCCGGCCGCGCCGCCGGGCTGGGCCGCCGTGTCGAGTTCGAGCGAGACCGGCGCCGAGCCCGAGACCTTGCACGGGATGTGGATCGGCGCGCCGCCCAGGGTGACGTCGATGGACAGATCACCGGGGCTCAGCGTCGACTTGCCGGAGGCGCCCGGCTTGTAGGTGCCCGTCATGTCGGTGAGGCTGACCGGGGCGCCCGCCTTGATCGGGTCCGGGTTCGCGGGGCCCGCGACCGCCACCGAGCCCTTGTCCGCGCCGCCCACCGCGACCTGCATCGACGGTTTGAGGGCGCCCGCCGGAAGGTCGGCCGGGCTGTTCATGACGCCCTTGGCAGTCTTGACGGTGAGGTCGTAACTGCCGCCGTTCTTCTTGGCGTTGATGGTCACCTTGGACTGGATGCCGGCCGGTCCCGGCGACTGGCAGGCGAAGTCGACGGCGACTTCCTTGCCGGGGAAGTCGCTCTGGCCGCCGCTGCCGCCGGTCGTACCGCCGGAGCCGGTGTCCCCACCGGACGCCGAGCCACCCGTGGTGGACCCACCGGTGCTGGACCCACCGGTCGCGGAGCCCCCGCTCGCGGAGCCCCCGGTCGTGCCGCCCGAGGTCGTGGTGCCGCCCGCCGTGGAACCGCCGGAGGTGCCACCGGTAGTCGAGCCCCCGGAGCTGCCACCGGTCGTCGAACCTCCGGAGGCGCCGCCCGAGGTCGTCCCGCCGCCGTCCGTCACCTTGATCGTGGCGCCGACCGCGACCTTCTCCTTCGGGGTGCACTTGGTGTCCGTCGACATGATCTGGTTGACGTTGATGTTGTACGCGTCCGGCGTCAGCGTGACGTCGCCCGTCTTGGTCAGCTTCAGCTTGGCCGTCATGTCCGGCAGGATCATCGGGCTGTTCTTGGGGATCGGCGGGTTCTGCCGGGGGCCCTTCATGGGGATGTCGGCACTCTGCGCGCCGCCCGCCTTGAGGGTGCCGGTCGGCTGGACGACGTCCTTGTTGAGGTCGAGGACGTTCGGGTTGTTCGACGCGGCCTGGGTGAACTTCCAGACGACGTCGACCACGTCGCCCACCTTGGCCGTGGCGGGCGCGGTGATCTGCACCTTCGTCGTTCCCTCGACCGGCGGCAGGCCGGAGATGGACGGCGGTATGCACTCGGTGGCGTACGAGACTTCGGCTGCTTGTGCGGGGCCTGCGGCCAGCATGATCCCCGCGCCGCCGAGCATCAGCGCGAGACCGGCCGCGCTCATCCTCCGTTGCGTGGTCACGAATTTCCCTTCGTCGTGGGACGGTACGGACGGTTGGGGCGGTTCTCGGACGGTGCGGAGTCGGGGGTGAACCACGGCAGCGCGGCCGTGGTCGCGGGCGGATCGGGCGCGGCGGGCTCCGGCTCGGCGGATGCCGCCCTCCGGTCACCGGACGGTCGCCCCGACTTGGGGATTTTCAGGGTGATTTCGGGCAGCTGTAGGCCACGGTGCCGGCCGGGGCCGACGCGTGCGCCCTCGCGCGGACGCAGCCGGTCCACCACGGCCATGCCGATGCGGAAGACCGCGGCGGGCACCACCAGGCAGAGCAGGATCCAGAAGAAGGTGACGCCCCAGGGCCGGTCCACCCCCCACGGCTGGGTGACCAGCAGCTTCTTCGCGTACTGGAGCGAGATCTGGTAGTCGCCGTGGGCGCCCGCCGACAGCTCGAAGCCCAGCCTGATCTCGGCTTTCTGGCCGGGCTGGATGATCCCCTTCCACTGGTGGTCCTCCCACTGCGGGGCGAACACGCCGTGGGCGGTGCCGAGCTGGAAGACGGGGTCCTTGACGGGGGCCGAGCCGAGGTTGCCGACGGTGAAGACCAGCGTGCGGCCGGGCGGTGCGCCGAACCAGGTCAACAGGGAACTGCTGCCGTCGAGGCGGGGTTCGGCGAGCACCGCGAGCCTTCCGTCGCCGCTCTGGTCGGGCAGCGGCGCCACCGGCTGCCCGGTGATCTTCAACTCGGTGTCCACGACGGCCTGTTCGCCCTGCACGGTCGCCACGTGGACGACACAGGGGCACGGTTTGGGCGGCGGGGCGGCCGGGAGCACTTTGCTGAAGGCGCCCTTGGCGTCGGTCGTGACGGCCTGGCCGTCGGCGTTGGAGCAGGAGTTGGTGCCGCCGATGACGCCCCTGGTGGGGTCGGACTGTCCGCAGACGAGCAGCATGAGCAGCGCGCCGGGCCGCCAGCCGCCGCCGGTGACGGTGACGTCGGCACCCTTGGCGGCCTCGGGCGTGGAGAGCGCGACGGTCGGCTTGGCGTCGTCGGCGTACGAGGGCCCGGCCATCGGCAGCGCGAGGGCGAGCAGCAGCAGGGCGAGGGCCGCGCCCCGCAGGTGTGGCTTCACTGGAGGGCTCCTGTCCGCGCCAACTCGCGTTCCGGCTCGGGGAATTGGGGGTTCTCGGCACTGCGCCGGCGTCGCACGAGCCGGAAGGCCGCGGCCCCGCCCGCGAGCAGCACCAGACCGGCCCCGGCGACCGCGCCCCACGGCACGAACGTGGCACTCGCCCCGGCGGCGGAGTGGGCGCCGCCCTCCGCGGTGACATCTAGGCGGACGGTGACCCGGTCGAGGGCGGGCGGATGCGGCCAGGGTTCGGTCAGCTCGACGCGCTGACCGGGCAGGAGCTCGACGGGCAGGGCCTTGGCGGGGCGGTCGAGCACCCGGCCGGACACTCCGTCGGCGCGCACCGCGAGACGCGGCGCCAGGGTGGCGTTGCCCCGGTTGACCAGGGCGTAGCGGATGAGGTTCCGGCCCTTGTCGATGCGTACGGACTCGACGGTCAGGGCGGACAACGTGGGCCCCGCGACGCGGAGTTGGACGCGTACGCCCAACTCGCGGCCGGACGCTGCGGCGACCAGGGCCGCGGGGTGGTCGCCGGGTTCCGCTCCGGCCGGGACAGTGACCGCGAACGGCACGTCGGCGCGGGTGTGCGGCGGGATCCTCACCTCGGGCGCGGCGAGCGCGATCCAGGGATCGGGCGCCTCGCGCACGGCGAACGACCCGTTCGCGGTGTTGTACGCGGCGGCGCCGCGCAGTCTCAGGGTCAGGGGCGTGCCGGACGGGTTGCTCAGCGAGACCTTGTCCTGAAGGACCGTGCCGGGGGCGCCCTCCAGATAGAAGCAGGGCCTCCCGTCGATGCTCGGGCGGGTCCCGCCGCCGGATGCGGGTGCGGCGGTCCAGTCCCCGTCCGCGGCCGGTGCGGCCTGCGCGGCGGGCGCCGAGAGCGCGCACAGCAGCAGGGCCGTGGCCGGCAGGGCCAGGCGGATCGGACGCATCGGCGGCTCCTCGGGTGCGAGGGGGTTCCCGGTCGGGGGCGTACGGGGTCAGGCCCGCTGGTTGCGCCGGGTCAGCCACAGCACTCCGGCCGCGCCCACCAGGACGACCGTGCCGCCGAGGGTGCCGAGCGCGACGGCCGAGTCGAGGGGGCCGGTCTTGGGAAGGCTGTCCGGGGCGCCCGAACCGCCGGCGGACGCGCTCGCGCCGCCGGCGTCCAGCTCCAGGGAGGGGCCGGGGCTGTTGCCGGGGGTGCAGGTCGTGGTGGTGCCCAGCGCCTTGATGGTAAGGACGCCGGCGGTGAAGGTGACCTTGCCGTTGGCCTTCGGCGAGTAGGTGCCCGACAGGTCGCTGATCTTGATGGGGGTGTTGGCGGGGATCTCCGCGGAGTTGGCCGGGCCCGAGACCGCGACCGTGCCCTTGCCGGCGCCGCCCAGATTGATCACGGCGCTCGGGTTCATCGCGCCCGCGCCGAGCGCGACCGGGCTGGAGGAGACGCCCTTCTGGAAGGACATGGTGACTTTGTAGGAACTGCCGCTCTTGACCGCCTGGATGTCGATGGGCGACACGGCGCTCTTCGCGCCGATCGGCGTCTGGCAGTTGTAGTTGACGTCCACGACGGAGGCCTGGGCCGCCGGGGCGGTGATCAGCACCACCGAGCCCGCCGCCGCCGTCGCCAGCGCGAGGGCTGTCCTCTTCTGGTACGACACCTCGAATTCCCCTCATGCCGGAGGCCGCCAAGTTACTGACGGCACATCAGATTTGGCGCTCAAGGTACGCCGGGGACCTTGTCGAGGGAAGACAAAGAACAGGGCGGATCGATCTGCGGACACGCCGCTGGACCGACGGTCCGAACCGCCGGTAACCGTGAACAGGAGTTACGCGGGTGCCGCGAGTTCCGCCCAGACCGTCTTGCCGGCCACCCCCGGCGTGCGCACCACGCCCCAGTCGAGGCACAGCCGCTGCACGATGAACATGCCGTGCCCGCCGGGCCGCCCCGCGCGGTGCGGGGTGCGGGGTGCGGGCTGGCCCGCGCCGAGGTCGCTGACCTCCAGGCGCAGCACCTTCGCGGTGCGCGAGACCCTCAGCCCTTCGGGGCCCTCGGCGTGCAGACAGGCGTTGGTGACCAGTTCGGAGACGACGAGCAGGACGTCCTCGGCGGCGGCCCGGCCTTCGGCGGTCACCGCCGGAAGCCAGCCCCAGTCGTAGAGGGCCTGGCGGGTGAAGTCGCGGGCGAGCGGGACGATGCCGCTCGCCCCGGTGAGCGCGAGGACGCGCGCGGGCGCCACGGCGCCCGCGCCATCGGCTTCTGGCGGTATGGCAGCGGGCCCGGCGCCGTGCGGCTCGGGGCCACGGTCGCCGGGCGTCTGCTCCCGGGTGGTGCTCATCAGCGCTTCACCTCACCGATTCGCCAACGTCTTCAGTGTGCTCTCCTGCCCGGACGTATCGGGGTCAGTCGCACAGAGCGGCATCGAGCGAATCATGCACGGTGAAGACCGCTTCCGCCCCCGTGATCTCGAATACGCGCGCCACCACGGGCTGCATGGCCACGAGGTGGACCCCGCCGCCCCGCTCCTCGGCCTTCAGCCGGGCGCCGAGCAGGACGTTCAGTCCGGTCGAGTCGCAGAATTCCAGGTGTGAGCAGTCCACGACGAGTCGGGTGCGCCCCTCGGCGATCGCGGCTTCCAGCGGCTCCCTGAGCAGGTCCGCGGTGTGGTGATCGAGCTCACCCGCCGGGGTCACCACCTCGCTGCGCCCCTCGGTGCGGACTCCGACCCTGAGCCGGCCCCTGTTGGTGCTGCCGACCGTGCCGCGGTCCATGCCGTCCCTCTTCGCCGAATCGTCGTAAGTTCCCAAGAACACTACGCCTTCCCTACGCCATCCGGAAGCCAAACATCGCACTAAACCGGGCATATGCGGACAAAGAAGCCTTGCGATGGGCTGTGCAAAGCGGGTAGGGGTAGTAGGGACAGCTATTCAGCACGACCGGCCACGGAGGCGCCGCACACCGCGGAACACGTATGGGCATCGGCAGCCATATGCCGAGAACGATGGAGGAGACCCATGTCACCCCGGCTCGACGAATCGCACGATACGTCGATCAAGCAAGAACCGCACGACCACCCCCCGCAGGAACGACCGTACGAACCCGAGGGACTTGAGGGGCTTCCCGAGATCCCGCCCTTCGCCGAGGTCGGCCCCGTCGACGCGCGGGCCCTGTCGAAGACGCTCTTCGCCCGTCTCGACACCCTCGAAGAGGGCACCCACGAGTACGCGTACGTACGCAACACCCTGGTCGAACTGAACCTGGCCCTGGTCAAGTTCGCCGCATCGCGCTTCCGCTCCCGCAGCGAGCCGATGGAGGACATCATCCAGGTCGGCACCATCGGCCTGATCAAGGCGATCGACCGCTTCGAGTGCGACCGCGGCGTGGAGTTCCCCACCTTCGCGATGCCGACCATCGTCGGTGAGATCAAGCGCTTCTTCCGTGACACCTCCTGGTCCGTACGGGTCCCGCGCAGACTGCAGGAACTCCGCCTCGACCTGGCCAAGGCGGGCGACGAGCTCGCCCAGCAGCTGGACCGCTCGGCCACGGTGGGCGAGCTCGCCGAACGCCTCGGCATCACCAAGGAAGAGGTCGTCGAGGGCATGGCGGCGAGCAACGCGTACACCGCGAGCTCGCTCGACGCCCAGCCCGAGGAGGACGACTCCGAGGGAGCGCTCACCGACCGCATCGGCTACGAGGACCACGACCTCGAAGGCGTCGAGTACATCGAGTCGCTGAAGCCCTTGATCGCCGAACTCCCCACCAGGGACCGGAAGATCCTCTCCCTGCGCTTCGTCGCCAACATGACGCAGTCCGAGATCGGCGACGAGCTCGGCATCTCCCAGATGCACGTCTCACGGCTGCTCTCGCGCACCCTGCGCAAGCTCCGCAAGGGACTGACCGTCGTGGAGTGACGCACCCTTGTGCGAAGGGCCCGTTCCGTCAAGGGACGGGCCCTTCCGCATTGTTGACGAAGCGGTGCGCACTGGGTCACATTGAGCGCTGGGGATGCGGGGGTCTGGGGGGACTTCATGGCGTACTTCACGGCGTACGAGAAGCTCGAAGGGCTGATGCGCGAACGGCTGGGGCGCGAGTGCCTCTATGTGCCGTCCTGCCGGCTCGGTCTGTATGTGGCGCTGCGGCACTGGTGCCCGCCCGGCGGCCGGGTGCTGATGTCGCCGGTCAACGACGACGTCATCTTCTTCGTGGTCCTCGCGGCCGGACTGCGGCCGGTGCAGGCGCCCCTCGATCCGCACGACGGATCCATCGACGCGGCCGCCGTACCGGAGTCCCTCTGGCCGCAGTTGTCCGCCGTCCTCACCACCAATCTGTACGGGAATCCCGACCCCGCGCCCGAACTGCGCCTCACGTGCGACCAGTTGGGCATCGCGCTCATCGAGGACGCGGCGCACGCCATCGGCAGCGAGACGGCCGGGCGCCCGGTCGGCGGTTACGGGGACGCGTCCGTCTTCAGCCTCTCCAAGCACACCGCGGCCAAGGCGGGCGGCTTCCTCGCGATCGCCGACCCGGGCCTGCGCGACGCCCTCACCAAGACCCGCGACGAACTGCTCACCCCGCCCCGGACGAGCACCGAACTCGCCTACTGGGCCCGGCCGTACGCGGAGGCGACGGTCCGCGGACTGCGCCTGGCGCCCGCCGCCTGGGCGGTGCTCAGGATGCTCGGACAGCAGGAGCGCGAGGACATCCGGATGGCGCTGCGCCCCGAAGAGCTGATCCGCGCCCTCGACGCGGCGCCGGACCTGGCCGCCTTCCACTCCTGGGTACGGGTCGACATGCACGACTACCGGGCGAGCGCGGGCAGGCGCCGACTCGCCCGGATGGAACGGAAGTTGGCGCGACTCGACGCCGTGCTCGACGCCCACCGCCGGGGTGCCGTCAAGCTGCTCGCCACCGAATGGGCGCCGCCGAAGCCGGGGCCCGTACAGCCGCTGTTCCGGGTGCCGCTGCTCGTCGAGGACCGGGACGCGGCTCGCGCCGCGCTCGCCCGGGAGCGGATCACCGTGGGCTATCTGTACGACCCGCCGCTGGACGACTACGCGGGCGAGGCCTTCACCGACCCCTCCCCCGCGCCGGAGGCCGGGCGCTGGTTCGCCCGACACGCCCTGCCCGTCGACCCGTTGCGGGCCGAGCGCGCCATCGCAGTGCTGCGGAAGGCGGGCATCCGGCCCGCGAGGGGCGGCCCCGCCGGTGTCTGACACGGCCAGAACCGGGATCGAGGACATCGCCGCCGTGTCGTCCGACCGGGCCGTCGCCGACAACCCCGGCCCGCCCTCCGCCCAGGGCAGCGGCGACTCGATGTTCCGCAACGCCTACGCCCTGATGCTCTCCACCGCCGTATCGGCCGCGCTCGGCCTCGGCTTCTGGCTGGTCGCGGCCCGCTACTACAGCGAGGAGGCGGTCGGGCAGGGCTCGGCCGCGATCGCCGCGATGAAGCTGCTCGCCTCGATCACCGCCACCACCATGATCGGCGCGGTGGTCCGCTACATACCGCGGGCCGGCCGCGCGACCGGGACGCTGGTCCTGCGCGCCTATGTGGCCAGCGCCGTCGTGGTGGCGGTGGCCTCCGTCGTCTTCCTGTTCACGCTGCCGCTGTGGGGACCCTCGTACGAGCCGCTGTCCGGGCTCACCGCCGGGGTGATCTTCACGGTGTCGTCCGTGGCCTGGTCGATCCTGACCCTTCAGGACGGCGTCCTGACGGGGCTGCGCAAGGCGATCTGGGTGCCGGTCGGCAACGCAGTGTTCTCGCTCACCAAGCTGCTGCTCCTCGCCGCCTGCGCGACCCTCGCCCTCGGCGTCTTCGTCTCCTGGGCGGCGGCGATGGTGTGCTCCATCCTGCCGCTCGGCTGGCTCGTCTTCCGCAGACTGATCCCCGCGCAGGCCGCCGCCGACCGCGACCGGCCGGTCCCGGAACTGCGCGAGATCGGCCGCTTCCTGGCCGGCGACTCGGTCGGGGCGCTGTTCTCGCTCGCGATGATCAACCTGCTTCCGGTGATGGTCGCGGTGCGCTTCCCGGCCGCGCAGAACGGCTTCTTCTTCATCGCGTACACGGTCGGCGGGACCATGGAGTTCATGGCCATCAACATGGCCTCCTCGCTCACCGCGCACTCCTCGCACAGCCCGGACAAGCTCGCCGACGGGGTGCGCGGCGCGCTGCGCCGGATGGCCCTCCTGCTGATCCCGGTCGTGCTCTTCCTGGTCCTGTTCGCCCGCCAGATCCTCGCCCCGTTCGGCGGCAGCTACGCCCAGCACGGCACGCTGGTCCTTCAGTTGCTGGCCGCCGCCGCGATCCCCCGGGTCGCCGTCGAGCTGTACATCGGCGTGCTGCGCGTGCAGGGGCGCACCGGCATGCTGGCGATCCTCCAGGGCGCCATGTGCACCCTGGTCCTCGGCAGCGCGGCGGTGCTGCTCGGCGTGTTCGGCATCTCCGGCGCCGGCTGGGCGCAGCTGTGCGCGATGACCCTGATGGCGCTGTGCTGCGTGCCCGGACTGCGCGGCGCACTCGCCGGCCGCGCCACCATCCACACCCCGGGCAGGCCCAAGTCGGAGGAGTACGGCACCAGTTGGGCCCGTCGGGCGCAGGCCGCCCGGACCGAGGAGGCTCTGGAGTACGGCACCCGCTGGAGCACCCAGACCGCGTATCTGCGCGGCGGCATGGACACCGCCACGCCCGCGCTCGGCATCCCCGTGTACGTACCCGGCGCCCACCCCGAACAGGGCTCCGCGACCACCCTGCACCTGCGCATCCTGCCGGAGCCCCGCGAGGGCGACGAGTCGCTGCTCACGACCGCGCTGTGGCTGCTGCTGGGACTTGCGGCGGGACTGTTCTGGGTGCCGCTGTCGCGGGCCGCGGACACCCCCGGCGCCCGCCTCAACGGCACCGGCCTCCTGCACGCGCTGCCGCCGGTCAGCCTGACCGCGGGGGTGCTGCTCATCGTGGTGTGCAGCGCGGCGGTGTCGCTGTACCGGCCGCGCCCGGGGCTGCTCGCGGCCGGTCTGTGGGTGACGGTCGCGGGCCTGCACACCGCGCCGGTCATCCTCGGCGTGCAGCCGGTTGCGGTGTCCGGCCCCTGGCACGCCCAGCTCGCCCGCTTCCTCGCCGAGACCGCCGGGTTCGCCGACCGGAGCGGCGTCGAGCGCTGGCTGCCGACGGCGCTGCAACTGCTGTGCCTGGCGCTGGCGACGGTGACCCTGCGCGCCCTGGGTACGCACTGGCGGATCACCTCGGTCGTGGTGTGGGTGCTCGCGGTGGCGGGCTGGGCGGCGCAGCAGACGTTCGCCGCGATCGCCCTGCCCGTCTTCACCGGGCTGTGCGCGACCACGGCGGCCGCGCTGGTCCACCGCTGGTTCAGCGACCGGGGTGAACGCCCGGCGCCCGGCGCCCGGGTGACCTGATCACCGTCCGGCCCCGGGTTTGGCGCGGGTGCGCTCCGCGGCACCCCGGGTCGCGGCCGGAAGCGGCAGCCCCGGGAAGGCGCAGGCCACGGTCGAGAAGGCGGCCAGGCAGATCAGGAACGCCGTCCCCGAGAAGCCGTGCACGAGAAAGAGGCAGGTGGACACGAGCGCCCCGAACGACAGGCTGAGCGGCGCGGCGAGCGCGAGTGCCTCCAGGCGGGCCCCGGGTCGCAGGGTGTCGGGCTGCGGGTACAACAGCGCGAAGCCGGGGCCGAGGGCTACGAAGAGCAGTACGGGGATCCAGCGGGCCGGTGTCGCTGCCGGCAGCGCGGTGGCGGCCAGCGCCAGCCACCCGGAGAGGGCGACAGTGGCTCTGATGTGCGTCTGCTTGAGGGTCATTGTGACGACCTCCGGGTCATTGAGGGCCGATCCTTCACGTACGTTGCTGCTCGACCGCGGGCCGCCGACACGTTGTCGCGCAGTTCCCCGCGGGACTATGGGGTGCGGCACCGCAGCACCCAAGCCCGCCCGGCGTTTGAGGACCACGTGCCGGGTGACCGGAAGGCGGGGTCAGGACCGAGGCGCCTGGTACTCCAGCACCGTTCCGTACGCGGTCTGATCGATGATCCGGAACTTCGGCGAAGCCTCCAGCTTGGTCTTGAGCTCCTGGAAGCCGCCGGCCGGCAGCAGTCCCTCCCCCGCCGTGTAGATGTCCTGCGTGCGCGTGAGGATGAAGTACACCGGCCGCCCGTCCTTCGGCAGCTGGGGTTCCAGATAGCCCACCGGATCCCTCAGCATGACCTCGTTCTGGGGCAGTTGCTGTTCGGCGACGTACCAGTGTTCCAGTTGGTCGTAGCGGTGCAGCGACTGCGGGAAGGAGCCGGTGACGGCGAGGATCATCGAGCCCTTGGGCGCGTTGTCGAGCACCTTGGTCACCATCGCCGTCTCCGCGGGCGGCGTGTAGTACATCCGCTCCTTGCCGTAGTAGGCGGGGATGAACCCGGCCACGAGCAGGACGAGCACCACCGGCAGGGCGACGGCCGCGACGCGCCTGCGCACCACGGGGCTGATCCGCGCCTTGCCCGGCCCGGCCGCAGGCGCCGGCACCAGCGCCGCGGCCGCGAAGAACGCGGCGCCGGGCAGCCCGAACAGGTAGACGCGGAAGAGCATTTCGCCGCCGTAGTCGTTGACGGCGAACAGCGGCACCGGCGCCACCGACACCAGCAGCAGCGGCAGCGCGCTCCTGACCAGCTTGCGCCGCTGGACCACGGCGACCACCGCGAGCCCGGCGATCACCAGGACCATGACGACGTCGGCCCGGCCCTGCAACACCGGCCCGGGGCCGGTGAGTTGACCCGCGTATCCGGCCCGCGAGTTGTTGAGCAGGTTGCCGACGGACTCCTTCAGCGAGGCGAGCGTCTCCACGAACAGCGGACGGCCCATCGTGACGTCCCAGATCAGCATGATGACGGCCGTGACGACGAGCAGCCCGGGGTTGCGGTAGCGCCGGGTGAGGTTGAGGGCGATCAGAGCGACGCACAGCATCACCGGGGTGAGCTGGTGGGTGAAGTTGATGGCGGCGATCATCGGGGCGAGGATCGCGACGCAGACGGCGCGCTGGCGCTTCGTGGTGGGCGGCGGAACGCTGGCCGCGGCCGGGTCGAGGTTGGCCCGCGACCTCAGCTCGCCCGCGGCCCCGGGGCGTACGAAGTGCCGGAACACCACGGCGAGCACGGCCAGGTGCAGGATCAGCGCCATGCCCTGGGGCGAGAAGTAGTCCTGGCCGACCCAGTTGGCGACCTCGAAGATCCACACACCGGTCCACACCAGACGCCAGTCCTCTGCGAAGGTGCGGTAGATCAGGACGAGCACCGGGATGAGGACGACGCCGTAGAACAGCGAGGCCCAGTTGAGGTACGAGGCCGCGGTGTCCACGCCGAAGGCGCGCACCAGACCGGCGTTGAGGGTGAAGAAGCCGGGCCACTGGTCGTACGCCGCCATGTTGCCGGAGAGCGGCACGCCCGGCCGCAACTCCTGGTTGGCCAGGAGGTGGTTGACCACCGCGTCGTGCTTGGACGACCAGGGGTAGCGCACCGAGTCGTAGAGGATCGCGGTGGGCGCCTTGAGGGCGAAGAGCAGGGCGACGCTGTAGAGCCCCGGCCACCAGGGCGCCGTGCCCGCCCGCCGCAGGCTGACGACGAACCCTGCGGTGAGGACCGCGAGGGAGAGGCAGAAGGCGGCGGGCAGCTTGTCGAGCAGGCCCCAGTCGCCCATGTGGCGGTAGTCGATGTGCCCCAGCGCGTACACCCACAAGGCGGCCGCGACCACCAACGGCAGCCAGGTGAACAGTAGTTGAGGCTGTATCAGATCCGGTCTCGACCAGCGCGGGGCGCCCTTCGCGGGTCCGTCCGCCGCCTGCTCCTCGGCCGTCCCGCCGGGGGGCGGCTGCCCGCTCCCCTGGACCGGCGTGGGCACACGTTGCTGCACAGTGCGACTCCCCCCACAGATGTGGTCGCGGCCGTCACGCCGCTGTCCCCTGGCTGTCCCCTTCAGCGAAGTATAGGAACACTCTTCGCGTTTGTGTGGCTACACCGATACACCGCAGACCGCTCCTCTCCTCGTCTCACCCCGCGAAGACGGGCCCCTTCACGGCGGCCCTGGCCCTGCGGTAGAGCCGCCAGCCGACCGTCCGCAGCGAGTCGTTGTACGGGGCCGCCCGTGCCCCCTCGCCGCGCATCCACGCCTCGACGTCGGCGAGGGTGTGGCCGCGGCGCAGGATGAGCCGGGCGATGCGGAAGGCCTCGTCGCGCTCCGAGCTGAGCGCGTGCCGTACCGCCACGGCCGTCTGGTACCCGGCGGCGCGCGCGGCCGTGCGCACGGCGCGGCTGTTGTAGCCGTGCGGATAGGCGAGATGGTCGATCCGGTGGCCGAGCGCGTCCTCCAACACCGCTTTGGATTCCACGAGTTCGCGCTTGAGAGCCCTCGGCGTGAGGGTGTCGAGCTGGGGGTGCGAGACGGTGTGGCCGCCGACTTCGAGGCCGTACTCCTCCAGGAGCTTCGCCTGGTCGAGGGTCATCATCGGGGCGGGCGGCAGCAGGCTGCGGCGGCCGGGCGTGATCGCACCGGTGGTGAGGTAGGCGGTGGCGGGCAGACCGCGCTCGGCGAGCGCCTCGGCGGTGCGCCCCGGCAGGTCGGCGAACCCGTCGTCGAAGGTGAGCGCGACGGGCCGGGGCGGCAGCGGGGCCCGGCCCGCGAAGTGCGCGGCGAGCGCGGCGATGGTCACCGGCGTGCGTCCGCTGTCGCGGATGACGTCGAGCTGCGCCGTGAACTGCCGTGGTGTGACGGTGAATTCGGCGATCCAGTCCGGCGGGTCGTCCATCACCGCGTGGTACAGGAGCACCGGGATGCGGGGCGCCGCGCCGCTCATCGGGCCGCCTCCCAGGGCAGCCGGTGGCCGCGCACCCGGCGCCGGGCGCGGAGGTAGCCGATTGGCCCGTACAGCATGCCCCTGCGCTCCAGGCGGGACAGCGAGCGCGGCCACGGGTAGCTCTGCGAGCCGTGCTCGCCGGGTACGGACTGCTCGCCGGCGTCGCGGTGGGCGCTGATGGCGAGCGCGTGCGCGACGCCGCGCGGCACCCGGGCGAGCAGCGCGGGCAGCAGCGCCGGGCGGCGCACGATGATCGCGGTGAGGTAGGCGGTGAGCCCGGCGCCGTATCCGTACGCCTGGTTCTCCAGGTCCTGCCAGGTCTCGCGGTGGTGGTGCCAGACGAGCGCCTCGGGCGTGTAGCTGAGCCGGTGGCCCGCGACGACGACCCGCGCGAAGGCGTACAGGTCGTCGCCGCCCCGGGCCGGGGTTCCGGTGCCGGTGGCCGGGTCGAAGCCGCCGACGGCGCGCAGTACGCGGGCCCGGAAGGCCATGTTGGCGCCGGAGCCGAATCTGCCCGCCGTGAACGGGAACAGCGGCTCGTCGGCGGGGGGCCTGCGCGGGTCGAAGTGCCGGGGCGCGAAGCCCTTGGTGAAGCCGCCGTGGCTTTCAAGGAGGATCTGGGCGGGGGTGGTCAGCCGGGCGGGCAGGATGAGCCCGGTGGCGCAGCCGAGCCGGGGATCGCCCGCGAAGGGCGCGGCCAGCGAGGAGAGCCAGCGCCGGTCGGCGATCACGTCGTCGTCGGTGAACGCGATGATCTCGCCGTGCGCGCACGCGACGCCCCGGTTGTGGGCGGCGGCCAGGCCCGGCACGGGTTCGGCCGCGTAGCGCACGCCGAGCGCGGCGTAGCGCCGCCCGATCAGCTCGCGGGTCTGGTCGGTGGCGGGGTTGTTGTCGACCACGAGGATCTCGTAGTCGGGGTGGTCCTGACCGAGCAACGAGTCCAGGGCGCGGGCCAGTTGGCTGGCGCGCTCCCGGGTGGCGACGACGACGCTGGCGCGCGGCAGCGCCACGGCGGGCGCGGGCCGCTCCTCGGGCACGTATCCGGTGAGCTGCTTGCGGGCCGCCCCCGCGAGCACCTCGGCCGCGTCGTCGCCCTCCCTGACCTGTCCGAGCACCGTCCCGACCGGCCGCCCCCGCAGCCGCACCAGGACGTACACCTCACCGGGGCCGACCGGCGGCCCGCCCGGCGCGGGCGTCAGCGACAGGACGTCCCCGTCCAGGCCGTCGAGGTCCAGCTCCCCCACGCTGATCCCCTGACTGATGCCCTGCTGTCTCACGAGGTTCTGGGCCTCCGGGCCGTGCGACGACTGCGACCTGTCCGACACTGCGTTTCCCCCCGAGCTCCGGGTGTCCCGATGACCGTGCCCCGTCGGGGGCTACCTTCCGGCGCCGCGCAGCCGCCCGGCCTGCCTCAGGCCGCGCTGCGCGAACTCGGCGAGCCGCGGCCGCTTCCGTACGAATCCGTGCGCCCGGCGGGACGGCTCGCGGCCGATCCAGTGCAGCACCGCGCCCGCGCCGGGCCTGGTGGAGGCCCCCTCGTACACCGGTATCTCGCCGGTCTTCAGCGCGTCCTTGTACTCGGCGGCGCCCCGCCCGAGGTCCAGCATCCCGATGCCCTCGGCCGCCGCGGCCTCGGCCATCCGCAGATGGAGCACGAGACCCGGCGAGTACTTCGCGAACTCCGGGTCGTACGCCGGGAACCAGCAGGCCAGGACGGTGGCCGAGCGCAGCCCGAAGTGGGCGGCGACCGGCTTGCCGCCGGCGTACAGGACCGAGAGCACCCCCGAGCAGCCGGGCGCGCGGGTGTGGGCGAGCTGTCGCACCAGGGTGTTGATCCACTCCTGGGCGAACCGGTCGCGGCGCCCGGTGCGGCGGTACTGCGCGGACTTCCACTCCATGAGCTGGGCGAGCACCGCCGGATCCCGCTCGTCGAAGACGAACCGGACCTCCCCCGCCTGCCGCCCCAGCCTGCGCTCCTTGGCGGTCGTCGTCCTGAAGAACTTCGGCGACCGCTGCCGCAGGATCGTTTCGTACGCCTCGTAACCGGCCCCCACGTCGATCACGAAGGAGGCGTACTCGGCGGCCGCGTCCGGCGCGAAGTGCGGCTGGCCCGCCTCCAGGTTGTCGAACACCCAGGACGACAGACCGCAGGAACGCATCAACTCGTCGCGTTCCAGGGCGAGTTCAGGCCGTGCGATCAGGCCCTGGCAGTCCGAGACCCCGAACCCGACGGCCCGTCCCTGCCCCACTTTTCCCTTCTCGTACGGGAAGAAGGCCGCGGGTTCGCCCCCCTCGTACACCACGGCCACGCGCGCCGAGGACCGGACCCGGCCCACGGCCAGGGTGAACTCGGGCTCCATGAAGGGATTCGCCGGCGCACCCGACTTGGCCCGCAGCTCCCGCCAGATCTCCAGCTCCCCGGCGCTCAGATCGCCGGGCCTGGCCACTCGTATGCGTCCCCGTGCGCCCTGGGCGGCGCCGCTCCCGCGCTGACTGCTCAACTCGACCCCCCGGTCTCCGCCCGAGCCACGCTGAACCTGGACGGTACCGGTCGATTTCACCCGACGGTAGGTACTGTCCCGGAGTTTGTGACCATACGGTGAAGGTTGGTACAGCGGCGTCGATGTGGCCGCTCCTTGGGCTTGACGGCGGGCGGGACGGGCGGGGCCGGGCGTACGCGTGAGGGGTCCGGCATGAGCTAATGCACGGTATGAGCTACTTCATGACCGACCTGACGGGCGCCTCCGTCGACGAGCCCGACGAAGCGACCATGCGCACCATCCTGGACGGCCTCGCCGACGCCGACACCGAGCACCCCGACGTCTCGCTGACCCATGAGAACGGGTGGTCGCTGAGCGTCTTCCCGAGCGGCGAGCTGCTGTGGCTGCTGTGGGAGAACCTGGACGACCCCGACACGGCGCCGCGCCAGCTGTCGGGCGTGACCGAGGACGAGGTGCTGCGGCTCTTCGCGCTGCTCGCGGCGGGCGAGACGGCGGAGATCGAGCGACTGGCCTCCTGAGCGCCCCGGGCGGGGGCGGCGGCGCGGCCGCCCTGCCCGGTTCAGACCTTGCGGCCCCGGCGCCAGACCTCGCCGACCAGCGGGACGCCGGGGCGGTAGGCGAGGTGGACGTGCGAGGGCGCGTCCAGGAACGCCAGGTCGGCGCGGGCGCCCGGGGCGATGCGGCCGATGTCGGTGCGGCGCAGCGCGGCCGCGCCGCCGGCGGTCGCCGACCAGAGCGCCTCGTCGGGGGTCATCCTCATGTCCCGTACCGCGAGCGCGATGCAGAACGGCATCGAGGACGTGAAGGACGAGCCCGGGTTGCAGTCGGTGGACAGCGCGACGGTCGCCCCGGCGTCCAACAGCCGTCTGGCGTCCGGCCATTGGGCCCGGGTGGAGAACTCGGCGCCGGGCAGCAGGGTCGCGACCGTCGCGCTGTTGGCGAGGGCGTCGACGTCGGCGTCCGTGAGGTGGGTGCAGTGGTCGGCGGACGCGGCCTCCAGCTCGACGGCGAGCTGCACGCCGGGCCCGTACGTCAGCTGGTTGGCGTGGACGCGCGGCAGCAGCCCCCTTGCCTTGCCCGCGGTGAGGATCGCGCGCGCCTGGTCGCCGTCGAAGGCGCCCTTCTCGCAGAACACGTCGACCCAACGGGCGTACGGGGCACAGGCGTTGAGCATCTCGCCGGTGACCAGGGCGACGTATCCGGCCGGGTCGTCGGCGTACTCGGGGGCGAGGATGTGCGCGCCGAGGTAGGTGACCTCGTCGGTGTGCCCGGCCGCGATGCGCAGCGCGCGGGCCTCGTCGGCGACGGTGAGGCCGTAGCCGGACTTGGTCTCCTGGGTGGTGGTGCCCTGGCGCAGCGCCTCGGCGATGTACCGGGCGACATTCGCGCTCAGCTGCTCGTCGGAGGCGGCCCGGGTGGCGGCGACGGTGGTGCGGATGCCGCCCGCCGCATAGGCCTGGCCCGACATCCGGGCGTTGAACTCCTGGGTGCGGTCGCCCGCGAAGACGAGGTGGGAGTGGGAGTCCACGAAGCCCGGGATCACGGCCCGGCCGCCCGCGTCGACGCCGTTGTCAGTGGCGGGTGCTTTGCTTGATTCACCGACCCAGGCGACGCGGTCGCCGTCGATGACGACGGCCGCGTCCTGGATCAGACCGAGGGGAGTTCTTCCCCCACTCTCGAATTTGCTCGAGCGGGGGGACCCCCATCCGAGGGAGGGGTCGTTGGTGACCAGGCTTGCGATGTTGGTGATGGCTGTGGTGGTCATCGCGGGGGTGTTCTCCAACGGGTTCGGGGGCAGCGGACGGCACGGGTTGGGGGTCAGCCCCTCAAGGCTGCGACGGACTCGGCCAGTGCGCGCGGGACGTCCGGCACGAGCGCGTGCGCACCGTCCCGTACGACGTGCCGCCCGCCCACGACGGTGTGCCGCACATCGGCGGCGGTGGCCGCGAATACGGCCGTCTCGGCGGCCAGCCGGGGCACCGGGCCCGCTGTTCTGACGGAGTCCAGCGCGATGGTGGTGAGGTCGGCGAGGGCGCCCGCCTCGATCCGGCCCGCCTCGTGCCAGCCGAGGGCGGCCTGCCCGTCGGCGGTGGCGGCGCGCAGCAGCGAGGCGGCCGTCCAGTGGCCCCGGGTGCGGGTGCGCAGCCGCTCGTCCAGTTCCATCGCGCGCGCCTCTTCGAGGATGTCGATCACGGCATGGCTGTCGCTGCCGAGCGAGAGCGGGGAGCCGGCCCGCTGGAGCGCGGGGGCGGGGCCGATGCCGTCGGCGAGGTCGCGTTCGGTGGTGGGGCACATGCAGGTGCCGGTGGCGGTGGAGCCGAGCAGGGAGATGTCCGCGTCGGTGAGGTGGGTGTTGTGGACGCCGGTGGTGCGCGGCCCGAGCACCCCGTGCTCGGCGAGCAGCTGCGTGGGCGTCATGCCGTACGCGTCGAGACAGGCGTCGTTCTCGGCGGTCTGCTCGGAGAGGTGCACATGGAGCGGGGCCCGCCGCGCCTGGGCCCACTGCGCCACCGTGCCCAACTGGCTGCCGGGAACGGCCCGTACGGAGTGGATGGCCGCGCCGATCCTGGCGTGGTCGCGGTCCTTGAGAACTGAACAGCGTTCGGCCCAGGCCTCGGCCGTGCCGTCGCAGAAGCGGAGCTGGTGGGTGTTGGGGGCGGCCCCCCGGTGGTCCTCGGTGATGCCGGAGGAGAGGTAGGCGGTGTCGAGGAGGGTGATGCGGATGCCCGCCTCGGCGGCCGCGGCGATCAGCGCCTCGCCCATCGCGTTGGGGTCGTCGTAGGGGGTGCCGCCCGGCGCGTGGTGGAGGTAGTGGAACTCGCCGACGGCGGTGATCCCCGCGAGCGCCATCTCCGCGTACACGGCGCGGGCGAGCGCGTGGTAGGAGTCCGGGGTGAGCCGGGACGCGACCTGGTACATGGTCTCGCGCCAGGTCCAGAAGGTCCCGGAGCCGACCTGCACGGTGCCTCGCAGGGCCCGGTGGAAGGCGTGCGAATGGGCGTTGGCGAGCCCGGGAACGGTGAACCCGCGCAGCACCACGGCACCGGGCGGCGGCGTCCCGGCTCCCGTGCGCACAGCGGCGATCCGGCCGCCGTCCGCCACGTCGACCACCACGCCCGGCTCGACCACGGGGTCGAGCCAGGCGTGCTCAAGCCAGTACGTCACCTGCACGCCAGGCCCTCCAGTACATCGGCGAGTGCGAGCACCCCGGCCACGCAGTCGTCCTCGCCGGCGGACTCGGCCGGGGAGTGCGAGACGCCGGTGGGGTTGCGCACGAACAGCATGGCGGTCGGGATCGATCCGGACAGGATTCCGGCGTCGTGTCCGGCGCCGGTTCCCAGGACCGGGGTGTGACCACCGAGGATCTTGCCGATCTCGTCCCGCAGCGCGTGCTCGAACTCCACCACGGGGGTGAAGGACTCCCGCACCACGCTCAGGTCGACCCCGTCCCGCTCGGCCCGCTCCTTCGCCGCCCGCTCGATCGCGGCGACCACGGTGTCCAGGGTGGACTGGTCCGCGGCCCGCGAATCGAGCCAGCCGCGCACCAGGGAGGGAATGGCGTTGACGCCGTTGGGCTCGCAGGAGATCTTGCCGAAGGTGGCGACGGCGCCCGCGAGTTCGGCCTCACGACGGGCGGCGAGGACGGTCTCGGCGTACGTGAGCATCGGGTCGCGCCGGTCGACGAGGCGGGTGGTGCCGGCGTGGTTGGCCTCACCCGCGAAGTCGAACCGCCACCGCCCGTGCGGCCAGATGGCCGAGGCGATGCCGACGGCGTCCCCGCTCAGGTCGAGCGCCCGGCCCTGCTCGACGTGCAGCTCCACGAACGCGCCGATGCGGGCGAGGCGTTCCGGGTCCGGACCGATGGCGTCCGGGTCGTACCCGGCCCGCTCCATGGCCTGCGGGAGGCTGATCCCGTCGGCGTCGCGCAGCCGGTGCGCGGCCTCGACGGTGAGCTGCCCGGCGGCGAGCCGCGACCCGACGCAGGCGAGCCCGAACCGGGCGCCCTCCTCGTCGCCGAAGTTGGTGATGGCGAGCGGCCTGCTGAACTCCGCTCCTCTGCGCCGGAGTTCATCGAGCGCGGCGAAGGAGGACACGACACCGAGCGGCCCGTCGAAGGCGCCGCCGTCGGGCACGGAGTCGAGATGCGACCCGGTGACGACGGCGTCCCCGGCCTCGCGGTCGCCGAGCCAGGCCCACTGGTTGCCGTTGCGGTCGACCTCGTAGCCGAGCCCGCGCGCGGTGGCCTGCGCCTGGAACCACTCCCGGCACTCGGAGTCGGCTTCGGTCCAGGCGAACCGCCGGTAGCCGCTGGATTCAGGGTGCCGCCCGATGGGGGCGAGCTCGCGCCACATCTCCTGGAAGGAGGCTGCCGAGCTCGGCATGCCCGGCCCGTCCGGGGCCTGAGGGCGAGCGCCCTCAAGGCGCGAACGGGGGTCCGGGGACGGAGCCCCCGGGGCGACCCCCTGGGCGGGCGGGGTCACTCGCCCTCCCGCATCGGGATGCGGACGCCGCGCTCGTCGGCGACGGACTCCGCGATGTCGTACCCGGCGTCGACATGCCGGATGACGCCCATCCCGGGGTCATTGGTGAGGACGCGCCGGATCTTCTCGCCCGCCAGCTTCGTGCCGTCGGCCACCGACACCTGCCCGGCGTGGATGGAACGGCCCATGCCGACCCCGCCACCGTGGTGGATGGAGACCCAGGAGGCACCGGAGGCCACGTTGACCATGGCGTTCAGCAGCGGCCAGTCGGCGATCGCGTCGGAGCCGTCGAGCATCGCCTCGGTCTCGCGGTAGGGCGAGGCCACCGAACCGCAGTCGAGGTGGTCACGGCCGATGGCCAGCGGAGCCGCCAGCTCCCCGCTCGCCACCATGTCGTTGAAGCGCTCGCCGGCCTTGTCGCGCTCGCCGTAGCCGAGCCAGCAGATGCGTGCGGGAAGGCCCTGGAAGTGGACCCGCTCCCCCGCCATCTTGATCCAGCGGTGCAGGGACTCGTTCTCGGGGAAGAGTTCGAGCATCGCCCGGTCGGTCTTGTGGATGTCCGAGGCCTCGCCGGACAGCGCGGCCCAGCGGAACGGGCCCTTGCCCTCGCAGAAGAGCGGGCGGATGTAGGCGGGCACGAAGCCGGGGAACGCGAACGCCCGCTCATACCCTGCGAGTTGGGCCTCGCCACGAATGGAGTTGCCGTAGTCGAAGACCTCGGAGCCCGCGTCCATGAAGCCGACCATGGCCTCGACGTGCCGGGCCATCGACTCGCGGGCGCGGGTGGTGAAGCCCGCCGGGTCCTTGGCCGCGTACGTCGCCATGTCGTCGAAGTCGACGCCCACCGGAAGGTAGGAGAGCGGGTCGTGGGCCGAGGTCTGGTCGGTCACGATGTCGATCGGGGCGCCCTCGGCGAGCATGCGCGGGAGCAGCTCGGCCGCGTTGCCGAGCAGGCCGATGGAGAGCGGCTTGCGGGCGTCGCGCGCCTCGACCGCCAACTGGAGCGCGTGCTCAAGGGAGTTGGCGCGGACGTCGAGGTAGCGGTGCTCGATGCGGCGCTCGATGGCGCGCGGATCGACGTCGATGCAGATGGCGACGCCGTCGTTCATGGTGACCGCGAGCGGCTGGGCGCCGCCCATGCCGCCGAGGCCGGCGGTCAGGGTGATGGTGCCGGCGAGCGTCCCGTCAAACTTCTTCGCGGCGACGGCGGCGAAGGTCTCGTAGGTGCCCTGGAGGATGCCCTGGGTGCCGATGTAGATCCAGGATCCGGCCGTCATCTGGCCGTACATGGTCAGACCCAGCTGCTCCAGGCGGCGGAACTCCTCCCAGTTCGCCCAGTCGCCGACCAGGTTGGAGTTGGCGATCAGGACGCGCGGGGCCCACTCGTGGGTCTGCATCACGCCGACCGGGCGGCCGGACTGGACGAGCATCGTCTCGTCCTGCTTGAGGGTCCGCAGCGTGCGCACCATGGCATCGAAGGAGCGCCAGTCGCGGGCGGCCTTGCCGGTGCCGCCGTAGACGACGAGCTTGTCGGGGTGCTCGGCGACCTCGGGGTCGAGGTTGTTCTGGAGCATGCGCAGCGCGGCTTCCTGCTGCCATCCCAGGGCGCTCAGTTCCGTACCGCGCGGTGCCCGTACGGGGCGGGGTCCTGACATGGCGATGCCTCCTCGTGACCTGATCCAGATATTCACATCCTGGGTCACTGAATAGAACTAGTCAATAGAACGATGGCTCTGCACATCCGCCCACCCGGTGATTGGCTTGATCGCATGACTTCCCAGGCACGGTCCGCAGCGGCCGGGACAGCGGCGGCCGAGCGCCGCGAGCAGGCCGTACGGGCGGCGGTGGGGCAGGGTCTCGCCGGGCCCGACGCCCCCATCGTCGCCCTCCTCGACATCACCGGCATCCGCGCCGGCGCGGCCGCGCTGCGGGACGCCTTCGCCGCCGTGACCGACGCGCCCGTGCTGCACGCCTTCGCCGTGAAGGCCTGCCCGCTGGTCCCCGTACTGCGGCTGCTGCACTCCGAGGGCCTGGGCGCCGAGGTCGCGAGCCCCGGCGAGCTGGCGCTGGCCACGGCCGCCGGGGTGCCGCCCGCCGCCACCGTGCTCGACTCCCCCGCCAAGACCCCGGCCGAGCTGCGCGAGGCGCTCGCCCTGGGCATCGCCGTCAACGCGGACAACCCCCAGGAACTGGCCCGCCTCGACGCGCTCGTGGGGTCGGCGCCGACCTCCTCACCGATCGGGCTGCGCGTCAACCCGCAGCTGGGAGCGGGGTCCATCGAGGCGCTGTCCACGGCGACGGCCACCTCCAAGTTCGGGGTGGCGCTGCTCGACGAGGGCGCCCGGGAGTGGGTCGTGCGGGCCTATCTGGAGCGCCCCTGGCTGACCCGGCTGCACACGCACTCCGGCTCGCAGGGCGTGGCGCTCCCCCTCATGGCGCAGGGCGTCCGGGCGGTGTACGAACTCGCCGAGGAGATCAACGCGGCGGCCGGCCGGCGGCAGGTCGACACGCTCGACATCGGCGGGGGGCTTCCGGTCAACTTCACCTCGGACGAGGAGACGCCGACGTACGCCGCCTACGCACGGCTCCTGAAGGACGCGGTGCCGGGCCTGTTCGACGGGCGGTACGCGCTGGTGACGGAGTTCGGCCGGTCGCTGCTGGCCAAGCACGGCACGGTCCTCGCCCGGGTCGAGTACGCGAAGACCTCGGGCGGCCGCCCCATCGCGGTCACCCACGCCGGGGTGCAGATCGCCGCCCGCACCGTGTACGCGCCGGCCTCCTGGCCGCTGCGCATCGAGGCGTACGACGCCAAGGGCCGCCCCAAGGCGGGCCCGGCCGTGGCGCAGGACATCGCGGGACCCGCCTGCTTCGCCGGGGACCTGCTCGCCGAGAACCGCCCGCTGCCGCTGCTCGAACAGGGCGACTACGCGGGAGTGCTGGACACGGGGGCGTACTACTTCGCCCACCACTACTCCTACAACTCCCTTGCCCGGCCCGGGATTTACGGCTTCACGGCGGAGCCCGACGGCGTCCGGTTCGCGACCGTGCGCAGTCCGCAGCCGATCGCGGACCTGGTCGCCGAGGCGGGCGGCGCCCACGCGGACGCCCTGCTCGCCGACCGGACCTGAGCGCCCGCGAATTCAGCGGCGCCGGGCTCCGCCGGGTGCGGCGTCGCCCGCGCTCAGGCCGGTCGTCCTGAAGCCCCGTACCCGCTTGCCGACCGGCCGCCCCTGGGGCACCCAGTCCGTGCGGACCCACAGCAGCGCGTCGGCGGCGCGCTCGCGCCGGCCGAGCCAGGCGGCCTTCAGCCACAGTCCCGCCCCGGCGCCCGCCATCAGTAGGCCGCCCGCGCCGGGCAGCGCGAAGGCGGAGCCGACCGCCGCGAGGAAGGCGAGCAGCAGCCACCAGCGCCAGGCCCGGCGCCAGGTGCGTACGGTCACGGAACGGGCCTGCAGGAAGTCCGCCTTGGCGGCGCGGGAGGCGGCCCCGGCGAAGTGCGTGTAGCGGCGGCGCCGGGCGAGGAACACCACGGCCGCCGCGACGACACCCAGCGCCGCGCCCGCGAGCAGCCCGATCCTGCGGCCGGTGAGACTGACGGGCAGCGCCCCGCCGATGCCGGCGGCCAGCAGGCCGAGCCACCACAGCGGGCCCGCCCCGGCCCGTACGATCACCGCCACGCGCGCCAGCGCCTGCGCTCCGCGACCCACGCTCCACCTCCGTGCCGTCGACGTCCTGGCGCGGAGGTTAGCGGGAAAATCTGAGCGGTTCGTGAGAGCGGCGCGTCCGCGAGAGCGGGCGTGCGCCGCGAGAGGCCGGGGCGGCTACTCCACGAACAGGCCGCGCGCGGCGGCCTTCGCGTCGAACTCCTCCAAGCGCGCCTGCGCGTCCGGGAGGTCGTCGCACATGGCCTCCAGAAGGACCCGGCCGAGCAGCATCGGCGCGCACGCCGTGTCGAAGGCGAGCCCGGTCCCCACGGCCGCCGGGATCAGGAGATCGCTGTACTTGGCGACTGGCGCGAAGGCCGAGTCGGCGACCGTGACCACGGTCAGCCCGACGGACTGCGCGTACCCGAGCGCCTCGACGACCTCCTTGGGATGCCGCGGCAGCGCGAAGCACAGCAGCGCAGAGGCCCCGGCCCGCAGCGCCGCGTCGATCCGGTCGGCCAGCATCGTGCCGCCCTCGTCCAGGAGGCGTACGTCGGGGTGGACCTTGGCCGCGAAGTAGGCGAAGCCGCGGGCCTGCGAGGAGGCCGCGCGCAGGCCGAGCACGGGCAGCGGCCGGGACGCGGCGAGCAGCCGGCCCGCCTCCTCCACCGGGCGCGGATCGGCGAGCAGCCCGGCCAGGTGCTGGAGGTTCTCGATCTCGGCCCGCACCGCCTGCTGGTACTCGTTGTACGTGGTCTGCGCGGGCTCGCCGGCCGCGGCCGGGGCCACCTCGCGCAGGTGGCGGCGGAGCGCCGGGTAGCCGTCGAAGCCGAGGGCGACCGCGAACCGGGTCACCGACGGCTGGCTGACTCCGGCGAGTTCGGCGAGTTCGACGCTGGACAGGAACGGCACGTCGGCGGCGCGGCGCACCATGCAGTGGGCGATGCGCCGCTGGGTCGGGGTCAGCCGGCGCCCCTCGAAGAGCAGGTGCAGCCGTGCGGCAGGGCTGTCGCTCATGCCGTCCCCCTTCGTACGTACAAATCCGTCAAGTCCGTGAGCTGGTCGAGCGGTGCGGCCGCCCGGGAAGGTACAGCGTGACCGACCGCGGCCGGACCGGTCGGCGAATCCCCCGAGGCGTCCAGGGGGTGGGACGACAACATGCGCGAACACCACCATTCCCGGGCACCGGGCCAACGACTCGGGTACGGGCCATTGACAAGCTATTCAGTCACCCAGAACTCTGCATGACGATATACAGCCGGGCAAGCCTGCACCGCCCTTCGCCGCGAAGGAGCACCCCTTCCCATGACCGAACCCGCCGCACCGGCCGCGTCCCTCGTCGAGCGCCGCTCCATCGACGTCGTGCCGGACGACGAGCGCCACGGCCGGGCCTTCGACCAGTTCACGCTCTGGCTCGGCGCGAACCTCCAGATCACCGCCGTCGTGACGGGCGCCCTCGCGGTGGTCTTCGGCGGCGGTGCCTTCTGGTCGCTGATCGGCCTGGTCGTCGGCAATCTGGCCGGCGGCACCGTGATGGCACTGCACTCGGCGCAGGGGCCGCGCCTGGGACTGCCGCAGATGATCTCCTCGCGGGCCCAGTTCGGCGTGAAGGGCGCCGTGGTCCCGCTGCTCCTGGTGATCGTGATGTACGTCGGATTCTTCGCGAGCGGAAGCGTGCTCGCGGGCCAGGCGGTCGGCGAGCTCACCCACCTCGGCGCGACCCCCGGCATCGTCATCTTCGCGCTGGTCACCGCGGTGACGGCCACGATCGGCTACCGGGTGATCCACGCGCTCGGCCGGGTGGCGAGCGTGATCTGCGCCCTGGCCTTCGTCTACCTGGGCATCCGCCTGCTCGATCGCACCGACCTGACGGCGGTCCTGCACGACCGCGCCTTCGACCTGCCGATGTTCCTGCTCGCGGTCTCGCTCTCCGCGTCCTGGCAGCTCGCGTTCGGCCCGTACGTCGCGGACTACTCGCGCTATCTGCCCCGCACGACCAGCACCCGCGCCACCTTCTGGTGGACGCTGGCGGGGTCGGCGCTGGGGTCGCAGTGGTCGATGACCTTCGGCGTGCTGGTCGCCGCGACCGCGGGCGACGCCTTCCTCGCCAACCAGGTCGGTTACGTCGTCGGGCTCGGCGGCACCGGTCTGATCGCCTCGTTCCTGTACTTCACGATCGCGCTCGGCAAGCTCACCATCAACGTGCTCAACACCTACGGCGGCTTCATGTCGCTGGTGACCGGCGTCAGCGGCTTCCGCGCCCAGAAGACCGTCGGCCCGCGCGCCCGCGCCCTCTACATGACGGGCATCATGCTGGCCGGCACGGCGGTGGCCCTCGCCGGCAAGGACTCGTTCCTGACCTCGTTCAAGGACTTCCTGCTCTTCCTGCTGACCTTCTTCACCCCGTGGTCCGCGATCAACCTGGTCGACTACTACCTGATCTCCCGCGGGCGCTACGACATCCCGGCCCTCTTCGACAGCGGGGGCCGCTACGGGGCCTGGCGCTGGGACGCGCTGCTGGTGTACGGGATCGGCGTGCTCGCCCAACTGCCCTTCCTGGCCAGCAGTTTCTACACCGGCCCGCTGGTCGAGCGGCTCGGCGGCGCCGACGTCTCCTGGATCGTGGGTCTCGCCGTCCCGGCGGCGCTCTTCTTCGTGCTGGCACGAGGAAGGAATACGGGGGCTAGCCCCACTGCACACGCGCCCTCGGCTCCGTACCTTGAACAGCATGGACGCCCGTGACACTGAGCTCAGGCCCGGCCCCCTGAGGGACGCCGAGCTCAAGAAGGAACTCGACGCCACCCTGCACGCCCGCCGGGAGCTCGGCCCCGAGTACGAGTCCGCGCTCGTCGACTCCTTCCTGGAGAAGGTCGAGCAGCGGGTCGACGGCTCGGTTGACCGGCGGATACGGCGCCAGCTCGCCGAGCAGCAGATGGTCGTGGCCCGCGGCGGCCGCCCGTCCCCGGACGGTTCGGAGAGCCGCTTCGGCGAGCGCTTCGGCTTCGCCATGGTCTCGCTGATCCTCGCGATACCGCTCTCCGCGATCGGCGTGGTCAACGCGGGCTTCGAGGGGCTGGTCGTCACCTGGCTCGGCATAGTCGCCGTGAACGGGGTGCACGCCGCGCAGGCCTGGCCGTGGCTGCAGCGCAGGCGCCGCACGGCCGAGATCGACTGAGCGGGAGTGCCGGGCGGCAAGCCGCAATCGCCCATCGGCAAGCGGCAGTTCGGCAATCGGCGGGCAGCCGGGAAAAGGTGATCGCGGGGACCGCCACACCCCCGGTTGCCCGGGGGGCGGGACGACGGCGGTCCCCGCGAGGGACACGGTCCCGGGTCAGGGCCGGTCTCCGCGTCCTTGGGCGTCGGGGGAAGTCCGGGAGCCGCTCCGGAAGTTCCTTGACGCCGCTGGTGCGCCGGCCGGGTCGCCCTGCCCGGGTTCCCCTGCCGACATCCACCAATGTGCCCGAGCCGTGTTAAGCCGGTGCTGCGCGCACATGTCGCGCTCGTACCAGTTGTGCGACTTCACCGACTCGGGCCGCGCGCGGCGGAGTTACTGCGCGGTGCGGGCCAGGAAGGCCAGCAGGTCCTGACGGCTGACGACACCCGTCGGCTTGCCCTCGACCAGCACGATCGCCGCATCCGCCTTGCCGAGCACGGACATCAGGTCGCCGACCGGCTCGCCCGAGCCGACCTGCGGCAGCGGCGAGCTCATGTGCTTCTCCAGCGCGTCGCCGAGCGAGGCGCGCTGGGTGAACAGGGCGTCAAGCAGCTCGCGTTCGACGACCGAGCCGATGACCTCGGCGGCCATGACGTCGGGGTGACCGGCGCCCGGCTTCACGATCGGCATCTGCGAGACGCCGTACTCCCGCAGCACCTCGATGGCCTCGCCGACCGTCTCCTCGGGGTGCATGTGCACGAGCGAGGGCAGGTGACCGGCCTCCTTGAAGCCGAGCACGTCGGAGACGCGCGCCGAGGGACCGGCCTCCTCCAGGAAGCCGTAGTCCGCCATCCACTCGTCGTTGAAGATCTTCGAGAGGTAGCCGCGGCCGGAGTCCGGAAGGAGCACGACCACCACGTCGTCCGGGCCGAGGCCCTCGGCGACCTTCAGCGCGGCCACCACGGCCATGCCGCAGGAGCCGCCGACGAGCAGGCCCTCCTCCTTGGCCAGGCGCCGGGTCATCTGGAAGGAGTCCTTGTCGGACACCGCGACGATCTCGTCGGTGACGGTCCGGTCGTACGCGGTCGGCCAGAAGTCCTCGCCGACGCCCTCCACCAGGTACGGACGGCCGGAGCCGCCGCTGTAGACGGAGCCCTCCGGGTCGGCGCCGATGATCTTCACCTTGCCGTCGCTGGCCTCCTTGAGGTAGCGGCCGGTGCCGGAGATGGTGCCGCCGGTGCCGACGCCCGCGACGAAGTGGGTGATCTTCCCCTCGGTCTGCTCCCACAGCTCGGGACCGGTGGTCTCGTAGTGCGAACGGGGGTTGTTCGGGTTGCTGTACTGGTCCGGCTTCCAGGCCCCCGGCGTCTCGCGCACCAGGCGGTCCGAGACGTTGTAGTACGAGTCCGGGTGCTCCGGGTCGACCGCCGTCGGGCAGACCACGACCTCGGCGCCGTACGCCCGCAGCACGTTGATCTTGTCCGTGGAGACCTTGTCAGGGCAGACGAAGATGCACTTGTAGCCCTTCTGCTGGGCCACGATGGCGAGGCCGACACCCGTGTTGCCACTGGTCGGCTCGACGATCGTGCCGCCTGGCTTGAGCGCGCCGGACTGCTCGGCCGCCTCGATCATGCGGACGGCGATCCGGTCCTTCACCGAGCCGCCCGGGTTGAAGTACTCGACCTTGGCCAGGACCGTCGCCTGAATGCCCTGGGTCACACTGTTGAGCCTCACCAGCGGGGTGTTGCCTACGAGGCTGATCATCGAGTCGTGGAATCGCACCGTTGTCTCCGGGTCTCCGATTAGGTTCTGCCAGCGTATGCGGAGTACGACGGGGCTGTTCACCTTGCCGCTGGATTGAGCGACACCCGCCACCGGGCAGTTAGGTGGTGTACGACTGCGACGCTAGGAGGTGGCGGTGTCGGGGACTCTGTCGAGAGCCAGGGTGGCACGGCGGATCGCGACGGGCGCGGCGTTCGGCGGCGGCAGCATCGGGCTGCTCGCCGGGGCCACCGTCGGCGTCGTCCTGGCCGAGGTGGCTCTCGCCAAGCGCCTGGTGGGCGGCGGATCCCCGCACGCCCCCACCGCGGACGGCCTCTACGGAACCGCCTTCGCCGACGGTACGCCGCCGATCAGGCTCGGCATGCTGGGCGACTCGACGGCGGCCGGCCAGGGTGTGCGCAGAGCGGGGCAGACCCCGGCCGCGCTGCTGGCCTCGGGGCTCGCGGCGGTCGCCGAGCGCATGGTCACCCTGCGGAACGTGGCGCTGCCCGGGGCCCGCTCGGACGACCTGGAACGCCAGGTCTCCCTCCTGCTCGAAGACCCCGACCGCACCCCGGACGTCTGCGTGATCATGATCGGCGCGAACGACGTCACCACACGGATGGCGCCGACGGCATCGGTGCGCTACCTGTCCACCGCCGTACGCCGGCTGCGTACCGCCGGGGCCGAGGTGGTCGTCGGCACCTGCCCCGACCTCGGCACCATCGAACCCGTCTACCAGCCGCTGCGCTGGCTGGCCCGGCGGGTCTCGCGGCAGCTCGCGGCGGCGCAGACGATCGTGGTGGTGGAGCAGGGGGGCCGCACGGTGTCGCTCGGCCACCTGCTCGGCCCGGAGTTCGAGGCGAACCCCCGGGAGCTGTTCGGGCCCGACAACTACCACCCCTCGGCCGAGGGGTACGCGACTGCGGCGATGGCGGTGCTGCCCACGCTGTGCGCCTCGCTCGGGCTGTGGCCGGAGTCCGACCACCCCGACGCGTCGCGGAACGAGGACATTCTGCCGGTGGCCAGGGCGGCGTCCGCGGCGGCGGCGCAGGCGGGTACGGAGGTCGCGGCGGCCCGCGCCCCCTGGGCCCTCCTGAAGCACCGCCGGCGCCGCCGCCTCCCCGCCCCGGCCGAACCGACCCCCCACAGCTCCCCGGCAGAGCCGTAGGGGCGCGCTGGGGGTTTGCCCACCCGCCCGCCCGTGACTCGGAGTTGAGAAGGCTGACCCCTGGGGCTGCGCCCCAGACCCCCTGAGGGGCTCCGCCCCTCGAACCCCAGCGGGGGCTCCGCCCCCTGCACCCCCTTCGGGGGCTGCGCCCCGGCCCCCCTCGGGGCTCCGCCCCCGGCCCCCCCCTCGGGGCTGCGCCCCTGCACCCCTCGGGGCTGCGCCCCGGACCCCGCTCCTCAAGCGCCGGAGGGGCTTGATTTTTTCGCCCCTCAGGTTGTGGGCAATCGTTCCGAAGGGCAGAACAGGTAGCACAACCGACCACCGGGCCGCAGACCAAGGGCACGGGGGTCTGGGGGCGCAGCCCCCGGTTCTTGAGGGGGCCGGGCGATTCAATTCCGCGCAATAGGCGGGCGGGTACGGAGAGCGCGCCTCCCTCGACCTGAGCAACCGCTTAGAAAAGAGTCCCGCATCACACGCCACCCCGGATGACCAATCCACTACGTACGGGTAACTTCCCAGAGAGTCCTGCCTTCTCAGCCCCCTGGAGCCGTGATGCCCGAAGCCGTGATCGTCTCTGCCGCCCGTTCCCCCATCGGCCGCGCCTTCAAGGGTTCCCTCAAGGACCTGCGCCCGGACGACCTGACCGCCACGATCATCGAGGCCGCCCTCGCCAAGGTCCCCGGTCTCGACCCGCGCGACATCGACGACCTCATGCTCGGCTGCGGCCTGCCCGGTGGCGAGCAGGGGCACAACCTGGGCCGGATCGTGGCCGTGCAGATGGGCATGGACCACCTCCCGGGATGCACGATCACCCGGTACTGCTCCTCCTCGCTCCAGACCTCCCGCATGGCCCTGCACGCCATCAAGGCGGGAGAGGGCGACGTGTTCATCTCGGCGGGTGTCGAGATGGTGTCCCGGTCCGTCAAGGGCAGCAGCGACGGCCTCCCCGACACCCACAACCCGTTCTTCGCCGACGCCGAGGCCCGCACCGCCGCCGTCGCACAGTCCGAGGGCGCCGACTGGCACGACCCGCGCGAGACTGTGTCTGATAGCGGCTCCGCCGCGGGCCTGGTCCCGGACGCGTACATCGCGATGGGCCAGACCGCCGAGAACCTCGCCCGCCTCAAGGGCGTCTCGCGCCAGGAGATGGACGAGTTCGGCGTGCGGTCGCAGAACCTCGCCGAGGAAGCCATCAAGAACGGCTTCTGGGAGCGGGAGATCACCCCGGTCACCACCCCGGACGGCACCGTCGTCAGCAAGGACGACGGTCCGCGCGCGGGCGTCACCGTCGAGGGCGTACAGGGCCTCAAGCCGGTCTTCCGCCCGGACGGGCTCGTCACCGCCGGCAACTGCTGCCCGCTGAACGACGGCGCCGCCGCCCTCGTGATCATGAGCGACACCAAGGCGCGGGAGCTCGGCCTGACCCCGCTGGCCCGGATCGTCTCCACCGGCGTCACCGGGCTCTCCCCCGAGATCATGGGCCTCGGCCCGGTCGAGGCCAGCCGCCAGGCCCTCAAGCGCGCCGGGCTCACCGTCGACGACATCGACCTGTTCGAGATCAACGAGGCCTTCGCCGCCCAGGTGATCCCGTCCTACCAGGACCTCGGCATCCCGCTGGACAAGCTGAACGTCAACGGCGGCGCCATCGCGGTGGGCCACCCCTTCGGCATGACCGGCGCCCGCATCACCGGCACGCTGATCAACAGCCTCCAGTTCCACGACAAGCAGTTCGGCCTGGAGACGATGTGCGTGGGCGGCGGCCAGGGCATGGCCATGGTCATCGAGCGCCTCAGCTGACGCAGCGTCCCGATTGCCCGTCGACCCGTCCGGCTGCCCATCGGCCCGTCGGGTTGACCGCTCCCCGCCCGCCGGTTGACGCTCCGCCCACCACAGGTTGAACGAACAGGGCCCCGCTGACCTGGGCGCACGCGTCCCACAGGCCACGCACAGGCAACCGTGCCGCGTCCTAACCGTGACCGAATCTCCCCCAGGATGTGACGTATCTCCTGGGGGAGATTGATTTCCGCAGGTCAGGACCAGTATGGCCAGATACACCGGGCCAAAAGACCTGTCCATTTCGTGACGTAATGCACTGACAGCAGGAGCGGGCTCACGACAAGCTGATGTAGGAAGTCGGGGAATCGTTTGAATCCGGGAGTAAGTCAGTGAGCGCCATGCCTCTTGCCCTGCTGCTGACCACGGCCGCTGCCACGGCCGTGGGCGCCGCTGCCCTGCACGCTGCCCACGGGCTGCGCAAGCAGGTCGTGGCTCTGCGCGAAGACCTGGCAGCCGCCCGTACCGAACGCCGTACCGATCGCAGCGTCACCGTGCCCCAGCAGTCCCGCGCCGGTGCCACCCCGGCCGCCGAAATACGCGCCGCCGTGGCCGAGGCGCTGGCCGAGGAGCGGGAGCGGGAGCTGGCCGAGGCGCGCGCCTTCTGGGCGGCCCAGGAGGCCAGGGACGCCGCCGACGCCCCCTCCTCGATGCTCGGCGGACTGGGCGGCCTCGGCGAGGACGCCGCCTTCTTCATGCCCCGCCAGGCGGACTTCGTGGGCCTGGAGGCCGAGGCCCTCGAAACGGTCGAGGAGTTCCCCGAGGACTCCCCCGAGCTCGCCGCGGCCCGCCGCCGCCACCCCTCGCACCCCGACTTCGTACCCGTCCAGACGCCGGTCGTCGCGGACCACGAGGCCACCGTCTCCCGCCTGGAGGAGCTCGCCGAGGCCCGTACCGCGCTCGCGGAGGTACGCCCGGGACCGCTGGGCACGCTCGACGTGTACGTCTTCACCGACGGCACCACGCTCTGCATGACCCCGGGCCACCGCGAGACCGCGGACCGCCTCGCCGAGGCCCTGGACGCGGGCGACGCCCCCGTCCTGCTCGGCGGCTCCGGAGTGTCCGGCGCGTACGCGCTGACGTTCTCGTGCGGCGAGGAGAGCGTCTACATCCTCGCCGACCGGGTCATCGCCTCGCTCTGAGCCCGGCCGAGGGGGCACCCCCTAGCCGAAGGCCCGCTCCCCCGCGGCTTCCACCAGTTCCACGGCCCCGTCCGGCTCCCCGCCGGGCGGGGCCGTCGCCGTGCGCAGCGCCTCCGCCAAATCCCGTCCGGCGACGGCCACTTGATCGGCGACCGCGAACACTCCGGCGTCCGGCATGACCAGCGGCTCGCGCTCCGGGTCCTCGACGCGCTGCGCGCGCACGGCCAACTCCCTTGCCAGCGCCAGCCCTTCGGCCGCGGCACCGCGCCGCAGCCGGCTCTCGGGAGCGGCGCGCAGCCGGTCGGCGAAACGGTCGACGGCCAAGATCAAGGGGTTCACATCAAGCACGCCGCGACCCTACGCGCCTCCCCCGCACTGTTGCCAATACGCGAACCCTCAGGCACGGTGCAGTGAAGGACCAGTAAGCGCAATGCCTCCGGAGGCGCCGATGTCCCAAGTCTTCTCCGAAGAGACCCATCGCAACCTGCTCTCCCGCATCCCCCATTGCACCGGTCGTGAAGTGTCCGACTGGCTCCGCACCGTCGAGGAAGGCCCCTCCCTCTTCCGTTTCGAGGAGAAGGTCAGCTGGCTCCGGAGCGAGCACGATCTCGCCTATGGGCACGCCAAGGCGATCATCCATGAGTACGACCTGAGGCGGGCCGCACGCCGCCTGCTCTAGTCCGGGAGGAAATCCACTTCCGGGAGGAAGTGCTCCGCTTCCGAAAGGAAGTGCTCAGCCTCTTCGCCCCGCCGGTGACCGGTCGGCGGGGCGAAGTGCTGCCCGGACCCGCGCGGCACCCCGCACTCACTCCGTACGCCTTCAGTAGGTGAACTCGCCTTCCCTGTAAGGGCTTTCACTGCTTTACCTCTTGACGCTCCGGATGACGGGGAGCACAGTGACCGCGCAGCCCGTCGCTGAGAGCGCTCTCAGAGCGCCCTCTTTCCGAGAGAGGCACCCCCACATGCGCCCGACACCCCGCAGACGCCACCCCGCCAGGCGAGCCGTGATCGCCGTGCTCTCCACGCTCGGCCTCGCGGCGGCCGCCGCCGCGGTCGTCACGCTGCCCGCCAGCGCCTCCGCCCCGGCGCCCCCCGCGGGCTGGTCCACCGTCTTCACCGACGACTTCAACGGCCCGGCGGGCTCGGGGGTGGACACCGCGAACTGGCAGTACACGACCGGCACCAGCTATCCCGGCGGCCCGGCCGGGTTCGGCACCGGCGAGGTCGAGACCATGACCTCGTCCACCAGCAACGTCGCGCTCGACGGCGCCGGGCACCTGCGCATCACCCCGCAGCGCGACGCCGCGGGCCACTGGACCTCGGGCCGCATCGAGACCAGGCGCACCGACTTCCAGCCCCCGGCGGGCGGCAAGCTCCGCGTCGAGGCGCGCCTGCAGATGCCGGACGTGACGGGCGCCGCAGCCAAGGGCTACTGGCCGGCGTTCTGGATGCTGGGCGCGCCGTTCCGCGGCAACTACTGGAACTGGCCGGGCATAGGCGAGCTCGACATCATGGAGAACGTCCAGGGCCTCAACAACAACTGGTCGACCATGCACTGCGGCACCAGCCCCGGCGGCCCCTGCAACGAGACCACCGGCATCGGCGGCCAGCAGGCCTGCTCCGGCACCACCTGCCAGGGCGGCTTCCACACGTACGCGGTGGAGTGGGACCGCTCCACCGCCGTCGAGCAGATGCGCTTCTACCTCGACGGCGTCAACTTCCACACCGTGAGCCAGAACCAGGTCGACGCCACGACCTGGGCCAACGCCACCAACCATGGCTACTTCGTCATCCTGAACGTGGCGATGGGCGGCGGATTCCCGGGCGCCTTCGGCGGCGGCCCCGACGGCAACACCGAGCCGGGCCACTCCCTGCTGGTCGACTACGTCACCGTCCTGCAGTCGGCGGGCTCCGGCTCGACCCCGCCCACCAGCACCCCGCCGTCCGGCGGCCGCGACGCGTACAGCACCGTCCAGGCCGAGTCCTACGACCAGCAGTCCGGTCTGACGACGGAGGCCACCACCGACACCGGCGGCGGCCAGGACATCGGGAGCGCCGCCAACGGCGACTGGGCGCTCTACAAGGGCGTCGACTTCGGCACGACGGCGGCCAGGCAGTTCTACGCCCGGGTCGCGAGCGGCGCGGCCGGCGGGGTCAGCGGTCTGGTGGAGGTACGCCTGGACAGCCTGAGCAGCGCGCCGGTCGGCAGTCTCGCCGTCGGCAACACGGGCGGCTGGCAGAGCTGGCGGACGGTCCCGGCCAACATCAGCGGCATCACCGGCACCCACGACGTCTACCTGACCTTCAGCAGCGGCCAGAGCGCCGACTTCGTGAACGTCAACTGGTTCGGCTTCGGCCACTGACGACCCCGGCACGCAGCAAGGGGCCCGCCCGGCGGCTGCCGGACGGGCCCCTCCTGATGCTCAGTCCTGTCAGTCGTTGCCCTGCAGGATGGAGATCAGCCGCAGCGCCTCCAGGTAGATCCACACCAGGGTCATGGTGAGGCCGAAGGCCGCCAGCCAGGACTCCTCGCGCGGGGCGCCGTAGGTGATCCCGTCCTCGACCTGCTTGAAGTCGATGGCCAGGAAGCAGGCGCCGAGGATGATGCCGATGATTCCGAAGACGATGCCGAGACCGCCGCTGCGGAAGCCGAGGCCGTCACCGCCGCCGAAGACCGAGAACAGCATGTTGACCAGCATCAGCAGCACGAAGCCGATGGCGGCCGCCATGACGAAGCCGACGAAGCGGCGGTTGACCCGGATCAGCCGCGTCTTGTACGCGATGAGCACGCCGGCGAAGACCGCCATGGTGCCGAGCACCGCCTGCGGAACCGCGCCCGCCGACACATAGGTCGTGACGGCGGAGCTGATCACGCCGAGGAAGACGCCCTCCAGGGCGGCGTACCCGAGGATCAGCGCGGGAACCGGCTTGCGCTTGAAGGACTGGATCATCGCCAGGACGAACGCGACCAGCGCCGCACCGCCCGCGATGCCGTACGACTTGTTGATGTTGGCGTGGTCGACGGGCAGCGCGAGCCACGCGAGAACGGCGCCCACGACGACCGTGCCGAGCGTCATCGCGGTCCGCGTGACGACGTCGTCGATGGTCATCACGTTGGAGCGGGTCGGCGCCTGCGGGGCGCCGTACTGCGTGTCCTGCTGCGCGTACGGATTCGTCGCGTACGGGTTGCCCCCGGCCTGCGGCGCGGTGTTGAAACCCGCGTAACCGCTGTCGCGGCTGAACCCCCGTCGCGAGAAGACCGGGTTGCTGCTCCTCATCTCACTCCTCCATGGCCGCCGGGCGCGGCCTTGCCGTCAAGGGTAATAGGCACGCAAAGAAACCGTCGTACTGCTCAGGGAGGATCTTCGCGGGTGGAAGAGGGGGGTGCAAGGGTCCGGCGCCCCGACGCGCGGGGGTCCGCAAACTGCTGATGTGCCCGGAGCCGGACTCGAACCGGCACGGCCCGAAGGCCAGCGAGGTTTAAGCTCGCCGTGTCTGCATTCCACCATCCGGGCCAGGGCGCGCGGCTCCGCGTTTCGCGGGACGAGCCTAGCCCGACGCATCCCCCGAACAGCGGAACAACCACCCGATGTTGTCTTATTTTATTGACGCCTGAGGGTGCGTCAGCACAGCTCGGGGCAGTGTTGGCACATGCCGGAGGCGGTTGGCAGGGCGTCCCGGGCATCTGGGTGTCCGGGTCCGGAATGACGGAAATTCGATGCCCGAACCACCCCGCACCGCACACTGCCAGACGCCGGTCGAGCCGGAACGGACTCCCGCCGGAGCACCGCCGGAGCCCGGCTGGAGCCCGCTTGCGTCTCAGGGACGCCGTCATACCTCAGGAGGACGGAGGGGGGTCTTCCGTCCGACTCAAGAGGGCCGGTGAACGGGCACAGGGACTGACGATCCGGCGCCCGGCGGCGGAGAGGATGGAGAAGTCCCCGCACGCTGCTTCGACAGGAGTACCTCCGTGACCACCACCCCCATCGCCCACCGCGCAACCGCGGTGGCCGCCCGCGCCGTCGAGCTGTCGAAGGTCTACGGCACGGGCGAGACCCAGGTGGTCGCCCTGGAGCGGGTCACGGTCGACTTCCGCCAGGGCGAGTTCACCGCGATCATGGGCCCGTCCGGCTCCGGCAAGTCGACGCTGATGCACTGCGTCGCGGGCCTCGACTCGTTCAGCTCCGGCTCGGTCCGCATCGGTGAGACCGAGCTGAGCTCGCTCAAGGACAAGCAGCTCACGCAGTTGCGCCGCGACAAGATCGGCTTCATCTTCCAGGCGTTCAACCTGCTGCCGACGCTGACCGCCCTCGAAAACATCACGCTGCCGATGGATATCGCCGGGCGCAAGCCGGACAAGCAGTGGCTGGACCAGGTCATCTCGATGGTGGGCCTGGCCGACCGGCTCGGCCACCGCCCCACCCAGCTCTCCGGCGGCCAGCAGCAGCGCGTCGCCGTGGCCCGCGCGCTCGCCTCCCAGCCGGAGATCATCTTCGGTGACGAGCCGACCGGAAACCTGGACTCGCGCTCCGGCGCGGAGGTGCTCGGCTTCCTGCGCAATTCGGTACGGGAGCTCGGGCAGACCGTCGTCATGGTGACCCACGACCCGGTCGCCGCGTCCTACGCCGACCGCGTCATATTCCTCGCCGACGGGCGGATCGTGGACGAGATGCTCCAGCCGACGGCGGACGGGGTGCTGGACCGGATGAAGGCCTTCGACGCCAAGGGCCGCACCAGCTGACCCCGAGCCGCTGGGGGCTTGGCCCCCGGGCCCCCTGGCCGCTTCGCCCCTTGGCCTTCCCGCTTCCTTCGCCCCGGGCCCCCGTGCCCGCACCCGGTACCGCTGGGGGCTCCGCCCCCAGACCCCCGCTCCTCGAACTCCCCCAAGGCCTCAAGGGCCAGGGGGACCCCCATGAGGGGCTGATTTTCCGGCTACCCGAATTTTCGGCCCCCGGATTTCCCGCTGCCGGGCCCACGATCTCCCAGGACTGAGAAACCCCATGTTCAAAACCGCCCTGCGCAATGTGCTCGCGCACAAGGCACGGCTGCTGATGACGGTGCTTGCCGTCATGCTCGGCGTCGCCTTCGTGTCCGGCACCCTCGTCTTCACCGACACCCTCGGCAACGCCTTCCGCAAGCAGTCGTCCAAGAGCTACGACAAGGTGGCCGTCGCCATCACCTCGTACGGCAGCCGCGACGACGCCGCGCGCGACCCCGGGGTCAGCAAGCAGACCCTGCAGCGGATCGGGCAGCTCGACGGGGTGGCCTCCGCCACCGGCCGGGTGGAGGGCTTCGCCGGTGTGGCCGGCACCGACGGCAAGCTGATCGGCCAGGGCTGGGCCAACAAGGGCGGCAACTTCGCCCCCGGCAAGGACGGCAAGGACCCGGCGTACACCTTCGCCGAGGGCTCGGGCCCGGTGCAGGACGGCCAGATCGCCCTCGACAAGGACACCGCCAAGAAGGGCGAGTACTCGGTGGGCGACACCGTGCGGGTCGCCACCAACGGGCCGGTGAAGAAGTACAAGCTCAGCGGCATCTTCACCACCGAGGACGGCGCGGTCAACGCGGGCGGCAGCCTCGTCCTGTTCGACACCCCCGTCGCCCAGCAGCTCTACCTCAAGCCGGGCTTCTTCCAGAGCGTGAGCGTGGCCGCCACCCCCGGCGCCGACGCGCAGAAGATCCTCACCGAGGTCAAGCCGCTGCTCCCCAAGGACGCCCACGCCAAGACCGGCCAGGAGCTCGCCGCCCAGGACGCCAAGGACATCGAGCAGGGCCTCAGCGGCCTCAACCAGACGCTGCTCGCCTTCGCCGCCATCGCTCTGTTCGTCGGCATCTTCCTGATCTCCAACACGTTCACCATGCTGGTCGCCCAGCGCACCCGTGAGCTGGCCCTGATGCGCGCCGTCGGCGCCTCGCGCGGCCAGGTCCGCCGCTCGGTGCTGGCCGAGGCGCTGGTGGTCGGCACGATCGCCTCCGCGATCGGCTTCGCGCTCGGCCTCGGTCTCGCGACCGGACTGCGCTCCGCGATGAGCGCCTTCGGCGCCAAGCTGCCGGACGGCCCGCTGATCATCTCGGCGACCCCGGTGATCTCCGCGCTGGCCGTCGGCGTGTTCGTCACGCTGATCGCCGCCCTGCTGCCGGCCTGGCGGGCCGCGAAGATCCCGCCGGTGGCGGCGATGAACAGCGTGCACGGCGTGGCCACCACCAAGTCCCTGGTGGTACGGAACTCCATCGGCGGCGTCATCACCCTCGGCGGTGCAGCCGCGATCATGGGGGGTGCCGCGGCGGGCAAGGACGGCAAGGGGCTCATCGGGTTCGGCGCCTTCCTGGCCCTGGTCGGCGTCATCATCCTGATCCCGCTGCTCTCCCGCCCGGTCATCGCGCTGGTGCGTCCCGCGCTCGGCAAGGTGTTCGGTGTCTCCGGCAAGCTGGCCAGCCAGAACGCGGTGCGCAACCCGCGCCGCACCGGCGCCACCGCCTCCGCGCTCGCCATCGGCCTGACCCTGGTCACCGGCCTCTCGGTGCTCGGCGTCACGCTCGGCACCGCGATCGACAAGATGACCACGGACAACATCAAGGCCGACTACATGGTCCAGATGGCGGCCCGTGGCTCCGCCCTGGACCAGGAAGCGGTGACGGCGCTGCGCAACGCGCCGGGCGTCTCGGCGGTCTCCCCGCAGCAGTCCTCGTACCTGAAGATCGACGGCGACAGCCAGTCGGTGTCCGCGGTGACCCCGGGTGACATCGAGAAGGTCGTCACCATCGAGCCGCTGACCGGTTCGCTGGCCACGCTCGGCCAGGGGCAGCTGGCCGTGGACGACAAGACGGCCGCGAAGCACGGCTGGAAGCCGGGCTCCAAGATCGCCGTCGAGTTCGACGACAAGAAGAAGGCCGAGCTGACGATCGGCGCGACGTACAAGGCGAACGAGTTCCTGTCGCCGATCATGGGCTCGACCGCGCTGTTCGACGGGCACGAGACCAAGCCGTACATCCCGCAGGTCTTCGTCAAGATGAACGGCGGCGCCACCAGCGCCCATGAGAAGGCCCTGGTCAGCGCGCTCGGTGACAACCCGGCGATCAGCATCATGGACCAGCAGGACATCCGCAACGAGTTCGGCGGCATGATCAACACGCTGCTGAACATCATGTACGGCCTGCTCGCGATGGCCCTGATCATCGCGGTCCTCGGTGTCGTCAACACCCTCGCGATGTCGGTGTTCGAGCGCCAGCAGGAGATCGGCATGCTGCGCGCGATCGGCCTGGACCGCCGCAAGGTCAAGCGCATGATCCGGCTGGAGGCCGTCGTCATCTCGGTGTTCGGCGCGGTGATCGGCGTCGGCCTCGGTTCCTTCCTCGCCTGGGCCATCGGCCAGACCATCAAGGGCTCGATCCCGAACTACGCCCTGGTCATCCCGTGGGACCGGATCGGCATCTTCCTGCTCCTCGCCGGCCTGGTGGGCGTGCTCGCCGCGATGTGGCCGGCCCGCAGCGCCGCGAAGCTGAACATGCTGACCGCGATCAAGACCGAGTAGCGGTACGGACGGTGCAGGGCCCCCGGGAGATCTCCCGGGGGCCCTTTCGCGTCGCGGGGCACGTCCTCACGCCTGCGGCGCGCCCCAGGTGCGGGCCCGCAGCGGCATCCCCGAGGCGCCGCCCACCGGGGTCTTCACGGCGAGGATCTGGTTGACGCCGATCCGGTTGCGCTCGAAGGAGAGCGCGGAGGCCGCCATGTACAGCCGCCAGATCCGGGCCCGCCCGGCGCTGGTGTACCGCACGGCGCGCGCCCAGTCGGACTCCAGGTTCGCCACCCAGTGACGCAGCGTCAGGGCGTAGTGCTCCCGGATCGGTTCGACATCGCGGGCCTCGAAGCCGGCCTCCTCCAGGGTGGCCAGCGTGCGGCCGAGCGGGGCGAGCTCGCCGTCGGGGAAGACGTACGCATCGATGAACTCATCCACGCGGTACTCCGATTCGTCCCGTTCGGGGCGCCGGGCGATCTGGTGGTTGAGCAGCCGGCCGCCCTCCTTGAGCAGCCCGTGCAGGGTGTCCGCGTACTCCCGGTAGCGCACCGAGCCGACGTGTTCGGCCATGCCGATGGAGGAGATCGCGTCGAACGGGCCGTCCCTGACGTCCCGGTAGTCCTGGACGCGGATCTCGATCCGGTCGGTGAGCCCCTCCTCGGCGATCCGCTTGCGGGCGTACGCCGCCTGCTCGCGCGAGAGCGTGATGCCGACGACGCGGACGCCGTACTCGCGGGCCGCGTGGATGGCCATCGACCCCCAGCCGCAGCCGACGTCCAGCAGCCGCTCGTCCTCCTTGAGGGCCAGCTTGCGGCAGATCAGGTCGAGTTTGTCGCGCTGCGCGTCCTCCAGGGTGGCCTCGGGGCTCTCCCAGTACGCGCACGAGTAGACCATCGACGGGCCGAGGACCAGCTCGTAGAAGTCGTTGCCGACGTCGTAGTGGTGGCTGATCGCCTCCTTGTCGCGGCGCTTGGTGTGCAGCGGTCCGCTGCGGCGCCGCATCTCCTCGGCGGGCGGGGCCGGCGGGGGCAGCGCGCCGCCCAGCTTGAGCAGCGCCTTGGCGGCGGCCCGCAGCCTCGGGTCGCGCACCGGATGCACGGCGTCCTTCGGGTCGCCGCCCCGCTCCCAGATCAGCCCGGCGAGCAGGCCGAGGGCCTGGTACAGGTCTCCCTCGACGTCGATCTCGCCGGCCACCCAGGCGCGGGCGAGCCCGAGTTCACCCGGCTTCCACAGCAGGCGGCGCAGGGCGCGCCGGTGGCGTACGACGAGAACCGGAGCGCCGGGCGGGCCCGCCTCGCTGCCGTCCCAGGCGCGGATCCGTACCGGGAGGGCCTCTCCCAGCAGTTCCTCGGCAAGAGCGGTCAGCCGCAGCGCGGCATCGGCCATGGTGCACACCTCCGTACCTCGCAGAAATGTCCCAGCACCCCGGTCAACACTGCCCGGACGCGCGGCAATCCCGCTAGCGCGCCCAGGAGCAGCAGAGTGGCTGTATCCGCCATCTTCCTGGCCGAGAACCGATCATGGAAGGACGGTCGCACGCCGGGTACGCCGAAGGGGCCGTCCGCACCACGGATGGCGGACGGCCCCTTCGGGACTGCTTACTGACGAGGCGTCAGGAGGCCTTGGCCTTCTCCCCTGCCTTGTCCTCGGACTTGGCCGCAGGAGCCGGGGCGGGCTTGGCCGCCTCGTAGAACTCCTCACGCGGGGTCTCCATCGCACCGAGGGAGACGACCTCGCGCTTGAGGAACATCGCGAGCGTCCAGTCGGCCATGACGCGGATCTTGCGGTTCCAGGTCGGCACGGCCAGACCGTGGTAGCCACGGTGCATGTACCAGGCCAGCCGGCCCTTGAGCTTGATCTTCATCTTGCCCATGACGATCATCGCGACGCCCTTGTGGAGGCCGAGACCGGCCACCGCGCCCTTGTTGGCGTGCGCGTACTCCTTCTGCGGGAAGCCCCGCATGCCGGAGACCACGTTGTCGCCGAGGACCTTGGCCTGGCGCAGCGCGTGCTGGGCGTTCGGCGGGCACCAGGCGTTCTCCACGCCGGCCTTGCGGGCGGCGAGGTCCGGGACCTGGGCGTTGTCGCCCGCGGCCCAGATGTAGTCGGTGCCGGTGACCTGGAGGGTCGGCTGGGCGTCCACGTGACCGCGCGGGCCGAGCGGGAGGCCGAAGCGGGAGAGCGCCGGGTTGGGCTTGACGCCCGCGGTCCACACGATCGTGTTGGAGTCGACCTCCAGGCCGTTCTTCAGCACGACGTGGCCGTCCACGCAGGAGTCCATCGACGTCGAGAGGTAGATCTCGATGCCGCGGCTCTCCAGGTGCTCCTTGCCCCAGCGGCCGAGCTCCGGGCCGACCTCGGGAAGGATCTTGTCGGCGGCGTCGACCAGGACGAAGCGCATGTCCTCGCGCTTGACGTTGGTGTAGTACTTGGCCGCGTCGCGGGCCATGTCCTCCACCTCGCCTATGGTCTCCGCACCGGCGAAGCCGCCGCCCACGAAGACGAAGGTCAGCGCCTTGCGGCGGACGTCCTCGTCGGTGGTGGAGTCGGCCTTGTCGAGCTGCTCCAGAACGTGGTTGCGCAGGCCGATGGCCTCCTCCACGCCCTTCATGCCGATGCCCTGCTCGGCGAGACCGGGGATCGGGAAGGTGCGGGAGACCGCACCCATCGCGATGACCAGGTAGTCGAAGGGCAGCTCGTAGGCCTCGCCGACGAGCGGCGCGACCGTGGCGACCTTGCGGTCCTGGTCGATGCTGGTGACCCGGCCGGTGAGCACCTCGGCTCCGCGCACGACGCGCCGCAGCGGGACGACGACGTGGCGCGGCGAGATGCTGCCTGCGGCGGCTTCGGGGAGGAAGGGCTGGTACGTCATGTACGAGCGCGGGTCGACGACCGTGACGGTCGCTTCCGCGTAACGCATCTTCTTCAGAATGCGTCGCGCTGCGTACAGGCCTACGTACCCGCCACCTACTACGAGGATCCTGGGACGCTCCGTGGTGCTCATGCCATCGAGTATCCACCTGCCCGGACACCCCTGCTCGTGCGCCCCTTCACAAGGTTCACCAAGGGCTCTGCTACACTGCGCGGCCCACGTGACCGAGGTCATGGCGCGCGCGGGGAACCACGGTGTAGGGGAGAACGTTGTTCACCCGCCCTGAACTGGCCCGCACGGCCCCGGGACCGGTGGACCACTGCCGTACGAAACGCAGGCGTAACGCGTCAACCACCGTCTGGATTACGCGCGGAAGGGGTCCCTGGGCCTCGGAAAGCGGTCCCTGGACCACAAACCTGGGCCCCTGGACCCCTTTTCCTTGTGAAGAACTTCACGAACTTTCTCGCACGGCGCCGCCCCAAGGACCCCCGCGGGTCGCGATCAGGCGACCGACCAGGCGATTCCGTCCAGAATGTCGTGTTCGCTGACCACGACCTCGCGGGCCCCGGTCCGCTCCATGACGGCCAGCAGAACGAGCGCCCCGGCGGCGATCACATCGATCCGGCCCGGGTGCAGCACGGGGATGCGGGTCCGCTCCTCGTGGGTGGAGGCGAGCAGGTTTGCGGTGATCTCGGCGACCTGCTCGTAGGAGATCCGCGCGTGGTGGATGGCCGCCGACTCGTACTCCGCCAGACCCAGCGCGATCCCGGCGATGGTGGTCACCGAGCCCGCGAGACCGACCAGGGTGCGCGGCTCGCGCAGCGGCACGCTCTGCTCGGCGAGGTCGAGCGCGGCCTCGATGTCGGCCCGTATCGCGGCGATCTGCTCGGGCGTCGCCGGGTCGCCGGGGTGGTGGCGCTCGGTCATCCGCACACAGCCGACGTCCACCGAGCGGGCGGCCTCGACGCGTTCGGAGCCGACCACGAACTCGGTGGAGCCGCCGCCGATGTCGACCACGAGATACTCCCCGTCGCCGCTCAGTTCCTTGGTGGCGCCGGTGAAGGAGAACGCGGCCTCCTGGTCGCCGGAGATCACCTCCGGCTCCACGCCGAGGATGTCGAGGACCCCGCGCATGAACTCGTCCCGGTTCTCGGCGTCGCGGGAGGCGGAGGTCGCCACGAAGCGGACGCGCTCCACGCCGAGCTCCTTGATCACCTCGGCGTACTCGCGGCAGGCCGCGAAGGTCCGCTCAAGCGCCTCGGGGGCGAGCCGCCCGGTCCGGTCCACGCCCTGGCCGAGCCGGACGATGGTCATCCGCCGGTCCAGGTCGGTGATCTGCCCGGTGGCCGGGTCGGCGTCGGCGACGAGCAGCCGGATCGAGTTCGTACCGCAGTCGATCGCGGCGACGCGCGTCACTTCTCGTCCTCCCCGCCGCACGGGGTCACGCACGGGCCCTTGGCCCACCACTCGGGGAGCATCGCGATGGCCTCGTCGCCGAGCGGGTTCACCCCCGGGCCGGCCGCCAGCGAGTGGCCGACCAGCACGTGCAGGCACTTGACCCGGTCCGGCATGCCGCCCGCGCTCGGGAAGCCCTCCAGGACCTCGATGGCGTCGCGGCGCGCGATGTAGTCCTCGTGGGCGGCGCGGTAGGCGGCGGCCAGCTCCGGGTCGCTCGCGAGGCGCTCGGTCATCTCCTTCATGACGCCGTTCGCCTCAAGGGTCCCGATCGCCGACGCGGCGCGCGGGCACGTCAGGTAGTACGTCGTCGGGAACGGCGTGCCGTCCTCCAGACGAGGGGCCGTCTCGACCACGTCCGGGTTGCCGCAGGGGCAGCGGTGCGCGATCGCGCGCAGACCGCGCGGCGGACGGCCGAGCTGCTGCTTGAAGGCGGCGATGTCCGCGTCGGTGGGCTCGGTGCGTTCGGTCTGGGGCGGGGGCGTTTCCATGCCTGGGTCAGTCTCTATCGCTAGCAGTGATCAGTTGGCGGAACGGTCGGCCTTGTCGACGCCGTCCCAGAGGTTCGCATGCCAGGCGCGGCCGGTCGCGCCCTTGCCGTCGCGGCGGTTCTTCGCCGCGTCCGGGTCGACGACGGTGAAGCCGGTCTCCCCCGGGAACTGCATGTGCAGATGCTCGCGGGCGAGGCGCTTGATGTACGCGTCGTCCTGGAGCCGCGCCTTCTCGTCGCGCAGTTGCTCGACCGCCTTCTTGGCATCGGCGGCCTTGCGCTGCTGGTCGGAGATGTCGGCGCGCTGGGAGACGTACTGCCGCATGGGGTAGGCGAGCGCCACGACCAGCGAGCACATCACGAGGGCGAGCAGCGCCGCACGGCCGGTGAGCCGGGAGCGGCGGGCCTGCCGCTTGGTCTGCGAGCGGTAGACGCGGGCGGCGGTCTGCTCGCCGAGCACCTTGATCCTGGCGGCGGTGGAGAACCGGTCGCGGTCCTTCACCTTGGCGCCCTTGGCCATCGCTCTCCCGCCTCCCCGTCACATACGTACGTCCCCGGACACGGTACGGGACCGAGTGCGGGGACGTACGTACGACTGGCTAGGGGTTTGACCCTCAGCCCTTGAAGCGCGGGAAGGCGGAGCGGCCCGCGTACACCGCGGCGTCGTCGAGGATCTCCTCGATGCGCAGCAGCTGGTTGTACTTGGCGACGCGGTCCGAGCGGGCCGGGGCGCCGGTCTTGATCTGACCGCAGTTCACCGCGACGGCGAGGTCGGCGATGGTGACGTCCTCGGTCTCGCCGGAGCGGTGGGACATCATGCACTTGAAGCCGTTGCGCTGGGCCATCTCGACGGCGTCCAGGGTCTCGGTCAGCGAACCGATCTGGTTGACCTTGACGAGCAGGGCGTTGGCGGAGCCCTCCTCGATGCCGCGGGCCAGGCGCTCGGGGTTGGTGACGAAGAGGTCGTCGCCGACGATCTGGACCTTGGAGCCCAGGCGCGAGGTGATGGTGTTCCAGCCGGCCCAGTCGTCCTCGAACAGCGGGTCCTCGATGGAGACCAGCGGGTACGCGGAGACGAGCTCCTCGTAGTACTCGGTCATCTCGGCGGCCGAGCGGGACTTGCCCTCGAACTCGTACTTGCCGTCCTTGTAGAACTCGGACGCGGCGACGTCGAGCGCGAGCGCGATGTCCTTGCCCGGGGCGTAGCCGGCTTCCTTGATGGCCTCAAGGATGAGGTCCAGGGCCGCGCGGTTGGACTCCAGGTTCGGCGCGAAGCCGCCCTCGTCGCCGAGGCCGGTCGACAGGCCCTTGCGCTTCAGGACGCCCTTGAGCGTGTGGTAGACCTCGGCGCCCCAGCGAAGGGCCTCGGAGAAGGACTCCGCGCCGATCGGAGCGATCATGAACTCCTGGATGTCGACGTTGGAGTCCGCGTGGGATCCGCCGTTGAGGATGTTCATCATCGGAACGGGCAGCAGGTGCGCGTTCGGGCCGCCCAGGTAGCGGAACAGCGGCAGGTCGCTGGCCTCGGAGGCGGCGTGCGCGACGGCGAGCGAGACGCCGAGGATGGCGTTGGCGCCGAGCGAGCCCTTGTTGTCGGTGGCGTCCAGGTCGAACATGGCCTGGTCGATCAGGCGCTGCTCGGTGGCGTCGTAGCCGACGAGCTCCGGGCCGATCTGCTCGATGACGGCGAGGACGGCCTTCTCGACACCCTTGCCGCCGTAGCGGTTGGGGTCACCGTCGCGGAGCTCGATGGCCTCGAAGGCACCGGTGGAGGCGCCGGACGGAACTGCAGCACGGCCGGTGCTGCCGTCGTCGAGGCCGACCTCGACCTCGACCGTGGGGTTGCCTCGGGAGTCCAGGATTTCCCGGGCTACGACGACGTCGATGGACGGCACGAGCATCTCCTTCTGGGATGTGACGCTAGATGTGACGCAAGCAGTGCGGGGCCGCGCAGGGGTCGCTGCGGCCTTGCGACAAGAGCCTAACCGGCTCCGGGGCTCCGGCCAGCCGAGTGCCCGCCTCCTGGGACGAAAAAGGGCCCAAGGACCCTGATTCCCTGCCAAAGGTCCGCAGAACTACTGCCGGGTAACAGCCGAAACCCCGGCCCGGCGCGTACGGGGGAATGCGCGCCGGACCGGGGGGACTTGGGGCGGGGCGGACTCAGCTCAGGTGGAGCTTCTGGCCCGGGTAGATCAGGTTGGCGTCCTTGACGACGTCCTTGTTCAGCTCGAACAGCTTCTGCCAGCCGCCCTTGGTGCCGTTGGCGGAAGCGATCTGGCCGAGGGTGTCGCCGGCCTTGACGGTGTACTCGCCGTTGCCCTGCTTGACCGGCTCGGTGCGCTGCTCGCCGCGGGCGGCCTCCGGCGCGGGCTGGGCGCGCTGGGTCTTCTGCTGCGGCTTGGCCTTCGGCTTCGCGGACTGCGACTTCGAGGGGGACGAAGAAGAAGACGAAGAAGAGGAGGACGACGAGGAGCCGGAGGTGTCGACGTTGGCCTTGCTGCCGCCGGAGGTCAGGTTGCCGGCGCCGGCGCAGGACCAGGCGCCCGGACCCTGGATGGCGAGCAGCTTCTCGGCGGCGGCTATCTGCTGGCCCTTGGTGGCCAGGTCGGCGCGGGCGGCGTACTGGGTGCCGCCGGCGGCGGCCCAGGAGGACTGCGAGAACTGCAGGCCGCCGTAGTAGCCGTTGCCGGTGTTGATGGACCAGTTGCCGCCGGACTCGCACTGGGCGACCGCGTCCCAGGTCTGGACGGAGGCGGCGGAGGCCGAGCCGGCCGCCATCAGCGGGGCGGCGACAGCGGCGCCGGTGACGCCGGCCAGCGTGGCGACACGGACGGCCTTGGACGGGCGGCGGTGCTTGCCCTTGCCGGAAAGCAGCATGGAGTTTCTCCTCACCGACGCCTGCGAGGTGAGCTGTCGGGTTCGGGCGTGAGCTGCCCGGCCGAGCGCTGTGGCGCCCGTCTTCACCCCAAGCCGGTCGGCAGTTGCTTCAACTGCCGGGCCCGGCACGTACCTTGGGTCCCCCGCTCCTGCCTACGGCGCATAAGCGTCGACTGTTCCCGTCGGCCGACGGCAGGATTCGGCGTGCTCGGTCGACGGGGCTCGTGGTGACGAGCGAGTCCGACGAAAACACACGCCCCGCCAATGTTCAAAGGCGCCCATCGGGGGAAAATCCCCCCTCCTTGTCGCAACAGAAGGGGCGTTTCCGCAGGTCGGGGGCGGGACGGACGGACCGGGCAGACGGGACACGCCAGTTGAGGCGAAGAGACCCATGTCTCACTTGCACAGAACGGACATACGCCCTCGAACTACCCCTGCTTCGGCACCGAGTTCGGGGCCGTGGCAGCGGCCGCCGCGGCCTTCAGGTCCAGGCTCTGGCCAGGCAGGATGAGGTTCGGGTCGGTGCCGATCAGCTTCTCGTTGGCGTGGTAGAGCGCGGGCCAGCCGCCGTGGATCTTGTTCGCGTCGGCGATGACCGAGAGGTTGTCGCCGGGGCGGACGGTGTACTCGCCGTTCGCGGCGGGGGTGTTGCCGACATCACGTGATCCGCCGTCACCTCGCGAGGCGTGCCGCCCCGCGTCGCGGCTGTCGGTCGAGCCGCCCGGACCGCCGGAGCCGGCCGGGGCGGGCTGTCCGGCCGGGGCGCCGGTAGCGGAGCCGGTGGTGCCGCCCGGCGTCGCGCCCGAGCCCTCCTCCGGCGAGGGCGCCCCGCGGTGCTTGCCGGGGCTCGCCGGGGTGGACGCGGAGGGCGTCGGCGGCTTGGCGGGACCCGCGGGCTTCGTGGCGCCCGTCGAGGGCGCGGCCGGGGCGGTGGAGGCCGCGGGCGTCGGGGCGACGTCGGGCGCCTTGGTCGCCGGAGCGGTCGGCGCGGTGGACGCGGGCGCCCCGGCCGGGTCCGGCGTCGCGGGCAGGCCCGGGTCGACATCGGCCGCGCGGCCGCCCTTGGTGAGCCCGCCGGAGCAGCTGGCGAAGGCCTTGGTGCCCTGGGCCGCGAGCACCTTCTCGGCGATGGCTATCTGCTGGGCGCGGCTGGCGAGGTCGGCGCGCTGGGCGTAGTCCGTACCGCCGAAGGCCTCCCAGGTGTCCTGCGAGAGCTGGAGCCCGCCGTACAGGCCGTTGCCGAAGTCGGCGCTCCACATTCCGCCGGACTCGCAGGCGGCCACCTGGTTCCAGGAGTTCGCGTCCGCGGCGTTCGCGCCGGTCGCGGCGAGCAGCGGAAGCGCGATGGCCGAACCGGTCACCCCTGCCGCGACGACGAGAGCGGGTACCTGGCGGGGTCGACGATGCCGTCCATTCCCGGAGCGCATGGATGAGGCCTTCCGTGTGACTGCTGAGCCGAATGAACGGTGAACGTAGCCGTACTCGAACGCCTGTCACAAGTCGATGCACCCGAGATCACATAAAAGTCACAGTCTTGACGGTCCGTCAGGTGAGGCCGTTCCGTTCGGCGGCGTGAACTCGACCGGCAGGGTGCGCAGTCCTCGCATGATGAGCCCGCCGCGCCAGCGCAAATCGGCAGGTTCCACCGCTAGCCGCAGGTCAGGGAGGCGCTGCAGCAGGGTCGCGAGCGCGGTCCGGCCTTCGAGCCGGGCCAGCGGCGCGCCGATGCAGTAGTGGATGCCGTGGCCGTATCCGAGGTGCTGGTTGTCCCGGCGGCCGAGGTCGAGCGTGTCGGGGTCGGCGAAGCGCTCGGGGTCGCGGTCGGCCGCCGCGAGCACCACGAGCACCGGGTCGCCCGCCGCGATGTCCCGGCCGCCGATCGTCAGCGGTTCGGTGGCGAACCGCCAGGTCGCCAGCTCGACGGGTCCGTCGTAGCGCAGCAGTTCCTCGATGCCGGTCTCCAGGAGACCGCTCTCCCCCGCGCCGATCGAGACCTGGAGCCGCTCGCGCTGCTCCGGGTTGCGCAGCAGGGCGTACACCCCGTTGCCGATCAGATTGACCGTCGTCTCGAATCCGGCGAACAGCAGGATGAAGGCCATCGCGGCGGCCTCGTTCTCCGTCAGGTGCTCGCCGTGGTCGCTGGCCCGGATGAGCCCCGAGATGAGGTCGTCGCCCGGGTTCTCGCGCTTCCTGTGGATGAGCTCGGCGAGGTAGTTGCGCATCTTCTTCACCGACCGGGCGACCCCGCCGCGGGGTCCGCCGCCGTGTCGGATCATCATGCCCGCCCAGTCGCGGAAGTCGTCCTGGTCCTCGCGCGGTACGCCGAGCAGATCGCAGATGGCGTAGATGGGGAGCGGGAAGGCGAAGTCGTGGATGAGGTCGGCCTCGCCCTTCGCCGCGAACGCGTCGATGAGCTGATCCGTCAACTCCTGCACACGCGGCGCGAATTGGGCCACGGTGCGCGGGGTGAACGCCTTCGACACCAGGCGCCGCAGCCGGGTGTGGTCCGGCGGGTCGATGTTGAGTAGATGCGTCATCAGCTCGGCCTTGCGCTCGCCCGGAATGCCCGTCTTGTTTTTGGCGTGGGCCGACTCGTCGTGGTGCGCGGGGTTCTTGGAGAGCCGCTGGTCGGCGAGGGCCTGCTTGGCGTCCCCGTACCGCGTCACCAGCCAGGCCTCGACGCCGCTCGGCAGCTTGGTGCGGTGCACGGGGGCGTGCTCGCGCAGCCAGGCGTAGGCCGGGTACGGATCGGTGGCGAACTCCCAGGTGAAGAGTTCGGGGGCGGGCGGGGTGGGCGACTGGTCGGGCATGTCCTCGACAGTAACCGGCCGGACGGGACGGACTTCCTCAGTCGTCCGGCAACCGCCCCGCGGTGAGGGCGGGTCCGGCCCGCAACAGCCCGGTGGGCTCGGCGAGTTCGGTGCCCGGGGCCCCTGGCGGCGGGGCTACGTCGTCTCCGCCGCCCGGATCGCCGCCCGGTAGGCCCGAGCCGCCGCGCGCAGCGCCGCCTCCGGGTCGACGCCGGACGCCTCCGCCTCGGTCGCCAGCGCCAGGAGGCGGTAGCCCACACCCTCCCCGGCGGGGAGCGGGACCGCCAGGCCCGCGGTCCTGGTCCGGGCGGACAGCTTCGCGGCCAGCGCCAGCGCGGGCTGGCCCAGCGGGACCCCGTCCGTCACCGACGCCCGCTGCTTCTCGACCGCCTTCATCCGCAGCCAGTGCTCCTTGACCTCCTGGGGCGTCTCGGCGCTCTCGTCGCCGAAGACGTGCGGATGCCGGTGGATCAGCTTCTCCACGATGCCGCCCGCGACATCGTCGATGGAGAACGGCGCCTCGCCGTCCTCCTCGGCGATCCGCGCGTGGAAGACGACCTGGAGCAGCACGTCGCCGAGCTCCTCGCGCAACTCGTCGCGGTCGCCCTCCTCCACCGCCTCGACCAGTTCGTACGCCTCCTCAAGGGCGTACTTGGCGAGTCCCTTGTGGGTCTGCTGCGAGGACCAGGGGCATTCGCGGCGGATGCGGTCCATGACCTGGACGAGGTCGAGCAGGCGGGCGCCCGGCAGATCGTACGAGCCGGGCAGCAGCTCCAGGTCCGGCATCTGCACCCGCCCGGAGCCGGCCAGCCGGGCGAGCCCGTCGGTCAGCCGCCGGTCGCCCTCGCCGGAGGGCAGCACGACGACGGTGCGGCCCCCCGCGCAGGCCGCCACCAGTTCCTGCGCGTCCGGCGCCAGGAGCTCGGCCTCGATGCCGGCCTCGCGCAGATACGGCAGCTGCGGGTGCCCGGCGTCGGGGCACAGCACGAGGTCGGCGGCGCGCAGGGTCTGCCACGCGGGCCACGACAGGAGTCCGGGGGCGACCCGGTGGCTCGCGGTGAGCAAAACGATTCGGCCGGGTTCTTGGGCAGCAGTCACCCGTCGAACCTACCCGCTGGCCCACCGGCCGCGGGCCCCGAGGCGCCACCGGCTCAGCCCGTCGACGCCGAGTCCTGCGGGGCGCCCTGCTGGTCCTCGGGGGCGGCCTGCGGCGCGGCGGCCTGTTTGGTCTTCGCGATCCAGGGGGCCTGGTAGTCGGCGAGCTGGATCTGGCTCGCGTTCCAGCTGCCGTAGCGCGGGTTCACGTCCACGGCGAGGTCCTTGGAGGCCTTGACCAGGGCGGGCAGCAGGTCCTGCTGGGTGCGGGCGCCGATCGCGGCGGCCAGCTTCTGCTCGGTGACCTGGCGCTGGACGTAGCCGTCGATCTGGTCGGGGGCGAGCCCGCCGTTGCTGAGCGCCTGCTGGCGCAGCTGGTCCTCGCCGCCGGCCTGGCGGACCATCGCGTCCCGCGCGTCCTGGATCTCCTTGCGGCTGACGCTCACCCCGGCCTGCTCGGCCGCGTGCGCGAGCACCCTGTCGAAGATCATGTTGCTGAGCTTCACACGGCCGAGCTGCCCCGAGTCCTTGATGAGCTGGGCGGACTGCGGCGAGCCCTGCTGCGCCGTCCGTACGTCCTTGACCTCGGCCTGGAGCGCGGAGACCTCGATCCGGTGGCCCCCGACGACGGCCGCGGCCCCCGGGTGGGCCGTACTGCCGCAGGCGGTGAGCAGCGGGCCCGCGGCGAGCAGGGCGACAGAGACGGAGAGCGCGGTGCGACGGCGGCGGTGCAAAGGAGCCTCCCGGCGGAGCAGATGCGTGCGACTGAGCGACGAACCTTGCTTAAGACCTTGCGGTGATCGATGGTAGGCAGTCGCCGTGGCCGGGGCCACTGATTCGCCCAACGATTCGCGACCCTTGTCGGTCGCGGGGGTGAAGCGGGATGAAGCCGCGCCGTCCATTGCGTGAACTGAAGCCCCGGCCCGCTGCGCTGTTCCCGGGGGTCCGGCATATTCGACGGCAGCGCACAGCAAAGGACCTCGATGCCGACCCTCGAAGCCGCCCCCGCCCCGCCGGTGGCCCCGGTGCGGATCGCAGCCGCCCGCCGGCCCCGCACCCGGGCCGCCGCCCTCTCCGCACTGATCACGTTCCTGGCGGTGTGCGGCGCGGACGCGGTCGCCGGGGTGATCCCGCTCGGCCCCCTCCAGCGCCACACCCGCAGCATCAACGACCTGGGCAACCAGTTCATCCCCTTCCACGAGCACCTGTGGGACCTGCTGCACGGCCGCGCCGACGGCGGTCTGCTCCTCAACTGGCAGTCCGGGTACGGCACTTCGTTCCTGCCCGACCTCGGTACGTATCTGAGCAGCCCCTTCGCGCTGCTCGTCGGGGTCTTCCCGCGCGACCGGATCGACCTCGCGGTGTATGTGATCACCGTGCTGAAGATGGCGGCGGCGGCCGTCGCCATGACGGTGCTGCTGCTCGCGCTGCGCCCGGCGGCCCGGCACTGCTGGGCGGCGGGGGTGCTCGGCGCCTCGTACGCGCTGTGCGGCTGGTCGATCCTGGAGTCGACGTACAACCCGATGTGGCTGGACGGCCTGATCGCCTTCCCGCTGCTGTGTCTGGTCGTCGAGTGGGCGAGGGCGGGGCGGCGGCCGGTGGCCGGAGCGCTGGTCGTGGCGCTCGCCTGGATCGCCAACTTCTACACCGCGTACATGGCGACGATCGGCGCGGGTCTCGTCCTGCTCCTGCTGCTGTTCGTGGACCGCGGGACGGATGCGCGGGGCCGGGTGCGGGCCGTGCTGCGGGCCGCGCGGTCGGTCGCGATCGGCATCGGGCTCTCGGCGCCCGTACTGTTCACCATCTATCTGGGCACCCGGCACGCGCATCCGGGCTGGGTGCGGGAGTTCCAGCCGGTCTCCTGGCCGGACTACCTGGCCCGCACCCTGCCCGGCACGTACTCCTTCTCCTCCCCCGCCGTCTTCCTCGGCACCGGCGCGCTCCTGCTCGCCTGCACCCTCGGCTTCCACCGCGCCGTCCCGCGCCGCGAGCGCTACGCCTGGAGCGGCCTCGCCCTGGCCGTCGCGGTGTCCTTCCAGTGGAAGCCCACCCACCTGGCCTGGCACGCCTTCGTCACCCCCAACGGCAGCCCCTACCGGCAGACCTTCGTGCTGTGCGGCATCCTCGTGATCGCCGCCTGGATCTCCCTGTCGTACGGGATCCCCGGGCGCCGCGCGCTGCTCGGCGGCGGCGGCGTGCTGGCCCTGATCGCGGCGGGCGCGGCCTTCAGCGAGCTGATCTCGGCGTGGACGTACCCGCTGTTCGCGCTGGGCCTGGCGGCAGTGGCCGGCGCCCTGCTCCTGATGCGCCGGGGCCGGCGCGGGCTGGTGATCACGGCGCTCGCCCTGCTGGCGGGCGCGCAGATCGCGCAGGCGGGCGTGACGGCGGCGTACGGGGACCAGCAGCGGGCGGCCCGGATGGACGGCTACCCCGCCTGGGGCGCCGAGCACGCGGCGCGGGCCGCCCTGGAGGCGGACGCGTCCGGCTGGCCCGGCCACCGCACCGATCCGGGGCAGCGGCAGATCACCAACAACGACCCGCTGCTGCTCGGCGGCGAGGGCGGCGCCTACTACTCCAGCCTCACCCCCGAGGTGCTGAACCGTACGATGACCGCGCTCGGCGGCGGCTGGACCTCGCGCGGGCGGGCGGTGCAGAGCCTGGACAACCCGGTGACCGACGCGATCTTCTCGGTGGGCGCGCGGGTGCGGGTGACGGAGAAGGGCGGCGCCCCCTCGCTGATCCGGGCCGCCGCGACCCCGCCGCTCGTCACGGTCCGGCCGCCCGCACCCCAACCGGCGTACGGCACCAACCCGTTCCGCAACCAGGAACTCCTGCTCGGCGCCCGGGTGTACACGACGCGCACCCTCGCGCAGGGCTGCCCCGCCGGGACCGACATCTTCCTGTGGGCCCCGGAGCACTTCGGCAGCGCCCGCCTGGGCGACGGGCCGGCCGTCGAGATGCGCGGCGGCGCCCCCAGCCGCCGGGCCCCGCTGATCCCCTTCGGCACCTCGGCGGGACCGGGCCGCGCCTCGCACATCACCCTGACCCCCGCCGACCGCAACACGGAACTCGGCTGCCTGGACCGGGCGGCCCTGAACCGGGCGGTGGACCGGCTGCGCACGACGGGCGCCACGAAGGTCGACGTCTCGGACAGCGGCGTACGCGCCGAACTCCCCGCCGGAGCGAAGGGCACGGCGGTGTTCGCGATGCCTCGCATCGCGGGCTGGACCTGCCGCGTGAACGGTTCCGCCGCTGCCCCGGCGGGCGACTACCTGGGCCTGGTGGCCGTCCCGCTGACCGGCGCGGCGCAGTCGGTGGACTGCGCCTTCCGCCCACCGGGCCTGCGTTCGGGCTCCATGGTGGGAGGGGGCGCGCTGCTCGCGCTGGTGGGGGTGGCGTCGTGGGGGCCGCTGCGGCGCAGGGTGCGCGCCCGCCGGACGGCGGTCTGAGCGGGAACGGGTGGGCGGATCAGCCCGTCGGGAGCCGCTGGGCGGGGCAGGCGTCCAGGACCGTCTTCATGGCGGTCTTCTCGGCGTCCGTCACCCACACCCCGTACTTCTTCTTCACGGCCACCTGGTCCGCCACATATGTACAGCGGTACGCCTGGTAGGGCGGCAGCCAGGTCGCCGCGTCACCGTCGCTCTTGCGGCGGTTGGCGCTCGCGTCCACGGCGATCAGATTGAGCGGATCGTTGGCGAACTCGGTCCGCTTCTGCTTGTCCCACTGCTGGGCGCCCTTCTGCCAGGCGTCCGACAGCGCCACCACATGATCGATGTCGATCTTGCTGGCGCCGCGCTGGAACTGGATGGACTCCCCGGTGTACGGGTCGCGGACGAGCGTCCCGGACGCCACGTCGCACTTGTCCTTGAACGTCACGTCCTTGAGGTCCCGCTTGAGTATGTCCTCGCGGGTCGCGCAGCCGTTGTGGTCGGTGTCGGTCCAGCCCTTGCCGAACTGGTCGCGGCTGTAACCGGTCTTCGGCGCCCGCCCCTTGACGGTGAGCGAGTCGACGGCGGCGAGCGCGGAGCCCGCCGCGCCCTTGGGTCCGGGAGCGGCGCCCGCCCCCTTTTTGGCATCGTCACCACCGCATCCGGCGAGGACGAGCGACGCCGCGAGGACGGTTGCGGGGAGGGCGATTCGGTAGGTACGCATCAAGGCGGGCCGTCCTGGCAGGAGTTGGCGGAACCTCGCAATCCTAGACAGTCCTACCCGGCGGGCCATGGACCAATGGTCCCGAAAGGGACAGCCGTCCGGCCTTGATCACCACGGCGCGACCGGCGTACGGGACCGGGCGCGGCCCCCGCCGCCGGGCGCGGGCCGCGCTCCAGGAGGCGCCCGTGTCGGCCCGGCACCAAAAAGGGCGGGCGGCGCCCGGTGGCACCGCCCGCCCTTTCCCGCCGTGTCAGCGGCAGGCTCTCAGGACCCCAGGATCGTGGTCAGGAACTCGCCCGTCCACGCGAGCAGTTCCCGCCCCACCACCGGCTTCCCGCCGATCTTCCCGGCGGTCGGCCGGGGCACCAGGATCTGCCGGGTGGGCGCCTTGATGACCGTACGCGGGTAGAGGCGCTTGAGGCGCAGCTCCTGCGACTCCCTCAACTCCAATGGAGAGGGGCGCGCGTCAGCGCTCGTTGAGGGGTGGCGGTCGGGTGACGGGAGGGCAAAACGGATGTTGGCGCCCTGGAGCACGATCTCACCGACCCCGCAGGCGCGGGCCAGCATGCGAAGGCCCGCCACCAGGAGCAGGTTCTCGACCGGCTCGGGCAGCTTGCCGTACCGGTCGGTGAGCTCTTCGCGTACGGCCTTGACGTCGTCCTCGGAGTTGGCCGAGGCGATCGCCCGGTAGGCCTGGAGGCGCAGCCGCTCGCCCGGCGCGTAGTCGTGCGGGACGTGCGCGTCGACCGGCAGCTCGATCTTGACCTCCAGCGGCGCCTCCTCCTGCTCGCCGCCCTCCATCTGCGCCCGGTAGTCGGCGACGGCCTCGCCGACCATGCGGACGTACAGGTCGAAGCCGACGCCCGCGATGTGCCCGGACTGCTCGCCGCCGAGCAGATTGCCCGCGCCGCGGATCTCCAGGTCCTTCATCGCCACGTACATGCCCGCGCCCATCTCGGTGTGCTGGGCGATGGTGGCGAGCCGCTCGTGCGCGGTCTCGGTCAGCGGCTTCTCCGGCGGATACAGGAAGTAGGAGTACCCCCGCTCGCGGCCACGGCCGACCCGGCCGCGCAGCTGGTGGAGCTGGGACAGGCCGAAGTTGTCGCCGCGCTCCACGATCAGCGTGTTCGCGTTCGAGATGTCGATGCCCGACTCCACGATCGTGGTCGAGACGAGCACGTCGAACTTCTTCTCCCAGAAGTCGACCACGACCTGCTCCAGGGCACTCTCGCCCATCTGCCCGTGCGCGGTCTGGATGCGCGCCTCGGGCACGATCTCGCGCAGCCGGGCGGCCGCCCGGTCGATGGACTCGACCCGGTTGTGGATGTAGAAGACCTGGCCCTCGCGCAGCAGTTCACGCCGGATCGCGGCGCCGATCTGCTTCTGCTCGTACGGTCCGACGAAGGTGAGCACCGGGTGGCGCTCCTCCGGCGGGGTGGTGATCGTGGACATCTCGCGGATGCCGGTCACGGCCATTTCGAGCGTGCGGGGAATGGGCGTCGCCGACATCGTCAGCACGTCCACATTGGCACGGAGCTTCTTCAGCTGCTCCTTGTGCTCGACGCCGAAGCGCTGCTCCTCGTCGACGATGACCAGGCCCAGGTCCTTGAACTTGGTCTCGGAGGAGAACAGCCGGTGCGTGCCGATGACCAGGTCGACAGAGCCGTCCCGGAGCCCTTCCAGGGTCGCCTTCGCCTCGCTGTCGGACTGGAACCGGCTCAACGCCCGTACCACGACCGGGAATTGGGCGTACCGCTCGGTGAACGTGCCGAAGTGCTGCTGGACGAGGAGCGTGGTCGGGACGAGCACGGCGACCTGCTTGCCGTCCTGGACGGCCTTGAACGCGGCCCGCACCGCGATCTCCGTCTTTCCGTAGCCGACGTCGCCGCAGATCAGCCGGTCCATCGGGACCGTCTTCTCCATGTCCTCCTTGACCTCGGCGATCGTGGAGAGCTGGTCGGGGGTCTCCGCGTACGGGAAGGCGTCCTCCAGCTCGCGCTGCCAGGGGGTGTCCGCGCCGAAGGCGTGGCCGGGCGCCGCCATGCGCGCGCTGTACAGCTTGATGAGGTCGGCGGCGATCTCCTTGACGGCCTTCTTCGCCCGCGCCTTGGTCTTGGTCCAGTCGGCGCCGCCGAGCCGGTGCAGAGTGGGGGCCTCGCCGCCGACGTACTTGGTGACCTGCTCCAGCTGGTCGGTCGGGATGTACAGCCGGTCGCCGGGCTGGCCGCGCTTGGCGGGCGCGTACTCGACCAGGAGGTACTCGCGGGTCGCGCCCTGCACGGTGCGCTGCACCATCTCCAGATAGCGGCCCACACCGTGCTGCTCGTGCACGATGTAGTCACCCACCTCCAGGGTGAGCGGGTCGATGGTCTTGCGGCGCCGGGCCGGCATGCGGCCCAGGTCCTTGCTGGCGGTGCGCTGGCCGGTGAGGTCGGTCTCGGTCAGGACCGCGAGCTTGAGCGCCGGGTCGATGAACCCGAAGTCGATGGCCCCGCAGGCCACTTGGACGACGGAGGGCGTCAACTGGGCCAGTTCCACGTCCAGTCGAGCCGGGATGCCTTCGCCGCCGAGGACCTCGACCGTGCGGGACGCCGGGCCGTGGCCCTCCGTCACGTACACCGTGCGCCAGCCGTCGGCGAGCCACTGCTTGGTGTCGGCGAGCGCGCGCTGGGTGTCGCCGCGGTACGTCTCGGGGGCGTGCATGCCGAGCTTGACGGTGTCGTCGTCCAGGTCGGCGTCATCGGCGGCGAACGGCGACACCGACCACCACATCATGCCGAGCTCGCGGGCCCGGTCGCGGACGTCCGCGATGCCCCACAGGGAGGCCGCGTCCACGTCGATGGGCGCCTGGCCCCCGCCGGCGCTCGCCGCCCACGACGCCTGCAGGAACTCCTGGCTGGTCGCCACCAGGTCGGCGGCTCTGGTCCGCACCCGCTCCGGGTCGCAGACGACGGCCATCGAACCCTTCGGCAGCACGTCGATCAGAAGCTCCATGTCGTCCACCAGGACCGGCGCGAGGGACTCCATGCCCTCCACCGCGATCCCCTCGGCGATCTTGCCGAGGAGCTCGCCGAGCTCCGGGTGCTCCTCGGCGAGGGCCGCGGCCCGGGTGCGCACGTCCTCGGTGAGCAGCAGCTCGCGGCAGGGCGGCGCCCACAGGCCGTGCTCGGCGACCTCCAGGGAGCGCTGGTCGGCGACCTTGAAGTACCGGATCTCCTCGACGTCGTCGCCCCAGAACTCCACGCGCAGCGGGTGCTCCTCGGTCGGCGGGAACACGTCCAGGATGCCGCCGCGGACCGCGAACTCGCCGCGCTTCTCGACGAGTTCGACCCGCGCGTACGCCGCTGCCGCGAGCCCCTCCACGATGTCGTTCAGATCGGCGGACTGCCCGGTGCGCAGCGCCACCGGCTCCAGGTCGCCGAGCCCCTTCACCTGCGGTTGCAGCACCGAACGGATCGGCGCGACCACCACGTTGACCGGGCCCGCCGACGGGTCGTCCGTGCTCGGGTGCGCGAGACGGCGCAGCACGGCGAGCCTGCGGCCCACGGTGTCGCTGCGCGGCGAGAGCCGTTCGTGCGGCAGCGTCTCCCACGAGGGGTACTCGGCCACGGCGTCCGGGGGGAGCAGGGACCGCAGCGCGGCGGCGAGGTCCTCGGCCTCCCGGCCCGTCGCGGTCACCGCGAGCACCGGGCGCCCGGCCCCGCGCGCCAGGGCCGCCACCGCGAAGGGGCGGGCGGCGGGCGGGCCGACCAGGTCGACGTGCATCCGGTGTCCGTCGGTGGCGGCCTTCACCGCTTCGGCGAGCGCGGGGTCTCGTACAACGGCGTCCAGCAGACCGTGCAGGCTCATGAAGGGCATCCATCCCGGGAAGTGGGCAACGCGAACCGCCCGACACGTCTGACGGGCCGGGGGGCTTCCAGCGTACGACGCCCCGCCGACACCCGCCGTCCTGATCGCCCGCACCCCCTCGGGGCTCCGCCCCGAACCCCGCTCCCCACACGCCGGAGAGGCTGGTTTTCGCCGATCAACGTTAAAACTTGACGTGCGGTGTCAACCGGATGCGGCCGCGGGGGCGTATACCCCGTGAGATCTGTCCAGTCACGGGAGCCGCATTGACCGACGAGGAGTTCGAGGAGTTCTACGCTCACTCCGTGAAACCGCTGGTCGGCCAGGTGTACCTGATGACCGGCGACCTGCACGAGGCCCAGGACGTGGTCCAGGAGGCATTCGTGCGGGCCTGGGGCCGCCGGGGCCGGCTCGACGCGGGGGCCGGGCCCGAGGCATGGGTGCGCACCGTGGCGTGGCGGCTCGCCGTGAGCCGGTGGCGGCGCGGCCGCAGGGCCGCCGAGGCCTGGCGCAGGCACAGCGAGGCAGCCCCCGCCGCCCCCGAACCGGACCCGGGCACCGTCGCCCTGGTCGACGCCCTGCGCGGCCTCTCCGACCGCCAGCGCCGCGTCGCCGTACTGCACTACGTGTGCGATCTGAGCGTGGACCAGGTCGCCCACGAGACGGGCATCTCCGCCGGCACCGTCAAGACCCACCTTTCGCGCGCACGGGCCGCCCTCGCGCCCCGCCTCTTGGAGGAGGAACACGGTGTCTGACTTCCACCCGGACGAGGAGTCCCTGGCCCGCGCGCTGAAGCGGGCCGCCGACGCGGGCGGCCGGTGCATCGTGCCCGAACCCGCCGAGCGGGTCGCGGCGCGCGGGCTGCGGCGCCGCCGCCGCAACCTCGCCGCCCTCGCCGCGTGCGCGGTGTGCCTGCTCGCCGGGTCCGGCGCCGCCGCCGGGCTGCGCCTCCAGCAGGGCGCGCCGGCGCTGCCCGCGTCCACCCCGACCGGCGGCTCGCCCGCCCCGCGGAGCTCCGTGCCGTCCTTCGGCTCCCCCTCGCCGGTCCCCTCCTCCTCGTCCCCCGACCCCGCCTCCCCGTTCCCCGACCCCTCCTTCGCGGACCCGTCCCCCTCCGGCACCCTCACCGCCACCCCGACCACCCCCAGCCATTGAAGCCAAGGAGCCCCACGTTGTCCGGAGTGCTGCTCGCCGCGCCCCCATCCACGCAGCAGACCAGCGGGGAGGCCTCGCGGCGGGCCCGGCTGCCCGGCCGAATACTCCAGCGGCGGGCAGCCGACCCGTATCTGCTCGCCGCCGTGCTCTTCACCGCGTACACCGCGCTCTCCGTGCTCCGCTACCGGCGGATGGAGACGCTCTCCTGGGACCTGGGCATCTTCGAGCAGGTGGTCCGCGCCTACGCCCACTTCCAGGCGCCGGTCGCCGATCTGAAGGGGCCCGGCACCAACATCCTCGGCGACCACTTCAGTCCGGTGACCGCGCTGCTCGCCCCCGCCTACCGGCTGTTCCCCACCCCCGTCACCCTGCTCGTCGCCCAGTCCGCGCTGTTCGCGCTGGCCGCCGTCCCGGTGGCCCGCGCCTCGGCCCGGCTGCTGGGCCGAGGCCCCGGGCTCGCGGTCGGGGCCGCGTTCGGCCTGTCGTGGGGGATGCAGCGCGCGGCCGACTTCGACTTCCACGAGATCTGCTTCGCCGTCCCGCTGATCGCCTTCTCCCTGGAGGCGCTGCTGCGCGAACGCTGGCGCGCCGCGCTCCTGTACGCGCTGCCGCTGGTCCTGGTGAAGGAGGACCTGGGTCTGACGACCAGCGCGCTCGCCGTCGTCGTCGCGGTGCGGGCCCGCCGCGTCTCGCCGCGCGCCGTGCGGTGGGCCGCCGCCGTGGCCGCCTTCGGCACGGTGGCCGCCCTGGTCACCTTCACCGCCGTCATCCCCGCCTTCAACTCCTCGGACGCGTACGACTACTGGAGCAAGATGGGCGGCGCGGGGCCGCTGGCCGCCGGGGACACCAAGCTGCGCACCCTGATCTGGATCCTGCTCCCCACCACCGGCCTGCTCGCGCTGCGCTCCCCGCTGCTGCTCGCCGCGCTGCCCACCATCGGCTGGCGCTTCGTGTCGTCGGACGACCACTACTGGTCCACCGACTGGCACTACAGCGCGGTCCTGATGCCCGTTCTCGCGCTCGCCCTCGCCGACGCGGCGGCCACCGCCCGCCACAGCCCGCGCCCCTGGCTGCGCTCGTACGCCCGCAACCTGCCGTTCTGCGCGGCGGCCGCGGCCCTGGCCCTGACGCCCTCGCTGCCGCTGGCGGAGCTGACCGAGCCGGACACGTACCGCAAGAGCCCCCAAGTGGCCGCCGTGGAGCGCCTGTTGGAGCGGATACCGGACGGGGCGACGGTGGAGGCGAACGTCGGGCCGATCGCCAGGCTCACCTCCCGCTGCCGGGTCTTCTGGGTGGGCGACGCCCGCCCGGTGACCCCGCGCTACATCGCGATCGACAACGGCGACAACTGGGCGGGCGACCCCGTGGAGTACGCCAAAACGCTGCACCCCGGTGCCCGTTACACGGTCACCGGGGTGGCAGCGGGATATGTGGTGCTGCGCCTGGAGGCCTGACTAGTCGCTGGCGATCGCGTTCAGGACGTTCATCCGCCCCGCCCGGAAGGCGGGTATCAGCGCGGCGAACAGGCCCACGAACGCCGAGGCGACGAACACGGTGAGGATGGTCGGCCAGGGAATCTCCAGGACTCCCATGCCCTGAAGCGCGAGCAGCTTCTGGGCGGTGGTGCCCCAGCCCATGCCGAGCCCGAGGCCGAGCAGCGCGCCGAACAGGGCGATCACCACCGACTCCAGACGGATCATCCGGCGCAGCTGGCGGCGCGAGAGGCCGATCGCGCGCATCAGGCCGATCTCCCTGGTCCGCTCGACCACCGACAGGGCCAGGGTGTTCACCACACCGAGCACCGCGACGATGATCGCGAGGGCGAGCAGTCCGTACACGATGTTCAGGAGCTGGCCGATCTGGTCCTTCAGCGTCTGCTTGAAGTCGGCCTGGTTCTGCACCTTGTACTGCGGATACGCCTTCAGCGACTCCTTCAGCGCGGCGTAGGCGTCCTTCGCCTTGCCGTTCTGCGCCTTGGCGAACATCAGCATGTTCTTGGGCATCTTGTCGGCCGGCATGTACTGGGCGGCGGTCGTGACGTCGGTGTACATCGCGCCCTTGTCGACATTGGTGTCGTCCGAGGTGATCGCCGCGACCTTCAGCTTCGCCGTGCGGCCGTCCTTGAAGGCGACGCTCAGCGAGTCGCCGACCTTGACGCCGTGCGCCTTGGCGTAGGTGTCACCGACCGACATGGCGTTCGTGCCGTACGCCGCCGCGAGGTCGCCGTCGACGGTCTTGCGCCGCAGGTCCTGCTGGTACGTCGGGTCGGCGGCGGTGACGTGCTTGTCCTCGGTCTTGCCGTCGGGGGTGGTCAGCTTGGCTTCGAGCGACTTGTAGTTGGTGACGTGCTCGATGCCCGGGGTCCGCTTCAGCGCGTCGGCGGCCTGCGGCACGATGGGCTGGCCGGTGCCGGAGGACACGATGAAGTCCGCGCCGACCGACTTGTCGAGCTCGTCGGTGGCGGAGGCGACCATCGAGGAGCCGACCACCGAGAGGCAGGCCACCAGCGCGAGACCGATCATCAGGGCCGCGCCGGTCGCGCCGGTGCGCCGCGGGTTGCGCAGCGCGTTGCGCTCGGCCATCCGCCCGACCGGGCCGAAGATCCGCAGCACCAGCGCGCCGATGACCCGGACCACACCGCCCGCGAGCAGCGGCCCGATGACCACGAAACCGATCAGGGTGAGGACGACGCCGAGGCCGAGCAGGCCCGAACCGGCCGACGCCTTTGAGGAGTTGGCGGCGCCGAGCAGTGCCGCGCCGCCCGCACCGGTCAGGACCAGACCGATGACGGCCCGGACCACACCGGCCTTGCCGTCGGCCGGGGTGCCCGCGTCGCGCAGCGCGGCCATCGGGGAGATCTTCCCGGCCCGCCGGGCCGGCACATAGGCGGCGACGACCGTCACCACGACGCCGAGCACCAGGCCGATCACGGGCGTCGTCCACGCGACCGTGAGGTCACGGGTGGACAGCTCCATCCCCATGGAGCCCATCAGCTTCATCAGGCCGACCGCGAGACCGACTCCCGCGCCCACCCCGAGGATCGAGCCGAACACGCCGAGCAGCAGCGCCTCCAGCAGGACCGAGCGGTTGACCTGCTTGCGGCTGGAGCCGATGGCCCGCATCAGGCCGATCTCGCGGGTGCGCTGGGCGACCAGCATCGAGAACGTGTTGATGATCAGGAAGATGCCGACGAGGAAGGCGATCCCGGCGAAGCCGAGCATCGCGTACTTCATCACGTCGAGGAAGGAGCCGACGTCGGAGCGGTTGGCGTCCGCGGCCTCCTTCGCGGTCTGCAGCTTGTACGGGCCGGCGCCGAGCGCGGCCGCCACGTTCTGCTTGAGCTGCTCGTCGCTCACCCCGCTCGCGGCGGTGACGTTGACGTCGGTGAACTGGCCGGTGGTGCCCAGGAGTTCGCGCTGCGCGGTCGCGGTGTCGAAGTAGACGATCGCGGCACCGGGGTTGGTGACCTTGAAGGTGGTGATGCCGGTGATCTTCGCGGTGAAGTCGCCGGTGACGGCGATGGTGCGCAGTTCGTCACCGAGCTTCAGGTGGTGCTTGGCGGCGGTGTCGGCGTCGACCATCATCTCGGTCGGCCCGCGCGGGGCGCGGCCGGAGGTGATCTCCATCGCCTTGAGGTCGTTGTCGGTCCAGTTGCCGGCGATGGTGGGGGCGCCGGTGGAGGAGCCCATGTTCTCGTTCTTGGCGTTGACGACCGTGACGTTGGGGCTGCTGACGGCGCCCTCGGCCTTCTGCACGCCGGACGCCTTCTTGACCCGCTCGACCACCGAGGCGGGCAGCGCCTCGGGCCGGCCGGTCTGGGAGCGGGCGCCCTGGCTCGCGTCGCCCGACTTGGGGCTGACGGTCACGTTGGAGGCGGTCGCCGCGAACAGCTTGTCGAAGGTGGTGTTCATGGTGTCGGTGAAGACGAGCGTGCCGCACACGAACGCCACCGACAGCAGGACCGCGACGGCGGAGAGCGCCATCCGTCCCTTGTGCGCGAGGAAGTTGCGCATCGAGGTCTTGAGCACGGTCACGACGTCCGCCCCCGCGCGTCGAAGTCCTTCATGCGGTCGAGCACGGCGTCCGCGGTCGGCCGGAACATCTCGTCCACGATCCGGCCGTCGGCGAGGTAGAGCACCCGGTCCGCGTAGGAGGCGGCCACCGGGTCGTGGGTGACCATCACGATGGTCTGGCCCAGCTCGTCCACGGACTGGCGCAGGAAGCCGAGGACTTCGGCGCCCGCCCGCGAGTCCAGGTTTCCGGTCGGCTCGTCACCGAAGATGATCTCCGGCCGGGCCGCCAGCGCCCGCGCCACGGCGACGCGCTGCTGCTGACCGCCCGACAGCTGGGTCGGCCGGTGCTTGAGCCGCCCGGCCAGACCCACGGTCTCCACCACGCGCTCCAGCCACTGGGCATCGGGCCTGCGCCCGGCGATGTCCATCGGCAGCGTGATGTTCTCCAGCGCGTTCAGCGTCGGCAGCAGGTTGAACGCCTGGAAGATGAACCCGATCCGGTCCCGGCGCAGCTGCGTGAGCTTCTTGTCCTTCAGACCGGTGATCTCGGTCTCGTCCAGGTAGATCTGGCCGCTGGTCACCGTGTCGAGCCCGGCCAGGCAGTGCATCAGGGTGGACTTGCCGGAACCGGACGGGCCCATGATCGCGGTGAACTGGCCGCGGGCTATGTCGACATCGACGTGGTCGAGGGCCACCACCCGGGTCTCACCCGACCCGTACGCCTTCACGACCTGGCGCGCCCGTGCCGCGACCGCCGTACGCCCTCCAGTGTCCCCGTGCCTGGGAATGGTCACAGCCGTTGTCACGGTAATTCTCCTTGGTCGTGTTTCAGCCAGTCGTGCCGACGTACGTCTTGAGTGTCCGGGCCGGACGGCGCGGGCGCATTGGTGCCCGGCACCGTCTTCGAGGTGGGGTTATCCCCACCCCGCGGCCGCGGTTGCGACGTAAGACCACCGTAAGGAACAAGCCCCCGCCTCCACGTCCTCCGCCGGGACGACAGGCCCCTGCCCCGAAGTAGGGAGCACCCCTTAGGGGTCTACGTCTGCGGGACGAGCCCGTCTCAGGGCAGCCTCCACCCCTGCCGTCGGGGGGATGGGGGTCCCCCCTGCTCCTTCAGAGCTCGGGGGAGGAGTGAGAAGGTGTGCCCGAGCAGATGCGTGCACAGTGAAAGGATCTTGGTGAGCGTCTCCGACCACAGCCCCGGCACCGAAGCGATACCCGGCGCGGCACCGGACGCGGCACCCGCACGCGGGCGCGGCCCGGTCGTCGCGGCCCTCATGATGGGCATGGCACTGGCCGCCCTCGACGGCACCATCGTGTCGACCGCCGTCCCCCAGATCGTCGGCGACCTCGGCGGATTCGCCGTCTTCTCCTGGCTGTTCTCCGGCTATCTGCTCGCCGTGACCGTCACCCTGCCCGTCTACGGCAAGCTCTCCGACACCTTCGGCCGCAAACCCGTACTGATCGTCGGCATCATCGTCTTCCTCGCCGGATCCGTCCTGTGCGCCATCGCCTGGAACATGGCCGCGCTCATCGCCTTCCGCATCGTGCAGGGCCTCGGCGGCGGCGCCCTCCAGGGCACCGTCCAGACGATCGCCGCCGACCTGTACCCGCTCAAGGAACGCCCCAAGATCCAGGCCAAGTTGTCGACGGTCTGGGCCGTCTCCGCGGTCGCCGGGCCCGCACTCGGCGGGCTGCTGGCCACCTACGCCGACTGGCGCTGGATCTTCCTCGTCAACGTGCCGGTGGGCGCGGCCGCCCTGTGGCTGGTCGCCCGGCACCTCGTCGAGCCCGCCCGCCCAAGACCCGCCACCCGGCCCCGCATCGACTGGGCCGGCGCCCTGTGCGTCTTCGCCACCGGCGCCCTGCTGCTCACCGCACTGGTCCAGGGCTCAGTCGCCTGGCCCTGGCTGTCGGCCCCCTCACTCGCGCTGCTCGCCGCCAGCGCCGCGCTCGCCGCGCTGACCGTGTACGTGGAGCGCCGGGCCGCCGAACCCGTCATACCCGGCTGGGTCTGGCGCCGGCGCACCATCGCCGCCGTCAACCTGGCACTCGGCGCGCTCGGCCTGCTCATGGTCGCCCCGACCGTCTTCCTGCCCACCTACGCCCAGTCCGTCCTCGGCCTCAACCCGACCGCCGCCGGCTTCGTCCTGTCCGTGATGACCCTGAGCTGGCCCATCTCCGCCGCGCTCTCCAGCCGCGTCTACACCCGCATCGGCTTCCGCAACTCCGCGATCACCGGCATCGCGCTGGCCGCGCTGATCCTGCTGGCCTTCCCGCTGCTGCCCTTCCCCGGCCGGGCCTGGCAGCCCGCGCTGATCATGCTGCTGCTCGGCGCAGCGCTCGGCCTGTTCCAACTCCCCCTGATCGTCGGCGTGCAGTCGACGGTCGGCTGGTCCGAGCGCGGCACCACGACCGCGTCCGTACTGTTCTGCCGCCAGGTCGGCCAGTCGCTCGGCGCGGCCCTGTTCGGCGCGGTCGCCAACACCACCATCGCCGCCCGCCTCGCCCACGCCCCCCTGCCCGGACTGCCCGGCGACCTCGACTCGGCCTCGCGCGCCCTGCAACACCCGGCGGACCTGACGGCCGGGGCCGCCGACTATCTGCGCCGGGCGGTGGCGAGCGCCGTGGACCACGTCTACATCGGCGCCGCCATCGCGGCCGTACTGGCCCTGCTGGTCCTGCTCTTCCTGGCCCCGCGCCGCTTCCCCGTCCTGACACCGGACCAGACCGACGACTGAGGGGGCCGAGCGCGCGGCTGAGGAGGCGAGCGTGAAAGCGCCGCCCAGCCCGCGGCCGGACTCCGCGAATCGACGGGCCGCGCTCCGCCCCCGAACCACTCAGTCCTCGGCCACACCCCGCCCCGTCAGCGCCGCCAAGCCGACGCGTACGTGCGCCAGATGCGCCCGCACCTCCTCGCCGGTCTCGGCATGCTCCCGCAGCACCCGCTCCGTCTCCCGTACGATCCGCTCCTCGCCGGCCCGCGCCTGGGCCACCAGTTCCGCGCCGCGCGCCTCGGCGTCCTCCTGGCCGTGCCGGGCGCTCTCCTCGGTCCGCGCATACGCGCGACGCGCCTCGTCCAGGCGGGCCTGCGCGGCGGCGGTCAGCTCGGTGTGGCGGGCGCTCAACTCGGCCTCGGCGGCGGCCAGTTCACGCTCGGCCGCCTCCAGCACCTCCGCCTGCTCCCGGTCCTGCCCGGCCAGCGTCGCCGCGCAGCGCCGCCGCGTATCGGCCAGCACGGCCGCCGCGTCGGCCCGCCGCTGCTCGGCCTCGGCACGCGCCGCGCCCCGGGTGTCGTCCGCCTCGGTGCGGGCCGCGAGCAGGATCCGCTCGGCCCGCGCCTCGGCGGCCGCGAGCACCTCATCCGCGTGCGCCCGCGCCGCGTCCCTGGCCGCCCGCCCCGCCTCCTCAGCGGCCTGCGCCCCGGCGGCCGCCGCCTCCACGGCCGCGGCCCGCACCTCGTCGCCCTCCTCGACGGCCAGCGCGAACAGCGTCCCGGCGCGGCCGCCGAGCGCCTCGTACGTCTGCGGGGCGAGCACGGCGACCTGCTCGCGCAGCGCGGCCGCCCGCGCCTCCAGTTCCTCGGCGAGCGCGGCGAGCCGGTCCGCCCGCTCCCGCGCCGCCGCCCGCTCCCCGGCGAGCCCGGCCAGCGCCCGGTCGACCTGCTCGGGACGGTAACCGCGGCCCCGGCCGGCCCCGAACGGCTGCGCCGACGGCGGCATCGATGCTGCGCTCATCCCTGACGCTCCTCTCCCGCACCCACTGACGTTCCGGCGACCGAAGCGAAGTGGTCATAACGCGACACTCCACCCGCACCCCCCGCACAAGGATGCGCCCCAGGGCGACAGAAGGCGCAATCGCGGGCGGCCCGCACGACCGAGGCGCCCACCGCGACCACACGGCGAGCGCCTCGGCACCTCAACACGGCACGGTCAGAGCAGCCCGTCCCACATCTGCTCAAGCAGCACCGACCACCAGCTCTCCGGCGAAGCGAGCGCCGCCGGGTCGAGCGCCGCCAGCTGCGCCTGGAAGTCGACCGTCCAGCGGCCCGCCTGCTCGGGGTTGAGCCCGAACCGCAGCCGCCACATCCGGCCGAGCAGCGCCAGACACCGTACGAACTCGGGCAGCCCCGAGTTCACGAACTGCGGCGGCACCGACTGGCTGTGCCCTCCCGTTGGGGATCCCGCCTCCACCGGCACCGCCACGATGTTCGCGGTCCCGTACTGGACACAGATCGCCCGCCCGAAGTCCGAACCCATCACCAGGTACGAACCCGCGTCCGCGGCCGGCTGCACTCCGCGCTGCTGCGCCAGCTCGGCCAGCGTCGGCACCGGCTGACCGGGCACGGCCTGCGCCCAGAAGAACGGCCCGAAGTCCACCGGCAGACCCGCCCACACCAGCGTCACCGCCACGGCCTCCGGCACACCCTGCCGCGACACCGCCCGCTGGTCGAAGCGGAAGACACCCTGCGGGCCGAACGCACCCGCCAGCTCGTGCGCCACGCCCTCCGGCGGCAGCGGCGGCAGCGGCTGCACCGGCACCAACGGCGCCCGCACCGGCTGCGGCCTGGCCGGACCGTCCGCGACCTGCGCCAACTCGCCCTGGTGGGTGAGCAGATGCTGGACACCCTGACGGCGCGAGGCATGGTCCTTGCCGTACGGAGCCACGTTCGTGATCCGCACCTGCGGCCACTGCTCGCGGATCATCCGCGCGCAGTAACCGCCCGGCAGCTCGCACGACTCCAGCTCGGTGTGCAGTTCGAGCACATGGTCCGCGGGCACGTTCATCGCCCGCAGCTCATGGAAGATCTGCCACTCCGGATGCGGAATGCCGGGCGCCGAACGGCGGATGAGCTGCTGCTCGGAACCGTCGGGCGCGCGGTAGCGCAGCACGGCCTGATAGCCGGGGCCGACCGTCGGCAGCCCGGTCGGGGGCTGCTGCGGATAGCCGTACGCGGGCGGCGGCGTCTGCGGTACGGGCCCACCCGGCGGCATCCCGGGCGGACCGGGCGGCATCGGGGCGCCGGGCGCACCAGGAGCTCCGGGCGGGCCAGGAGGCATCGGCGCACCCGGGCCACCGGGACCCATCTGCGCGGGCCCCGCCAGCATCGTGGCCGCCTGGTGCACCCCGCCGGGAGGCGTACCGGGCACACCGGGACGACCGGGCGGCAGCGGAGCCCCCGGCGCACCCGGAGCACCGGGCGGACCCGGAGGCATCGGCGCACCCGGACCACCGGGGCCCAGCTGGCTCGGGTCGGCCAGCATCGTCGCGGCATGGTGCACCCCGCCAGGGGGCGTACCGGGCACACCAGGAGGACCGGGCGGACCCGGAGGCATCGGCGCACCCGGACCACCGGGGCCACCCGGGCCCAGCTGGCTCGGGTCCGCCAGCATCGTCGCCGCCTGGTGCACACCGCCCTGCGAGGGCGGAGGCGGCGTCGGCGGGCCGGGCGGCTGCGGGCCCTCGGGACCGAGCTGCGACACCAGCTGCGTCGGCAGATAACCACCGGCCGGCGCACCCGGCGGCGGAGTCGAACCCGGCACCGGCGCGGCGGGCGGCCGCGCACCGGGCGTACCCGGCGCGCCCGGCGGCGGCGGAGTCGCAGAACCCTCGCCCCGCGCCGCCCGCACACCCTGCGGCGGCCCGACCGCCTTCCTGGTCGCGGCATCCGCGATGTCCCCCGCAGCCGAAGGCGCACCAGGACCCGCCGGCCGGGCGGGCGGAACAGCAGCGGCCGGAGCACCCGGAGCCACCGCCGGCACACCCGGCACCGGCGCGTCCGGGTCGATCGCGGGCGCGAGCGCCGTCGGCGGAAGCTGACTGCCGCCCGCGATCAACGCGGTCTTGGCCTCCGGCGGCGCCTTCGGCGGCGCGGCATCGTCATCGTCCGAACCGGACAGCGACGGCGCGAACACCGTCGCGGGCAGCGGCACCGAACCGTCCTCCGAACCGGCGTTGGTGTCCGTACCCGCCCAGGGCGTACCCCCAGCGGGCGTCCCCTGCGCGGCAGCGGCGGGCGCGGGCCACGCCGCCCCACCCCCACCGGAAGCGGGAGCGGGAGCGGGAGCGGGAGCGGGAGCGGGAGCGGAAGGCGCAGCCGGCGCCCCGACCCCCGGCCCACCGGACCCGGCGGCGCTCTCGCCCCGCCGGTCCGGAATCCCCAGCTTGTCCGCCGCCTCCTGAAGCCACTCCGGCGGACTCAGCAGGAACGACGTCTGATTCAGATCGATCCGCGCCGGAGCCTCGGCCACCGGCGGCACATCCTCCGGCACCCCGTACTCCTCCTCGTACCGGCGGATCACCTCACCCACCGGCAGCCCCGGCCACAGCGTCGCCTCACCGCTGTCCCGGGCGATCACCAGACGCTGCGCACCGCCCGCGCCCGAAGGACCGTTCTCGCGGTCCTCGGCCCACACCACGAAACCCAGCTCGAACTCCCGCACCCGCACCTCCCGGTGCTGATACGCGGGCACATCGCCATTGATCCACTCTTCCGCGCGCTCCTGCGCCTGAGCGAAAGTCACCATCGGCCGGCTCACTCCCCTACCGAGGTCGTCCCGACGGCGCGCGCGAAGCCGCCGTCCACCATCAGATTCGCCACGGTCTCCAACTCCGGCGGATTGCCCGCAAGCCGGGCCAGGAACCCGTCGAAGTCGTCCCCGCAGGGCAGCAGCAGCCGCTCCACCCGCTCGTTCACACTCAGCCCGTCCCGGTCCCGCGCGTCGTCGTACGCGCAGAACCACACCGAACCGACCGCCGAGCCCTTCACCTTCACCGCGAGCAGACCGCCCTGCACGAAGGCGACCCCCAGATAGTCCTTGGTGAGATGGTCGCGCAGACACTTGTTGACATACACCAGGTCATTGACCGCGGCCTCGTCGCGCACCGTGAAGAACGGCTGGTCGACCAGGAGCCCCAGCTCGGCGTCGAGCGCCGCCCCGACCGGGGCACACCCACCCGCCGCCTTCAGGAACGAACGGTAGGCACCCGGCAGCCGGTACCCCAAGTCCTCCTCCACACCCAGGAGTTGGGACTCCGACACCGACACCGAGCCCTTCGGCAGACCGAAGTGCGCCGGCCGCGTCTCCTGCAACGGACGCGTACCGCGCTTGTCGTGCTCGACCCGCGCCGTCGCCAGACCGCCGTAATGACGCAACAGCGCCTTCACCTCGACCGGCACCAACTCCAGCCGCCGGCCACCCGGCACGTGGTGCCAGGTCCAGCCGTGCGGCGTCGCCACCGCCGCAATCGTGTCCCACAGCTCATGGCCCGCGGCGGCCAGCGCCGCGTTCGCCGACACGTAGTCGGTCAACCGGAGCTCGTCCACCCCGAAACCCTCCGGCGGCTCCGCGATCTCCGCCGCCGCGCGGGCGTACGGCGAGAAATCCGGGAAGCCGTGCTCATCCACCCGCACCCCTCTGGGATGCCGGGAGGCCCGGACCGGATCCGGGAAGTGCACGACCTGACCGGCATAGGCCTCGTTCGGTGGCGCGGCATGCTGCCCGAGCCGACCTGTCGTCATGGCGGTTGCCCCCTGCTGCGTGCTGGCGTCTGGCTGGTGAGGACCAGACTATGCGGTGGGGCAATACCGAGTACCGGCCCCGCACATCCATCACCACCCGTCACAGCCGCATCACCCTGCGCCCCCGACGCGCGGGTTTCCACGCCCCAGCTTCCGTACCAGCGGCCGCATTTGGCAGGCTGTCCCCGCAACTCGGGGGCGCTGACACTCGCGACGGAAGCCGCGGGCAGTGGGAGGGACACAGCACCATGCACACCGCACCAGGCGAAACATCCGCTACAAACGCGATAAATGCGACACCCGGCGATCCACGCCTCAACTGGAGCGCCACCACCACAGCCGCGCCCTTACTGCGCCACCGCCGCGACGGCATCCTCCCCGCCGTCGCCGCCGCACTCTCCGTCCGCGGCGAAACCCTCACCTGCACCGCAGGCAGAGGCGGACAACCCCCCGTCCTGCACGCCCTCGTCCAGGACTACCTCGACACCCTCACCAGCAGCCAACGCGAACGCTTCACCGGCCGCTGCCCCGAAGCGATCCTGCTCTCCCGACACCTGACCAGCGTCGAGACCAACCGCTCCAAACGCGCCCAGCGCAAACCCCTCACCCACGGCGAAGCCCGCCGCGCCCTCAAACACGCCAAACTCACCGCCCGCCGCATACGCGAAGACGGCGACCCCCTCCACGGCAGCTACGCACCACCCTGCCGCTCCTGCACCGCACTGCTCGCCCACTTCGGCGTACGCAGCGTCGAACCCTAAAACCCCCACACCCTCTGCACGGAAAGGCCGCCGATGCCGGACATCTCCACCACCCGGTTCCCCGTCCCCGTCGACGCCGCCCTGCGCACCGCCGGCTGGCAACCCGGACGCTGGGACATCCGACAAGCCGAAGCCTGGGCCGACGTCCTGCGCGGCCACACCTCACCCGCCGGCCACCGCCACACCGTCTTCCCCGCCGCCGTCGAAGCCTGGGCCGAATTCGGCGGCCTGCGCCTCACCGCCCCCGGCCCCGGCCGCCGCAACGCCCCCGCCACCCTCCGCTTCGACCCCCTCGCCGGCCTCCACCTCGCCCGCACCCTCGCCGACCTCGGCCGAGCCCTCGAAACCGACATCGCCCCCCTCGGCGAAGAAGGCGACCAGCAAGCCGTCCTCGCCATCGACACCCACGGCCGCGTCTACTCCCTCGACCACACCGGCGACTGGTACCTCGGCCCCGACATCGACCACGCCCTCAACACCCTCATCACCGGCACCCAGCCCATCCGCCTCACCTCGGGCTGAACACCCCCCCCCGGTGACCCCGTAAGCCCGAACCCCCCGCCCGACTACGAAACCACCGACGCCCGATCCGGCAGCACCGCCGACACCCGGAACCCACCCGCGTCCGTCACCCCCGACACGAACACCCCGCCCAACGCCGTCACCCGCTCCCGCATCCCCACCAGACCATTGCCCCCACTCGGCAACCCCGCATCCGCCGTCACACCGTCCGCAGGCCCGTTCTCCACCTGCATCGCCACCTCGGCCTCCCGATGCGCCAGACGCACCATCACCTTCGCGCCCGCCGCATGCTTGTGCACATTGGTCAGCGCCTCCTGAACCACCCGGTACGCCGTCTGCTCCACCAGCGCGTCATACCCCCGCGCCTCCCCCTGCACCAACAGCTCCACCACCATCCCGGCCTCCCGGGACTGCCCCACCAACGCCTCGATGTCCGCCAGACACGGACCCTCCTCCGCAGCCGCCGCAGCCGCGGCCGCAGCAACACCCACCGCCGCCAACGGCACCGGAACCACCGAAACCGCGACCGGCTGCTGATCCGCCGCCCGCAACACCCCGAGCATCTCCCGCAGCTCCGTCAACGCCTGCCGCCCCATGTCACCGACCAGCGCCGCGTTCTTGACGGCCTTCTCCGGATCCTTGCGCGCCACCGCCTGCAACGCCGCAGCATGCACCACCATCAACGACACCCGATGCGCCACCACATCGTGCATCTCCCGGGCAATCCGCGTCCGCTCCTCCGTACGCGCCCACTCCGCCCGCTCCTCAGCCCGGTCCGCGAGCAGCGAAAGCTCCCGCTCCAACGAATCCGCCCGCTCCCGCAACGACTCCATCAACCGCCGCCGCGCCCCTATATACAGCCCGTACAGAAGCGGCGGACCCGTGATCCCCAGCGCCATCACCGACGACACCAGCGGCACGTACCACTGCCCCGGGGCGTACTCACCCCGCGCCAAGCCCTGATGCATCCGCACGAACGTCACGATGAACGTCCCCGCCACCGACATCCCCGCCAGCGCACCCGTGATCCGGCGCGGCACCTCCGACGCGGCCAGCGTGTACAGCCCCACCACGCTCAGAATGAACCCCATGCTGGCGGGCGTCACCGCCACCGAGATCAGCACCACGGCAATCGGCCACCGCCGCCGCAGCACCAGCGAAGCCCCCGAAACCAGCCCGAGCAACACCCCGGCCGGCACGGGCAACCCCGCATCCCGCGCGAAACTCACGCCCTCCGCCGCGCACTCCAGCGCGGAGATCACCCCGAGCGAGACATCCAGCACCACGCTGCGCCTGCGCTCCCACCACCACCAGCCACGGGAGGTCAACCCCGTGGCTTCCTGGTAAGCCCCCGTTGCGGTCATGGCTCCCAGACTACGGGCGGCCGCGAACGATTTTCCGTCGGCTTCCGCTGCACGAAATCTCATCGAACACGCCAGAAATGGACGGAGATCCCACGATCTGGTGAATCGAGCGGATATTCGAGCGCTCGTCCGCATGCCGGACGAGCGTGTCCGTATGACATCCACCACACCCGGCAAATACGCCGACTTCGAAAACCTCCGCCAGCAGGCCATCGCTTTGCGCCGCGAGGGGCTCAGCCGCCGCCAGATCCGCGACCGCCTGTTCGTCGACAACAACGACCTCCTCAACCGCCTCCTCAACGGTGAACCCGCCCCCGAGTGGACCAAGCGCCCCAACGCCAAGGACGACCTCCGCGACCGAGCGAGAGAGCTCCGCACGCGGGGCATGACGTACGACCAGATCCAGGTCGAGCTCGGCTGCTCGAAGAGCTCGATATCGCTCTGGGTACGAGACCTCCCGAAGCCGGACCGCACCCGCACCCCGGAGGAGGCCTCGGCCATCGCCAAACGCGGCTGGGAGGCGGCACTGAAGCGCCGCGAGGCCGAGCGCCAGCAGACCAAGCGGGATGCGGCGAGCGAGGTCGGCGAGCTGTCGGACAGGGAGCTGTTCCTTGCCGGCGTCGTGCTCTATTGGGCGGAAGGCGCCAAGGACAAGCCCTGGGACCGCCGAGAGTCCCTGAAGTTCATCAACAGCGACCCGAACGTCATCAAGGTCTACCTGAAGTGGCTGAAGCTCCTGGATGTCACGCCGGACCGACTCCGCCTCCACGTCAGCATCCATGAGTCCGCCGACGTCGAGGAAGCCACGCGGTTCTGGGCGGAGCTCACAGGACTCGGCCCGGCCAGCTTCAACAAGCCAGTACTGAAACGGCACAACCCGAAAACGCACCGGAAGAACACCGGCGACGCATACCGAGGCTGTCTCGCGATCTATGTGCGGGATAGCGTCGATCTGTACCGTCGCATGGAGGGCGCCTGGTACGGCATAGTAGGGGCTGCCCTCTCACCCGCAGAAGCGAAACGGACATAGAGGGCAGACCATCCCAGGTCGTCTAATGGTAGGACAAATGGTTTTGGTCCATTGAATGAGGGTTCGATTCCTTCCCTGGGAGCTCCAAAGTTCGGGTCCTGACTGTCCCAGTCAGGACCCGCCGCATTTCCCCCGCCCCCACCCCGATTTCATCCGCGAAACCCCCCGGTATCCTTCGGTTGTCCACCCCCCGAAGCCGAAGGGCACCTCCGTGAGCGCAACCCGCCCGGCCGCCGTCGTCGTCCTCGCCGCGGGTGAGGGCACCCGCATGAAGTCGGCCACTCCCAAGGTTCTGCACGAGATCTGCGGGCGCTCGCTCGTCGGCCACGTCGTGGCAGCCTCTCGTGAGCTGGACCCCGAGCACCTCGTCGTGGTCGTGGGCCACGCCCGCGAGCAGGTCTCCGCCCACCTCGGCGCGATCGACGCCGGGGTGCGTACCGCGGTCCAGTACGAGCAGAACGGCACGGGGCACGCCGTCCGGATGGCGCTGGAGGAGCTGGGCCAGTCCATCGAGGGCACGGTCGTGGTGGTGTGCGGTGACACGCCGCTGCTGACGGGTGCGACGCTGGCCGAGCTGACCCGGGCGCACAACGAGGACGGCAACGCCGTCACCGTGCTGACCGCCGAGGTGGCCGACTCGACGGGTTACGGCCGCATCGTGCGGGACGACGTCTCCGGTGCGGTGACCGCGATCGTCGAGCACAAGGACGCGAGCGAGGCGCAGCGGGCGATCCGGGAGATCAATTCCGGGGTGTTCGCGTTCGATGGTGCGCTGCTTGCGGATGCGCTGGGCAAGGTGCGGACGGACAACAGTCAGGGTGAGGAGTATCTGACTGATGTGCTGGGGATTCTGCGGGAGGCGGGGCATCGGGTCGGGGCGTCGCTGGCGGGGGATTTCCGGGAGATTCTGGGGATCAACAACCGGGTGCAGTTGGCGGAGGCGCGTCGGTTGTTGAATGACCGGCTGCTGGAGCGGGCGATGTTGGCGGGTGTGACGGTGGTCGACCCGGCGACGACGTTTGTGGATGTGCAGGTGACGTTCGAGCAGGATGCGGTGGTGCATCCGGGGACGCAGTTGCTGGGTTCCACGCATGTGGGTTCGGGTGCGGAGGTGGGTCCCAATTCGCGTCTGACGAACACTGTTGTCGGTAGGGGTGCGCGTGTCGACAATGCGGTGTCGTACGACTCGGAGGTGGGTGAGGGTGCGACGGTCGGTCCGTACGCCTATCTGCGGCCGGGTACGCGGCTGGGTGTGAAGGCCAAGATCGGTACGTATGTGGAGACGAAGAACGCGACGATCGGGGAGGGGACGAAGGTTCCGCATCTCTCGTATGTCGGGGACGCGACGATCGGTGAGTACACCAATATCGGTGCGGCCAGCGTGTTCGTGAATTATGACGGTGAGGCCAAGCACCACACGACGATCGGTTCGCACTGCAAGACGGGTTCGGACAACATGTTTGTTGCTCCTGTCACAGTGGGGGACGGTGCGTACACCGCTGCGGGGTCGGTGATCACGAAGGATGTGCCGCCGGGTTCGCTGGCTGTTGCCCGTGGCCAGCAGCGGAATATTGAGGGTTGGGTGGAGCGCAAGCGTCCGGGGAGTGCTGCCGCGCAGGCTGCTCAGGCTGCGGCCGAGCAGTCGGGTGGCGGGAACTGACCGGATTCGGGTGCGTCTTTCACGGCGTACCGTGATAGGTGCACATATTCGGCTGGCTCGCCGCGAAAGGGACCGCGCGGGCGCAGCAGCATCGAACACGTCTGAGGAGACTGTGCTGTGACCGGGATCAAGACGACCGGCGAGAAGAAGCTGATGCTCTTCTCCGGCCGCGCCCACCCCGAGCTGGCCGAGGAGGTTGCGCACCAGTTGGGTGTGGGCCTCGTGCCGACGAAGGCCTTCGACTTTGCGAACGGTGAGATCTACGTTCGTTTCCAGGAGTCGGCCCGTGGTGCGGACTGCTTCCTGATCCAGAGCCACACGGCTCCGATCAATAAGTGGATCATGGAGCAGTTGATCATGATCGACGCTCTGAAGCGGGCGTCGGCGCGATCGATCACTGTGATCGTTCCGTCGTACGGCTATGCCCGTCAGGACAAGAAGCACAAGGGCCGTGAGCCGATCTCGGCGCGGCTTGTGGCCGATCTGCTGAAGACGGCGGGTGCGGACCGGATCCTGACCGTCGATCTGCACACGGACCAGATCCAGGGCTTCTTCGACGGTCCGGTGGACCACCTGACGGCGCTGCCGGTCCTGGCGGACTACGTGGGTGCGAAGGTCGACCGCTCGAAGCTGACGATCGTGTCTCCGGACGCGGGCCGGGTGCGGGTCGCCGACCGCTGGTGCGACCGGCTCGACGCGCCGCTGGCGATCGTCCACAAGCGCCGTGACAAGGACGTCGCGAACACGGTGACGGTCCACGAGGTCGTCGGTGATGTGAAGGGCCGCGTCTGCGTACTGGTCGACGACATGATCGACACGGGTGGCACGATCTGCGCCGCCGCCGACGCGCTGTTCGCGCACGGCGCGGAGGACGTCATCGTGACGGCCACGCACGGCATCCTGTCGGGTCCTGCTGCGGACCGTCTGAAGAACTCCAAGGTGAGCGAGTTCGTGTTCACGAACACGCTGCCGGACCCGTCGGACCTGGAGCTCGACAAGATCACGGTGCTGTCGATCGCTCCGTCGATCGCGCGTGCGGTGCGCGAGGTCTTCGAGGACGGCTCGGTGACGAGTCTCTTCGAGGAGAACTAGCTTGTAGTTGCAGGGAGTTGGGGCCGCGTCCGGTGTTCACCGGGCGCGGCCCCTTCTTCATGTCCGGGTCCGGGTTCGTGCCGGTGCGCGCAGTGCGTCGACGGCGATTCTGGCGGCCCGGCCGATCGCGGCGTCGGCTGCGGGCAGGGTGGCGGCGGTGGATGCGGCGCGGGTGAACACGGCGACGGCGTAGCGCCCGCCGTCGGGGTATTCGACCACTCCGGCTTCGTGGCGCAGGGTGGGCAGGGTGCCGGTCTTGCCGCAGACGCGTACGTCGTCGTAGGGGAATCCGGAGGCGAGGCGGTGGCTCCAGGCCTGGACGCCGAGGACGGCGCGCAGTTCCTCGCCCCAGGCGCCGCCGCAGGCTTCGTCGCGCCAGACGGCGGTGAGCAGTGCGGCGATCTCTCTGGGGGTGGAGCGGTTGGTGCGGGCGGGGTCGAGGGCGGTGAGGCGGGCGACGGCGGCGGGGTCGACGAGGGCCGCGGGGCCGGTTTCGCCGGTGTCGGTGACCATGGTGGCGTACAGGGTGGCCTGGTTGTGGACGGCGATGGTGCGGCGCAGTCCGAGGGCGGTCATGGTGGCGTTGACGGTGTCGAGGCCGAGGTGGGCCCAGAGGATGTCGGCGGCGGCGTTGTCGCTGACGGCGACGGCGAGGGAGGCGAGGTCGCGCAGGGAGAGGCGGGCGGCGTCGCGCATGACGGCGAGGCCGGTGGGTCCGGGGGCGCGGGCTGCTGCGGGGATGTCGACGGGGGTGGTGGGGTCGATGCGGCCGGCGGCGGCTTCGCGGTAGAGCGTGGTGATGAGGCAGAGCTTGTGGACGCTGGCGGTGGAGACGGGGGTGTCGGCGGCGAGGGTGATGTGGGCGCCGGTGTCGATGTCGGTGGCGCAGAGCGCTCCGGTGGTTCCGGCGTCGGTGAAGGCTGCGGTGATGCGGCTGCGTACGTGGGTGTTCACAGCGGGAACTCCGATGCGGGGCGGGGGAACAGGCGCCGCTGGGTGGCGGTGGGGATGAGTCCTGCGTGGTCGCGCAGTACTTCGTGGGCGGCTTCGGTGAACAGGCGGACGGCGGGTCCGTCGCGTCCGGCGGGCCAGGCGGTGGAGGTGCGCCAGGTGAGGGGGTTGGCGCGCAGGGGGCGCCAGACGGTGCCGGGTTCGGGTGGGGGCTCGGGTACGAGGGCTGCGACGTGGGTGCCGGACAGGACGAGGGCGCGGGTGAATTCGAGGCCGGCGACTTCGCGTACGGCGGCGGGGGTGCAGCCGTGGCGGGCGCAGGCGGTGAGGGTTTCGTCGTGGAGGGCGGGGGCGGTGTGGCGGGGGAAGAGGACGAGTTCGCGGCCGTCGAGTTGGCGTACGTCGATCTCGGTGTGCTGGGCGAGGGGGTCTTCGTCGGCGAGGAGGGCGCCGAGTGGCTGGTGGAGTTGGGGCCCGAAGCCGAGTCCGGTGGTGGGGCAAGGGTGGCGGACGATGCCGGCGTCGAGGGTGCCTGCGGTGAGTTCGGCTCTCTGGTCGGCGGTGGTGAGTTCGCGGAGGTCGAGTGCGCCGCCGGGGCTGCGCCGGCGGTAGGCGGTGAGGAGGGCGGCGACGGTGGCGCCGCCGAGCTGGGGCGGGACGGCTGCGCGCAGGGTGCCGGCGGCGCCGCCCTGGACGCGGGTGACGAGGGTGCGGAGCCGGTCGGCGGCGTCGAGGAGGGGGTCGGTCTCGGCGAGGACGAGGCGGCCTGCGGGGGTGAGGGTGGCGCCGGTGCGGCCCCGGTCGAAGAGGCGGACGCCGAGTTCGCGTTCCAGGCGCTGGATGCGCTGGGAGAGGGAGGGCTGGGCGACGCGCAGGCGTTCGGCGGCGCGGCCGAAGTGCTGTTCCTCGGCGACGGTGCGGAAGTACCTGAGGTGCAGCAGCAGGTCCATGAGCGGCAAGGATAGGCGAATGACTATGGCGGTGGATCCGATACCCGGGTGACGGTGGTTGATCCAATTGGGCCGTCGGGGGCTCGCCGGGTAGTCTGGGGAGGTTGCTCGGCGAGGGAGGCCGTACCTGGGGTACGGCGGTCCGTTATCGACGCGCTCTTCGTAGCAGGCCAGTCGTGGCCGGGTGACCGACGTTTTCTGGATCACTTTCTACGAGGAGTGCACATGTCCGAGGTCAAGCTCGCCGCCGACGTCCGTACCAGCTTCGGCAAGGGCGCCGCCCGCAGCATCCGCCGTGAGAACAAGGTTCCCGGTGTCATCTACGGTCACGGCACCGAGCCGGTCCACGTGACCCTGCCGGGCCACGACCTGCTGCTCGCGCTGCGTACGCCGAACGTCCTGCTGTCCCTGGACATCGACGGCAAGACCGAGCTCGCCATCCCGAAGGCCGTCCAGCGTGACGCGATCAAGGGTTACCTGGTCCACGTCGACCTGCTGCTCGTCAAGAAGGGCGAGAAGGTCACGGTCGAGGTTGTCGTGGAGACCGAGGGCGAGCTGGCCCCGGGCAGCTTCCTGGTCGAGAACGTGCTGAACACGCTGTCCGTCGAGGCCGAGGCCACCCACATCCCGACCTCGGTGACCGTGTCCATCGCGGGCCTGGAGGCCGGTGCCGCCATCCACGCCAAGGACGTCAAGCTGCCGGCCGGTACCACCCTGGTCACCGACCCCGAGGCCGTCGTCATCCAGATCCTGGCCGCGCAGGCCGAGGAGCCGGCTGCCGAGGCCGAGGGTGCCGAGGGCGCCGAGGCCTGAGCCGCGCGCTCTGCCTGAGTTCCGTGCCGGGCACGGACTTTGACGGGGCGGCGGGCCACACTTGGCCCGCCGCCCCGTTTTTTCCTGTGTACGCAACCGACCTTCGTACGTGACCGACTGTGTACGTGACCGAGGAGACGCAGCCCCCATGACGACCGACGCGAACGCACCCTGGCTGATCGTGGGCCTGGGCAACCCCGGCCCGGAGTACGCCGCGAACCGGCACAACGTCGGGTTCATGGTGGCCGACCTGCTCGCGGAGCGGATCGGCGGGAAGTTCAAGGCGCACAAGGCGCGGGCGCAGGTGGTGGAGGGGCGGATCGGTCCGCCGGGTCCGTTCAACCGGCGGGTGGTCCTGGCGAAGCCGATGTCGTACATGAACCTGTCGGGCGGTCCGGTGACGGCGCTGCGGGACTTCTACAAGGTGCCGGTGGCCAACATCGTGGCCGTCCACGACGAACTGGACATCGACTACGGGGTGTTGAGGCTGAAGCTGGGCGGTGGGGACAACGGGCACAACGGCCTGAAGTCGATCACCAAGTCGCTGGGGGCGGACTACCACCGGGTGCGGTTCGGGATCGGGCGGCCGCCGGGGCGGATGCAGGTGGCGGACTTCGTCCTGAAGGATTTCTCCTCGACGGAGCGCAAGGAGCTCGGCTACTTCGTGGACCGGGCGGCCGATGCGGCCGAGGCTCTGGTCATCGAGGGCCTGGAGCGGGCGCAGTCGACGTACAACTCCTGACACCCCCCCCAACCACTGGGGAGAGGTTGACCGAGCGCGTCCGTACGCGTCAGGATCGCACCCCATGACGAAGCGGAGCCGAACCTTCCTTCTCTATGTGCGGCGGGCCGCGATGGCCCTGGTCGCCGCGCTGCTCCTGGTCGCCGGGGTCTGGTCGTCGTGGGGCACCGCCCAGCACGTGGTCCTCGCGAAGGGCCGCGACCACGGGACGCTGGCGGTGGCGCAGTGCGCGGGCGACGTGTGCACCGGCCGCTACCAGCCCTCGGCGGGCTCGCCGCCGCACCCGCGCATGACGATCACCGAGTCGGTCGCGGCCCGGCGGGGCGAGCACCTGGCGGTGGTCGTCAAACCGGGCACCGACGAGGCGGTACGCAGCGACACGGCGGGCATCCTGTACGCCTGGCTCCCGCTGGCCGGCGCGCTGCTGCTCGCGGCCCTGATCATCGGCGGCGGCCTGCGCCTGACCCGCACGGCGTGGGCGGTGGGGTTCGCGGGCGCGGCGCTGATGGCGGCGACGTTCATCGCGCTGTAGGCAGCGAAGACCCGGCCTCTCACGGGGGTCCCTCCCTGGCCCTTGAGGCCTTGGGGGAATGTGAGGAGCGGGGTCCGGGGCTCAGCCCCGGACCCACCGGCCCGCACCGGGGACTCAGCCCGTGTTGCGCAGCCCCGCCGCCACCCCGTTCACCGTGAGGAGCAGCGCCCGCGACAGCAGCGGATCCGGATCCTCACCCCGCTCGGCGGCCGAGCGCTGCCGGGCCAGCAGGGCGACCTGGAGGTAGGAGATGGGGTCCAGGTACGCGTCGCGGATCGCGAAGGTCTGCTGGAGCACCGGATGCGCGCCGAGCAGTTCGGAGCGCCCCGTGACCCGCAGGACCTCCCGCACCGTCAGCTCGTGCTCCGCCTCGATGTCGGCGAAGACGTGCTGGAGTTCGGCGGGGACGAGCGTGTCGACGTAGTGGCGGGCGATCCGCAGATCGGTCTTCGCGAGCGTCATCTCGACGTTGGAGATGAAGTTCTGGAAGAAGTGCCAGTGCTCGCTCATCTCGTCGAGCACGGTGTCGAGCCCGGCCTCGCGCAGTGCGCGAAGCCCGGAGCCGACTCCGTACCAGCCGGGCACGATCTGGCGGGACTGGGTCCAGCCGAACACCCAGGGGATCGCGCGCAGCCCGTCGAGGCCCGCGCCCGAGTCGGGGCGGCGCGAGGGCCGCGAGCCGAGGTGCAGTTCGGCGAGCTGGTCGACGGGCGTGGAGGCGAAGAAGTACGCGGGCAGGTCGGGGTCCTCGACCAGCTTGCGGTACGCCCCGTGTGCCGCCTCGGACACGGTGTCCATCGCGGCGTCCCAGCGGGCCAGCGCCTCGTCGGACTGGCGGGGCGCGGTGTGCAGGGCGGAGGCCTGGAGGGTGGCCGCGACGGTGAGTTCCAGGTTCTCCCTGGCCAGCGACGGGATGAGGTACTTGTCGGAGATGACCTCGCCCTGCTCGGTCACCTTGATCTCGCCCTCCAGGGTGCCCCAGGGCTGGGCGAGGATGGCGTCGTGGGAGGGGCCGCCGCCGCGGCCGACGGTGCCGCCGCGGCCGTGGAAGAGGCGCAGGCGCACGCCGTAGCGGTGGGCGACGTCGCGCAGCCGGCGCTGCGCCCGGTGGATCTCCCACTGGCTGGTGGTGATGCCGCCGAACTTGGAGGAGTCGGAGTAGCCGAGCATGACCTCCTGGACGTCGCCGCGCAGCGAGACCAGGCGCCGGTAGGACGGGTCGGCCAGCATGTCGTCGAGGATGACGTCGGCGGCGCGGAGTTCGTCGGTGGTCTCCAGGAGCGGCACGATGCCGATCTTGGCCCAGCCGCCGTGCAGGTCGACGAGTCCGGCCTCGCGGGCCAGCACGGCCGCCGCGAAGACGTCGTCGGCGCCCTGGCACATGGAGATGATGTACGACTCGATGACCTCGGGGCCGAACCGCTCGAAGGCTTCCTTGACGGTGGCGAACACGCCGAGGGTCTTGTGTCCGGCCGCGTCCAGCGGGGCGGGGGTGGGGGCGAGCGGGCGGCGGGAGCGGAGCTCCTTGGCGAGGAGCTTCTGCCGGTAGTCGCGCGGCATGTCCGTGTACCGCCAGGACTCCTCGCCGAGCCGGTCGAAGAGCTGGCCGAGCGCGTGGTGGTGGGCGTCCGCGTGTTCGCGTACGTCCATGGTGGCGAGCTGGAGGCCGAACGCGGACAGGGTCCGAATGGTGCGGTCCATGCGGCCGTCGGCGAACAGCGCGCCGCGGTGTTCGCGCAGCGAGGTCTGGATGAGGGTGAGGTCGGCGATGAGCTCGGCGGTGCCGAGGTAGTCGCGGCCCACCTGGTGACCGGTGCCCCTGGCAAGGCGGTCCTTGGTGTGGACGAGCTTCTGGCGGATCGCGGTCGCCTTGAGGCGGTAGGGCTCCTCCGCGTTGAGGCGCTTGTAGCGGGGGCTGATCTCGGGCAGCGCTTCGAGGTCGGCCTGGAGCGAGGCGAGCAGCTCGTCGGTGGCGCCCGCGTAGCGGATGGAGTTGGAGAGCAGTCCGCGCAGGAAGTCGATCATTTCGAGCGCGTCGTTGATGCCGTGCTCGTGCTGGAGGATCAGCACCTCCCAGGTGACCGCCGGGGTCACGTTGGGGTTGCCGTCGCGGTCGCCGCCGATCCAGGTGCCGAAGGTGAGCGGGCGGGTGCCGGCGGGCAGGTCGATGCCGACCCGCTCCAGTTCGGCGGCGAGGTCTTCGAGGACGTCGCCGACGGCGCCCGCGTGGAGCTCGTCGAGGTAGTAGATGGCGTTGCGGGCCTCGTCGGCCGGTTCGGGGCGTACGACGCGCAGCTCGTCGGTCTGCCAGATCAGGTCGATGTTCTCGGCGAGCCGCAGGTCGTGGCGGCGCCGGTCGGACTCGATGACCGGGGTTTCCAGGAGCTCGGCGATGCGGCGCAGCTTGTTGAGTACGGAGCGGCGGGCGGCCTCGGTGGGGTGGGCGGTGAAGACCGGCCGGACGTTGAGGTTCTTGACGCTCTGGCGGACGTGTTCGGGGTCGCCGTCCTTGAGCATGTCGGCGGTGCGGGCGAGCAGCCCGCCCTCGGCGGCGCGGTGGGCGCGCAGTTCGCGGCCCCGGTGGACCTGCTCGGTGACGTTCGCGAGGTGGAAGTAGGTGGAGAAGGCGCGCACCAGCTTGGCGGCGGTCTCCACTTCGGTGCCGCCGAGCAGTTCGGCGGCGGCTTCGCCGTCGGTCCGGGTGAGGGCGCGGACCCGCTCGACGAGCTCCAGGAGCTCGGGGCCCTCCTGTCGGACGAGGGTCTCGCCCAGGAGGTCACCCAGTCGGCGGATGTCGGCGCGCAGCTCGTTGCTGGCGGCGGGAGTCTGGTCGGCACTGCTCACAGGTGCGGCTCCTTGCAGTGTTTGAGCACGTCTGGAGGGGTACTGGAGGCTGCGGACCGCGCTGTCCGACGAGACCCAGGATAGGTGTCCGCCCACGCCCCGCCGTCCACGGGCTCTTGTCCCGCGCGACGGCGCTGCCATACTTACGTTGCCGTAGGTTACGCACCCGTAGCCTGGCGTCTCCGCTCCTTTTCCTCACCCTGCCGGGGGTACTCCCCATGACCACCCCTCCCGATCTGCTCAAGTCGCCGGACGGACCTCCCCAGCCGTCCGCGACGCTGGGCGGCGAGAGCAAACGCTCCATCGAACAGATCGCCCTGCTGCTCTTCATCACCGTGCCGTTCCTCGCTCTGCTCGCGGCGGTGCCGCTCGCCTGGGGCTGGGGGGTGAGCTGGCTCGACCTGGGTCTGCTCGTCTTCATGTACTACCTGGGCTGCCACGGCGTCACGATCGGTTTCCACCGCTATTTCACGCATGGTTCGTTCAAGGCGAAGCGCCCGCTGCGGATCGCGCTCGCGGTGGCGGGTTCGATGGCGGTGGAGGGCCCGCTGGTGCGCTGGGTGGCCGATCACCGCCGGCACCACAAGTTCTCGGACGCCGAGGGCGATCCGCATTCGCCGTGGCGTTTCGGCGAGACGCTGCCCGCCCTGATGAAGGGCCTGTGGTGGGCGCACATCGCCTGGATGTTCGACGAGGAGCAGACCTCGCAGGAGAAGTACGCGCCCGATCTCCTGGCCGATCCGGCGATCCGCCGCGTCTCGCGCGACTTCGTCTACTGGACGGCGCTGTCGCTGGCGATCCCGCCGCTGGTGGGCGGTCTGGTGACCTGGACGTGGTGGGGGGCGTTCACGGCGTTCTTCTGGGGCTCGCTGGTGCGGGTGGCGCTGCTGCACCACGTGACGTGGTCGATCAACTCGATCTGCCACGCGGTGGGCAAGCGCCCCTTCAAGTCCCGTGACCGCAGCGGCAATGTGTGGTGGCTGGCGGTGCTGTCGTGCGGGGAATCCTGGCACAACCTGCACCACGCGGACCCGACGTCGGCCCGGCACGGTGTGATGCGGGGGCAGATCGACTCCAGTGCCCGCATCATCCGCTGGTGCGAGCAGCTGGGTCTGGCGTACGACGTGCGCTGGCCGAGCGCGGCCCGGCTGGAATCCAAGCGGAACGAGGGGCCCCGGTCCCGGCGCAAGGAGAAGGCCGCCGAGGCGGCATGATGGACGACGTGGCGACCGACTCCAGCACCACCCGTACCACCAGCACCACTGGTTCCTCCCGCTCCGCAGGCGCGGCCGGCACGCCCGGCCCCGCCGAGAAGCCGAGGCGTACCCGCCGGACCCGGATGACCGGGGCCGAGCGGCGGGAGCAATTGCTGGACATCGGTCGCACGCTGTTCGCGGAGCGGGGTTTCGAGGGGACGTCGGTCGAGGAGATCGCGGCGAAGGCAGGCGTCTCCAAGCCGGTGGTGTACGAGCACTTCGGCGGCAAGGAGGGCCTGTACGCGGTGGTGGTGGACCGGGAAATGCGGTCGCTGCTGGACCTCGTGACGGGCGCGCTGACCGCGGGCCATCCGCGGGAACTCCTGGAGCAGGCGGCATTCGCCCTGCTCGACTACATCGAGACGAATACGGACGGGTTCCGCATTCTGGTGCGGGACTCCCCCGTCGCCCAGTCGACCGGCACCTTCGCCTCGCTCATCTCCGACATCGCCACGCAGGTCGAGGACATTCTGGGCCTGGAGTTCAAGGCCCGCGGCTTCGACGCGAAACTGGCACCGCTGTACGCGCAGGCGCTGGTCGGCATGGTGGCGCTGACCGGCCAGTGGTGGCTGGACGTACGCAAGCCCAAGAAGGCGGAAGTCGCGGCGCACCTGGTGAATCTGGCCTGGCACGGTTTGGACGGTCTTGAGGCGAAACCGCGCTTGATAGGCCATCGCAAAAGCTGACCGCCGCCGCGCACCGGCTTAATTTTCACTTCAACTGCACAAGAATCGCCTGTAGTCTTCACAGGCAATCCCGGGGGGGATTTTCGCCATTCCTCGCGTGCCTGAGTCCGCGTCGGCCCGTTGTGCCGCCACGGCCTGTGCCGCGCCTTATTTCTGCGCGCCCATGCGACGACGAATACGCAGCGAACCCATTCCCTCCGGCGCCATCCGCTTCATTCCCATGGGGGGAATTTTGTCCGCTGTGCGCACCCAGCGCGCGAGCCGCCTCGCGGCCTGCGCCGCCCTGGTCCTGTCGGCGGGCGTGCTGCTCGCCGCTCCGGCCGTGGCGGCCGGCCCCGCCCCGCACGCGCCGGCCCCGGCCGCGCCCCAGCCCGCCGCCTCCGCGTCGGCGACCCTGCCGCACCAGACGGCCACCCGCAAGGCGCCGCGCGCCCTGGCCGCAGGCGGCACCGTCCGGGCGAAGCCCCGCTTCGACGTGGGCGGCAAGGGCTACTCCTACCTGCTCGCCCGCGAGCCCAACGACAAGCTGTACGCGGAGGACTGGAGCGGCACGAAGAACCCGGAGTTCGCGAACAGCCTGGGCGCCTACAAGGACCTCATCCTCCCCGGCGACCTGGGCGGCGGCTCCGCTCCCGAGGTGCTCGACCTGTCCCCGGCCGGGGTTCTGACGCTGCACGCCGACGTCACCAGCGCCGGCATCGGCCCCGGCAGCTGGTCCGGCTCCGGCTGGAACATGTACAACAAGGTCATCGCGGTCGGCGACGTCACCGGCGACGGCAAGCCCGACCTGATGGCCCGTACGCCGAGCGGCGACCTCTACCTGTACGCGGGCACCGGGGACCTGTCCGCGCCGTTCGCGCCGGGCCGGAAGATCGGCACCAACTGGAACATGTTCGACCAGATTGTCGGCGCGAACGACGTGAACGGCGACGGCCTGGGCGATGTCTACGGCCGTACGCCCAACGGCGACCTGTACTTCTACGCGAGCACCGGCAACCCCGCCGCCCCGCTGGCCGCCGGTGTGAAGGTCGGCACCGACTGGAACATCTACAACCAGATCGTCGCGCTGGACGACCAGAACGGCGACGGCTTCGGCGACCTCGCCGGCCGCGACGCCTCCGGCAAGCTCTGGTTCTACGCCTCGGACGGCCACGGCGGTCTGAAGCCCCGTACCCCGGTGGGCAAGGGCTGGCAGGGCGCCCAGCTGTTCCCCTCCGGCGGCAACCCGTCGTACGGCAAGAACGACCTGGTGGGCCTTGACGCGACGGGGACGCTGTCGTCCTACTGGGGCCAGGGCGACGGCTATCTGTCGCCCGCCCACGCCGGCATCCCGGGCGGCTGGGACGGGGCGCACTACATCTCCCTGCCGTCCTCGCTGAGCCAGTCGTCCCGCTGGGGCAGCATGCTGGAGGTCACCTCCGGCGGTGAGCTGTACGTCAACCAGAACGACCTGGGCGGCGGCTGGAACATCTACAACACCGTCATCGGCGTCGGCGACCTGACCGGTGACGGCAACGGCGACCTGCTGGCCCGCCAGGGCGGCAACAGCCACCTGTACCTGTACCCGGGCGACGGCCGGGCCACCGGCGTCGCTTCGCGCATCGACGTCGGCGGTGGCTGGAACATCTACGACAAGCTCTTCGGCGCCGGGGACGTCAACGGCGACGGCGTGCCCGACCTGCTGGCCCGTACGCCGAGCGGCGAGCTGTACCTCTACGCCGGCACCGGCGACGCGAAGGCCCCGTTCAAGAGCCGGGTGAAGATCGGCACCGGCTGGGACATGTACGACGCCGGCAAGATCGCGGCTCCCGGTGACCTGACCGGCGACGGCCGCTCCGACCTGGTCGCGGTGGACTCCTCCGGCGACCTCTGGCGCTACGACGCCGACGGCTACGGCGGCTTCAAGAGCCGGGTGAAGATCGGCTTCGGCTGGGACACGTACAAGTACGGCATCTACTAGGCCGCCACCGGCAGCACCCAGTGCCCTGTCCCCGCCTCAGCGGGGGCAGGGCACTGCCGTTTCACGCCACCGGCGCCAGGAACTCCAGCCGGTTTCCGACCGGGTCCTCGGAGTAGAACCGCAGGTGCCCCGGCAGGTTGTCGTCCCAGACGACCTTCGCGCCGCGCTCCTCCAGGCGGCGGGCGTAGGCCTCGATCTCGGTGACGCGCAGCCCCGGGTGGGCCTTCTTCGCCGGGCGGAAGTCGGCCTCGATGCCCAGGTGGAGCTGGACCGGACCGTACTGGAACCAGCAGCCGCCGCGGGCCGCGAGGGCCGGGGGCTTGGGGATCTCGGTCATGCCGAGCACGTCCTCGTAGTACGTCCTCAACTGCGGTTCGCTGCCCGGCGGGGCGGCGAGCTGGACATGGTCGACGGTGGCGAGCATGGGGTCAGTCCTTCTTTCTGGCTACGGCGAAGATGCGGCGGAACGGGAAGACGGTGCCGTGCGGGCCCGGCGGATAGGCCTCGCGGAGCCGGTCGCGGTATTCGGCGAGGAAGGCGGCGATGGCCGGCTGGTCCCCGTCGAGGGCGGTGAGCACGGGGCGCAGGGCCGTGCCCTTCACCCAGTCGAGGACCGGGTCCTGGCCGGTGAGCAACTGGCAGTAGACGGTCTCCCAGACATCGGTCTCGCAGCCGAGGTCGGAGAGCCGGGTGAGGTAGTCGGCGGGTTCGAGGATGTGGACATAGCGGCGGCCGTGGTCAGTGAGGCGGGTGCGCCAGCGCGGGGATTCGCAGATCTCGGCGAGGATGGCGTGGCTGGGCGAAGTGAAATTCCCGGGCACCTGGAAGGCGAAGGTGCCGCCGGGGGCGAGGCCGTCGATCCAGGCGGGGAACGACTCGGGATGGTTGGGGACCCATTGCAGGGCCGCGTTCGAGACGATCAGGTCGTACGGCTCGGTGGGCACCCAGTGCGCGGCGTCGGCGAGTTGGAAGTCGAGCCAGCCGCCGCCCGTGGTGGTGCCGCCGTGGTCCTTTTCGGCCTGGGCGAGCATCTGCGGAGACAGGTCGAAGCCGGTGATGCGGGCGTCGGGCCAGCGGTCGGCGAGGTGGACGGTGACGTTGCCGGGGCCGCAGCCGAGGTCGGCGATCCGGGGCGAGAGGCCGCCGGCCGCGGGGAGTTCGGGTACGCGGGTGAGCAGGTCGAGAAACGGCCGGGTGCGGTGGCCGGCGTGCCGCAGGTACTGCTGCGGGTCCCAGACCGGCGGCCCCGGTGACGGTGCGGGCGACAGTGGTTCGGAATACATGTTCGAGCCCCCTTGCAGGTACGGCTGGCCGAATCGGAACAGGGTCCCGGCCCCTCCCTGCCCAATGGTGGCTCGATATATATCTTGACGTCAAGAGACTTCATGTCGACAGACCCTCTACACTGATCGTCATGGAGGACGAGGTCGACCGACTGGTCGCAGCATGGCGCCGCGAGCGCCCGGACCTCGACGTGGAACCGCTCGAGGTGCTCAGCCGTGTCAGCAGGCTCGCCCGCCATCTCGACCGGGCCCGCAGGATCGCGTTCGCCGAGCACAACCTGGAGCCCTGGGAGTTCGACGTACTGACGTCGCTGCGGCGCGCGGGCGCCCCCTATCAGCTCTCCCCCGGGCAGCTCCTGACCCAGACCCTGGTCACCTCGGGCACGATGACCAACCGCATCGACCGGCTCGCCAAGAAGGGCCTGGTCGAGCGGCTGCCCGACCCCAGCGACCGGCGCGGGGTGCTGGTCCGGCTCACGCCCGAGGGGCGCGACCGGGCCGACCAGGCGCTCGCCGGGCTCCTGGAGCAGGAACGCGCCATCCTCGCCCAGCTCAGCCGCCACCAGCGCGGCGAACTGGCCGCGCTGCTACGCCAGTTGACCGCCCCGTTCGACAACATCCCCGGCTAGGTCGACCGGCCCCACCCCGGCCCGGCGGGCCAGCGCGACGGCCGCGAGCGTGGAGTGCACACCCAGCTTGCCCAGCACGTTCTGCATGTGGGTGCGCACCGTGTGCGGCGACAGGAACAGCCGCTCGGCGACCGCCTTGCGGCCGAGCCCGGCCACCATGCAGCGCAGCACCTCGCGCTCGCGCGGCGTCAGCGACTCCACCAGCCGCTCGGACTCTGTACGGTGCTTGCGCGCGGCGGTCAGCTCCCGCAGTACGCCCGTGAGCAGCGCGGGCGGCAGATGCGTCTCGTCGCGCAGTACGCCCCGGATGACGGCGAGCAGCCGTTGCAGCGAGCAGTCCTTGGCGACCCAGCCGCACGCCCCGGCCTGCAGGGCGAGGGCTGCGCGGCGCGGGTCGTCCTTCTCGGCGAGTACGACGGTACGCACCGCGGGCTGGCCCGAACGCACGCCCGCGACCAGCGAGATGCCGTCCACCAGGCCCTCCGCGCCGCCGCCATCGGGCACCGCGCGGGCCACCGGCACCGCCGCCGATGTCCCCAAGTCCGCGTCCACGAGCATCACATCGAATCTGCGGCCGTCGGCGGCGCCCCGCTCCAGGCAGCGCAGCGCGGCGGGACCGCTGCCGGCCGCGGCGACATCCACGTCGGGCTCGGCGGCCAGGGCCGCGGCGAGCGACTCGGCGAAGATGCGATGGTCGTCCACCACGAGAACTCGGACACGTACCAAGTGACACCCCCAGGGTCGGGGGACGGACCGGTACGGGTACGGCGCCCGGAGCCGGGTCACCGCAGTCGCACGGCCGCCGCCGTGCACTGAGTACTACCCCACCCCGGGCGACGTACCCGACTGTCTCGCCCCCTGATCAACACCGGCCCCCACCGGTGCTGTGCATCAGCGTAGGGCCGTGGGCCGCGAGCGGAAGGCACTTTGCAGAACTGATGGCATCCGGACCGCTACGGGGCGTGTGCGGATGTTTAGGGTGAGTTCCATGGTTCGTATCGAGACGGAAGTGGACAAGGACCGCCAGGCGCTGCTCACGCGGCGGCTGCGCGACACCAACACCGAGCGCTCGCCCGTGCTGCGTGCCCTGCGCGGGCCGGGCGAGAGGGAAGTCCCGCTGCACGTCTGGGCGTTGGACGACGCCGGCGAGCTGGTCGGGGGGCTGACCGGGCGCACCTGGGCAGGGTGGCTCCACATCGACCTGCTGTGGGTCTTGGGCGCGCTGCGCACGGCGGGGCTCGGCACCCGGCTGCTCACCCGCGCCGAGGAGTTGGCCCGCGCCGAGCGGGGCTGCGGGCACGCCCGCCTCGAAACGTGGGACTTCCAGGCGCCGGGCTTCTACCGCAAGCGGGGGTACGAAGTGGTGGGGGTGGTGCCGGACTATCCTCCGGGGGTTACGGAGTTCACCCTGACGAAGCGGCTGGGGTGAGCGGGGGGGCGTTTTCCCACCCTCCCCCAAGCTCTTGAGGAGCAGGGGGGACCCCCATCCCGTTGCGCGGGGTTGAATGGCTCGGGCCTCCTGGGGCTCCGCCCCAGACCCCCGGGGGTTTGCCCACCCGCCCGCCCGTGACCCGGAGTTGAGAAGGCTGAGCCCTGGGGCTGCGCCCCAGACCCCCTGAGGGGCTCCGCCCCTCGACCCCGGCGGGGGCTTTGCCCCCTGCACCCCCTTCGGGGGCTCCGCCCCCAGACCCCCTCGGGGCTCCGCCCCTGCACCCCCTTCGGGGGCTCCGCCCCCGGCCCCCCTCGGGGCTGCGCCCCTGCACCCCCTCGGGGCTCCGCCCCGGACCCCGCTCCTCAAGCGCCGGAGGGGCTTGATTTTTTCGCCCCTTCGGTTGTGGGCAGGCATTCCGCGGGGCGGAACGCACAACCGGCACGGTCCGCGGACGAAGGCGTTGGGGGCCTGGGGGCGCAGCCCCCGGAAGGGGCCGTGGGGTTCGACCCCGCGTTGTGGGCGGGTGGGTGGGGAACCCCGTCAGGACAGGCGGCTCGCGCCGGGCGATGGGCTCGCTTCGAAGATCCTTGGCGGCGCCCACCCCGCCCGGTCGAACACCCCGTTCAGCGCCTTCTCGACCACACCCGCAACCCCCGCCTCCACCAGCACGATCGCCGATCCTCCGAACCCGCCGCCCGTCATCCGCGCCCCGAGCGCCCCCGCCGACACCGCCGTGTCCACCGCCGCGTCGAGTTCCGGGCAGGACACCCGCAGGTCGTCCCGCAGGGAGGCGTGGCCCTCGGTGAGGACGGGGCCCACCGCGCGGACGTCGCCCGCCGCCAGCAGCGCCGCGACCCGCGCGACCCGCTCGTTGTCGCTCACCACGTGCCGGACGTAGTCCCGCACCGTCGGGGAGGACAGCTCGCGCAGCGCGTCCGGGAGTTGCGCACCAGAGATGTCGCGCAGGGTGCGTACACCCAGCTCCCGCGCGCCCCGCTCGCAGCCGGCGCGCCGCTCGGCATACGCGCCGTCTCCCAGCGCGTGCTTCACCCGGGTGTCGACGACCAGCAGCCGCAGCCCGTGCGCGGGCAGGTCGAAGGGAATCTGACGCTGGGTCAGGTCGCGGGCGTCCAGGTGCAGCACATGGCCCTCGGTGCAGCACGCCGACGCCGTCTGGTCCATGATTCCGCAGGGGACGCCCACGAAGGAGTTCTCGGCCTGCTGGGACAGGCCCGCCAACTCCGCCATCGACAGCGGGAGTCGGTACAGGTCGCGCAGGGCCAGCGCCGTCACCACTTCAAGGGCCGCCGAGGACGACAGGCCCGCGCCCGTCGGCACCGTCGACGTCAGGTGGATGTCGGCGCCGGTCACCTCGTGGCCGGATTCGCGCAGCGCCCACACCACGCCCGCCGGGTACGCCGCCCAGCCCGTCCCGGACCGCGGCTCCAGCTCGTCCACCCGCAGTTCCACCACGGGTCCCCCGATGTCCGCGGAGTGGAGCCTCAGCACCCCGTCCGTGCGCCGGGACACCGCCGCGAGCGCCGTGTGCGGCAGCGCGAGCGGCATGACGAAGCCCTCGTTGAAGTCGGTGTACTCGCCGATCAGGTTGACCCGGCCGGGCGCGGCCCACACCCCGTCCGGCTCGGATCCGTACAACTCCCGGAAGGCAGACGTCACTTCACGCACCCGCATGCCCGGCTCCCCTCGCGAACGCCCACGCGTCCGCCACGATCCCCGCGAGGTCCGCGCGGGACGGCTGCCAGCCCAGGCGTTCGTGGGCGCGCGACGCGGAGGCCACCAGGACCGCCGGGTCACCGGCACGGCGGCCGGTGACCACCTCGGGGACGGGGTGGCCGGTCACCTTGCGTACGGTCTCGATGACCTCGCGGACCGAGAAGCCGTTGCCGTTGCCCAGGTTGCAGACCAGGTGCTCGCCCGCCGCCGCGGCCGCCAGGGCGAGCAGATGGGCCTCTGCCAGGTCGGCCACGTGGATGTAGTCCCGTACACAGGTGCCGTCGGGGGTGGGGTAGTCGTCCCCGTAGACGGAGATGAACTCCCGCTCGCCCAGCGCCACTTGCAGGACCAGGGGGATCAGGTGCGATTCGGGGGCGTGGCGTTCGCCGCAACTGCCGTACGCGCCCGCCACGTTGAAGTAGCGCAGCGACACCGCCGCCAGGCCGTGGGCCGCGCACTCCCCCGCGATCATGTGGTCCACGGCGAGTTTCGAGGCGCCGTACGGGCTGGTCGGGGCCGTCGGGTCGGTCTCGGTGATCGGGGTCGCGACCGGTTCGCCGTAGGTGGCGGCCGTGGAGGAGAAGACCAGGGTGCGCACTCCCGCCTCGCGCATCGCCGCGAGCAGCGCCATCGTGCCGCCGACGTTGTTCGACCAGTACTTCTCCGGCTTCGACACCGACTCGCCGACCTGCGAGAACGCGGCGAAGTGGAGCACGGCGTCGTAGTCGGCGGACAGCCACGTCGCGGCGTCCTGGATGCGGCCCTCGATGAACGCGGCGCCGGCCGGGACGGCCTCGCGGAAGCCGGTGGAGAGGTCGTCCAGGACGGTCACGTCGTGCCCGGCCTCCACCAGATGGGCCGCCACCACGCTGCCGACATATCCGGCACCGCCCGTCACCAGGTACTTGCTCACTCGCTGGCCACCTCTCGCAGTCGCTCGGCCGCGGCCTCCGGCGGCACGTCGTTGATGAACACGCTCATACCGGATTCGGAGCCCGCGAGGAACTTCAGCTTGCCGGAAGTGCGTCGGATGGTGAAAAGCTCAAGATGGAGCCCGAAGTCCGCCCGGTCGGCAGCCCCCTCGCCCCGGAACGGCGCCTGGTGCCAGGCGGCGATGTACGGGGTGGGCGGCTCGCCGGGGCCGAAGATCCGGTCGAAGCGCCTCAGGAGTTCCAGGTAGATCCGCGGGAACTCGGCGCGGGCCTCGTCACCGAGGGCCCGCAGGTCCGGGACGCGCCGCTTGGGGTGCAGGTGGACCTCGTAGGGCCAGTGCGCGGCGTACGGCACGAACGCCACCCAGTGCTCGCCTTCGAGGACCACTCGGTCGCCGTCCGCGAGTTCCCCGGCGACGACGTCCTCGAAGAGGTTGCGGCCGCCGGTGCGCTCGCGGTGTTCGGCCAGCGAGCGGAGCATGAGGGCAGTGCGGGGGGTGGTGAAGGGGTAGCCGTAGATCTGGCCGTGCGGGTGGCCGAGGGTGACACCGATCTCGGCGCCCCGGTTCTCGAAGCAGAACACCTGCTGAACCTGCGGGAGTTCGGCGAGTTCGGCGGTGCGGTCGGTCCAGGCCTCCAGGACGAGCGCGGCCTGCTCCTCGGTGAGGTCGGCGAAGGACGCGTCGTGGTCGGAGGTGAAGCAGACGACCTCGCAGCGCCCGGACTGCCCGGCGAGCGAGGGGAAGCGGTTCTCGAAGACGACGACGTCGTAGTCGGCGGCCGGGATCTCGCTGTGGCGCCCCTCGCGCGACGGGCACAGCGGGCACTCGTCGGCGGGCGGATGGTAGGTGCGGCCCTGGCGGTGGGAGGCGATGGCGACCGCGTCGCCGAGCAGCGGGTCGCGGCGGATCTCGGAGGCGGTCGACACGAGGTCGAGCGGGCGCGGGTCCACCTCGTCCCGTACGCGGTCGTCGCGGGCGTCGTAGTAGAGCAGCTCACGACCGTCGGCGAGCCGGGTCGACGTCTTCTTCACCTGCAACCTCCACCATCCAACAGAACCAAACACAACAAACCACAAGCCAACAGGCGCCGTCAATGGGCCTGCAAGCGGTTACTACGGACGGCCCGGCCCGGTGGAAGCCCGCGCTCGATCACAATCAAACAAACAATCTCATCAAAACTGTTCAGTTTCTGAACATCGAGGCGTAGGTTCCGGTCCGGATCAGTAAGCGCGACGAAGCGAGTACGCATGCAATACCTGGCCGCGGGGCTCCGGCTCCCCACCAACGGGCTCGACTACACGATTCTGGCGATCTACTTCATCGTCGTCCTGGGCATCGGCTTCGCCGCCCGCGCCAGCGTGAGGACCAGCCTCGACTTCTTCCTGTCGGGCCGCTCGCTGCCCGCCTGGGTCACCGGGCTCGCCTTCGTCGCCGCCAACCTCGGCGCCACCGAGATCCTCGGCATGTCCGCCACCGGCGCCCAGTACGGCGTCGCGGTCGTCCACTGGTACTGGATCGGCGCGATCCCGGCCATGGTCTTCCTGGGCCTGGTGATGATGCCCTTCTACTACGGCTCGAAGGTCCGCTCCGTACCGGAGTTCCTGCTCCAGCGCTTCGACAGGTCGGCGCACCTGCTCGCCTCGGTGCTGTTCGCCCTCGCCGCCGTGCTGATCGCGGGCGTCAACCTGTACGCGCTCTCCATCGTCGTGGAGGCGCTGCTCGGCTGGCCGCAGTGGGTGGCGATCGTCGTCGCCGGGCTCTTCGTGCTCGCCTACATCACCATCGGCGGGCTCTCCTCGGCGATCTACAACGAGGTGCTCCAGTTCTTCGTGATCCTGGCCGCCCTCATCCCGCTGACCCTGCTCGGCCTGAAGCGGGTCGGCGGCTGGGACGGGCTGACCGGCTCGCTGCGCGCGAGCCACGGCGACAACTTCCTGTCCGCGTGGGGCGGCACCGGCATCGGCGAGGCCAACCCGCTGGGCGCCAACTGGCTGACCATCGTCCTCGGCCTCGGCTTCGTGCTCTCCTTCGGCTACTGGACGACCAACTTCGCCGAGGTCCAGCGCGCGCTGTCCGCGAAGAACCTGAGCGCTGCCCGGCGCACCCCGCTGATCGCCGCGTTCCCGAAGATGTTCATCGTCTTCCTGGTGATGATCCCGGGCCTGGTCGCGGCCGTGCTCGTGCCGAAGATCGGCACCCCGGGCTCGGACCTGACGTACAACGACGCGATCCCGATGCTCATGCAGGAGCTGCTGCCCAACGGCGTGCTCGGCATCGCGGTGACCGGTCTGCTCGCCGCGTTCATGGCGGGCATGGCGGCCAACGTGTCGTCCTTCAACACCGTGTTCACGTACGACATCTGGGCCAAGTACGTGAAGAAGGACCAGCCGGACGGGTACTACCTGCGGTTCGGGCGGCTGATCACCGCGATCGGCGTGCTCGCCTCGATCGGCACGGCGTTCATCGCCTCCTCGTTCTCCAACATCATGGGCTACCTCCAGACCCTGTTCTCCTTCTTCAACGTCCCGATGTTCGTGGTCTTCGTCATCGGCATGTTCTGGAAGCGGGCCTCGGTGAAGTCCGGGGTCTGGGGGCTGCTCGCGGGCACCACGGCCGCGATGGTCAACTACTTCTGGATCTACAAGCAGGGCGTCGTGTCCATCCCCACCGACCAGGGCGCCAACTTCGTCTCCGCGATCGTCGGCTTCGTCGCCGGCGCCGTGGTGATGGTCGCGGTCACGCTGTTCACCGCGCCCAAGCCGGCCGCCGAACTCGCGGGCCTGGTGTACGGGACGAAGTCGCCCGGCATCGAGGAGCCGCCCGCCGAGGGCGACGGCGCCTGGTACCGCAGGCCCGCCCTGCTCGGCTGGGCCGCGATCGTCCTGGCCGCGCTCTGCTACCTTCCCTACTCCCTCTGACCGGAGGCCCTCACATGTCCGAACTGCAGCGAGAAGTCTCCGAGTTGGAGCGGAAGTCGGCCACCGCGGCCCGGCTCTTCGACATCCGCCGGATCATCGGCGGCCTGTTCACCCTGTACGGGGTGATCGTCACCGGCGCCGGAATCATGGCCTCCGACGCCGACCTGAAAAAGGCCCAGGGCATCAACATCAACCTGTGGACGGGCCTGGGCATGCTGGCCCTCGGCCTGTTCTTCCTGGTCTGGCTGAAGTTGCGGCCGACCGCGCCGCCCACCCCGGACGAGTAGCCACCGGCGCTCAGTCCTCGCCCGCCGGCGGTGCGGCCCGCTGGGGCGGCAGGCCGACGGGCTGGGCGGCCCGGTCCAGCAGCCCGGTCCGCGCGGCGAGCGCGGCCGCCTCCAGGCGCGATCCCACGCCGAGCTTCATCAGGACCCGCTGGACGTGGGTGCGCGCGGTGGACGGGGCGATGCCCATGCCCGCCGCGATCAGCCGGGTGTCCTCGCCGTCGGCGACCCGGACCAGGACCTCCACCTCGCGCGGGGTCAGCATCTGCAGCAGCCGCTGGCCCTCGTCGTCGGGCTGGGCCGCCGGGTTGAGGAGTTCGGCGAAAGCGCCCTGGAGCAGCTGCGGGGCGACCGCCGCCTCGCCCGCCCTGGCCTTGACCATGGCCCGCTCCACGCCTTCTATGCGCTCGTCGTGGCGTACGTATCCGGACGCCCCGGCCGCGAACGCCGCGGCGATCCCGCGCGGGCTGGGCACCGGCCCGAGCACCACCACGGCGACCTGCGGCCGCTCCCGTTTGATCCGTACGATCGGGTCGAAGACCCCCGGTTCGGCCGGTGCGGCGGTGCCGAGCAGGCACACCTCGGGTGCCCGGCTCACCACGAGCTCGGCGGCCCCGGCCACCGGAGCGGTCGCCGCGAGCACCCGGTGCCCGCGCAGTTTCAGCGCCGAGGCCAGTGCCTCGGCGAGGAGCCGGTGGTCGTCGACCACCATGAGCCGCACGCCCATCGAGCTACCCCCCATCCCCCTGGGCCCTTCCCCAAGCTCTTCCCGGGCCAAGGGCACCCCACGCGGACCCCCCGGCCCCCGGCCCTCTTGCCCCGGCAAGCTACACGCTTGTTCGACGCCGCGCGCCCCTTACCGGCGAGAAGCCCCCAGAATGCCGAATTCTCCGCTATTCAGGCCCGGTTGAGGAAGTACGCGGGGAGGTATGCGGCCAACGACGAAGGCCCCGGCGGCGCGTACGAACGCGCCACCGGGGCCCCGCTGTCCGGGCGGCTCAGCCGGTGCCGGTCGCCATGAACAGGAACTTCCTCGCGGCGTCGCTCGCCGAGTACGGCTTGCTCAGCAGCTGCGCGCCCAGGTACAGCCGGCCCTGGCCGTAGAGGATGTCGGAGTACTTCGCCGAGAACGAGGTGATCGCGTCGCGGACCGCCCGGTCGGCCGGGTTCTCCAGGAGCAGCGTCGACTGGAGGCTGCCGCCGTCGATGCTGACGACCTGGGTGCCCTTGTTGTACGGGGCGTCCTTGTACGCGATGACGTTGTTGCCGTCCATGCGCAGCGGGTACAGCGTGTAGCCGTCGCCGGCGTCCGCCTTGCCGGGCACGGGCTGGCCGGTGGCCAGGTCGAAGGCGACGATCTCGTTGGTCCGGCCGAGCGAGTCGGCGCCGCTCGCGGCGTTCGCGTGCTGCTCGGTGGGCACGTACAGCTTGCCGTTGCCGGCCGTGACCATCTTGCACTTCTCGACGGAGGTGCTGTCGCAGCTGGCCGCGTACTTGGCGCCGGGGACCGGGATGCGGGCGAGCAGCTTGCCGGTCTTGTCGTCGACGGAGAAGAAGTCCGAGATGCCGCTGCCGTCGCCCGCGGTGTCGCCGACGTCGGCGGCGAGCACCAGCGGCTTCGTGGAGACGATGTGGGCGTACTGGATGCCGGGCAGCATCTTGTACGTGGAGGCGGGCTGGCCGGTCTTGGGGTCGAGCGGCTGCACGTTGATGGTGGGGTGGTCGTAGTCGCCGCACTTGCGGACGGCCACGAGCGCGTCACCGCCGCCGTAGCCGACGTCCTTGCACTGGTCGGTGGTGGTGGTGGGCTTCCACAGCTCCTTGCCGGTGTTCAGGTCCCAGGCCGCGCCGCCGTCGAGACCGCCCGCGGCGACGGTGCCCGCGCCGAGGGTGACCTCGTCGAACCGGGACTTGCGGTCGCCGCTGGCGCCCTTGATGTCGTTCTGCCACAGCAGCTTGCCGGTGTTGAGGTCGAGTCCGGCGACCTCGGTGCACGAGGCGTACTTGCTGCCGTTCTCCATGGTCTCGAAGGCGAACGCGGTCTTGCCGTCGGCCGAGACGTGCGTGGTCGCCTGGCAGACGTTGCCGGTCAGCGGGAGCTTCCAGAGCTGGGTGCCCTTGGCGGGGTCGTAGCCGACGATCTCCTTGACGCCGGACTTGACGTACACCTTGTCGGTGAGCCAGGAACCGTGCACCGAGGCGAGGTCGGTGACCTGGGGCTGGGGCGTCTGGAACAGCACCTTGGCGGAGGTGTTGGCGGGGGCCTTCTCCTTGCCGCCGCCACCGGTCGCGCTGCCGCCCGCGGCGCCCTTGTCGCCGCCGGTGCCGGAGGTGGCGTCGTTCTTCTTGCCGTCGTCCTTGCCGGTGGCGTACCAGATGCCGCCGCCGACGATCAGGGCCACCGCGACGGCCGCCGCGATGATGATCGTCAGCTGGGTGTTCGGCTTCTTGCCGCCGGGTCCGGGCGCGCCCGGCGCCCCGTACTGCGGCGCCATCGGCTGGGTGGGCGGCTGGGTCGGGTAGCCGTACCCGGGCTGGCCGCCGGGCTGGCCGGGGTAGCCGTAGCCGGGCTGCTGCGGCGGGGTCTGCGGGTAACCGTAGCCGGGAGCGCCGGCCGGCGGCGGGGTGCCGGGCGCCTGCGGGTAGCCGTAGGCGGGCGGGGCCGCGGGGGCCGGGGTGCTCGGCGGGGCGCTGGGCTGGGGCGGGGTGGGCGGCGGGGAGTTGGGCGGCGGCGGGGTGGGCGCTCCGAAGCCGCCGGCCGGGGGCTCCTGGGGTGCGCCGAAGCCGGACGCGGGGGGCTCCTGCGGGGCGCCGAAGCCCTTGGGTGCGTCGTTCGGCGGCTGGGGTGGCTGGCTCATGGCGTAGGGACCTCTGACTGGAAGGCGGGGGCGGGGAGTTGGGGCGTCACTTGCCGAAGGACAGGAGCGCGTTGTCCTTCTGGTCGCCCTTGGGGCTCTTCACCCTGTCGTTGAGGACGAAGACGCGCCCGCTCGCCCACGCCAGGCGGGGGCTGAAGAAGTTGCGTTCGGTGCTGGCGGCCGCCGCCGGGCTCTGCATGGTGATCTGCGGGGTGCCGCCGGTGGTGGGCAGGCTCGCGATCGCGGCCGCCTCCTCGACGCCGGGCTGCACGTAGAGCACGACCTTGCCGCCCTCGACGGTCAGCGGCGCCATCATCCGGCCCTTGGGCGCGGCCGCGTGCCACTTCTCCTTGCCGGTGCCCAGGTCGATGGCGACCACGTCGTTGCTCTGGCCGACCCCGAGGTCGCCGCTCTGCTTGCCCTCGGTGGAGATGTAGAGGGTGTTGGCGTCGGCGGCGATGCCCCAGCAGTCCTGGAGCTGGCGGTCGATGATGCCGAAGCCGCTGCAGTTCGCGGTGAGTTGGGACGTGGAGTCCACCTGCGAGCGGACCTTGCCGTCAGCGGTGAAGGTGGAGATGTTCCACGTCTTCTTGTCCTTGTTGGTCGCGTACACGACCAGCGGGTCCATCGAGTAGATGCGGCGGATCGACCAGCCCTTGTCGTACTGGTAGTTCCACTTGGAGTTGCCGGTGGCCGGGTCGAGTTCCTGGAGCAGCTCCGACTGTGGCGCGTCCATGCTGGTGTTGTTGGGGTCGGTGCAGGTGCCGACGGTGATGAGCTTGGGGCCGCCCGCGAAGGCGTCGGAGCGGCAGTTGCCGGTCTTCGGGGTGCCGAAGAGCTTCTTGCCGTCGGTGATGGAGAAGCCGCTCGCGCCGCCCATCCGGGCCAGCGCCACGGTGTTGCCGCTGATCGCCATGTCGAAGCTGACCATGATGTCGAAGGCGCCCTCGGAGGGCACCGGCGCCTTCCAGCCCGCCTTGCCCGCGGTGAGGTCGACCATCTGCATGGTGTTGCACTTGGCGTTCTTGGTGTTGTTCTCCTGGACGCCGAGGACGATCTTTCCGTCCGTGGTCGGGTTGTGCGGGGCGCCGCAGATGGGGGTGTCCAGGGACACCTTCCACTTCTCCTTGCCGTCGGCCACCGAGTAGCCGACGACTTCCTTGTACATCGCCTTGACGACGGTGTCGCCGAGCAGCCAGGGGCCATACTGCGCGGCGCCGTCCTGGGTCAGCGGGGTGTCGTTCTCGTGCAGCCAGGCGCGCGCCTCGCCGTCCTTGATCCCGGCGTTGATGTCGTTGCTGTCGCTGCCTCCGTTGCCCCTGCCGTTGCCCTGGTCGACCGAGGCGGATCCGCTGGGGGCCGCGCTGTTGCTCTTGCCGGCGACGGGCTTCTTGCTGTCGCCGCCGCCGCTCGTCGCGAAGTACACGCCGCCGCCGATGACCAGGAGGCCCGCGACCGCCGCGGCCACGATGGCCGCGGGCTTGCCCTTGAACGGGTTCTTGCCGCCGCCGCCGGGCGGCGGCACCGGGGCGCCGGGGTACTGGGGCTGGCCCGGATATCCGTAACCGCCCTGCTGGGTCTGCGCATACGGATTGCCCTGCGTGGGCGGCTGGCCTGGGGCCTGCGGGTAGCCGTAGCCGGGCTGGGGCGGCTGCGGGTAGCCGTAGCCGGGAGCGCCGGCCGGCGGAGTCGGCGGCATCTGCGGCGGCCGGCCGGGCGGGACCGGCGGCGCGGCCGGCATCTGCGGCGGCTGGGGCGGCGGCCCCTGCGGCGGGGCAGGCGGTCCCTGAGGCTGGTCCTGCGGTGCTCCGAAGCCCCCCTGCGGAGGCTGCGAACTGGGCGGCTGAGTCACAGCGAGATACCCCCGAATTTGCGTCTTTGCGTCTTTACGTCAGTCGAACGGAGCTACTTTCTATCACTCGGAGCACCGCGCACCACGGGCCGGTCCACCCCTGTTCCCAAGGGAGAACCGGCCCGTGATGCCGCCGTTACTGACTCTGTACGCCGTCTCTACGCAAGCGTCGCAAGACGTTCGTACGCATATGCCTCAGGCCTCTTCGGCCAGTTCGAGCCAGCGCATCTCCAACTCGTCGCGCTCGGCGAGCAGTTCGCGCAGCTCGGCATCCAGTTTCGCCACCTTCCCGAAGTCCGTGGCGTTATCAGCGATTTGCGCGTGCAGACTGGTCTCGCGGTCGGAGATCTTGTTCAGCTGCCGCTCCACCTTCTGGAGTTCCTTCTTGGCGGCGCGGGCGTCCTGCGCGGAGACGGCGCTCGCGGGCTTGGCGGCGGGCGCGGCGGTGGCGGCGGGCGCCGACTCGATCATCTTCTGGCGCCGCTCCAGGTACTCGTCGATCCCGCGCGGCAGCATCCGCAGCGTGGCGTCGCCGAGCAGCGCCCACACGTGGTCGGTGGTGCGCTCGATGAAGAACCGGTCGTGGGAGATGACGACCATGGAGCCGGGCCAGCCGTCGAGGAGGTCCTCCAGCTGGGTGAGGGTCTCGATGTCGAGGTCGTTGGTGGGCTCGTCCAGGAAGAGCACGTTGGGCTCGTCCATGAGCAGGCGCAGCAGTTGGAGCCTGCGCCGCTCACCGCCGGAGAGGTCGCCGACGGGCGTCCACTGCTTCTCCTTGGAGAAGCCGAACTGCTCGCAGAGCTGACCGGCCGTCATCTCGCGGCCCTTGCCGAGGTCCACGCGGTCGCGTACCTGCTGGACGGCTTCCAGGACGCGCAGGGCCGGGTTGAGCTCGGCGACCTCCTGGGAGAGGTAGGCCAGCTTCACGGTCTTGCCGACCGCGACTCGGCCCGCGGCGGGCTGGGCCTCGCCCGCGGTGCGCCAGGCCTCGGTGAGCGCGCGGAGCAGCGAGGTCTTGCCCGCGCCGTTCACGCCGACCAGGCCGATGCGGTCGCCGGGGCCGAGCTGCCAGGTCAGATGCTTGAGCAGCAGCTTCTCGCCCGCCTGGACGGTCACGTCCTCCAGGTCGAAGACGGTCTTGCCGAGCCGGGCGTTGGCGAACTTCATCAGCTCGGAGGTGTCGCGCGGCGGCGGCACGTCGGCGATGAGCTCGTTGGCGGCCTCGATGCGGTAGCGCGGCTTGGAGGTGCGGGCCGGGGCGCCGCGGCGCAGCCAGGCGAGCTCCTTGCGCATCAGGTTCTGCCGCTTGGCCTCCTCGGTCGCGGCGATGCGCTCCCGCTCGGCGCGGGCGAAGACGTAGTCGGAGTAGCCGCCCTCGTACTCGAAGACCGAGCCGCGCTGCACGTCCCACATGCGGGTGCAGACCTGGTCCAGGAACCAGCGGTCGTGGGTGACGCAGACCAGCGCGGAGCGGCGGGCCTGGAGGTGGCGGGCCAGCCAGGAGATGCCTTCCACGTCGAGGTGGTTGGTCGGCTCGTCCAGGACGATGAGGTCGGGGTCGGCGATGAGCAGCTTGGCGAGCGCGATGCGGCGCCGCTCGCCGCCGGACAGGGGCGCGATGACGGTGTCGAGTCCCTGCGCGAAGCCGGGCAGGTCCAGACCGCCGAACAGACCGGTGAGTACGTCCCGGATCTTGGCGTTGCCGGCCCACTCGTGGTCGGCGAGGTCGCCGATCACCTCGTGCCGGATGGTGGCCTGGGGGTCGAGCGAGTCGTGCTGGGTGAGCACGCCCAGGCGCAGCCCGCCGACGTGCGTGACCCGGCCGGTGTCCGGCTCCTCCAGCTGGGCGAGCATCCGGATCAGGGTCGTCTTGCCGTCTCCGTTGCGCCCGACGACGCCGATCCGGTCCCCCTCGGAGACGCCGAGGGAGACCCCGTCGAGCAGGGCACGGGTGCCGTACACCTTGCTGACTGCCTCGACATTGACCAGATTGACGGCCATTTCACTCCTGAGCAGGGGGTTGGATCGACCTCCCAGCCTAGGCCCTGCGGGCCGGGGGGCCGTACGGACGGCTGCCGTCACTCTTCGTGAGGGTGCTGTCGTTTCAGCCGAGTACGGTCGCGCCCCCGGCCGGGGCGGAGGCCACGCGCGCGCTGCGGCAGGTGCCGGAGGCGGTCAGGGCGGCGGCGACCTCGTGGGCACGGGCGGCGTCCTGCGTCAGGAACGCCGTGGTCGGGCCCGAGCCGGAGACGATGCCCGCGAGGGCGCCCGCGGCCACCCCGGCGGCCAGGGTGTCGGCCAGCGCCGGGCGCAGGGACAGGGCGGCGGGCTGGAGGTCGTTGGTGAGCGCGGCCGCGAGCGCCTTCGCGTCGCCCGTGCGCAGTGCGTCGAGCAGGGCGGGCGAGGCGGCCGGGGCGGCGGCGTCCGGGCTCAGCCGGTCGAACTCCCGGTAGACGGCGGGGGTGGAGAGCCCGCCGTCGGCGACGGCGAACACCCAGTGGAAGGCGCCGCCGACGTCCAGCGGCGTCAGCCGCTCGCCGCGCCCGGTGCCGAGCGCGGCGCCGCCGACCAGGCTGAACGGCACGTCGCTGCCCAACTCGGCGCAGATGTCGAGGAGTTCGGCCTGCGAGGCGCCGGTGCCCCACAGCGCGTCGCAGGCGAGCAGCGCGCCCGCTCCGTCCGCGCTGCCGCCCGCCATGCCGCCCGCGACGGGGATGTCCTTGGCGATGTGGATGTGCACGCGGGGGTCGATGCCGTGCCGGGCGGCGAGGAGTTCGGCCGCGCGGGCCGCCAGGTTCGTACGGTCCAGGGGCACCTGGGCGGCGTCGGGCCCGGCGCAGGTGATGCGCAGTTCGTCGGCGGCCGTGACGGTGACCTCGTCGTACAGCGACACGGCGAGGAAGACGTTGGCGAGGTCGTGGAAGCCGTCGGGGCGGGCGGGGCCCACCGCGAGCTGGACGTTGACCTTGGCGGGGACGCGCACCGTGACGCTCACTGCTTGGCCTCCGCGATGCGCGCGAACTCCTCCACCGTCAAGGCCTCGCCCCGCGCCTGCGGCGAGACGCCCGCGGCGACCAGGGCGGCCTCGGCGGCGGGCGCCGAACCCGCCCAGCCCGCGAGCGCCGCCCGCAGGGTCTTGCGGCGCTGCGCGAACGCCGCGTCGACGACCGCGAACACCTCCGCCTTGGAGGCGGTCGTCTCGACCGGCTTCGCGCGCCGGACCAGCGAGACGAGCCCGGAGTCGACGTTCGGCGCGGGCCAGAACACGTTGCGCCCGATGGACCCGGCCCGCTTGACGTCCGCGTACCAGTTGGCCTTGACCGACGGCACTCCGTACACCTTGTTGCCGGGCTTCGCGGCGAGCCGGTCGGCGACCTCGGCCTGGACCATGACGAGGGTGCGCTCGATCGTCGGGAAGCGGTCCAGCATGTGCAGCAGGACGGGGACCGCCACGTTGTACGGGAGGTTGGCGACCAGGGCGGTGGGCGCGGGGCCCGGCAGTTCCTGGACGGCCATCGCATCGCAGTGCACGAGGGAGAAGCGGCCGGCCCGCGCGGGCATCCGGGCGGCGACGGTCGCGGGCAGCGCGGCCGCCAGCACGTCGTCGATCTCGACCGCGACCACCCGGTCCGCCGCCTCCAGGAGGGCCAGGGTCAGCGAGCCGAGGCCGGGCCCCACCTCCACCACCACGTCGTCGGGGCGGACCTCGGCCGTCCGCACGATCCGGCGGACGGTGTTGGCGTCGATGACGAAGTTCTGGCCGCGCTGCTTGGTGGGGCGTACGCCCAGCGCTGCGGCCAGTTCACGGATGTCGGCGGGGCCGAGGAGTGCGTCGGGCTCAGTGGTGCTCACCGATACAGCCTACGGCCGCAGTGCGGCCACGGGCTCGACCCCCGCTTCACGAAGAGCTTCTTCGCCCGGTACGTCTGCTCGCCGGCCGGTGCCTGTTCGGCCCGCCCGCTGCCGCCGAGCGCGTGCCAGGTGCCCGGGTCGAACTGGTAGAGCCCGCCGTAGGTGCCCGAGGGATCCAGGGCGCCGGGGCGGCCGCCGGACTCGCAGTGCGCGAGGCCGCTCCAGTTGAGGTGCTCGGCGCCGCCGACCGAGGAGGGCAGCGCCTTGGTGCCGACCTTGACCTGCTGGGTGACCGGTTCGCGGAGGATCTCCTCGGCGATCTTCTTCGGCTTCTGCCTGACCCCGTTGACGGTCCGCAGCGCGTAGGTGACCTTGCGGGCGCCCCGCTCTCCTTGGCGGACCACGACCTGGGTGCCCGCGAACAGGGTGGCGTCCTTGGTCTTGTCGACATCGAAGGGGATCGGCTCCTCGCGCACCTCCTTGGTACCGCTGATCCGCATGACGGTGACGGTCTGCCCGTCGCGCGGGAAGGAGGTGGGCGCCACGGAGGTGGTGTCCTGGCCCTGAAGGGTGACCCCGGCCTCCTGGAGGGCCTGGGCGACGGTGGCCGCGTTGGTGCGGATGGTGCGCTGGCGGCCGTCGGCGAGGAAGGTCACCGAGCGTTCGGTGCGTACGTCCAGGGCGAGGCCCGCGCGGCCGATCTCCGAGGAGCGGGACGCCGACAGGTAGGCGCCCTCGGCGCGCACGCCGAGCTGGCGCAGCGCGCCGTCGACGGTGCGGGCGGTGGTCCACACCTCGCGGCGCTGCCCGTCGAGGGTGAGCCGGACGGGGCGGCCGTAGCGCACCACGACCTCGTCGCCCGCGGCGAGCGCGGCGCCGCCGCCCGGCGCCACGATGTCGTGCGCGCCGATGGGGACGTGCTCGTCGGCGAGGAGTTCCTCGACGCTGCCTGCGAAGGTGTGCAGGGAGCGCGGTACGCCGTCGACGGTCAGCCTGACCGCCTTGTCGCTGGCGAGGAAGGCGGAGGTGCCGCCCGCCAGGAACGCGACGACGAGGGCCTGCGGGATCAGGCGGCGCAGCGCGTCGGGCCCGCCCGACGTCTTGCGGCGGCGCGCCGCCCGCCGCGATCCGCCCCGCCCGCCGCTCTCCGCTCGCCGGCGGTCGGGCGCCGGTTCACGCGGCCCGGGGAACGGGATCTGGGCGATCTGCGTCCGGTCGCCGCGGGTCCCGCTGTCGGCGTACCCGGGCGGCACGGCGGCGCTTCCGAAGGGGGGTGTTGCCGTGGCGCTCGCGCCGCGGTGGCTGCCGCGTGCGGCACGGTGACTGCCCTGCGAATTGCTCACGACGCTCCCGGGTCCGGTCCGATGATGCGGGCCGGGACAATAGCGGAGCCGTGGTCACTCTCCAAAGCGATTCGACTACGCAGCGTCGCACCGCTACCCTGTGCGCCGCCCCGCGGTGGCCTGATTCTGTTATCGGTCAGTAATCAAACGCGCGCGCGGTGTTGTCCGCGATCGCCGCGGCCAGCACCTCTTCACCGATGCCCTTCACAGCCGCCATGGCGCGTACCGTGACCGGAATGAGATACGGCGCATTGGGCCGTCCGCGGTAGGGCGCCGGTGTGAGGAACGGCGCATCCGTCTCCACGAGTACGAGTTCCGGCGGGGCGACGGCGAGCGCGTCGCGCAACGACTGGGCGTTTTTGAAGGTCACGTTTCCCGCGAAGGACATGAAGTACCCGGATTTCGCGCAGAGTTCGGCCATTTCCGCGTCGCCGGAATAACAGTGGAACACGGTCCGTTCGGGGGCGCCTTCCTCGCGCAGAATGCGCAGCACATCGGCGTGCGCCTCGCGGTCGTGGATGACGAGGGCCTTGCCCTGCCGCTTGGCGATCTCGATGTGCGCCCGGAAGGACCGCTCCTGGGCGGCCCGGCCCTCGGGTCCGGTGCGGTAGTTGTCGAGGCCGGTCTCGCCGACGGCCTTCACCCACTCCAGCGCCGCGAGCCGCTCGATCTCGCCGAGCGCGTCGTCCAGCGCGGTGTCGCCGCCGGGCCCGCGGGCACCCTGCCGCGACCAGCCGTCGGGGTCCCCGTGCACGATCCGCGGGGCCTCGTTGGGGTGCAGGGCGACGGCCGCGTGGATGTTCGCGTACGCCTCGGCGGTGTCCGCCGCCCACTGGGAGCCCTTCACGTCACAGCCCACCTGGACCACGGTGGTGACACCGACCGCGGCGGCCTTCTCCAGGGCCTCCTCGACCGTGCCGTCCTGCATGTCCAGGTGGGTGTGTGAATCGGCCACCGCCACCGCGAGCGGTTCGGGCAGCGGCGGCGGGGTGTCCTTCGTGGCGGCGCTCATGGGCCGATCCTACGAAAGGCGCGCGCCCCCGGTCACTTGCGGTGGAAGGGGTGCAGGAGGTCGGAGAGGTGCCAGTGGTGCTCCGGCTTCGGGTCGCTCGGCGCCGCGCCCTCCGGCTCGGACTCGGCCGGCTTCGCTTCGTGGTCCTTGAACCACTGCTGTGCGATGGATACGCGCCCGGCTCGCATGATGCGCACCACGTGACCGCCGCAGTTGAGGCACGTGGGGGCGGACAGCGGGGACGGCACCCGTTCGCCGTCGGCCTTGTACACGACGAATGCCTGGCCACTGGCGTCTGTGTGGTGCTCTATTTCGTACGCCTGCTCCCAGCCGTATCCACACCTCATACACGCGAAGGCATACGCCTCGTGTGCCGTGGTCTCAGCGATCTCACTCATGTGCCGGCTCCTCTTGTCCGCTGGACAAGCTCTTGCGAGCGCTCTTGCGAGCGGGGGCGAAAGCGTCCCTGATCCAGGAGACGCCTTTCGCTGCCAAAACGCATCAGGGGCTGTCGAGAGTTGGCGCGGTCTTGGCCTTTCCTAGGGCTGCGTCCTTTTATTCGCCCTGGTGCGCGGCCTGCGTTTTACTTTTTACGATAGTCCTTTACCGTCCACGGGGCCCTGGCGTGCCGCGTTCTTTGCCGCCACCACCGCGTCGAAGACCTCCCGCTTGGGCAGACCCGTCTCGACGGCGACGGCCGCGATGGCCTCCTTGCGCCGCTCCCCCGCCTCTTCTCGGACCTGTACGCGTCTGACCAGCTCGGCGGCGTCCAGCTCGGCCGGTGCCGCCTCGGGCGCGCCCTCGACCACCACGGTGATCTCGCCGCGCACCCCCTCGGCCGCCCACGCCGCGAGGTCCTTGAGCGGACCGCGCTTGACCTCCTCGTACGTCTTGGTCAGCTCCCGGCACACCGCGGCGCGCCGGTCCGGGCCGAACACCTCGGCCATCGCGGCGAGGGTGTCGTCGAGCCGGTGCGGGGCCTCGAAGTAGACCAGCGTGCGCCGCTCGTCCGCGACCTCGCGCAGCCGCCCGAGCCGTTCGCCCGCCTTGCGCGGCAGGAAGCCCTCGAAGCAGAAGCGGTCCACGGGCAGCCCGGACAGGGCGAGCGCGGTGAGCACCGCCGAGGGCCCCGGCACGGCAGTGACCTTGATGTCCTTCTCCACGGCCGCCGCGACCAGGCGGTACCCGGGGTCGGAGACCGACGGCATGCCCGCGTCGGTCACCAGCAGCACCCGGGCGCCGCCCTCCAGGGCCTCCACCAGTTCGGGCGTGCGCGCCGACTCGTTGCCCTCGAAGTAGGACAGGACCCGGCCCTGCGGGTGCACGCCGAGCGCCTGGGTGAGCCGGCGAAGGCGCCGGGTGTCCTCGGCGGCCACGACGTCGGCCCGCTCCAGTTCGGCGGCGAGCCGGGGCGGGGCGTCCGCGGTGTCGCCGATGGGGGTGCCTGCGAGTACGAGAATTCCGGTCACACCGACCATCCTCGCAGCCCCGAGACCCTGGAGCCGCCGGGCCGGGCACGGGACAAGGGGGTGTGCGGTGGATCAGGGTCGGACAGGGCGCGGTGGCTGGTGCGGTGCATCGCAAGGCGCCGGAGCGTCTTCAATGGGGGTCCCCCCTGGCCTTTAAGGCCTTGGGGGAGGAGCTATGGGGACGTTTCGGCAACGCGGCGAGGTGCCGTGCCAGCCACCGCGCCCCCGGCCACGATCCACCGCACACCCCCCAGCACAGCCGTGTTCCCTACGATGGCGCGGTGACCAGTACTGCGCCACCGACCCTGCCGGGCCATGACGCCGGGGAAGAACCGCCCTCCTGGCAGCTGCGCATGCGCCGATTCGGCCATGCCGCGCGGCCGAGAACCGGGCTGCGCGACCGCCTCGTACCGCCCTTCACCCGGCCCTCCGGCCAGCTCTGGACGGTGCTCGGCGTCTCCCCGCTGTGGGCGGCGCGCATCGTGCGCTGGTCGGCGTGGACGGGGCCGCTCCTGGTCACGCTGGTCGCCGGCCTCATGCGGTTCTGGCACCTGGGCGCCCCGCACGCGGTGATATTCGACGAGACGTACTACGCCAAGGACGCCTGGGCGCTCATCAACCACGGCTACGAGGGCGACTGGCCCAAGGACATCGACAAGTCGATCCTCGCCAACCCCGATCTGATCTCGGTGCCGACCGCGCCCGGCTATGTGGTGCATCCGCCGGTCGGCAAGTACCTCATCGGCATCGGCGAGAAGATGTTCGGCTTCACGCCGTTCGGCTGGCGGTTCATGGTCGCGGTGCTCGGCACCCTGTCGGTGCTGCTGCTCTGCCGGATCGGGCGGCGCCTGTTCCGCTCGACGTTCCTGGGCTGCCTGGCGGGCGCGCTGCTCGCGGTGGACGGGCTGCACTTCGTGATGAGCCGCACCGCGCTGCTCGACACCGTCCTGATGTTCTTCGTGGTCGCCGCCTTCGGCTGTCTCCTGGTCGACCGCGACCGTACGCGGGCGAGACTCGCGGCGGCGCTGCCCGAGGGCGAGGACGGCGAGCTGCGCCCCGACGCGCACATCGCCGCGACGCTGAGGTTCGGCTGGCGGCCGTGGCGGATCGCCGCCGGGGTGATGCTGGGCCTGGCCTGCGGCACCAAGTGGAACGGCCTGTACATCCTGGTCTTCTTCTGCGTGATGGCCGTGCTGTGGGACGCGGGCGCCCGGCGCACGGCGGGCGCGGTCAGCCCCTACCGGGCGGTCCTGCGCCGGGACGCCTTCTGGGCGTTCCTCTCGACGGTGCCGGTGGCGATCGGCACGTACATGGTGTCGTGGACGGGCTGGTTCGTCACCGACAAGGGGTACGGCCGGCACTGGGCGGACGGCCGGGCCGGGCTCTCCCCCGACCACATCAAGCTGCCGGTCATCGGCACCGTCAACCACCTGCCCCAGTTCGACATGAGCTGGGTGCCGGCGGCGCTGCGCAGCTTCTGGCACTACGAGACCGAGGTCTACAGCTTCCACGTCGGCCTCACCGAGGGCCACACCTACCAGTCGAACCCGTGGAGCTGGATCGTCCTGGGTCGACCCGTCTCGTATTACTACGAGAGCCCGAGCCCCGGCACCGGCGGCTGCCCCTCGGACGCGGGCGGCAAGTGCGCCGCCGAGGTCCTCGCGCTCGGCACCCCGCTGCTGTGGTGGGCCGCCTGTTTCGCCATCGTGTACGTCCTGTGGCGCTGGATCTTCCGCCGCGACTGGCGGGCCGGCGCCATCGCCTGCGGCATCGCGGCCGGGTACCTGCCCTGGTTCCTGTACCAGGAGCGGACGATCTTCTTCTTCTACGCGGTGGTGTTCGTGCCGTTCCTGTGTCTGGCGGTGGCGATGATGATCGGCGCGATCATCGGGCCGCCGCAGGTGACGCGCGGCGCAGCCGCTCCGGTGGAGCCGGGGCCTGCCCCCGGGGAAAGGCGGCGCGCGGTGGGGGCGATCGGCGCGGGCGTGCTCGTGCTGCTGATCGTCTGGAACTTCGTGTACTTCTGGCCGATCTACACCGGCACGCCCATCCCGCTGGACTCCTGGCGCAGCCGGATGTGGCTGGACAGCTGGGTGTGAGGCCGGTCGCGTTCCGGTAACCGTTCGGACAACAGCGAGCCCCGCTGTCACTGCTGTCCCGTAGAGTCGCCCCCAAGCAAGCCTTGAACACGTTCAAGATGTTCGGGGACTCCTGGGGAGGGGACTGCGGGATGCGCAGTGGAGCGAAGGTGGCCATCGTCGGCGGCGTGTTCGTGGTGGCCGCCGGAGGTGTCGCGTACGGGGGCTACACGCTGGTGGGCGGGGCCAGTGACCCGGGGCCGGGCGGGAAACGCAGCACGCAGGGGGCGCCGCCGCGCACCGGGCCGCTGAGCGCGGACGAGATCAAGCAGGCCTCGACGGGCTTCCTGGAGGCCTGGGCGAAGGGCGACGCACAGGGCGCCGCCGCCCTGACCAACAATCAGGCGGGAGCCGCCACCGCGCTGTCCGGCTTCCGCGACCGGGCGCACATCACCAACGTGACGGTCACCCCGGGCACGCCGAACGGGGCGGTCGTGCCGTACACGGTGAAGGCCGAGGTCTCCTTCCAGGACAAGACGGCCCCGCTGTCCTACGCCTCCCAACTGACCGTCGTACGCGGCCAGTCCACGCGCAAACCGCTCGTGGACTGGCAGCCCGCGGTGCTGTACCCGCAGCTGAAGGCGGGCGAACGGCTGGAGACGGGCCAGGCGCAGAACCCCGAGATCCAGGCCGTCGACCACAAGGACCGCCCGCTGACCAAGGAGCAGTACCCCTCGCTGGGCGCGATCCTGGACGGGCTGCGCGAGAAGTACGGCGCGAAGGTGAACGGCACGCCGGGCATCGAGCTCCAGATCCAGGGCAACGGCACCCCGGCCCGCACGTTGATCACCCTCCAGAAGGGCACCCCCGGCAAGCTGAGGACGACGCTGGACGCGGATGTGCAGGCGGCGGCGGAGAAGGCGGTGAAGGGCTTCGGGGAGTCGTCGGTGGTCGCCGTCCGGCCGAGCACGGGCGAGATCCGGGCGGTCGCGGACCACCGCGACGACAAGTTCCCGGCGTCGTTGCAGGCCCGGGTCGCCCCCGGCTCCACGATGAAGATCGTCACCGCGGCGATGCTGATCGAGAAGGGCAAGGCCGCCGCGGACAAGCCGGCCGAGTGTCCGCAGAACGCCGTCTGGCAGGGCGTCACCTTCCACAACCTGAACAACTTCTCGATGGACGGCCAGCTCTTCTCCAAGAGCTTCGCCCGGTCCTGCAACACCGCCTTCATCAAGCTCGTCGACGACGTGGCCGACGACGGGGCGCTGGGCCGGGTGGCGCAGAACTACTTCGGCATCGGCCAGGACTGGAAGGTCGGCGTGCCGTCCTTCGACGGCAGCGTGCCCGCGTCGGCGGGCGCCGAGACGGCGGCGGCGTACATCGGGCAGGGCAAGGTGCAGATGAGCCCGCTCGACATGGCGTCCATCGCCGCGACCGCGAAGTCGGGCCAGTTCCGCCAGCCGGTGCTCGTGCCGCAGTCGCTGGACGGACGGCAGCTGGCCCAGGCCGATCCGCTGCCGTCGGGCATCGCCGCCCAGCTGCGCGAGATGATGCACATCACGGCGACCGCCCCCTACGGCACGGCCACCAACGCCATGGCGTCCGTCGGCGGCACCAAGGGCGCCAAGACCGGCTCCGCCGAGAAGGACGGCCAGAACAAGTCCGACAGCTGGTTCACCGCGTACAGCGACGACCTCGCGGCCGCCGCCCTCGTCCAGTCCGGCGGCCACGGCGGCGACGCGGCGGGCCCCGTCGTCGCGCAGGTGCTGAGCGCCGGGTAAACCGCCTCGCACGGCCCGTACGCCACCACCAAGGTGCGGGGGCCAGGGGAGGACCCCGTGAGGGGCTGGATTTCGCCTGCCGGCGCTGCTCACGCGTCCCGGAGCACCTGCTGGAACCCCGCGTTGACGGCGAGCAGGCCACCGTCGACCCGCAGCGTCGTGCCCGTGATCCAGGACGCGTCCGCCGAGGCCAGGAACGCGACCGCCGCCGCGATGTCCTCGGGTTCGCCGACCCGGCCCAGCGGGTACACCCGGGCGAGCCGGTCGAGGTGGGCCTCGCGGCCGTCCCAGCCGGGGGTGCGGACCGTGCCGGGCTGCACCAGATTCACCCGCACACCGCGCGGCGCGGCGTCCCCGGCGAGCGTACGGGTCAAGGACGCGAGGCCCGCCTTGGCCGCGCTGTAGGCGTGGTTGCCGAAGTCCTGCTCGCCGTTGACCGAGCCGATACCGACGATCGCGCCCCGGCCGGAGGCGGCGAGGTGCGGGAGGGCGGCGCGGGCGCAGCGGAAGGCGCCGGTGAGGGTGACGTCGAGGTCACGGGCCCATGTCTGGTCGCCCTGGTCCTCGAAGAGCGGGGTGTCGGGATGGCAGGAGTGGGCGTTGTTCACGAGGACGTCGAGCCGCCCGAACTCGGCGACCGCGCAGGCGACCGCGGCCTCCACGGAGTCCCGGTCGGACACGTCGCACTGCCGGGCGAGGGCGCCCTTCAGGTCGGCGGCGGTCGCGGCGGCCCGGTCCAAGTCGGCGTCGGTGACGAGGACTTGGGCGCCCTCGGAGGCGAGCCTGCGCGCGGTGGCGGCGCCGATGCCGCGCCCCGCGCCGGTGATCAGTACCGCGTGTCCTTCGAAGCGTGCCGTCTGAGGATGCGTCATGCCACCGAACGTAGCGCCCGCACCAGTGCCTGGGCGCGGGGATCGGCGGTCACTCCCTTCTGGAGGCCGTTGGTGACGTACCCGAACGCGGTCCCCGACTCGGGGTCGGCGAAGCCGAGCGAGCCGCCGCTGCCCGGATGCCCGAAGGACCCGGGGGCGAGCAGCGGCGATGCCGAGCCGTGCAGCATGTATCCAAGGCCGAAGCGGGTGTTGACGACCAGGACCCGGTCCGGGCCCGAACTCTCCTCGGTGCGGGCCAGGGTGAGCGTCCCGGGCGCGAACAGCCGTGCCCCACGGTCCACTTCGCCGATGGTCGCGGCATAGAAGCGGGCCAGGGCGCGGGCGGTGCAGATGCCCGCGGAGGCGGGGAGTTCGGCGGCGCGGTAGGCGGGGTCGTTCTGGTCCGGCGGCGGATCGATCGCCCCGAACGCGCGCCGGGTCAGCGAGCCAGGGTCCCGGTAGGCCTCGGTGACGCCCCGCTTGGGCCGCAGCCGCAGCCCGCCGTCGCCCTCGGGTGCCTCGACCGGGCCGATCCGGCCGACCCGGTGCGCCTCTTCGTCCGGCACCCCGAGCCAGAAGTCCAGGCCGAGCGGCCCGGCTATCTCCTCGGCGACCCAGCGGCCGATGGTGCGCCCGGTGACGCGCCGGACCAGCTCGCCGAGCAGCCAGCCGTAGGTGTGCGCGTGGTAGCCGTGCGCGGTGCCGGGCGCCCAGAACGGGGCCTGCGCGGCGACGGCCGCCGGGCCCGACTCGCCGTCGACGGCCTCGGCGGGGGTCAGCGGCCGGTCCAGGGCGGGCACACCGGCCCGGTGCGACAGCAGGTGCCGCACCAGGGCGCGCTCCTTGCCGTTGGCCTTGAACTCGGGCCAGTACGTGGACACCGGCGCATCGAGGTCGAGCCGGCCGCGCTGGTGCAGGAGCAGGGGGACGGCGGCGGCCACGCCCTTGGTGGCCGAGTGGACGATCTGGGCGGTGTCGACGGCCCAGGGAGCGGTGCCGGCGGTGCCGTCGACATCCTTCGTACCGGCCCACAGATCGACGACCTTGCGCCCGTCCCGGTACACGGCGACGGCGGCCCCGCGTTCGCCGCGCTGCGAGAAGTTCCGCACGAAGGCATCCCTGACCGGCTCGAACCCGGCCGCAACCGTCCCGCACACGTCAACCACTGCTCTGCTCCCAGCCACGCCCCCGCGCCACACTGACGCACCCTTCCATGGTGCCCGACCCCCGCTCGGCGGAAAGCCGGCCCCTCCGGCGGCACGAGAGCGGCTGAGCGATGGATCACAAGCCGACACGCAGAGGTTTCGTCAGGTAAATATGGGACATTGAAGACTAATAACGCGAACTGATGACCGGCAGCACCCAGCGTGAGGAGCGATCGATGTCCCCCGCAGCCGAGAACCACGCCGAGGACCATCCCGCGGGTCGCGGCGTCGAGGACCACGCCAGGGCCCGGATCGTCACGGACGCCCCGCTGTCCAACCCCGTCCCGGTGGCCCTGCGCTACGACCCCGCCGACTCCCCCGGGGCGGTCTGCTTCGCCTTCCCCGGCGGCACCGAGTGGACGTTCCCGCGCGCCCTGTTGGAGTCGGGGCTGCGCGCGCCCGCCCGCCGCGGCGACGTGGAGGTCTGGCCGTGCGGTCGGGCCCAGACGGTGCTCGAATTCCACTCGCCGGACGGGGTGGCCGTGGTCCAGTTCGACAGCTCGCCCCTGGTCCGCTTCCTGCGCCACACGTACGCCACCGACGCGAGGGCCGCCCCGCACCCGGCGGGCACACCCTGAGCCGAGCAGCGCGGAGGCCCCCCGTGCGCATGACGCACGGGGGGCCAAGGGGCGCCACCGGACCCGTCCCCACAGGCCGCCGGCGTCGGCCGGGGCCCTCCGCCGCTCATGTCGGACGGCCCCGGCGTTCAGGGGGCGGGGATCAGACCCCCACCAGCGCGCGCCGGTCGGCGTCGCCGTCCCCGTCGCGCTCGGCGGCCTCCTGCCGCTCGCGCAGGCCCTCGCCCTCGACGTCGACGTTCGGCAGCACCCGGTCCAGCCAGCGCGGCAGCCACCAGGCCTTCGCGCCGAGCAGCGCGAGCACCGCGGGCACGATCGCCATCCGGACGATGAACGCGTCGAAGAAGACCGCGATGGCCAGGCCGAAGCCGATCATCTTGATCATCTGCTCGCTGGAGCCGATGAAGCCGGAGAAGACCGCGATCATGATGACGGCGGCGGCGGTGACCACCCGGGCGCCGTGCTTGAACCCGGTGACGATCGCCTGCCCCGGCCGCTCGCCGTGGACGTACGCCTCGCGCATCCGCGTGACGAGGAAGACCTCGTAGTCCATCGCGAGGCCGAAGACCACGCCCACCATGAAGATCGGCATCATCGACATGATCGGGCCGGTCTGCTGGACCCCGAACAGCGAGCCGAGCCAGCCCCACTGGAAGACCGCGACGACCGCGCCGAGGGCCGCGACCACCGAGAGCAGGAAGCCGAGGGCCGCCTTCAGGGGGACGAGGACCGAGCGGAAGACCACCATCAGGAGCAGGAAGGCCAGGCCGACGACGAGTGCCAGGTAGGGCAGCAGCGCGTCGTTCATCTTCTGCGAGAAGTCGATGTTCATCGCGGTCGAGCCGGTGACCAGCGTCGTCGCGCCGGTGTCGGACTTGATGGTGCTGCCGGTGTCCCGGATCGCGTGGACCAGGTCCTCGGTCTCGGTGGACGACGGCTTCGACTTCGGTACGACGGTGAACATCATCGCGTCGCCGGCCTTGTTGGGCACGGCGGGCGTGACGGCCGCGACGTCCGCGAGCTTCTTGATCTCGGAGACGGTCCGGTCGGACGCGGCCTTGGAGTCGGCCACGCCCTTCATGTCCTGGACCACCATCAGCGGCCCGTTGAAGCCCGGCCCGAAGCCCTCGGAGAGCGTGTCGTAGGCGCGGCGCTGGGTGGTGGAGGTGGGCTGCGAGCCGTCGTCCGGCAGGCCCATCTGCAGGGAGCCGGCCGGCAGCGCGATCGCGCCGAGGCCGAGGACGCCGACGAGCAGCACCCAGACCGGCTTGCGCAGCACGAAGCTCGCCCAGCGGGTGCCCATGTTGGGCTTGCCCGCGGCGGGCGCCTCGCCCTTCTCGTACGCCTTGCGGGCCTTGCGGCCGAGCACCCGCTTGCCGGCGAAGCCGAGCAGCGCCGGGATGAGGGTGAGCGCGATGAGGACGGCGATGACGACCGTGCCGGCCGCCGCGGCGCCCATCTTGGTGAGCATCGGGATGTTGACGACGGAGAGGCCGACCAGCGCGATGACCACGGTCAGACCGGCGAACACGACGGCGGAACCGGCGGTTCCGACGGCCCGTCCGGCGGCTTCCTCGCGCTCCCTGCCCTCGGCCAGCTCGGCCCGGTAGCGGGAGACGATGAACAGCGCGTAGTCGATGCCGACCGCGAGCCCGATCATCATCGCGAGCGTGGACGTGGTCGACCCGAGGTCCAGGACGTTGGCGAGCGCGGTGATGGTGGAGACGCCGATGCCGACGCCGATGAGCGCGGTGAGCAGCGGAAGGCCCGCCGCCACCAGCGATCCGAAGGTGATCACCAGGACGAGGCCCGCGATGACCACACCGACGATCTCGCCCGAACCGGTCTCCGGCATGGCCTGGAGCGCGTCACCGCCGATCTCCACGGTGAGCCCGGCCGACTTCGCCGCATCGCCGCTCTTCTTGAGCGCGTTGCGGGTGTCGTCGGTCAGCTGCATCGCGTTGGCCTTGTACGACACCTGGACGTACGCGATCGGGCCCTGGCCGTTCTTCGAGACGGCGTTGGCCTTGAACGGGTCGGTCACCGACGCGACCTGGTCGGAGCCCGCCCTGAGGGTGGCGACGGTCTTCTCGACCGCGGCCTTGTTGGGGGCGTCGGCCATCTTCTGGCCTTCGGGCGCCTTGAAGACGATCCGTGCGGTGGCGCCATCCGCGCTGGCGTTCGGGAACCGCTCCTTGAGCAGGTCGAAGGCGCGCTGCGCCTCGGTGCCCGGGATCGAGAACGAGGAGGAGGTGGCGGTGGTCGCGGAGGCGGCGCCGAACCCGGCGAGGGCGAGCAGCGCCACCCACACCAGGGCGACATAGCGGCGGCGCCGGAAGGCGAACCTGCCTAGGCGGTAGAGGAACGTGGCCACGAGGGCGTACTCCCGGTCAAGTCGTGTGGAACCAGCAGGGCATGGGAATCCAGCCCGACGACGAGAGCGGCGTACGTCAGGTGGGGCGGTACTGCGTGGGGAAGCCGGGCGGGGCGCCTAGCCGGGGGCGCCGAGGGCGGGGAGGACCACGGCGTCGATGTAGTCGGAGAGGAAGGCCTTGTCCACCGGCCGGTCCTCGATGAGCTGCCGGGCGACGAAGGCGCCGACCAGCATGTGGACGACGTAGGAGAGCGCGGGGTTGTCCGCGCGGACCTCGCCGCGTTCCACCGCGCGCCGCAGCACCGCGTCGAGACCGGTGATCTCCGGCTCGATGAGCAGTTCCCGCAGCGCCTGGTGGAGATCGGGATTGTCGTGGACGGCACGCATCAGACCGCGCATCAGCGCGGAGTCCTGCTCCATCTTGCAGTCGTCCTCGCGGGAGACCAGCTCGTGGAAGTCGCCGCGCAGCGAGCCGGTGTCGATCTCGGCGAGGGAGACCGGCTTGTTGTGCCGCAGGGCGCGCGCGACCAGCTTCGGCTTGCTCCCCCACTGGCGGTAGAGGGTGGCCTTGCTGGAGCGGGTGCGGGTGGCGACGGCGTCCATGGTGAGGGCGTCGTAACCGACCTCGCGCAGCAGGCCGAGCACGGCTTCGTAGAGTTCCCCCGCGCGTTCCGGGGTGAGCCTGCCCGCCATGATCGACCTCCTTTCCTGTGCGTACCGTACGAAGGTAACCTCACCCCCAAGCGAAACGAAACCGTTTCGCTTGTGTTCCTGACCACAGGTGTCGGAACGGAATAAACCCCTCCCACAAGTTGCCGCGCCCCCTTCCCGCGGAAAGCATTGGGGGGTGAGTGACGACGCCGCGTACCTCCGGTTCCCGCATCTGCACGCCGACTTGCTGTGCTTCGCCGCCGAGGACGACCTGTGGGTCGCCCCGCTGGTACCGGCCGGGCACAGTCCCTCGCGCGCCTGGCGGGTCACCGTCGACCGCACCAAGATCGGCCACCCCCGGTTCTCGCCCGACGGCAGCCAGATCGCGTACACGACCTGGCGCAGCCTCGATCCGGAGATCCATCTGGCCCCGGTGACCGGCGGCGCGGCCCGCCGGCTCGGCTACTGGGGCTCGTCCGACACCCGGGTGTGCGGCTGGACGCCCGACGGCCACATCCTCGCGGTGTCCTCCCACGGCCAGCCGTTCTCGTACTTCTCCTGGGCCTACAGCGTGCCCACCGACGGCTCCCCCGGCGGCAAGCTCCCCTGGGGCCCGGTCTCCGACATCGCGGTCACCGACGTCGACGGCGAGCGCCGCACCCTGCTGCTCACCGGAAAGCCGCCGCACGAGCCGGCCGCCTGGAAGCGCTACCGCGGCGGCGCCACCGGCCGGCTGTGGCTGCACGGCAAGCGGCTGCTGCCCGACCTCGGCGGCCACCTCGACGCGCCGATGTTCGTGGACGGCCGCATCGCCTTCCTCTCCGACCACGAGGGCGTCGGCAACCTGTACTCCTGCCTGCCCGACGGCAGCGATCTGACCCGGCACACCGACCACGACGCGTTCTACGCCCGGCACGCCTCCAGCGACGGCCGCCGGGTGGTGTACCAGTGCGGCGGCGACCTGTGGATCGTGGACGCGCTCACCCCCGACTCGGCGCCGCGCAAGCTGGACGTACGCCTGGGCGGGCCGCGCGCCGGGCGCCGCAGCTACCAGGTCCCGGCCGCCAACCACGTGGACGCGCTGTCCGTCGACACCACCGGCCGGGCCAGCGCCGTCGTGGTGCGCGGCAGCCTGTACTGGCTGACCCACCGCGACGGCCCGGCCCGCACCATCTCGGACACCCCGGGGGTACGGGTGCGGATGCCGGAGATGCTGGGCAGCGGCGGGCAGGTCGCCTACATCACGGACGCGGACGGCGAGGACGCGGTGGAGATCGCCTATCTGCCGCGGGCGAGCGGCGACCGCGCGCCGCGGCGGCTCGCGGCGGGCGAGCTGGGCCGGGTGCACGAGATGGTGTCCGACCCCGACGGCGAACGCCTGGCGGTCGCCGCGAACGACGGCCGCCTCCTGCTCATCGACGCGACGGAGGAAGCGGGGGACACCTCCCCTGCGGAGTCCGGGGAAGGCGAGGTCACCGAGCTGATCCGCTCCCTCAACGGCCCGGTTCGCGACCTCGCGTTCTCGCCCGACGGCGTCTGGCTGACCTGGTCGCACCCGGGCATCGGCCGCTCCCTGCGGCAGATCAAGATGGCCCGCATCTCGGGCCCCGGCGCCCGCACCGTCGTGGACGTCACCAACGGCCGCTTCGAGGACGAGAACCCGGTGTTCACCAGCGACGGCCGCTATCTGGCGTTCCTGTCCTGGCGCGGCTTCGACCCGGTGTACGACGTGCACACCGGGGACCTGTCGTTCCCGCTGGGCTGCCGCCCCTATCTGGTCCCGCTGTCCTCGGCGACGCCCTCGCCGTTCGCGCTGTCACCGGACGGGCGGCCGGCGGCGGGCGGGCTCGACCCGCTGGACGACTCGGGCGACGGCACGGTGACGGTGGAGGTGGAGGGCCTGGAGAGCCGGGTCACGCCGTTCCCCGTCTCCGCGTCCAAGTACTCCGCGCTGCACCCGGTCACGGGCGGCGGCCTGGTCTGGCTGCGCTGGCCCATCTCGGGCGCGCTCGGCGAGACCTTCGCCAACCCCGCCGACACCTCGGGCCGGCCCACCCTGGAGCACTTCAACATCTCCAAGGCCCGCAAGACCGAACTGGTCGACCACCTCGACTACTTCGCGGTCAGCGGCGACGGCAGCCGCCTGGTCGTGATGGACGAGGGCGAGCTGCGGGCGGTGCCCTCCACCGAGTCGGGCGACAGCGACTCCACGGTCTACGTCGACCTGCGCCGCATCCTGCACGAGGTCGACCCGGCCCTGGAGTGGCGCCAGGCCTACGACGAGGCGGGCCGCATCATCCGCGCGTACTTCTGGGAGCCGAGGATGTGCGGCATCGACTGGTCGGCGGTCCTCGACCAGTACCGCCCGCTGGTCGAACGGGTCGCCTCCCCCGACGAGTTCGCGGACCTGCTGCGCGAGGTCCTCGGCGAACTGGGCACCTCGCACGCCTACGTCACGGCCGCCCGCCGCAACGAGGGCCCCCCGCACTACCAGCGGGCACAGGGCCTGCTCGGCGCCAACCTGGTCTGCCGGGACGGGGGTTGGATGGTCCGCCGCATCCTGCCCGGCGACTCCTCCGACTCCAAGGCGCGCTCGCCGCTGGCGGGTTCGGGCATCCGCGAGGGCGCGATCCTGACCCATGTCGACGGCCGCCCGGTGGACCCGGCGGCGGGCCCCTTCCCCCTCCTCGCGGGCACCGGCGGCACGACGGTCGAGCTGACCTTCCATCCGGCCGAGGGCGAGGGCCGCTCGCGCAGGGTGGCGGTGGTCCCCCTGGTGGACGAGCGCCCGCTGCGCTACCAGGACTGGGTGGCCAAACGCCGTGAAGTGGTACGGGAGTTGAGCGGCGGCAAGTGCGGCTATCTACACATCCCGGACATGGGCGGTTCGGGCTGGGCCCAGTTCAACCGGGACCTGCGCCTGGAAGTGAGCCGCCCCGCCCTGATCGTGGACGTGCGCGGAAACGCGGGCGGTCACATCAGCGAGCTGGTCGTGGAGAAGCTGACCCGCCGCATCCTGGGCTGGGACCTGACGCGCAACGCCCAGGCCGTGTCGTACGCGTCGAACGCCCCACGGGGTCCGGTGGTTGCCCTCGCCGACGAGGCGACGTCGTCCGACGGCGACATGATCACCGCGGCCTTCCGCCTCCTGAACCTGGGCCCGGTGGTGGGCCAGCGCACCTGGGGCGGCGTGGTGGGCATGACGGGCCGCCACACCCTGGGCGACGGCACGGTCATCACCGTCCCCATGAACGCGGCCTGGTTCGACGAGTACGGGTGGTCCGTGGAGAACCACGGCGTGGAACCGGACCTGGAGATCCTGCGCACCCCCCTGGACTGGGCGGAGGGCCGCTACGCCCAGCTGGACGACGCGGTGTGCCTGGCCCTTGACCTCCTGAAGACCCACCCCGCGTCGACCCCGCCGGGCTACAAGACAACCCCGAACCGCCAGAGGCCGGTGCTGCCGCCGCGTTCCTCAAGCCCCTCCGGCGCTTGAGGAACGGGGGTCCGGGGCAGCGCCCCCGGGTCCTCAGCCCCGACGGGCCTCTTCGTCCGCCGCGCCGCCCGCGCCGACGAGCCCCCGCGAAACCCCACCGAGCCGCGGCTCGAACCGCCGCATCTCCCGCTGACCCACCGCCCCGATCACCCCGGGCAGATACCCCCGCACGGACTGCATCCCGCGCAGCCACCACTGCGCGTACACATGCGAGGAGCGCCGTTCGATCCCGGCGACGATGCGGTCGACGGCGGGCCCGAGCGGATACGTGCGGTTGGACGGCCAGGGCAGCCGCGACCTCAACTCCCGCATCACGTCGTCCTGGTCGGCCCCGCGCACCATGTCGGTGTCGGTCCACGACAGGTACCCGACGCCGACCCGCACCCCCTTGTAGCCGACCTCGGCGCGCAGGCTGTGGGCGAACGCCTCCACCCCGGACTTGGAGGCGCAGTACGCCGTCATCATCGGCGCCGGGGTGATCGCGGCGAGCGAGGCGATCTGCAGGAAGTACCCGCGCGACTCCATCAGTACGGGCAGGAAGGCGCGGGCCGTCACCGCCCCGCCGATCAGGTTGACCTCGATCACGCGGCGCCACGCGTCCGGGTCGGAGTCGACGAACGGCCCGCCGGAGGCGACCCCCGCGTTGGCGACGACGATGTCGACCTTCCCGAACCGCTCCTTGACCTCGGCCGCGACCCGCGCCATCGCCTCGTGGTCGGTGACGTCCGCGTACCAGGACTCCGCCTCGGTGTGCAGCCGGGCCGCGACCCGCTTCAGCTCGTCGGGTTCGAGCCCGACGAGCGCGACCTTGGCGCCGCGCGCCGACAGCTTGCGCGCGAGGAGCTCGCCCACGCCCCGCGCCGCGCCGGTGACGACCGCGACCTGTCCTTCCAGACCGACCCTGCTCATACGGCACTCTCCTCGGCGTCGACGGCGGCCGGGGCGACGAGATGCGTACGCACCAGCTCATGGATCTTCTCGGTGACGAACTCGGGCGCCTCGACGGGCGTCATGTGCCCGACGCCGGTCAGCACGTCGAGCGAGCGGCACTCGGGCAGCGCGTCCGCGAGCCGCCGGGCGTGCACGGGCGGCGTGAGCCGGTCCGCGGCACCGGCCACCACGGCAGTGGGCACCCTCAACTCCCGGACCAGAGCGTCGAGTTCGAGCTCGGCGAGGACCCGTGACCAGTCCTGCCGCACTCCGCGCGGACACGCGTGGACGATGCGGGCGCACGCCTCGATACGGTCCGGCGCGGCGCCGGGCCCCATCGTCGCGTACCGCAGGACCTTCTTGGCGAGCGGTGTGACGGGGCCGAGCGGCGCCCCGGATCCCAGGATGTGCCCGGTGAGCCGGGTCCGCGCCGGGCCGCCCCGCAGCGGCACCACCCGCGCCTCGGCGACCAGGCGCGAGCTGCCCGTGCTGCACAGCAGGGCGGCCGCCGCGTGTGCGCGGAACCCTGGGCGCGCGGCGGCCGCCATCAGCGTCATGCCGCCCATGGAGTGCCCGGCGAGGACCGCCCGCTCGCCCGGCGCGAGGGTCGCGCCGAGCACCGCTTCGAGATCGTCGGCGAGCGCGCCGGTGGAGCAGACTCCGGATGCGGGCGTACGGCCGTGGCCGCGCTGGTCGTAGGCGATGACCCGGCAGGCACCGGCCAGCGCCCGGATCTGCGCCGCCCAGAACGCGGTCGAGCAGGTCCAGCCGTGCGCGAGGACGACGGCGGGCGCGTCGGCGGGACCGTGCACCTCGACGTGCAGCGGGGTTCCGTCGGCGGAGACGGCGCTCAGTTCGCGGTCGGCGACGGGCGGGGCGTACCTCCCGGTCCGCACCGCGCTGTTCCGGCTCATGCCGACACCGCCCGCTCGCCGACGGCGGCGTCCTCGGCGGGCTCCGCGGCGGGCCGGGCCCGTACGACCTCGTACTCCGCGAGGTCCACCTCCCGGGTCGCGCGGCGGAACTCGCTGGTGGTGCCCGGCCAGATGGTGGTGTTGCGGCCGCTCGCGTCGAGGTACCAGCTGGTGCAGCCGCCGGTGTTCCACACGGTCCGCTTCATGCGTTCCTGCACCCGCCGGTTCCAGGCGCCGACGGCGGACGGCCGGGCGGCGAGCGCGACCCGGCCGCCGAGCACGTCCAACTGCCGCAGATAGTCGGCCATGTAGCTGAGCTGGGACTCGATCATCAAGATCATGGAGGAGTTCCCGAGGCCGGTGTTGGGCCCGATGACGGTCATCCAGTTGGGGAACCCGGCGGCGGTCGCGCCGCGCAGCGACTCCATGCCGCCCTTCCACGCCTCGGCGAGCGTGCGCCCGTCCGCGCCGACGACCCGGTCGGCGATCGGCATGTCGGTGACGTGGAACCCGGTGCCGAAGATGATCGCGTCGACCTCGGCCTCGGTCCCGTCGGCGGCGACCACGGTGGAGCCGCGCACCTCGGCGAGCCCGGAGGCGACGACGTCCACATTGGGCTCGGCGAGCGCCGGATAGTACGAGCTCGACAGCAGGATCCGCTTGCAGCCGATCCGGTAGTCCGGGGTCAGCTTGGCGCGCAGGGCCGGGTCCTTGATGGCGCGGGCCATGTTGGCCTTGGCGAGCGACTCGACGAGGCCGAGCTCATTGGGCCGCTTGGTGAACGCGCTGACCTGCAACTCCCGTATGCCCCACAGGAGTCCGCGCCGGGCGGCTCCGGTGGCCGGCACCTGGCGGTGCAACCAGCGCTCAACTCCCGTGATCGCACGGTCCATTCGGGGCATGACCCACGGCGGCGTCCGCTGAAAGAGCGTCAGCTCGGCGACCTCTGGCTGGATGGAGGGCACGATCTGGATGGCGGAGGCACCGGTGCCGACCATGGCGACGCGCTTGCCGCGCAGATCGTAGTCGTGGTCCCAGCGGGCGGAGTGGAACACCTTCCCGGGGAAGTCGGCGAGCCCGGGGATCTCCGGCATCTTGGGGTCGGAGAGCGGTCCGGTGGCGGACACGACGACATCAGCGGTGAGCGTGCGGCCATGGGCCGTCTCTATCTCCCACCACACCTGCTCGGCATCCCACCGCATCATGGTCACCTCGTGGTCGAGGCGGATGTGCGGGCGCAGCCGGAAGACGTCGGCGACGTGCTCCAGGTAGGCGCGGATGTGCTTCTGCCCGGAGAAGGTGCGGGGCCAGTCCGGATTGGGCGCGAAGGAGAACGAGTACAGGTGCGAGGGGACGTCGCAGGCGCACCCCGGGTAGCTGTTGTCGCGCCAGGTGCCGCCGACGGAACCGGCCCGCTCCAGGACGACGAAGTCGGTGATCCCCTCGCGGCGCAGCCGGACCGCCGCCCCGAGCCCGCCGAACCCCGACCCGATCACCGCCACACGTACATGCTCGTGCTGGGCCATGCCACCGCCTCCACGGTCGGTCCCACAACTCTGCCAGCAATCACTGGCACTGTTGGGAGGGTAGAGCAGTCGCATACCGAGCGGTAGGGGTCCGGGGCGGGAAGTTACCGCCGGTACAACGCGGGCCCCCGCCGCGGGGCCACCGCATAGGCTGACGGCCGTGGCAGAAGACCAGACAGGTACAGGCACAAGCAGTACGGGTACGAGCGAGGGCGTCCGCGAGTACCGCATGTCGGAACTGGCCGAGAAGGCCGGCATCACCGAACGTACCCTGCGCTTCTACCGCGAGCGCGGCCTGATCCCGCCGCCCCGCCGCCAGGGCCGGATCGCCTGGTACGACGACCGCCACCTGGCCCGCCTGCGCACCATCTCGGCGCTGCTCGACCGGGGCCACACCCTGTCCGGCATCGCCGACCTCACCTCCGCCTTCGAGTCGGGCCGCGACGCGGGCGAGGCGCTCGGCCTGGTCGAGCCCACCGAGGAGACCCCGGTCCGCCTCACCCCCGAGGCGCTGGCCGACCACTTCGCGGGCGAGGTCACCCCCGAGAACCTCGCGGCCGCGCTGGACCTGGGCTACCTCACCGTCTCCGGCGAGGAGATCGTCCACATCAGCCGCCGCCTCCTGGACGTCTCGTCCTCCCTGGTCCGCGAGGGCGTCCCCCTGGCCGCGGTGCTGGCAGCGGCCCGAGAGGTGAGACACCACACCGACGCCCTGGCCACCCTCTTCACCGACCTCCTCCACACCCACACCCCAGCCGGCAACGCAGAACGCATGCGCCCCCTGGCGAAGGCAGTGGTCGACGCGGAACTGTCCCTGGCGCTGGACCGGCATTTGTCGGGGGAGGGTTGAGGGGGGCTGCCGGTGGCCGAGGTACGGGCCTGGCCCAGCCCGTACCGCAGACTCGCCCTTCCCCAAGTCGGGCTGTGCCATACGGACTTCAGGGCCGGTACTCGTACCCGATCGTGAAGCGGGGCGGAAGGCACCACTCCCCGTACTCGATGACGCCTTCCGCATCCGACCAGCGGTGGGCGCCGGCCAGGATGGGAGATCCCGGGGAAAGCCCCAGCGCGATCGCCTCGCGGGCGTCGGCCTCCCTGGCGTGCATGTCGTCCCTGGCGTGCGTGATCGTGCGCCCCGTGGCTTCCAGGACTCTCGCCGTGAGCCCGTGGTTCCGGCCCGGGGCGGTGTTGAGCAGATCGGGGACCAGAGCGGCGAGCGGCGTCGGATACCAGGTGACCGCACCGCACTCACCTGACAGGTCACTGCCAGAAGATCTCTTCCACAACAATCTGCGGGTCCTCGGTCCGCCGCACGAACGTGTACTTCAACCAGCCGTGCCCATTGTCGAAGTGCAGAATGCGAGGGCCCTTCGGATCGCTGGACCTGGCGGGTTCGACAAGCATGTCTTCGGGCAGGTCGACATCCGCGTCGCTCCCGCGGAAGTACGGGTCGTCCGCCGTGACCAGCTCTGCACGAGCCGCGTCGATCATCTTCCGCACAGGCTCGGGCAGCGCGTCGCGTGCGGCCTGGGCCTTGAGAGTCCAATCCATCTGCCAGGGCGGGCCCATGAACCCGTTGGTCACTGGCCGGGCTCCGTGCGGGCTGCCATGTGGCGGATGTTGGAAGCTTCTTCCAGCAGCGCTTTGGCTTCGGCCAGGTCGGTGCACTCATAAGCGGCGCGGTGTTCGAGGCCGGTGACGTGGGCGTCGAGCCGTGGGTCGCGGGCGATTGCGTACTCGCCCCACCACCGGGCCATGAAGGCGGACACGATGCTGATGTCGTACGCGTCGGCGACGTACCGCTTCCAGTGCGCGTCGAAATCGGGCAGGAGCTGGGGAGCGTGCCGGGTGATGGCTTCGCGGAGGGCCTTCGGGGTTCTCTCCGGCATGGGCGGGATGCCTGGCTCGCCCACGGCAGCAGTGCCCATGGTGCCCTCCTTTGTCCGGCCCGTGCTTCCTGGTGCGCGGTACCGCCTGTGCAGCCTATCGCCGCGCCGGCCGTGGGCGAGGGAGACAGGGTGAATCCGAACCGAGCCCCGGCGCGGTGGAGGCAGGGCCGTCGCCGGGGCGGGGCTTCGTACCGCCGCCCCCTACAGGTCGTAGACCACCGTCACCGGCGCATGGTCCGACCACCGCTCCCCGTGGCTCGCGGCCCGCTCCACCTGCCCCTTCACCGCCCGCCTGGCAAGGCCGGGTGTGGCGACCTGGTAGTCGATGCGCCAGCCCGTGTCGTTGTCGAAGGCGCGGCCCCGGTAGGACCACCACGAGTACGGGCCCTCCACGTCCGGGTGCAGGGCACGCATCACGTCGACGTAGCCGCCGTCCGCCGCGTCGAAGACCCGCGTCAGCCACTCCCGCTCCTCGGGCAGGAAGCCGGAGTTCTTCTTGTTGCCGCGCCAGTTCTTGAGGTCGGCCTCCTGGTGGGCGATGTTCCAGTCGCCGCACACCACGACCTCGCGCCCGTCGGCGGCGGCCCGTACCCTGAGCTCGCGCAGGTACTCCAGGAACTCGGCCATGAAGCGGATCTTCTCGTCCTGCCGCTCGGTGCCGACCTCGCCGGACGGGAGGTACAGCGAGGCCACGGTCACACCGGGCAGGTCCGCCTCGACGTAACGCCCGCTGCCGTCGAACTCCGCGCTCGCGAACCCGACCCGCACCCGCTCGGGCTCGCGACGGGTGAGCAGCGACACACCCGCACGGCCCTTGGCGGCGGCCGGCGCGTGCACGACGTGCCAGCCTTCGGGCGCCCCCGCCTCGGCGGGCAGCTGGTGGGGTTCGGCCCGTACTTCCTGCAGGCAGATCACATCGGCCCCGGTCCCCCCGAGCCACTCCACGAAGCCCTTCTTGGCGGCGGCCCGCAGCCCGTTCACATTCACAGAGGTAACAGTGAGCATCCCGGCACCCTACCGACCCCACACACCCCACCCAGCGCATAGACGTACGATGGAGCGCATGCTTATCCGTCAGGTCCGCTACGACCACCCCGATGCCGTCAAGCTCAACGACCAGGTCCAGCTCGAATACGCCGAACGGTACGAGGACGAGGGCGATGTCACACCGCTCGACGCCGCCATGTTCATACCCCCGCGCGGCCTGTACCTGATGGCGTACGACACCGAGGGGCGCCCGGTCGCCACCGGCGGCTGGCGCAGCCAGGAGGCCAACGAGGAGAACTACCGCGACGGCGACGCCGAACTGAAGCGCATGTACGTCGTCCCCGAAGCGCGCGGCCTGGGCCTCGCCCGCCGCATCCTGGCCGCCCTGGAGGCCGACGCCCGCGCGGCCGGCCGCACCCGCATGGTCCTGGAGACCGGCACCAAGCAGCCGGAGGCCATCGCCCTCTACGGCTCGACGGGCTACGAGCCCTGCGAAAAGTTCGGCCACTACCGGCTGCACGACTCCAGCCGCTGTTTCGCCAAGCCGCTGAACCATTCCTGACGACGGGCGCCGGAGTGCCAGGGCGCCGTGGCGCGGCAACCTCCCCCGGAAACGGCGGAATCCCGTCCGATCGATTGATCGGACGGGATTCCGTCTTGTTGTTGTGGGGTGTTCACGAGCGCTGTTGATCTGCGACGTAGCGCGGTGATGGAGATCGCTTCCCGTGCAGCGGGTGATCGTTTCCCGGATCTGAAGGCGGGCTGTTGTCAGTGGCTGGCAGTTGAATGAGGGCCATGACTGTCCATGCGCTGTTGCCGTTGCTTCCCGCTCCTGATGTTCTGCTTGCCCGATGCCGGGCGTTGGCGTTGCTCGATTCCATCCTTGACGCAGGAGCTCCGACACACACGTTCTTCTCCGACTGGCGTGGAGGCGTGCATCTGGCCTGTATGGAAAACGGTTCTGGCGATCAGTACGCCGTTGTGTTCGATCCGGCTGGGGTGTTCCTCTACGGGTTCGATCACGAAAGTGCCGCCACTCCCTGGCGCGAATCGCCCCGAGCGCACTGGCCTGGACTTCTTGAGGGCCTACCTTCGTCGCTCGCGCACTACGCGGCGGCGCCGGAGTTCGACTTCGACGGGTTCTTCGACGCGACGGTGTGCGCGTGGCGGGAAAAGGATGCAGAGGCCTGGGGGTGCGGTCCGGTCGAGTTCGCCGCTGACGAGTCGGACGGGGCTGACTGGCTGTTCGGGCTTCTCGCCGACGGCAGCGCGGATGCATACGTCGGCTTCGCCGAGGACTACCTTGAGCGGAGGATCGACCGTGACGCAGTGGCAGCGGTTCTGGCTCAAGCACCGCTGAGCCGACAGATGGTGAGTTCCCTGTCGCCGGCAGCGGACTTCGCGACTGTGGCCGGGCAAGCCCGCGCACTGGGCTATACCGTCCAGGACCAGGCAACGCTCTGACTTCACGGAGATCACGCTGTCGGTCGGAGTACCCCTCCCCCAAGGCGTGAACTCGTGTGGTCTTTCTGCGGAGGGCAGCGAGCGCAAGGCGATCGCCTACGGTCGGTTGGGAGCATCTGCGGTCACCCTCTGCGATCTTGCTGCGGCTGGCCCTACGTTTGGCTGGGGCTTTGAGTGCCATCGGGCCCCGGTGATCGGCATGTGGAGGCGGGGCCCGTATGACGCCACTGTTCGAGCGTCTGGATCAGGAAGAGGCGGTCGTTCGTGGCGAGTTGGCCACACTGCGCGAGAAGACCACGGCGGCCGAGGAACGGCTGGCTCACCTGACGATCACGCGGGAGACGCTGTTGTCCCTGGGCGGCGAGGAGTACCTCAAGCAGGGCGACGCCACGCAACAGCCGCCAGAGGAAACTGCGGACAAGCCGACTCCGAACGGCCCTCCCCCCGGTTCCCGGCCCTCCGGTGCAGAAGTACCTCCCAACGGGCCCGCGTCTGCTGGGCCGTTGGAGTGGGAAGTGGCGCGAGAGCGAATGCTGGTGCTGCTGGCGGGGGCTGGTCGGGCGATGAAGGTGCAGGACATCACCGCCGCGATCGGGGAGGACGTCTCGGATACGTCGAAGGGACGGCGCGTGGAGACCACTCGGTCCCGGCTGAAGCGCTTGGTGAAGGAGGGCTTGGTAGCGGAGGGCCCGACGGCCTGGTTCATGATCGTTCCGGTCAATGCCGGTGAACAACGGCAGGAGGCCGCCGGGGAGTGAACCGGGGCCGCGAGAGCGCGGCATTCCAGGCGGCACCGCCGAGGGACTACCAATCGACTCGGCGGTGCCGGTGCGTGAGCGCCATCTGACAGGTGGCTCCGCGCGTTTTCGAGCGTAGTAGAGACTTTCTCCGCTCGACGCGTGGAGCCACGAACTTCGTCATGCCCGGTCGCTGTTTGGCGTCTTCGGGCGTGGATCGAGGCTCAATGCGTTCTCTTCCGATCGATGTTGGTGTTGTCCGGCCACAGGTTGATGCCGGTGAAGCGGGCGAGGCGGGCGACGGTGGCCACGTCCGGCCAGGACCGTCCTGCGAGCAGGTCGGCAATGGCCTGCCGGTTCACTCCGGAGCCGGCGGCCGCACGCAAGCTCAGGTTCTGGTCGGCCAGCGCCTGGGCGAGGGTCCGTGCGATGTGGCGGACCGCTTCGGCGGCCACATCGGGGCTCGGTTGTTCGGGCCAGGTTTCCGGATCGTCGGTGTGCTCCCTGGGGGAGCGTGCGCGGGCGTGTCCGCCGACCATGCGCGCACCACCTTGTCTGTTGAGGTTGATCAGCTGTGGAATGGCTGCTTGTCCAGCCGGTATGCATGGACTGTGGTCCTTGATCCCGTTACGTCCGCGAAGATCACCCGGTATCGGCCGCGGGCCGCGCAGCCGGTCTGGGAGGAGGTCGCGCCGCTGGTCAGGTCGGTGGTCGCCGCGACCGTGATGGCGGTTCCCTATGACGTGGAGAGGCTGTTGCACGTCACCGGCCGGCTGGCGTTGTGGGCCGAGGCGGCGGGGATCGAGCGCTCTGCGGATGCGTGGTTGCGCAACGAGGTGATCGACGCGTTTGTTCTCTCGCGGGCCGGGGACATCGAAGCGTCGTCGGTGCGGACGTACCGGACGTGGCTGCTGCGGGTGCGGGACGCTCTGGCCTGGAGTGAGCGCGGTGAGGCGGCCCCGGCACGGATGCATGCCGACGCCAGTCCCCACCAGCCCTACACCGCAGCCGAGTTGGAGGGCCTGCGGCACTGGGCCACTCATCTGCCCGGGCAGCAGAAGACCGATGCGCTCGCGCTGCTGGGTCTGGGCGCCGGTCTGGGGCTGACACCGAAGGAGGTGGCGGCCAGCCGGGGACCGGATCTGCGGCGCCCGAGCGCGGACGGGCCGCTGCTGCACAAAGGGGTCGACCGCCTGGTCCCGCTCGTGGCCCGTGCGGCCTGGGACTCGGTGCTGGGCGAGCTGGCCCACCTGGCGGGTGACGGCTACATGTTTCGGCCCCGGCGGACCGTCGAGTACTCCAAGAACCTGATCGGCTCCTGGTCCCTGATCCACCGGCCGCCCCAGGGCCTGCCGGAGTTGTCGGTGGGCCGCCTGCGGGCGACGTGGATCGTCGAGCTGATGCGTGCCCACATCGATCACCATCTGATCGCCCAGGCGGCCGGGCTCGCCTCCGCCGCGTCCCTGGCCCGCTGGCAGCACCTGGTGCCGCCCGTGGATGAGGTGACGGCGGCCCGGCTGTTGCGGGGCCCGGAGGAGAGGTGACCAAACCCAGGGCCTGGCGAAGCCCGGAGAAGATCAGAAGGTGCCGTCCGCGGCCGGTGACCGACGCACCCGCGGAGATCCCCGACTCCAAGGTCGGCCAGCTCGATGCGCTCCTGCACGAGTCCGGAGCCATCGAGCTGATCGACACGGAACTGGAGGACCGCCCCGGCCCGAAGGGCCTGCCCATCCGGACGGTGCTGGTGGGGCTGCTGCTGTCTCTGCACTACCACCGCAGCGCGAGCCTCGCGGACGTCTGCCGCGTCCTGCTGGACGAACTGCGGGCCCCTGCCCGGGGCTGGCTGGGGGTTCCGGATCCCGGACTGCTCGACGATCACGGACGGCACGCGTTCACCCGGCGGGTCTACCGGTCCTTCGACCGGCTGACCACTGCCCTGGACCCGTTCCGCTGTGACCGGCGCCGTCGGCTGCCCGCCGATGAGGCAGCGGCCGCTGTTGCGGCCTGGGAGGACACTGATGCCGAACGCATGCGCCGCCGGGCCGTGCTCCAGGAGATCAGCGACCGCCTGGTCCTGACCACGGTGCACCTTGCCCACCGGCGGGGCCTGTTCAAGGGCTGGCGGGGCGACATCGGCGTCGACACCACCCCGGTTCCCGCCTGGCACCACGAGCCCTGCAAACGGCGCGGCCTCGCCTCCGTCGAGATCACCGCCGGCTGGCATTTCTGCGGCGGCTCCACCGAAGGGATCTTCGGGCACTCCGCCACCCTCCTCGTTGCCGCCAGCCGCAGGCACCCAGCCGGCCACCCGCAGGCCGGGAGGCGCGTGAGCCGGCACCCGCAGCTCGTCCTCGGCCTGGTCCTGGACATCCCCGGCAGGCGGATCGGGCCGAATGCGGTCCACGCTCTGACCAAGCTGGTCCCTTTCGGCTTCCCCGCCGGGATCCTTGCCTCCGACCGCGCCTACACCGACCAGGTCTCCGAGCACTTCGCCCAGCCTGCCCGCCGCCTGGGCTACCAGCTCGTCCTCGACTACAAGAAAATGCACCGAGGCGTCCAGGGCACCCACCAAGGTGCCCTGCTCGTCGATGGAAGCCTCGCCTGCCCCGCCATGCCCACTGCCCTGGCCCAGGCCACCTTCGGCCTCGATGACGAAGCCGTACGCGGCATCGACGACAACACCCGGCTCCGCGAGCAGATCGCCGCCCGCGAGCCGTACTTCCTCCGCCTCAAAGAATCCGCAGATGCACGGGGTGCGATCCGACTCCAGTGCCCAGCCAGCGGGCCCTCGCCCAGGGTGGCCTGTCCCCGCTTCAACCAGGTCCACCAGGTCCCCGCACCGCGGCCGGCCGTCGTCGACCTCAGCAACCGGCGGGCCACCACCGCACACACCGCGGCCAAACCCACCATCCCGATCCCCCAAGCCGAACGCCTGCGGGCCCTGCCCAAGAAGGAACTGCCGCAGATCTGCCAGAAACCCACGATCACCGTCCGCCCGGGCGACCTCGGCAAGCTCGACAAGTTCCGCCAGGACCGGCACTACCTCCACCCCACCTGGCAGGACGCCTACCAGCCCGAACGAGCGAACATCGAAGGCGTAAACGGGAGGCTCAAGAGCCACCGCATCAACATCGCCGACCCGAGCAAGCGGCTCGCTCACGGCCGCGTCGCGCAAACCGTGCTTCTCGCCTTGATGATCTGCAGCGCCAACCTGCAGATGCTCTTCAGCTGGACCCAGACCACCGGCACCACGGCCAGCAGCGGCATTGCCGACGCGATCACGGAGCCTAAGGGAACCACGCCGGCCTCGATCACCGCGAACGGGCTGCCCCCGCCCTAGCCCCCAGTAACAGCCGACACCAGCAGGTGACACCCCAGCACCACACACCGGGCTCAGGCACGTCCAGCAGCAGCCCTGGCACCCCTCACGCACCCGAACCACCCCGAAACCCAGGCCGATCCTCCGCCAGACAGCCGATCGAGGCCCCGACCACATTCGGACATCACCTCGAACACACCCCACAAACGCCGAGATCCCGCCCAGCCTCTCGGCTGAACGGGATCTCGTGACAATCCTTGAGAGAACTCAAGAACAGTCGTGTTGTGGACCTGAGGGGATTCGAACCCCTGACCCCCTCGATGCGAACGAGGTGCGCTACCGGACTGCGCCACAGGCCCTTGCAACGAGTGAAACCTTAGCACCCCGATCGGAGTGCTTGGAAATCCGTTCCCCGCTGGTCAGCGAGAGCCGGCTCACTCATTGGCGGCGCGGGGCCGGTCCTCGTCCGCGTACTGGTCGAACAGCGGGGTGCGGCGGCGATTTGGGCCCGAGCGCCGGCGCGGGGGCGGCTCGGCGGCGGGACCGGGCTGGGCGGCCGGGGTGGGCTCGGCCGTCGAGGAGCGGGCCGAGGACCAGGTGTCCGGGGCGCCGAAGTCGATGCTGCCGGTGGCGCGCGGGGCGACCGGCGCGGTGACGTACGTCGGCAGCGGGACAGGCACCGGGTCCCAGCTGTCGCCGCGCTCGGGCCCGCGCTCGCGCTGCTGGTCGACCCACTCCGCGTGATCGGTCTGCTCGACCAGGGCGCGCCGTCCCGCCTCCTGCGGGGAGACGGCCGGGGCGGGCGCGGGTTCGGGCACGGACGGCGCCTGGTGGGACTCCGCTTCGTCGTCCGGCTCGGGACTCGGCGCCGCGGCCCTGGCGCGCGGCCTGCTCTCGCGCAGCCGCTGGGCCGCGGCCTCGGCGCGGCGGCGGTCCATGGTGAAGGCGAAGCGGCGCCGCTCCTGGATGCGCAGATGCACGATGTACGCGCTCAGCAGGGCGGCCGGGATGGCCGGCGCCCACAGGAAGCCGAGCCCGCCGACCGCCGCGACGACCGCACCCAGGGTGAAGGCGAGGAAGAGCACGACGGTGGTGCGCCGGCGCCGCGCGAGCACCGCGCTGCGCTGGGCGCGCCGGGCCCGCTCGGCCGCGGCGGCGTTCGTGGCGCGCTCGCGGTTCGTGGGGCGCTCACCCCGGGGCTCCTCGGCCGGGCGCTCGCGGCGCTCCTGACGTTCCGGGTGCCCGTGGTGGTCCTGACGTTCCTGGTGCCCGTGGTGGTCCGCGGGCCCGTGGTCCACGGGGTGTGTGTGGTGCTCCGTGTGCGCCTGGTTTCCCGCGTGCCCGTGGTGCTCCGGCTGCTCCTGGCGGGCGGGGCGCTGGGGGCGGGGCTGGGGCACGGCGAAGTCCCGGGCGCCCGCGGGCTCCCCGGGCGTGGCGAGGGGTTCCGTCAGGGCGTCCGGAGGGACCGCGGGTCCCGCCTCGGACGCCGCCTCTTCGGCGGCCCGCTGCCGCAGTTCCTTGGCGTACCGGCGCTCCATGGCCGACCGTCCGGACAGCAGCCGGATGGCGGTGCTGAAGCGTTCCGTCGGTCGGGCCTCGTTGAGCTCGTCCTGCCTGCGGAGCCACATCGGCACCAAGTAGGCGGCCCAGGCCCCGACGATGACTGCGTAAATGAGGCCGCTGCTGCTCACACACCACACCGTAGAGGGACGGGCGCGCGGGGATACGCCAATTGAGCCGGTGTGTCGCACGATCTGGCTGATATCACCGGCTTTTTTTGTGATTCTTCAGATCGTTCGACGGAGCGAAGGGGTCGGATCGCGATCGAATTCGAACATTTATTTTATTTCTCGTGGTGCGACTGCCTGGCCCGCTGCCACCGGGCCAGGAGCCCTTCGGGGACTTCCTCGGCGGTGAGCGCGTACACCAGGTGATCGCGCCATGCGCCGTCGATGTGGAGATAGCGCGGGCGCAGGCCCTCCTCGCGGAAGCCGAGTTTTTCCACCACCCGGCGGCTCGGCCCGTTCTCGGGGCGAATGCAGACCTCCATGCGGTGCAGCCCGACCGTGCGGAAGCAGTGGTCGACGGCGAGCGCGACGGCCGTCGGCATCACGCCGCGGCCTGCCACCTCCCGGTCCACCCAGTAGCCGACGTGGCCCGAGCACATCGAGCCCCAGGTCATCCCCGCGACCGTCAACTGGCCCACCAGGCGGCCCTGGTACTCGATGACGAACGGCAGCATGCGGCCCGCGTTGGCCTCGGCGCGCAGATGGCGGACCATCTGCCGGTAGGTGGGGCGCTGGGCGAAGGGCGCGCCGGGCGCGGGCGGCGGGACCGTCGCCTCCCAGGGCCGCAGCCAGTCGCGGTTGCGCCGGTTGACCTCGCGCCAGGCCCGCTGGTCGCGCATCTTTATGGGGCGGAGGACCACATCGCCCTCCGCCAGCTCGACCGGCCAGGAAGGGACGTTCAGCTCGGGCTCCCCGCAGGTCTCGGGTGGTCGCCGCCGCGGATCTGGTCGACGGCGTGCACCAGGATCCGCTCCAGGACGGCGAGCCCGTCGCGTACGCCGCCGGTGGAGCCCGGCAGGTTGACGATCAGGGTGCGCCCGCCGGCGACTCCGGCCAGGCCCCGCGAGAGGGCGGCGGTGGGAACTTTGGCGAGGCCCTCGGCGCGGATGGCCTCGGGGATGCCGGGCACCTCGTAGTCGACGACGTCGCGGGTGGCGTCGGGCGTGCGGTCGGTGGGCGAGATGCCGGTGCCGCCGGTGGTGACGATCACGTCGTACCCGGCGGCCGCTCCGGCGCGCAGCGCCTGCCCGACCGGGTCGCCGTCCGGCACGACCAGCGGGCCGTCCACGGCGAAGCCCATCGCGGCGAGGCCCGCGGCGAGCAGCGGGCCGCCCTTGTCCGCGTACACACCGGCGGCCGCGCGGTTGGAGGCCGTCACCACGAGCGCCGCGTACGGCGCGAGCAGGGCCGCCCCGAGCGCCCCGCCGCCCTCGGGGAAGGGCGCCGCGGCCTGCGGACCCGGCCGCGGCGGGGTCGGGGCGTCCCGCTGGGGGGCGCTCACGCGCCGGCCGCCTCGGTGCCGGGCCGGTGCCAGTCGCCGGACTTGCCGCCGGTCTTCTCCTCGACCCTGATGTCGGTGATGACGGCGCCCTTGTCGACCGCCTTGATCATGTCCACGACGGTGAGGGCGGCCACGGACACGGCGGTCAGCGCCTCCATCTCGACGCCCGTGCGGTCGGTGGTCTTCACCGTCGCGAGGATCTCCACCGCGTCGTCGGCGACCTTGAGGTCCAGCTTCACGCCGGAGACCGCGAGGGGGTGGCAGAGCGGGATGAGGTCGGGGGTGCGCTTGGCGCCCATGATGCCGGCGATCCGTGCGGTGGCCAGCGCGTCGCCCTTGGGGACGCCCTCGCCGCGCAGGAGCTCCACCACACGCGGCGAGACGAGCACGCGGCCGCTCGCGCGGGCGGTGCGGGCCGTGACGTCCTTCGCGGAGACGTCGACCATGCGGGCCGCGCCCGCCTCGTCGATGTGCGTGAGCCTGCCTTGCGTCGTACTCATTCGGTGGCGCTCCCGGTACGGCTTCTGTGGGCAGACACCGTACCCCCACCGACTGGCACTCAGCCGAGCAGGACCACTTCGACCTCGCTGCCGGGCTCCGCCGATGTGGTGTCCTCGGGGATCACGATCAGGCAGTCGGCCTGCGCGAGGGCGGCGATCAGATGCGATCCGGTCCCGCCGACCGGGCTGACGGTGCCCGACCCGGCGTCGTAGGTGCCGCGCAGGAACTGGCGCCGGTCCGCGGGCGAGGGGAGCGCCTTGTCGGCCTTCAGGACGGCGCGCGCCGTGGGCCGGTGCACGTCTTCGAGACCCATCAGGGTGCGGATCGCGGGGCGTACGAACAGCTCGAAGGAGACGTACGACGACACCGGGTTGCCGGGCAGCGCGAGGAGCGGGGTGTGGTCGGGGCCGATCGAGCCGAAGCCCTGGGGCTTGCCCGGCTGCATCTTCAGCTTGCGGAAGTCGATGCCGCTGCCCGGCTCGTCCTCGTCGCCGACGGAGGACAGCGCCTCCTTCACGACGTCGTACGCTCCCACGCTGACCCCGCCGGTGGTGACCAGGAGGTCGGCGCGGATCAGCTGGTCCTCGATGGTGTCGCGCAGCACCGCGGCGTCGTCGGTGACCGCGCCGACCCGGTAGGCGATGGCCCCCGCGTCCCGGGCGGCCGCCGCGAGGGCGAAGCTGTTGGAGTCGTAGATCTGGCCCTGGCCCAACTCCTCGCCGGGCTGGACCAGTTCGCTCCCGGTGGAGAGCACCACCACGCGCGGGCGCGGCCGTACGGTGACGGTGCCGCGGCCGATCGCGGCGAGCAGGCCGATCTGGGGCGGGCCGAGCACGGTGCCCGCGCGCAGCGCGAGGTCGCCGGCCTGGACGTCGCTGCCGCGCGCGCGGACGTGGGCGCGCGCCCCGGCGGGGCGGTGCACCCGGACTTCGCCGCTCGCCCCTTCGGGGGCGTGGCCGGCCGGGCGCATGGTGGTGGCGGCTCCCTGGCCGGTGCCGCCGTCGGTCCACTCGACCGGGACGACGGCTTCGGCGCCGGGCGGCAGCGGGGCGCCGGTCATGATCCGGGCGGCCTGGCCGGGGCCCACGGTGGGCAGTTCGCCGCTGCCCGCCGCGACATCGCCGATGACGGTGAGCACCGCGGGGAACTCCTCGCTGGCGCCCGCGACATCGGCGGTGCGCACCGCGTAGCCGTCCATCGAGCTGTTGTCGAAGGGCGGCAGGGCGACGGGCACCATGACGTCCTCGACCAGGACGCAGCCCTGGGCGTCGGGCAGTTGCAGCTCGATGGGTTCGAGCGGCCTGACCGCGGCGAGGATGTCGTCCAGGTGCTCGTCCACCGACCAGATCGGGTTGCTCACGGTGTCTGCATCTCCTCGGTGACGTACCGGCGAAGCCAGGCCTTGAAGTCCGGGCCCAGGTCTTCACGTTCGCACGCCAGTCTGACAATGGCGCGCAGATAGTCTCCGCGATCGCCGGTGTCATAGCGGCGGCCCTTGAAGACGACGCCGTGCACCGGGCCGCCGATCGACTCGTCCACGGCGAGCTGCTGGAGGGCGTCGGTGAGCTGGATCTCGCCGCCCCGGCCGGGTGCGGTGGTGCGCAGCACGTCGAAGACGGCCGGGTCCAGGACGTACCGGCCGATGATGGCGAGGTTGGAGGGCGCCTCGGACGCCTCGGGCTTCTCGACGAGTCCGGTGACGCGTACGACGTCACTCTCGGCGGTGGTTTCGACGGCCGCGCAGCCATAGAGGTGGATCTGCTCCGGATCGACCTCCATCAGCGCGATCACACTGCCGCCCTGGCGTTCCTGGATCTCCACCATCCGCGACAGCAACTCGTCCCGGGCGTCGATCAGGTCGTCACCGAGGAGCACCGCGAAGGGCTGGCTGCCGACGTGCGGGGCCGCGCACAGCACCGCGTGCCCGAGCCCTCGCGGGTCCCCCTGGCGTACGTAGTGCATCGTCGCGAGGTCGCTGGACTCCTGCACCTTCGCGAGCCGGTCGGCGTCGCCCTTGCGGGTCAGCGCCGACTCCAGCTCGTAGTTCCGGTCGAAGTGGTCCTCCAGGGGGCGCTTGTTGCGGCCGGTGACCATGAGCACGTCCGACAGGCCCGCCGCCACCGCCTCCTCCACCACGTACTGGATGGCCGGCTTGTCCACCACCGGCAGCATCTCCTTCGGCGTGGCCTTGGTGGCCGGAAGGAACCGGGTGCCGAGCCCGGCGGCGGGGATGACAGCCTTGGTGATCCGAGGGGGCGACTGAGTCATGCGGGCACCCTATCCGCTGCGTATGTGCGCAAGATTGTCCTCGGGTGAATTCGCGCCCTTACTCGCGCATTTGAGGGGATTGCAGAAGCACGGTGAGTGATCAGACATCCGAAAAGTCCCTCTTGCGGCGCAGCCTCCTCGACGCCAGGAAGCAGCTGAGCGACGAGGACCTGCGCGCCGCGGCCGGGTCGCTCGCCGACCAGGCCCTCGCGCTGCCCGAACTCGCGCGGGCCGGCACGGTGGCGGCGTATGTCTCGGTGGGCCGCGAACCGGGCACCCGCGCCCTCATCGACGCGCTGCGCGCCCGGGGCGTACGGGTGCTGCTTCCGGTGCTGCTCGCCGACAACGACCTGGACTGGGCCGCCTACGAGGGGCCCGGCCACCTGGTGCGGGCCGGGCGCGGGCTGCTCGAACCGGACGGCCCGCGGCTCGGCCCCGACGCCGTGACGGCCGCGGACACCGTGCTGCTGCCCGGCCTCGCCGTGGACGCCCGCGGGATGCGGCTCGGCCGGGGCGGCGGTTCCTACGACCGGGTCCTCGCCCGCATCAGCGCCTGCGGGAAGGCGCCCGCCCTGGTGGTGCTCCTGTACGCGCACGAGGTGGTCGCGCGGGTCCCCGAGGAACCGCACGACCACCCCGTGCAGGCTGTCGTCACCCCCTACGGGGTGACGCGCTTCACCGCGTGAAGCTCCGTACTACGGCGTGAGCTTCAGCGTGTCCACGCTCGCGCCGTCGACCGCCTTCGCGCTGAACGACCAGTCCAGGAGCTGGCCCTTGGCCCACTTCTCGGTCTGGTCCGAGTAGTGCGCGCTGTAGGCGTGGCCGGAGGCGCCGGTGAGGTTGATCCACTTGGACTTGTCGAAGTCCTTGAGGTTCACGACCATCCGCATCGACGGGACCCAGGTGACGCCGTAGTCACCGCTCGCCGCGTTCCAGCCGGTGGCGTTGACCGCGGCCTCGCCGCCGCTCAGGTTCCACGGGCCGCGGTTGAGGATGTACTGCAGGAAGCCCGGACCCTCCTTGCCGAGGGTCTGGTTCTTCAGCATCAGCTGGTGCAGCCGGCCCCAGGTCCAGGTCGTGGTGTCCTTGCCGAGCTTGGCGGTCAGCTCCCAGCGGGCGTCCTTCATGGCGCGCGCCAGCAGCTGGTCGCGGGTGGTGGTCGCCTTGTCCGTACGGGTCTGGGGCGACTGCCACCAGGTGTTGTTCTGGTCGTTGAAGATCTTGCGCACGACCTCGAACCAGCGGTCGCCGCCGTCCGGCTGCGCCGAGTCGCCGTCGCGCTCGCCGCACTCCATGACCTTCTGGTTGGGGTCGTCGACCGGGCCGGTGCCGGCCGGCGGAGTCACGTACAGGCACTCGCCCTTGGGGCGCAGCTCCTTGGGCAGCTTGTTGCCGAACGCCAGCTTCAGGACGTTGCGCCACACCGCGTTGAAGTAGGCGGCGGCCGCCGAGTCGTTCTCCTGGGTGTAGTCCCAGCCCTCAAGGAGCTTCTGGGCCTCGCGGACGGAGGGATCCGACACGTCGATCTTGAGCAGGGCGGGCGTCAGCAGCGCGGCGATCTCGCTGCTGTTGTCCATCTGCATCTTCTGCATGTCCTCGGTGGAGATCTTCCCGCCGCCCTTGGTCTTCGACTCGATGAGGTCGTTGATCCGCTGGCTGCGGGTGCCGTATCCCCAGTCCTTGGTGAGCAGGAACGGGTACTTCTTGTCGTCGATCACGGCCTGGTTGGCGGTCACGATGAAGCCGCGCTGGGGGTTGTACTCGTAGGGCAGCGCGTCGAAGGGGATGTACTTCTTCCACGTGTACTTCGAGTCCCAGCCGGCGGCGGGCATCGTGCCGTCGACGCCCTCGGCGCGCACCGGGATCTTCCCCGGCGCCTGGTAGCCGATGTTGCCCTTGGTGTCGGCGTAGATCAGGTTCTGGGAGGGGACTTCGAAGTCCTTGGCCGCGGCCCGGAAGGACTTGAAATCGGTGGCCCGGTCCAGTTCGAACACGGCGTCCATGGACTTGCCGGCTTCCAGCGCGGTCCATCTCAGGGCGACCGCGTAGCCGTCGCCGCGGTCGGGGGCCGCCGCGTTGACGGGCGCCTTCTGGCCGACCTTCTCCAGCTCGTCGTTGCGGTCGGAGACCAGCGGGCCGTTGTTGGTCTCGCGGATGGTGATGGTCTTGCTGGCCCCGCCGGCCACCTTGATGACCTCCTCGCGCGTGGCGAGCGGCTTCTCCTCGTTGTCGTAGAGGTAGTTGGAGCCGGAGATCTTCTCCAGGTACAGGTCGGTCACATCGGCGCCGAGGTTGGTGAAGCCCCAGGAGACGTCCTGGTTGTGGCCGATGACCACGCCGGGCATGCCGGAGAAGGTGTAGCCCGCCACGTCGTAGCCGCAGCTGCTGGAGACGGTCCTGCAGTGCAGGCCCATCTGGTACCAGAGCGAGGGCATCATCGGCGCGAGGTGCGGGTCGTTGGCGAGCAGCGGCATGCCCGTCGTCGTGTACTTGCCGGACACCACCCAGGAGTTGGAGCCGATCCCGCTGCCGTTGGGGCCGAGCAGCGCCGGGATCTTGTCGAGGGTGTCGGAGAGCGCGGAGAGCTGGCTCTGCATGCCCTGGAGCGCGCCCTGGGCCGTGCCGGAGGCGCCGTCACCGCTCGCGGCGGGCTTCTGGGGGTCGAACTTCCCGGTGGCCTTGTTGTACGAGCCCTCGTCCACGATGGGGCGGTGGGCGGCGGGATACGCCGGGTACAGGTCCTTGATCTGCTGGGGGCTGAGCCGGCTGGTCATCAGCGAGCGGTCGATCTCCTCCTGCATGTTGCCGCGCAGGTCCCAGGCCATCGCCTTGAGCCAGGCCACCGAGTCGACCGGCGACCAGGCCTCCGGTGTGTAGTCGTTGGTGAAGCCGAGGGCCGCGTACTCGACGGAGATGTCCTTGCCGTCCTTGCCCTTCAGATACGCGTTCACCCCCGCCGAGTACGCCTGGAGGTACTTCTTCGTCGCGGGCGACAGCTTGGTGTCGTACTCCTGCTGCGCGACCTTGCGCCAGCCCAGCGTGCGCAGGAAGGCGTCGGTGTCGACCTGGCCGCTGCCGAACATCTCCGAGAGCCGGCCCGACGTCATGTGGCGGCGGACGTCCATCTCCCAGAAGCGGTCCTGCGCCTGGACGTAGCCCTGGGCCGTGAACAGGTCCGCGTCGCTGTCCGCGTAGATCTGCGGGACGCCGTAGTCGTCGCGCTTGACCTCGACCTGGCCGACCAGCCCCGGGAGCTTGATGGTGCCGGTGGTCTGCGGGAAGGAGGCACGCACGGTGCTCACTCCCCAGTACGCGCCGTAGGCGACACCCGCGACGAGCGCCAGCACCAGGACGAGCACGAACAGCCGCAGGCGGCGCCCCCTCTTCCGGCTCGTCTTGCCGGCCGTCGTAGCGGCGGAAGGGGCGGTTGTGGTGGCGGGCATCGCTGTCCTTCGCGGGGCAGGGTGGTCCAGGAGTGCTGGGAGCAACCATAGGCGCAGCCACTGACAGCGCCGGACGCGGTGTCTCCGTTGGCGCACCCGTGCGCCGAACAAAGGAGCCCCAGCGTAAAGAAACCGTCAAAGATTAGGTAAGGTAACGAAGTACCTTGGGCGGCGGAACGTTTCATCAGGTGCGCCCGAGGACTCCCCCGGATGCGCGCCCGGCGCTCCGGGATGCACGATTTTCAGGGGGCGCCCGACGGCGTCTGAGGGGAAGGATCGGCCACTGACTGTCCACCAGCTCAACGAACTCCTGCTCATCTGCTCGCTCGTCCTGCTCATCGCCGTCGCGGCGGTGCGCATCTCCTCCCGCAGCGGGCTCCCCAGCCTGCTCCTGTATCTCGGCATCGGGATCGCCATCGGGCAGGACGGCATCTTCAACGTCAAGTTCGACAACGCGGAACTGACGCAGGTGATCGGCTATGCCGCACTGGTGGTGATCCTGGCCGAAGGCGGTCTGGGCACCAAGTGGAAGGAGATCCGGCCCGCGTTGCCGGCGGCCGTGGTCCTGTCGCTCGTCGGCGTCGCCGTGAGCGTGGGCGTCACGGCGGCGGGTGCGCACTACCTGGTGGGCCTGGAGTGGCGGCAGGCGCTCATCATCGGCGCGGTGGTGTCCTCGACGGACGCCGCGGCCGTCTTCTCCGTGCTGCGCAAGGTGCCCCTGCCCTCCCGCATCACCGGCGTCCTGGAGGCCGAGTCCGGCTTCAACGACGCCCCCGTGGTCATCCTGGTCGTCGCCTTCTCCACGCCCGGACCGGTGGACTCCTGGTACCTGCTCGTCGGGAAGATAGCCCTGGAGCTGGCCATCGGCGCCTCGATCGGCCTCGCGGTGGGCTGGCTCGGATCGTTCGGACTGCGCCATGTGGCGCTGCCCGCCTCCGGCCTCTACCCGATCGCCGTCATGGCGATCGCCGTGACCGCCTACGCGGCCGGCGCGATGGCCCACGGCTCCGGCTTCCTCGCCGTCTACCTGGCCTCCATGGTGCTCGGCAACGCCAAGCTGCCGCACTGGCCCGCCACCCGCGGCTTCGCGGACGGGCTCGGCTGGATCGCCCAGATCGGCATGTTCGTCCTGCTGGGCCTCCTGGTCACCCCGCACAACCTGGGCGCCGACTTCTGGCCCGCCGTGATCATCGGCCTCGTCCTGACCATGGTCGCCCGGCCCCTGGAAGTACTGCTCAGCCTGCTGCCGTTCAGGATTCCGTGGCAGGAGAAGGCCCTGATGTCGTGGGCGGGCCTGCGCGGCGCCGTCCCCATCATCCTCGCCACCATCCCGATGGTCTCCGGGATCGACGGCAGCGAGAAGGTCTTCAACATCGTCTTCATCCTGGTCGTCGTCTACACCCTGGTCCAGGGGCCGACGCTGCCGTGGCTGGCCCGCAGGCTCCAGCTCTCCGACGCCGACGAGGCCGCCGACCTCGGCGTCGAATCGGCCCCCCTGGAGCGACTGCGCGGCCATCTGCTGTCCGTGGCGATCCCGCCGAAGTCGCGGATGCACGGCGTCGAGGTGCACGAGCTGAGGCTGCCGCCGGGCGCCGCCGTCACCCTGGTCGTACGCGACGGCAAGAGCTTCGTACCGGGGCCCACGACGGTGCTGCGGCACGGCGACGAGCTCCTGGTGGTCGCGACCGATCCGGTACGGGACGCGGCCGAGGCCCGGCTGCGCGCGGTCGGCCAGGGCGGCAAGCTGGCCGGCTGGCTGGGCACCGGCGTCACTGTGACCGAACCCGCAAAGAATGCGAAGCGCAGGCGAACGACGCATTAAGCCGCGCTGCGGCCGAATAAACACAGGCCGAAAGTTGGCACTCCGTGCTGAATCACAGGCACGGAGTGCCAAACCTCTGTATCATGAAGGCACACCACTGATCGACCAACTCTGCCTGACGCAGAGCTGGCGCGACCGTATGGCGGTCGGGAGCTCCCCGCAGCAGCCCCCGGCATCTACCGCAGATCCGCGCAAGAGGACAGCTCTCGGCAACGCCCGCACCCACAAATCCGTGCATGGGGCGCGCTACCAGGCGGCAGAAAGGCAAGGGGCCGTGGCATCCACGGTCACTTCTGACAAGCGGCCCGGCTACGGGCAGCTTCTGCGCACACCTGGCGCACTGTCCTTCCTCCTGCCCGGCTTCGCGGCCCGGCAGCCCTTCGCGATGCTCACCATCGGCATCCTCCTGCTCGTCCAGCACACCACCGGCTCCTACGGCGGCGCCGGTGCCGTGGCCGCCTTCACGGGCGTGTCCATGGCGCTGTTCGCCCCGCAGAGCGGCAAGCTCGCGGACCGCTTCGGACAGCGCGCGGTCCTGGTGCCCGGCGTGCTGGTGCACGCGGCCTCCGTGTCGGCGCTGACCGCGCTGGCGCTGGCCGGCGCTCCCCTGTGGGCGCTGTTCATCGCGGCCGTGCCCACCGGTGCCTCGGTGCCGCAGGTCGGCCCCATGGTGCGGGCCCGCTGGGCCAACAAGCTCGACGGCTCGCCCCTGATGGCGACCGCCGCCGCCTTCGAGTCGGTGACGGACGAGTTCACCTTCGTCATCGGCCCGGTCCTCGCGACCGCCCTGTGCACGAGCGTGCACCCGGCGGCCGGTCTGATCGCCGAGGCGTCGCTGACCCTCGTCGGCGGCCTCCTGTTCGCGGCCCGGCGCGGCACGCAGCCGCCGGTGCGCAGCGCCGCCGAGCGCGAGCAGGCCGAGCACACCTCGGCCCTGTCCATCCCCGGCGTACGCGTCCTCGCGATGGCCTTCCTCGGCATCGGCGCGGTCTTCGGCGGTATGCAGGTTTCGCTGACCGCCTTCGCGGAAGAGATCGGCAACCCCGGCATCAACGGCGTCCTCTACGGCATCTTCGCCGCCGGAAACATGCTGGCGGGCATCGCCTGCGGCGCCATCGCCTGGAAGTCGGCGCCCCGCACCCGGCTGATCGCCGGTTACGCGGCGCTGACCCTGGCGGCCTCCGGCCTGTGGGCGGCGCACTCCGCGCTGCTGCTCGGCGGCCTCGGCCTGATCGTCGGCCTGTGCATCGCGCCCGCCCTGATCACCGGCTACACGCTGGTCGAATCGCTGGTTCCGGCCACCTCGCGCACCGAGGCGTTCACCTGGCTGACCGGCGCGGTCGCGCTGGGCCAGGCCGCCGCCGTCACCGTGGCGGGACGCCTGACCGACGCCCACGGTTCGACCGCCGGATTCCTGGTGCCGATGGCGGGCACGGCGCTGGCCCTGGTCACGCTGCTCGCGCTGCGCTCCCGGCTCGCCCCGCGCGCCCCGGCACGTACCGTGGCGCGTGGCGTGGGTCACCGTGTCCCCGTCACGGTGGACTGATTCCCGGGAATACGTCACTATGGACCGTCGTTAGCACTCAATGAGTGAGAGTGCCAGGAGGAAGACAAGTGCCGACCTACCAGTACCAGTGCACCGAGTGCGGCGAGGGCCTCGAGGCGGTGCAGAAGTTCACCGATGACGCCCTGACCGTGTGCCCGAACTGCGACGGACGCCTGAAGAAGGTGTTCTCGGCGGTCGGCATCGTCTTCAAGGGCTCCGGCTTCTACCGCAACGACAGCCGCGGCGCGTCGTCCAGCAGCTCGCCCGCGTCGACGTCGAAGTCGTCGGGCTCGTCCGGTTCGGACTCCAAGCCGGCCGCCTCGACGTCGAGCTCCGGCTCGTCCTCGTCCAGCTCGAGCCCGGCCGCCTGACCCACACCCGCGCAGAACCCCCGCCGTCACGACGGCGGGGGTTCTGGCATAAGCGCCCCCGGTTAATGTGACCGGCATGGCTAACGCAGAGATCGGCGTCATCGGCGGCTCGGGCTTCTACTCGTTCCTTGAGGACGTCACCGAGGTCCAGGTGGACACTCCCTACGGCGTCCCCAGCGACTCACTCTTCCTCGGCGAGATCGCCGGCCGGCGGGTGGCCTTCCTCCCCCGCCACGGCCGCGGCCACCACTTGCCGCCGCACCGCATCAATTACCGTGCCAACCTGTGGGCGCTGCGCTCGGTCGGCGTGCGCCAGGTCCTCGGACCGTGCGCGGTGGGCGGCCTGCGCCAGGAGTACGGGCCGGGCACGCTCCTCGTGCCGGACCAGCTGGTGGACCGTACGAAGGCTCGCACCCAGACCTTCTTCGACGGGCTGCCCCTGCCGGACGGCACGGTCCCCAACGTCGTGCACACCACGTTCGCCGACCCGTACTGCCCCGACGGCCGCAAGGCCGCGCTGACCGCGGCGGGCGGGCGCGGCTGGGAGGCCGTGGACGGCGGCACGATGGTCGTCGTCGAGGGCCCGCGCTTCTCGACCCGCGCCGAATCGCGGTGGCATGCGGCGATGGGCTGGTCGGTGGTCGGCATGACCGGGCACCCCGAGGCCGTCCTGGCCCGCGAACTGGGGCTCTGCTACACCTCGTTGTCCCTGGTGACCGACCTGGACGCGGGCGCCGAGACCGGCGAGGGCGTCTCGCACGCGGAGGTCCTGAAGGTGTTCGGCGAGAACGTGGCGCGCCTGCGCGAGGTCCTCTTCGACGCGGTCGCCGCCCTCCCGGCGGCCGAGGACCGCAACTGCCTGTGCGGGCGGGCGCATGAGGGCTGGGACCTGGGCATCGAGCTGCCGTGACGGGCAGGACGGTCCTGGACGGGGCCGGTCCGGGCGGGCAGGCCCGGCCGGAGCCGGTCCGGGCGGGGTCTGACTTCGGGCGACCGCCAGGCTGAACTCCCCTTCCGGGTGAGCGAGTTGTCCACAAGCGGCCGGTGGTCCACAGGCCCCGGCACGATCCCGCCGGGCGGGGGATCGTGGACAGCGTCCGAGCAGCACTCGCTCCTCACGATCGGCAGCGACCGCCATGTCCACGACCCCCGCATCGCCCGACTCCCCCGCTCCCCGCCCGCTCCCCTACCTGCCTCCCGTGCCCGCGCCGGAGCCCGGCGGGGTGCCGTTCTTCCCTCCCCTGCGGGTGCGCGGCGGACGGCACCGGCTGCGGCGCACGCTGCGCAAGCGACGGCGCGCCATGGCGGCCGGCCTCGCCGTGACGGCCGCGGCCCTCGCCGTGTCCAGCCCGCAGGCCGCAGAACGTCCGCACCCGGTCGCCGCACCCGCGCCACCGGAGCGCGGGCCCACGCGGCCGGCCGCGATGGTGTCGGCACCGGTACGGATCGCGGACGCCGAAACCGTACGGCTGCTGCACCCCGGCGACCGGGTCGATGTGATCGCCGCCGCCGGCTCCCCCTCGGGCGGCGGAGGCGAGGCCCGCAGGGTGGCAACGGACGTGCGGGTGACCGGAGTTCCGGCTGCGCGTGACACCTCCGCGGAGACGGGAGCGCTCGTCCTCCTTGCCGTGCCGCGCGAGACCGCCACGGCACTGGCCGGCGCGGGCAGCGCCTCCCGGCTGGCGGTGACCTTGTGCTGATTCGCACGGCCGAACGGTCAAGTCCCCCATTTACGTGTGCGGATTGGACAGCGCGGGTGTGCGCTGCCCAAGGTGGCGCAGGAATTTGCCCGACCCCCCGCACATGCGAAGAAAGGCTCATTGGTGAGCGAGGACAAGACAGGTGTACTGGCCGGCTTCAAGGCCTTCCTGACACGCGGCAATGTGATCGACCTGGCCGTCGCCGTGGTCATCGGCGCCGCGTTCACCAACATCGTGAACTCGGTCGTGAAGGGCGTGATCAACCCGCTGGTCGGCGCGTTCGGCACCAAGGACCTGGAGAGCTACAGCTCCTGCCTGAAAGGGCCCTGCACCGCGAACTCCGGCATCCAGATCCTGTGGGGCGGGGTGCTGAGCGCGGTGCTCAGCTTCATCATCACGGCCGCCGTCGTGTACTTCCTGATGGTGCTGCCGATGGCCAAGTTCCTGGCCAGGCGGGCCGCGCACGAGAAGGCGAAGGAAGGCGTGCGGGAAACCATGGAGATCAGCGAGCTGGAGGTGCTCAAGGAGATCCGCGACGTCCTGATCGCCCAGCGCGGCTCGGGCGCCGCGGGCTAGCGCTGCGCGGTCCGTACGGCTCAGATGTGGTGAGGCGGCTTCTCGTCGAGGAAGCGCGCCAGATCGGCGGCGCTGCCCGCGGAAGCGGGCCGCTCGCCCCACCCGCGGTCCGTGTCGTCCGCGGATTGCTGGTCCAGCGGATCATCGAAGATCAGCGTCGGCTTGGACTGCTCCTTGGGCGCTGGTTCCCAGTCGCGCGGTCCGGGGGCGGGGGCGGTGCTCATACGTCAAGGGTACGGCGGGTGGCGGCGGTGTACGCGGCGGCCCGGTCAGCGGTCCTTCGGGTCGAGCAGCCAGAGGCCGAGGACCACGAGGAACGACAGGCCGAGGAATCCGGCGCCCCACCAGGCGGTACCGGTATTGCCCTTCATCCACTCGTCGACCACCACGGTCAGGCCCCAGAGCTGGCCGATGACGACAGTGATCGCCAGAGTCAGCCGGGCCGTCAGCTTCGAGGACCGCTCCGGCTCCTGCTCACTGCCCGCGCCCGGACCGGGCCCGGTGTGCCTGATCCGGGGATCGCCGTAACCGCTGGTCGCGCGGATCTGCGGATAGCGCTCCTGCACCGGCCTGTTGAGCCGGGGCTGCGCGGATCCCGGGGTGTACGAGGGCCGCGGGGGGACGGCGGGTCCGTCGGCGGGGCCGGAGGACCCGCCGAGCCCCGGACCGATGTGCCCGCCGGCGCGCGGGCCGGGGCGCCCGTCGGGGCCAGGGCCACCACCGGCGCCGGCCCCGAGGTGTCCGTCGGTGCTCATGTCCGTCCACTCCTCTGGGCCGCCTTGGCGTTCTCGGCCGATCCGGCGTTCGCTCCGGGGCAGCCCATACGGGCCGCCATGTCGGGCCGCTTGTCGGCGAACTGCCTGCACATGGCGCCCTCGACGCTCTCCCCGGAGCGGGCCGTGGCCACCGCCCAGACGCTGCCGTCGGCCTGCTCGACGAGCAGCACCCTGGGCAGCGGACGCGGCGGCGGGCCGGCGGTGACCTCACCGGTACGGGCGTCGAAGACCCCCTCGTGGCAGGGGCAGTACAGCTCGCCCTCGCTGCCCCGGTCCCCGCGCCACAGCACCCCGCAGGCCAGATGCGTACAGACGGCGGAGTAGCCGACGAGGGTGCCGTCCTGGAGGCGGACGGCGACCGCGCGGTCGCCGTCGCCGGGGAAGCGGAAGGCGAGGGACTCGCCGGGGGCCAGCGTGGCCGCGATCCGCTTGGGGTCGGGCGGGGCGTCGCTGTCACCGTGCCGGTGCAGCACTCCCCCGGCCACGGCGACCCCGCCGACGGCGAGGCCGCCGGAGACGGTGGCGACGATGCGGAGGTAGTCGCGGCGGGTGGTGAGGGAGTCGGCGGCGATGCGGTCGTGGAGGGCGGCCTGGGCCGGATCGGTGCCGTGGTCGGAGCCCGGCGGCTGGTCGGTGACGCTCATCGGCTGACGTCCTTCCCGTTCACCTCGACGATCGGGAGGCCGCCGGGCACCGGCCACTGGACCTTGTCGGCGGGGACGACCATGGCCACGCCGGTGGAGACGACGACATCGCCGAAGGAGAAGGAGTCGGCGACCCGCACACCGGGGCGCTCGGCCTGGAGCTCTTCGAGCGTTCCGTAGAACAGCGCACCGGTCGGGCAGACCGTGGCGCACATGGGGGCGAGGCCGTAGGCGGTGCGGTCGTAGCAGAGGTTGCACTTCATCTGCAGCTTCGCCTGGAGGTCGATCTTCGGTACGCCGAAGGGGCAGGCGTTGACGCAGTTCGCGCAGCCGATGCAGCGGGTGGTGTCGGCCTGCTGCACCACTCCGTCCGCGGTCACCAGGATCGCGTCGGCGGGGCAGACCTCGGCGCACGGCGCGACCGGGTCCTCGCAGTGCATGCAGACGGTGGGAAGGGAGGCGACGGAATGGCCCTCGTCGGGATAGTCGAGATGGATCATGGACTTGCCGCGGTGCGAGTCGCACTCGCGGCAGGCGGAGACACAGGCCTGGCAGCCGATGCAGCGGCCCGGGTCGATGAAGATCGTTCTGCCCATCATGGCGGGCGTCAGCTCCTCTCCGCGGTGCCGCGGCCCTGCGGCGACGTGGGCGGCAGGGGGTCGGTGCGCGAGACCTGGGTGGCCGGATACGCCTGCCGGCCCGGAGCGGTCGGCGGCGCCGGCACCTCGTCGATCCGCTCGGCGGCCTCGATGCGGCAGGCGCACACCTTGTACTCGGGAATCTTGGAACGGGGGTCGAGGGCGTCGATGGTGAGCGCGTTGGCGGCCGTGGGAACGGGCCAGTGGTACGGGATGAACACGGTGTCGGGACGGATGGCCTCGGTGACCAGAGCGGGGAAGACCTCGCTGCCGCGCCGGGTGACGACCCGGACCGGGTCGCCGTTGCGGAAGCCGTGCGAGGGGTGGACCTCCACCCAGGGGCGCGGCGTCTGCTCGACCAGCGCGCCGAGCCGGCGGGTCTGGTTGCCGGACAGGAAGTGCGCCACGGTGCGGCCCGTGGTCAGCGACATCGGGTGCTCTTCGTCGTACGGGTCCATCGGCGGATGCCATTCGACGACCTGCATGTGCACCGTGCCGTCCGGGTGGAAGGTCTTCCCGCCCTCGAACAGGCGGGGCGTGCCCGGATGGTCGGTGGAGGGGCAGGGCCAGGCGATACCGCCGGTCTCCTCAAGGCGCTCGTAGGTGATGCCGTAGTAGTCGTTGACCGTTCCGGCCGACGCGCTCCGCAGCTCCTCGAACACCTCGCGCGAGCCCGGAAAGGCGAACTTGTCGCCCACACCCAGGCGTTGGGCGAGCTGGCACATCACCCAGGTGTCGGTGCGCACCCCGCCCGGTGGCTCCTGTGCCTTGTTGTGCTTGACCACCCTGGCCTCGGCGTTGGCCATCACCCCCTCGTCCTCGGCCCAGGTGGTGACGGGGAAGACGACGTGCGCGTTGGCCGCTGTCTCGGAGAGGAAGAAGTCGAATTGAGCGTGGAACTCCAGAGTGTCGTAACCGTCCTTGACCGTCCCGTAGTTGGGCAGGGAGACGAACGGGTTGTTGCAGATGCCGATCAGGCCGCGGATCTCCTGGCGCTGCATCTGCCAGACCATTTCCATCATCGAGGTGCCCGCGGGCGGGAGTTCGGACTCCTCGATGCCCCAGATCTCGCAGATCTGCCGCCGGTGCTCCGGGTTGGTGATCGACCGTCCGCCGGGCAGCAGATCGGCCTTCTGGCCGTGCTCCCGGCCGCCCTGGCCGTTGCCCTGGCCGGTGATGGTGCCGTAACCGGCGCCGGGCTTGCCGAGGTTGCCGGTGGCCGTGCAGAGGTTGATGACGGTCAGGCAGTTCTCGACGCCCTGGGAGTGGTGCTCGATGCCCCGGGCGTGCCAGGCCATCGCCCGGGGGGCGCCCGCGAAGACCCGGGCGACCTGGACGACCTGGGAGGCGGGGATGCCGCAGATGTCGGCGGCCCGCTCGGGGGTGTAGGGGGTGACGGCGGCGCGCACCTCGTCCCAGCCGGTGGTGTGCTCGGCGAGGAACCGCTCGTCGGCGAGTCCCTCGTGGATGACGACGTTCAGTACGGCGTTGAAGAAGGCCGCGTCGGTGCCGGGTTTGAGGGCGACGTGGATGTCGGCGGTGCGCGCGATGGCCGTCTCGCGCGGATCGACCACGATGAGACTGGCGCCGCGGTCCCTGGCGCCCCACAGGTACTGGGTCATGACGGGGAAGCACTCCCCGACGTTGGACCCGGCGATCAGCAGGCAGTCGGTGAGGAGGATGTCGGAGAACGGGTTGCCGGCCCTATCGATGCCGAAGGCGAGTTTGTTGGCACCGGCGGCGGAGACCATGCACAGCCGGCCGTTGTAGTCCACGTGCCGCGTCTTCAGCGCAACGCGGCCGAACTTGCCGACCAGGTACGTCTTCTCGGAGAACAGGCTCGCACCGCCGAGCAGCCCGAAGGCGTCGTTGCCGTGGGCGGCCTGGATGCGGCGGATCTCGGCGACCGTGAAGTCCAGCGCCTCCTCCCAGGAGACCTCGCGGAACGGCTCGTCGCGGGAGCGGCGCATCAGCGGGGCGGTCAGCCGGTCGGGGTGGTTGACCTGCTGGTAGGCGTTGATGCCCTTGGGGCACAGCCGCATCCGGTTGATGTCGTGGTTGCGTGGCTCGACCCCGAACACCTTGCCCGCTCTGTCGACGCGCAGATACATGCCGCACTGCACTCCGCAGAAGCAGCAGTGGGTGGGGACGAGGGTCTCGCCGTTCTGGTCGGCGTGCCACTGGTCGGCGGGGATGCCGCCCGCGTCGCGGAAGTTGCGGGTGCCGGGCGGGGCGATCGAAGGGTCGAGCGGGAGGGGCCGGCTGCTCACTTGAAGCCCTTCTTGACATGGCCGAGGTATGCGGAGCCGCGCAGCACCCGCTTGCAGCGCGGGCAGTACGCGGCCCAGGCGTCGAAGCCGAGCTTCAGGTCGCGCATGGTGCCCTGCAGGTTCTCGACGTACGGGGCGGTGTCGATGGGCTCACCGCAGCGCTTGCAGGGGAACACCCGCTCGTCCTGGCGGCCCGTGTACTTGAAGAGCTGCATGCCGACCGCGGCGGGCCGCTGCACGATGTGGAAGAACTTCCCGAACGGGATGTAGATGAGGGTGAACACCACGGCCACCATGTGCAGCACCGCCAGGAACTGGTAGCCGCCGCCGTGCAGGAAGATCGACGAGAAGGTGAGGAGGAGCCCCGTCACGGAGATGACGATCAGCGCGATCAGCGGGACGAGGTCGTAGGCGAAGCGCTGGCCGGTGATGGCCCCGCGGTCCCTCATCCGCCGCCACAGGAAGTACGAGGCGCCGGGGATCACCAGGACGGCGGCGATGTCCAGGCCGTGGAACATCAGCCAGCCGACGAAGCTCAGCGAGTCGAAGCCGAGGACCTTGAACCCCCAGATGCGCATCTCGTAGCCGGGGCCCGCGCCGGAGACCGCGGTGAAGGTGAACCAGCCCCAGGTGAGGGGGAAAGTGATCGCGGCGGCCAGGATGCAGCCCCAGAAGATCAGCTGGTGGGCGGCCCAGCGGGCGTGCGAACGCGCGCCGAGGAACTTCTGGAAGCCGAGATAGGTGGCGATCATCCTCGGCAGGGCGGTGGGTGCCTTGCGGAAGTTGGCGGCCGAGAACAGGCTGCGCCAGCCCTGCTTGAAGAGGCGGCGTGCGCCGGGAGAGGAGATCCACACGGTGTAGCGGTAGGCGACACCGAAGGCCAGAAACACGGTGGCGACCGCGTACGGAAGGAGCGCGGAGTCGAAGTCCTTGAGCAGCCGGCTGCCGAACACGATGGCCAGGACGAGAAGGAGGGAGACGGCTGTGCCGGCCAGCGACGCGCGCAGCGCCACGGAACGCGGGGCGGACGCGGCGGCCAGGACCGGCACCGGTGGCGGCGCATCCGGCAAGGACGCGTCCGGTGGTGCGGCGAGGGGTGCGGGTGGCTCGGTCACTCCGCCACGTTAGGGATATTTAGGCGAATATCACCCGTTTTAATGGTCAACAGGGTGAGTGAGCCCACCCCGAAGGCCCCGGCACACCCTCCGAGCGACGGCTGGTGCGACAGGCGGCGCGCTGGGAGCGCGGCGCCGCCCTGAGCCAACCCGCTAACCCGCTTCCCCGCCGAAAGCCGGGACGACACCCAGCTCCTGAAGGAGGCGGAGGAGGTCCTTGTCCGACCACTTTTCGGCGAGCTTGCCGTCCTCGATGCGATGGATCACCGTCGCGGTCATCTCCATCGGCCTACCGGTGGCGGGAATACCAGGGAGGTCCCCCTCGTGCACTCCACGAGCCGTCAGCCGGGTCACCACCTTGTCGCCCTCGGCGATCTGGTCTTCGATCTCGTGGGTCCCGGGCGTGGACTCCCAGAACAGGCGGAACTCCGCCTTGAGCCCCTCGCGACCGGGTCCGAACCCCGGAAACGGCGGCGGCGAGTGGTCCTGGTAATTCTCGGCCACGAGCTCGTCCATGGCATCCAGGTTGCCCGCGTCGATCTCCTGGTAGAAGCGGCGAACCAGCTTCTTGTTCTCCTCGGTGGACACCGGAACTCTCCTCGCGCTCGCTTCGTGTCGCCGGAACGGCACAAACAGTCCGAACGGCATACAGGACCCGAATCGTCACCCGTGGAATCCCTGGTCCCCACCCACGACGCGCCAGGCCGTCGCGGCCGTTCACTCAGAAAGGGTTACGCAGATGCTTCGAGGCAGGAGGGATGGGCGGGTGCCGGACAACACCGAGGTCAGATCACGTTCAGGCCGTGCGAGGTGAAGATCTCGCGGGCGGCCGCCACCTGGTCCGGGGTCGGTGACGGGGTGTCGTGGAGCGTGAAGTTCATACCGAGGGCCTGCCACTTGCCCTCGCCCAGCTTGTGGAACGGGAGGACGTCGACGCGGGAGACATTGCCGAGAGCGGCGGCGAAGGAGGCGACACCCTCGACGTTGCCGGGGGCGTCGGTCAGACCCGGCACCAGAACGAAGCGGACATGGACCTCCTTGCCGACGTCCGCGAGACGACGCGCGAAGTCCAGCGTCGGCTGCAACGGACGGCCGGTGACCTTCTTGTACGTCTCGCGGTCCCAGGACTTTATGTCGAGCAGCACCAGGTCCACGTCGCGCAGCAGCGCGTCGGTGGCACGGGTGCCGAGGAAACCGGAGGTGTCCAGGGCGGTGTGCAAGCCGAGTTCGTGCTTGTAGCGGTGCAGGAGCTCACCGGCGAAGACCGGCTGGAGCAGCGGCTCGCCACCGCTGACGGTGGCGCCGCCGCCCGCCGCCCGGATGAACGCCGTGTACTTGGCGGCCTCGGCGACCACGTCGTCGGCGGTGGTGCGCTTGCCGTCGCGCATCCGCCAGGTGTCGGGGTTGTGGCAGTACAGACAGGTCAGCGGGCAGCCCGAAAGGAAGGTGACGAAGCGCGTGCCCGGACCGTCGACGCCGGTCGACAGGTCCCATGAGTGCACCGAGCCGACGATCGGCCGGCGGGTGGCCGCCCCGGCGAGCGTACTGGCGTCCTCGTCACACCCGGCACGGGCCGGCCGGCCGACGGGGAACTCGGGGCTGAGCAGAACGGCCATGGCAGGACCTTCCTGGACTTGCGGGAGGGGTGGGGTGGGTGGGCGGGGCGGGGGGGTTGGGGGGGAGGGGGCCCCTCCCCCCCTCAAAGCCCCCCATGAAACGTCCGGTTGATGACATCCACCTGCTGCTCCCGGCTGAGCCGGACGAAGTTCACCGCGTAGCCCGAGACCCGGATGGTGAGCTGGGGGTAGTTCTCCGGGTGCCGCATGGCGTCTTCCAGGGTGGCTTTGTCGAGCACGTTGACGTTCATGTGGAAGCCGTCGCTGGCCATGAAGCCGTCGAGGACGCCGGACAGGTTGGCGACGCGCTCTTCGGGGGTGCGGCCCAGGGCGTCGGGGGTGATGGTGTTGGTGAGCGAGATGCCGTCCTCGGCGTCGTCGTAGGGGAGCTTGGCGACGGACAGGGCGGAGGCGATGTAGCCGTGCTCGTCGCGGCCGTTCATGGGGTTGGCGCCGGGGGCGAACGGGGTCCCGGCGCGGCGGCCGTCGGGGGTGTTGCCGGTCTTCTTGCCGTACACGACGTTGGAGGTGATGGTCAGGACGGACTGGGTGTGGACGGCGTCGCGGTAGGTGGGGTGCTTTCGCACCTTCTCCATGAAGTCGCGCACGATCTGGGTGGCGAGGGTGTCGGCACGGTCGTCGTTGTTGCCGTACGCCGGGTAGTCGCCCTCGGTCTCGTAGTCGACGGCGAGGCCGGTCTCGTCGCGGATGACCTTCACGCGGGCGTGCTTGATGGCGGACAGCGAGTCGGCGGCGACCGAGAGGCCGGCGATGCCGCAGGCCATCGTCCGGAGGATCTCCTGGTCGTGGAGCGCCATTTCGATGCGCTCGTAGGCGTACTTGTCGTGCATGTAGTGGATGACGTTGAGGGCGTGGACGTACGTCTTGGCCAGCCAGTCCAGCATCGCGTCGTACCGCGCGGCGACGGTCTCGTAGTCGAGGTGGTCGCCCTCGACGGGCGAGAAGCCCTCGACCACCAGCTTCCCGGTCCTCTCGTCGCGGCCGCCGTTGATGGCGTACAGGAGTGCCTTGGCGACGTTGACGCGGGCGCCGAAGAACTGCATCTGCTTGCCGACGGCCATGGCTGAGACGCAGCAGGCGATGGCGGTGTCGTCGCCGTACTTGGGGCGCATCAGCTCGTCGGACTCGAATTGGATGGCCGAGGTGTCGATGGCGACCTTGGAGGCGAAGTCCTTGAATCCGGTGGGGAGTTGCTGGGCCCAGAAGACGGTGAGGTTGGGCTCGGGGGCGGGGCCCAGGTTGTAGAGGGTCTGCAGGGCGCGGAAGGTGGTACGGGAGACGAGCGGGCGGCCGTCCTCGCCGATGCCGGCCAGGGACCAGGTGACCCAGGTGGGGTCGCCGGAGTACAGCTCGTTGTATTCGGGGGTGCGCAGGAAGCGGACGATGCGGAGCTTGATGACGAAGTCGTCGATGTACTCCTGGGCTTCGGCCTCGGTGATGAGGCCCTGCTCGATGTCGCGCTGGAGGTAGATGTCGAGGAAGTTGTCGATGCGGCCGATCGACATGGCGGCGCCGTTCTGTTCCTTGACGGCGCCGAGGTAGGCGAAGTACAGCCACTGGACGGCTTCGCGGCCGGTGGTGGCGGGGCCGGAGATGTCGTGGCCGTACGACATCGCCATGGCCTTGAGTTCCTTCAGCGCCTTGATCTGCTCGGAGATCTCCTCGCGGTCGCGGATGACGTGCTCGGTGGCCCATGCCTCGCCGAGGCGGGCCTTGTCGGCTTCCTTGTCTTCGATGAGGCGGTCGACGCCGTACAGGGCGACGCGGCGGTAGTCGCCGATGATGCGGCCGCGGCCGTAGGCGTCGGGCAGGCCGGTGATGATGCCGGAGGAGCGGCAGGCGCGGATTTCGGGGGTGTACGCGTCGAAGACGCCTTCGTTGTGGGTCTTGCGGAGGTGGGTGTAGACCTCGCGCACCTCGGGGTCGGCTTCGTAGCCGTAGGCGTTGAGGGCGCCCTCGACCATGCGCCAGCCGCCGTTGGGCATGATGGCGCGCTTGAGGGGGGCGTCGGTCTGGAGGCCGACGATGAGGTCCTCGTGGTCGGCGGCGGTGCCGTCGATGTAGCCGGGCTTGAAGGCGTCGATGCGGGAGGGGGTCCTCGCGTCCACGTCGTGGATGCCCTGCTCGATCTCCTGGGGGAACATCGACAGGAGGTGGTTCCAGAGGGCGGTGGTGCGTTCGGTGGGTCCGGCGAGGAAGTCGGCGCCGCCCTCGTAGGGCGTGTAGTTCTGCTGGACGAAGTCGCGGACGTCGATGGCGTCGCGCCACAGCCCGCCCCGGAAGCCGCCCCAGGCTCCGCCGTTCTTCGTTGCCTCTGCGGGGGTCGCAGTCATGGCAGGCACCTTTCCCAAGCTGTCCGTTCTGGCCACGTCCCATTCCACTCCTTTTGATCGCTCAAAAGCGGCGGCAGAGGTCACCGGAACGGGACCCAAGGTCCCGCCCCCGAGCATCACCCCTCCCTGATCGACCACCTGACCTGGACTTTCACTCAGGCCTTTCGCCCTTGGTTTGCTCGTGAACGCATTCACAAGAATTTGAGGGACCAGCGTCGAATTAAGGGAACAGCGCCAGAAAAGGACCCGCGCGTATCGCGCGGGCCCTTTTCCATCAGGACCGTCCGAAGGAGGCCCGGCCTAGCTGGGGGATTCGGCGTTCTTGCGGGCGTAGAACCACCAGGCGACCACGATGCAGCTGGCGTAGAAGGCCACGAAGCCCCACATCGCGCTGGTCACCGCGAAGTTGGCGAACATCGCCGGGATGAAGAAGAAGCCGTACGCGGCGATCGCGGAGGTGAAGCCGGTGACCGCGCCCGCTTCCATCTCGGCCTGCTTGAGCGCCTTGGCGTACTCGGGGGAGCCCTCCTCCAGGCCCTTCAGGTGCCGGCTGCGGAAGATCACCGGGATCTGCCGGAAGGTCGAGCCGTTGCCGATGCCGGAGAAGAAGAACGCGGCCAGGAAGCAGGCTAAGAAGCCGAAGAACTTGCCCGAACCGCCGTCCACCGGAAGGAAGTTGATGACTCCGACGATCGAGAGGGCCATGCCGGCGAACGAGATGATGGTGACCTTCGCGCCGCCGAGCCTGTCGGCGATCCAGCCGCCGGCCCAGCGGGCCAGCGCGCCCAGTGCCGGGCCCATCCAGGCGTAGGTGGCGACGGAGTAGGCGGGGAAGGTCGTCTTGATGAGCAGCGGCAGGGCGGCGGCGAAGCCGATGAAGGAGCCGAAGGTGCCGACGTACAGCCAGGTCATCAGCCAGGTGTGCTTGCGCTTGAAGATGATCTTCTGGCGGCTGAACGGGGTAGCGGCGACCTTCAGGTCGTTCTGGCCGAACCAGGCGATCAGCGCGAGGACGACGAGGACCGGCACCCACAGGAACGCGGCGTTCTGCAGGTAGACGGGGGTGCCGTCCTTCTTGTGCTGGGCGGTGCCGATCGCGATGGTCGAGAAGGTGATGACGATCGGGGTGAGGAGCTGGACGACGGAGACGCCGAGGTTGCCGAGTCCGCCGTTGATGCCGGTGGCGTTGCCCTTCTCCTTCTTCGGGAAGAAGAAGCCGATGTTGGCGAGCGAGGAGGCGAAGTTGGCGCCGCCGATGCCGCACAGCGCCGCGATGATCACCATGACGCCGTACGGGGTGGAGGTGTCCTGGATGGCGATGCCGAGCCAGATCAGCGGGACGATCAGCACCACCGTCGACAGCGCGGTGAAGCGGCGCTGGCCGATCATCGGGCCGAGGAAGGTGTAGAGGATGCGGGCCGTGCCGCCGGTGAGGCCGGGGATGGCGGTGAGCCAGAACAGCTGCGAGGTGGAGAAGGAGAAGCCGACGTCCTTGAGGTTCGTCGCGGTGACGGACCAGACCTGCCAGACCACGAAGGCGACGAGCAGGGCGGGGACGGCGATCCACAGGTTCCGGTGGGCGACCTTGCGGCCGACCGAGCGCCAGAAGACCTCGTTCTCCGGCTCCCATGCGGTGATGGTGCGGCCGGGACGGTAGTTCTCCGGGTCGTACGAGGGTGTGGCGGCGGGGTCGGCCGCCTGCCGCGTGGACGGCTGGAGCGCGGAACTCATGGTGCTTCCCAGGGGGTTGAGACGAGTCCTGATATATCCAGACTGCGCAGCCGACCCGCGAAGGGTGAGAGGCGAATGCCTCGATTACCCGCGGCCCTAGGTCCCCGCCCCGGCCGCCGTAGGGCCCCGCCGGGGGGGGCGACCGGAACCGGGCGCTGAGCGCTCCGCGGCAAGTGGCCTTCGTCGACTGCCGGGCCGGCCGCAGCTGGTCGCTCAGCTCCCCGCGCCCCTCCCCGCCCCCCTTGTGCTGAACCGGTACGAATCCGCATGAATCCCCCTGGCTGGAAGTGTTCGCCGCTTGGTGCACGGGCCCGTCTGGTGTGCTGTGCGCATGCCACGGATGACCGCACGCAGCCGCCATGAGGCGCACCGCGCCTCGACCCCGCTGGAGCTGTTCTTCGACCTCTGTTTCGTCGTCGCCGTCGCCCAGGCGGGCGCCCGGCTCGTCCACGCTCTCGCGGAGGGCCACGTGGGCGCGGGGCTCGCCGGTTACGCGGCGGTCTTCTTCGCCATCTGGTGGGCGTGGATGAACTTCACGTGGTTCGCCTCCGCGTACGACACCGACGACGCCCTGTACCGGGTGGTGACCCTCGTCCAGATCACCGGTGTGCTGATCCTCGCCGCCGGGGTGCCCCGCGCCTTCGACAACAACGACTTCACGATCTCGGTCATCGGGTACGTCGTGATGCGGCTCGCGATGACCAGCCAGTGGCTGCGGGCCGCCGCGACCTGCCGGGACGCCGCCGAGCGACAGGTGTGTCTGCGGTACGCGGCGGGCATCGTGGTGTGCCAGCTCGGCTGGGTCGGCATGCTGTTCGTGCCGGAGTCCGCCCGCACCTGGGTGTTCCCGCTGCTGGCGCTCGCCGAACTGTCCGTACCGATGATCGCCGAGCGCCGGCACAGCACCAGCTGGCATCCGCACCACATCGCCGAGCGGTACGGCCTGTTCACGCTGATCGTGCTCGGTGAGACGGTGTCCGCCGCCACCATCGCCGTACAGCAGGCCCTCGACGAGCACGACGAGCTCGGCGATCTGCTGCCGCTGGCGGCGGGCGGGCTGCTCATCGTGTTCGCCGCCTGGTGGATCTACTTCGCCGTCCCCATCCACGCCCATCTGGCCTCCAACCGGCAGGGTTTCTTGTGGGGTTACGGCCACTACGTGGTGCTCGCGTCGGCGGCGGCGATCGGTGCGGGCATCGAGGTCGCGGTCGAGCAGACCGTCGGCAAGGCCCCCATCTCGACGGCTGCCGCGGCCTCCGCCGTGACCGTCCCGGCCGCCGTGTTCATGCTGACGGTGTGGCTGCTGCACTCCCGCCACTTCAAGCAGGGCCTGGCTCAGCAACTGACGCTGCCGGTCGCCGCGTTGGCGATCCTGCTGTGTACGTTCGCGGGCCGTACGGCGGTGCCGCTGGCCGGCGGGGTGGCGGCGCTGACCGTGGCGGTGGGGTCGGTACTGAAGAGCCGCCGCCCGGAGCGGCCGGAGCGGACCGCCCCGGCGGCCTGATCCGGCCCATGGGCCAGAATCGGCCGCATGCGCTATCTCCTGCTCGGCCCGCTGCACATGGAGGGCCCCGAGGCCGTCCCCGCCGGGGCGCGGCAGCGCTCGCTGCTCGCCTTCCTGCTGCTGAACGCCGGGCGCACGGTGCCGGCCGGGCGCCTCGCGGACGTCCTGTACGGGGAGGAGCCGCCGGCCGGGGCCGCGGGCGCGCTCCAGTCGCAGGTCTCCCGGCTGCGCAAGACCGTCGCCATCGAGTACGGCCCGGCCGGGTACCGCCTCGTGGCCGACCCGGACGACGTGGACGCGCTCCGCTTCGAACGGCTGGCCAGGGACGGTGCGCGGGCCCGCGAGGCGGGTGACCCGGGGCGGGCGGCGGTGCTGCTGCGCGAGGCGCTGGGGCTGTGGCGCGGGCCCGCGCTCGTGGACGTACCGGACGCGCCGTTCGCCGCCGCGCAGAGCGCGCGCCTGGAGGAGTTGCGCGCGGGGGCCGTCGAGGAGCGCGCCGAGGCCGAACTCGCCCTCGGTACCGGTCCGGCCGAGCTGCTGCCGTGGCTGCGCGAGGCGGTGGCGGCGCATCCGCTGCGGGAGCGGCTGCGGGGCCAGCTGATGCGGGCGCTGCGGCGCGCCGGCCGGGCCGCCGAGGCGCTCGCCGAGTACGAGCGGGCGCGCGTGCTGCTGGCCGATGAGCTCGGCGCCGACCCGTCCCCGGAGCTCGCGGCCGTGCACCTGTCGATCCTGCGCGGCGAGGAGTCGCGGCCCGCCGTCTCCTGTCGGCTCCCCGCCCAGCTGACCTCGTTCGTCGGCCGCGACGACGAACTCACCTCCCTGATCGGACTGTTGGGGGCATCCCGCCTCGTCACGCTGATCGGGACGGGCGGCACCGGCAAGACCCGGCTCGCCCTGGAGGCGGCCGGGCGCCTGCCCGGCGAGGTGTGCTTCGTGGACCTGTCGGCGGCGAGCGGATGCGCGTCCGCCGTACGCACCGCCCTCGGTCTGCGCGACAGCGGATCCGAGGACCCCGGGTCCGCCCTCGTCACGGCACTCCAGGACCGCAGTCTGCTTCTCGTCCTCGACAACTGCGAGCAGATCGTCGAGGACGCCGCCGCCCTCGCCCACCGGTTGCTCTCCCACTGCCCCGGCCTGCGCGTCCTGGCCACCAGCCGCGAAGCCCTCGGTATCACCGGCGAGTCCCTGCGCCCGCTCGGCCCGCTGGAGCCCCAAGCGGCGGTACGTCTCTTCGCGGACCGGGCGGCGGCAGTCCGGCCGGACTTCACACCGGAGGGCGCCAACTCGCCACTTCTGTACGAGATTTGCTCCGCCCTGGACGGGCTTCCGCTGGCGATCGAGCTGGCGGCTGCCCGGCTGAGGCAGCTGCCGCTCTCCGAGATCGCGGGCCGCCTGGACGACCGCTTCCGGCTCCTGTCGCGCGGCGACCGCACGAAGCCCGCCCGGCACCGGACCCTTCGGGCGGTGGTCGAGTGGAGCTGGTCGCTGCTGAACGAGGAGGAGCGGGAGTTCGCGGCGAAACTGACCGTCTTCGCGGGCGGCGCGACGGCGGAGGCGGCCGCCCGGGTCTGCGGCACGGGCCCCGACACGGACGACCTGCTCGCCTCGCTCTGCGACAAGTCGCTGGTGGAGGCGGGGGCGGGGCGCTACCGCATGCTGGAGACGATCCGGGCGTACGCGACCGGGCAACTGCCGCACAGAGACTTGGAGTTGACGGGCCGCGCCCATATGGCCTACTTCCTCGAACTGGCCGAGACGGCCGACCCCGAGCTGCGCTCGGCGGACCAACTCCGCTGGCTGGAGCGGCTTTCGGCGGAGCACCCCAACCTCCGGGCGGCGCTCGTCCGGGCCGTCGCAGCGGCCGGGGCCGGATCTGCCCGGGAAGGAGGAGGGGATCGGCACGACCGTCCCTGCGCGCTGCGTCTGCTGTCGGCGCTCTCCTCCTTCTGGTGGCTGCGCGGCCTGCGCGGCGATGTGGCCCCGGTCGCCGCCGAGTTGCTGCGCGCGCTCGACGGATCCGTACCGGAGGGGTTCGAGGAGGAGTACGTGCTGTGTGTGCTCGCGGCGGGGGCGGGCGGGGCGGTGCCGGAGGCGGACCGTGCGCGGGCCGGGCGGATCGTGGCGGGGCGGGACCGGGCCTTCCGTCAGCCGTTCACCGCGTTCCTGTGGGCGATCGCGGCGGGCCCGTCGGCGGGGGCCGAGCGGCCCGAACTGGTCGGTGACGATCCCTGGTCGCGGGCGCTCGCCCGAGCGGGGGCGGGGCATCTGCACCTCTTCCACTCCCGGATCGAGGACGCCGCCCGCGAGCTCTCGGCGGCCCTGGCCGCCTTCCGCGCGCTGGGCGAACGCTGGGGAACGGCGACCACGCTGACCGGCCTGGCCGGCGTCTCGGCGGCCGAGGGCGACCCGGAGGCGGCACTGGCCCGCACGGGCGAGGCCCTGGCGCTGCTCCAGGAGATCGGCGTCTGGGAGGACATCGCCGACCTGCACGACCAGCGGGCCCAAATCCTGGAATCCATCGGGGACTTGGCTGGCGCGCAGCAAGAAATGGAGCGGGCGGCGGCCGCGGGGCGGCGGGCGGGGGTAGCCCGCTGACGGCGGCCCGGTCTCCTCGTCAGTGAGCGGTGCGCGGGCGGTCAGTGGTCCCGGCGAGAGTCGTTCTCGCCGGGCGGAACACACCCCCGGCGCAGACCGCGAGCAGGCGGACCGCGAACCCGGCGGACCGCTGGCCCGAGACCGTCACAAAGGGGAGCACCACCATGTCCGACCGTTTCGGAAAGCTGCACGACAAGACCGCCCTCGTCACCGGTTCCTCCCGTGGGATCGGGCGCGGGATCGCGCTTCGGCTCGCCGCCGAAGGGGCGCTCGTGGTGGTCCACTACGGGCACGACGGGGCCGCCGCCCAGGAGACCGTGGACGCGATCGCGGCGGACGGCGGGCGGGCCTTCGCCGTCGGGGCCGACCTCGCCGGCACCGAGGGCGTCGAGCGGCTCGCCGACGCCGTGCGCAGCGGACTCCGCGCGCACACCGGCCAGGAGTCGCTCGACATCCTGGTGAACAACGCCGCCCTGACCGGTGCGCACGGGCCGTTCGCCGCGACGACGCCCGACGTCTTCGACCGGCTCTTCGCGGTGAACGTGCGGGCCCCCTTCTTCCTCGTGCAGCAGCTGCTGCCGAGCCTGCGCGACGGCGGGCGGATCATCAACATCGGCTCCGCCGTCACCCGGATCGCGCTCGGCGACGAGTTGGCGTACGCGATGACGAAGGGGGCGATGGAGACGTTCACGCGGACCCTCGCCAACGAGGCGGGGGCGCGGCGGATCACCGTCAACACGGTGGCTCCGGGGCCGACCGAGACCGACGGGACCCGCGCCTTCCTGCGCTCCTCGCCCCAGATGGAGGCGATGATGCTCCGGGGGCAGGCGCTGCCGTGGATCGGGCAGCCCGCCGACATCGCCGACCCGGTCGCCTTCCTCGCCTCCGAGGACGGACGCTGGATCACGGGCCATGTGCTCGACGCCACGGGCGGGACCTATCTCGGGCCGAAGTTCTGACCGAACTGGCGTGGTAGGGATGGGGGTTATGAAGAGCTCCCTCACCGATGTAGCCGGGTTCCGGGTCGGCCACGCGGCCGTGCCCGGCCCGAACGCCATGAGCGGTACGACGGTCGTGCTGGCCCCGCCCGGCGGGGCGGTCGCCGCGGTGGATGTGCGCGGGGGTGGCCCCGGCACCCGGGAGACCGACGCGCTGGACCCGAAGAACGTGGTCGAGCGGATCGACGCGGTGGTGCTGACCGGCGGCAGTGCGTACGGGCTCGACTCGGTGGCCGGGGTGATGGCCTGGCTGGAAGAGCAGCGGCGCGGGGTGCGGGTGGGGCCCGAGCCGCACCAGGTGGTGCCGGTGGTGCCCGCGGCCTGCCTGTTCGACCTGGGGCGCGGCGGCGACTGGCGGGCCAGGCCCGATGCGTCGGTGGGCCGGGCGGCCGTGGAGGCCGCCGGGTCCGAGGTCGCGGAGGGCAATGTGGGGGCTGGGACGGGCGCCGTGGTCGGGGGCCTCAAGGGCGGTGTCGGGACGGCGAGCGTCACGCTCGCCTCGGGTGCGACGGTCGGCGCGCTGGTCGTCGCGAACGCGGTCGGCTCGCCGCTCGACCCCGACAACGGGGTGCTGTACGGGGAGTACGGCGCCGGTCCGCTTCAACTGCCTTCCGCCGCCGTGCACTTGGCGGCCCGGGAGCGGCTCGCGCGGGCGCGGGAGGGCATGGGGCTGCCGCCGCTCAACACGACGCTCGCGGTCGTCGCCACCGATGCCCGGCTCAGCCGGCCGCAGGCGCAGAAGCTCGCCGGGACCTCGCACGACGGGCTGGCCCGCGCCGTTCGTCCGGTACATCTGATGCACGACGGGGACACCGTGTTCGCGCTCGCCACCGGATCTCATGATTCCGGTACGGCCGGGGTGTTGAGCGCCGAGGAGCTGAACTACGTTCTGGCCGCCGGGGCGGACGTCGTGGCGCGGGCGATCGTGCGGGCGGTGCGGGCCGCCGAGAGCATCGAGGGGCCCGGGGGGACTTTTCCCTCTTATGGGGATCTGTACGGGAGTTGAGACCCCGGAACACCCCGAATGTGACTGCCGTCACACCCGATTCCCGCAACCATTCACCCATTTGGGTGCTCTATGCACGTACTGGATTTTATCCCGCAGTACATCACGCAGACATGGAGCAGCCCGTGACACCGCCGGCGTCGGACAACGCAGCGCAGCCTCAGCAGTACAGCATCTCGCGCCCCGCGCGTCCGCTTGCCCGGCGCCGTGCCCGGCTGATAGCCGGGGCGGCGGGGCTGCTGGTCGGCGCGCTCGCGCTGACCGCCTGCGGTGGCGACGCGAAGGCGAAGAGCGACGACAAGGGCGGCAAGGGCACCGACGCCTCGGCCGCCAAGGACGCCTCCACGCTGAAGATCACCATCTCGGCGAAGGACGGCTCCACCAACGCCTCCATCAACGACGTCACCGTCAAGGCCGAGGGCGGCAAGCTGTCCGACGTGACGATGACCGCGGTCCAGGGCGGCAAGGCCGTGCCCGGCACGCTGGCCGCCGACGGGCTCTCCTGGAAGCCGACCGGCAAGGTCGAGCGCGGCACCCAGTACAAGATCGCCGCGAACGGCAAGGACGACAAGGGCCGGGCCGCGACGGAGAATTCGCAGTTCACCACCGTCTCCTCCAAGAACAGCTTCATCGGCACCTACACCCCCGACGACGGCGCCACGGTCGGCGTCGGCATGCCGGTCTCGTTCACCTTCGACAAGGCGATCACCAACAAGAAGGACGTCCTGTCGCACATCACGGTGACCAGCAGCAGCGGGCAGCAGGTCGTCGGCCACTGGTTCGGCTCGCAGCGCCTGGACTTCCGTCCCCAGGACTACTGGAAGGCCGACTCCAAGGTGACGATGAAGATCGCCCTGGACGGCGTGCAGGGCGCGCAGGGCGTGTACGGCGTCCAGTCGAAGGAAGTCACCTTCACCATCGGCCGCAACCAGGTCTCCACCGTCGACGTGAAGACGCAGGAGATGACCGTCCAGCAGGACGGCAAGACCGTCAAGACGATCCCGGTCTCCACCGGAAGCGCCGAACACCCCACCTACAACGGGCAGATGGTGATCTCGGAGAAGTTCACCCAGACCCGGATGAACGGTGACAGCGTGGGCTTCGGCGGCGAGTACGACATCAAGGACGTGCCGCACGCGATGCGCCTGTCGTCGTCGGGCACCTTCATCCACGGCAACTACTGGGGCGACCCGTCGGTGTTCGGCAACGACGGCACCAGCCACGGCTGCGTCGGCATGAAGGACGTGAAGGGCGCCGCCGGGGACACCCCGGCCAAGTGGATGTTCGACCACAGCCTGATCGGTGACGTCGTCGTCGTGAAGGGCTCGCAGGACAAGACCATCGCTCCGGACAACGGCCTGAACGGCTGGAACATGCCGTGGGCGCAGTGGACGGCCGACAGCGCCTCCTGACCAACTGCCGCTGTCCTGCGGCGATTTCTCCGGCCGGCCCCTCCACCGCGAGGCGCCGGCCGGAGAATTTTTCGGCCATGCCCGCTGCGCGAACGGCGATCAGGGGCTACGTTGAGCACCTTCCACGTGACCAACAGCGACGGCCGGGAGAAGCCTTGGTGCGCAACGTGCCCAACCAGAGCGGCGGCGAGCCCGAGCGGGGGCCCGGCGGCGAGTCGGCACAGGAGCAGCTGGCCGGCCTCCTGGGCCGCGCGCTGAACTCCTTCGACCTGCCCGACGAGCTGGTCGAACGCCTCGACTCCGCGCTGGCGCACACCACTTCGCTGCACTCCTCGCTGCACACCTCGGCGACCGGCCCGGCCGGCCACCGCCTGAGCCGCGAGACGTACCGGCACTGCTACCTCCTCCTGGACGGCAGCACCGTCACCCTGTGGGAGCTGGCCCACCATGACGGCCGCGCCTACGCGCACGAGGTGTACGCGGCCGAGGAGGACGCCCGCATCGCCGCCGCCCGGCTGCACCGCGGGGCACTCTCGCCGGAGTCGGCCCCGGTGGCGGAGGAATTCGGCCGCGCGGGCGGCGAGTCGGGCCCGAGCGACGCCTTCGGCGCCCTTGACGCCGTCGAGGACTTCGCGGGGTGCTGGGAGGCCGGGTTCGGGCCCGACGCCCTCCTGGAGCCGGACGGCGCCGCCCTCGGCCGGGACGCCGGGAGCGATCTCGCGCTGCTGGCCGCGCTGAGCGCCGCCCCGCTCCCCCGCCGGTACGCCCCCGACGACTCGGCGGACCACGCGCGCCGGCTGCTGCGCCGCGCCGAGAACCCGGACCGGCCCGGCGAGGGGACCGCGCGGCTCCTGCGGTCCGCGCACGCGCACCAGATCACCCAGGCGTTCGGCAGCCACTGCCGCACCGCGGGCCGCGACGCCGGGTTCGTCCTGTACGAGCACGCGTTCCTGCTGCTCGACGGCGGCGAGCTGAGCCTGTGGGAGGTCGAGCACACGGCAACCCCGGACGGCCGCCACATGTGCGAGGTGTACGCGAGTGAGCAGGCGGCCCGGACCGCCATGGAGCGCCGCGCACGGGTGGGTTGAGCCCGGCGGGGTCCGGTGTGCCTGCGGTCAGGAGCGGCCGGGGTCGAGCTGGCGGATCAGGCCCGCGAAGGCGTCCCGCTCGGCCTCGGTGAGCGCCACCTTCTCCTGGGCGGGCGGCCCGGACTGCCGGCCCACCGCGCGCAGGGTGCGCATCGCGCGCCACTCGGCCCGGTCGGCGCGCTCGCGGCGCAGGATGCGGACCAGGCCGACGACCCAGGCGACACTCGCCGCGGCGAGCACGGAAAGGCCTATCTGCTGAATGATCGTGATGTTCTGAGCCACGCGCCCCAGTAGACAACACCGGCGGGGCTTGCGGCAGGGGCTGCCGGGACTTTGGTCCTCAAGTGGTACAAGTCACGCCATGCCGACCGAAGCCGCCCGGCCCCGAGGGGTCAGCCCCCGGCGACGCGGCGGTCCCTGCGGCGGCGCCGGATGGATGCCACGTAGGTGACGAGGGACACGGTGATGATCCCGATGCTGAGACCGAGGATCAAGTGGTCGAGGTCCTCCACGCGGGTCAGCGCGTAGGCAACGCCCGCCAGCACCGCGCAGACCCCCAAGCCCTTGAGGGAGTTCATTGCTCTCCTTGATTCATTTCCACGCGGATACGCGCGTCACATAGGACTTCACGATCGACGAAACGAGCCAGTAGGTCCGCACCACGGTGTAGACCAGCTCCGGAATCAGCGCCGCTTCGACGAGCATCGCCTTCCAGCCGAGATTCCGTACCCGCAGTGCCGGATAGATGATCCAGAAGCTGAACAGCACCAGGATGAGCGGGTGTTGGGAGAAGCCGTGCCGGGCGGCCACCACGAGTTGCGACGAGCCCCAGCCCAGGATGTAGGCGGCGCCGATGAGCCCCAGGATCATGGTGGTGATGGAGTGCCAGGTGAACTTCGTCCAGCCGCGGGCGCGCAGGGTGTCCACGGTGCCCCGGCTCCACCGCTCGCGCTGCTGGATCAGCTCGCGCAGCGTGGGCATGAGGTCGGTGTAGGCGATACAGAGCTGGTTGGCGGTGACCTTCCAGCCGGATTCCTTGAGCGCCAGCGTGGTCTCGTAGTCCTCGACCAGATTGCTGTGGTCCTCCCAGAAGACCTCGCCGCGCCAGTCGAGCAGGCTCTGCAGGGCCTCGGCCCGGTAGAAGGAGCCGGCGCCCGACATGGTGTGGACGTCGCGGCGGTAGCGGGCGTTGGCCGCCCGGCCGTACTCGATGATCTGCATGCCGAGGAGGTAGCGCTGCCACGGGTTGCGCCACAGGTCGGTGCGGCCGAGGCAGGCGGCGCTGACGCCGCCGAGTTCGGGGTCGGAGGCGATGACGTTGCGGGCCCGCTCGATGAACTTGGGGTGCAGCTCGGTGTCGGCGTCCATGACGAGGACGTGCCCCACCTTGCCGGTGAGCCGTCCGCCGACGGCCTCCCGCAGCCAGCGCAGGCCGTAGTTGAGGGCGCCCGCCTTCTTGTGCGGGTTGTTGTCGAGGTTCAGGACCACCGTCCGCGGCGTGTGCTCGCTGTCCGCGAACTCCCGGGCGAAGTCCAGGGTGCGGTCGGTGGAGTTGTTGACCACGACGACGATGAGGTCGGGGCGGTGGCTCTGGTCGGCCAGCGAGTTCAGCGAGGTGAAGACGCCGATCTCCTCGTTGCGCGCCGGAACGAGGACCACGGTCTCGTAGAGGGCGGCGCTGCCCGCCTCGTCGGGGGAGACACGGCCCCTGCGGTGCCGGCTCTGCTGCCGACTGCGCGACGCACGCGGCGCTTTGGCGCGCCCTCGGCGCGCAGTAGTGCCCGACAAGGCCCTTCTCCCCCACTCAAGTCAAACTCACAGAACCTGCATGTTGTGCAGGTCTTGTGAAAGCACACCCAGAAGGTACCGTACCCATACGCGGCTGACCTGCCCAAATGAGATCGGCCACGGGAGGTCGGCGCCCACATATGTAATCACAGCGAACTCTTAGGGTCGGCAAAGGGCACCAAGGCGGACACTCCGGACCACTGGGGGCGCGTCGGGCAGTGATCAATGCCACTTGGGGCCGGAGCAAATCGGGAGCTCCTGCACATCATGGTTACGATGACGCCGAAAATGCGCCGAATATGACCCCTATGAGACCCGATGCGCAGCGCGTGTGCCGCATACCGCTGCCGCATCCCGCCAAGGAGCTTCCGTGAGCCGTCCCCGCACTTCTCGTCGTCGCGGACGGACCGTGCTCAAACTGCTGCTCCTCGCGGTCGTACTCGCCGTCGCCGGCACCGTGCTCTATCCGATGTGGCGCGACGCCCATCCCGAACCCACGGAACTCACGGTCCGCTACCGCACCGATCCCGAGGCCACCGTCACGACGGCCAAGCCGTGGGTGGAAGTCATCAACAACTCCCGGAAGACCGTGGCCCTGAGCGATGTGACGCTTCGCTACTACTTCACCGCGGACGACGGCGCAGCGTACGGCTCCAACTGCGTTCAGACGCACGTCGGTTGCTCGAATATCACGCACAAGACAGGCACCCTGGCCGCCTCGGCCCCCACCGCCGACCACTACCTCCAGATCGGCTTCTCGGCGGGCGCAGGCGAGCTGAAGCCCGGTGCCACCAGCCAGGGGATCGGCCTCCAGCTCTTCCGCCTGGACCACAAGGAGTTGAACCAGGCGAACGACCGCTCGTTCAACGCCAAGGACACCCACTACACCCGGACGAAGCTGGTGACGGCGTACCTCCGCGGCAAGCTCGCCTCGGGCGAGGAGCCGAAGGGCGGCGCCGCGTCGGGCCAGGACGCGGCCTCCCCCGCGCCGGCCGCGGCGGCGCCGGCGGGTGTCATGTTCGACAGCTTCCGCTACAGCGGCCCCGAGGACCCCGCGCTCGCCTCCAACGGCTGGCAGGTCCGCGGCGGCGAGGGCGGCCCGGGGATCAAGGACACCTGGTCGCGCGACGGCGTCAGCTTCCCGTCCGAGGAATCCGCCCAGGGCGGTCAGGCGATGCGGCTGCGGGTCTCCAGCGACGGAACCAAGCAGGGCACCAGGCAGTCCGAACTCCAGAGCACCAAGTCCGACTTCTTCACCGGCACCCTGGCCGCCCGGGTCTACTTCAGCGACAAGCCCACGAGCGGCCGGGGCGGCGACCACGTCATCCAGTCCTTCTTCACGATCTCCCCCGTGCACACCTCGCCGAAGTACAGCGAACTCGACTACGAGTACATGCCGAACGGCGGCTGGGGCGCGCCGGGTCCCCGGATCGACACGACGAGCTGGCTCAACGGCGACGGCCGGCCGCAGAGCCGGGTCACCCGCACCCAGCAGAAGCAACTCCAGGGCTGGCACACCGTGATGATCACCGCGGTGAACGGGAAGGTCAGCTACTCCATCGACGGCCAGGAGCTCTTCAGCAGCGGCAGCAAGCACTTCCCGCGCGAGCACACGGGCATCCACTTCAGCGCGTGGCTCGTCGACCTCGGCTTCAAGGGGAGCCCGCGCACCTGGGACATGAAGGTCAACTGGCTCTACTACCAGGCCGGTCAGGCGGTCTCCATGCCGGATGTCCACAAGGCCGTCGACGGCTTCTACGCCGGCGGCACCCCCTACATCAACACCCTGCCCAAGTCCTGACCCAGCGGGCCGCGGCGATGGCGGCCGCTCGACGGCGACGGCCCCGCACCTCGGAAGGTGCGGGGCCGTCGCTGCGTAGCGGTGGCTCAGGCGACCGGCTGCGGCTCGTTCGCCGGGTCGAGGAACTCCGCCTCGTCCGCCGCGCCCTCGACGTGCTGCTGCGGCCGGGCCGGCAGCGCGAACATCACCAGGAAGATCACCGCGAGGACCCCGGCGACGTACCAGAGCGCGTGCTGGAAGCCGTCCACGAAGGCCTGGTTGAGCTGCGGCGGTACGAGGCCGTCGCCGATCGAGCCGAAGAAGACGACCGAGACCAGGCCGAGGCCGAGCGCGTTGCCCATCTGCTGCACGGTGTTGATGAGCCCGGACGCCGAACCGGAGTGCTCCTTGGGGACCTCCGAGAGCACCGCGTCGGTGAGCGGGGCGACGATCAGGCCCATGCCGAGGCCCATCACGACCAGCGGGAGCGCCATCTGCCAGGGGGCGATGGCCAGGCCGTAGTGGTCGGCCTCCCAGATGTAGATGAGCAGTCCGGCCACCATCGTCAGGGCGCCCGCCTGGAGGACCTTGCGGCCGAAGCGCGGGACCAGCTTCTGCACCGACATGCCGGCCGCCACCGAGACCGCGATCGAGAACGGCACTCCGGTCAGGCCCGCGCGCAGGGCGCTCCAGCCGAGGCCGATCTGCATGTAGAGGGTCCACACGAGGAAGAAGATGCCGAGGCCGACGCCGAAGGTGGCCTGCACGGCGATGCCCGCCGCGAAGCTCTTCACCTTGAACAGCGACAGCTCTATGAGCGGGGACCCGTCCCGGGCCGCCTTCATCCGCTCGTACGCCACCAGGCCGCCGAACACCACGACGCTGCCCGCCATCGAGAGGTAGCCCCACAGCGGCCAGCCCAGCTCGTGGCCGCGGGTCAGCGGGTAGAGCAGCATCAGCAGGCCGATGATCACCAGGACCACGCCCGCGAGGTCCAGCCTGAGGGCCTTGGGGGCCTTGGACTCGCTGATGAACTTGGTGCCGAGGATCAGGCCCGCGATGCCGACCGGCAGGTTGATCAGGAAGATCGGGCGCCATTCCAGACCGAACAGGTTCCACTCGGTGAGCAGCGCGCCGAGCAGCGGTCCGGAGACCGCGCCGAGGCCGACGACCGCGCCGAACAGGCCGAAGACCTTGCCGCGTTCATGGGCGGGGAAGGTGGCGTGGACGATCGAGAGGACCTGCGGCACCATCATGGCGGCCATCGCGCCCTGCAGGATGCGCGAGGCGACGAGCATGTCCGGGTTGGCGGCGAAGCCGCACAGCGCGGAGGCGAGCGTGAAGCCGCCGATGCCGATGAGGAAGAGCTTCTTGCGGCCGTGGATGTCGCCGAGGCGGCCGCCGGTGATCAGGCCCGCGGCGAACGCGAGGGCGTAGCCGGCCGTTATCCACTGGATCGAGGAGAAGCTCGCCCCGGTGTCCTTCTGGATGGACGGGATGGCGATGTTGACGATCGTGACGTCGACCAGGTCCATGAAGGCCGCGGTCATCACGATGGCCAGGGCGAACCACCGGCGGCGGTCCGCTGCGGCAACCGCCGCGGTCTCTGGGGTACTACTGGTCGTTGTGGAGGTCATGAGAAGAAAGTTAGACCCCGTATAGGTCAGAGCGTGTCCTCATTGGAGGCGCATCCTGGTTGACATGACCGACACGCCGGCACGGCTGCTGCATCTGCTCTCCCTGCTCCAGACCCCGCGCGAGTGGCCCGGCGGCGAGCTCGCCGAGCGGCTCGGGGTGTCCCGCCGCACGGTGCGGCGCGACATCGACCGGCTGCGCGAGCTCGGCTACCCGGTGCAGGCGGCCCGGGGTGCCGAGGGCGGCTACCGCCTGGTGGCGGGCAAGGCGATGCCGCCGCTGGTCCTGGACGACGAGGAGGCGGTGGCGATCGCGGTCGGCCTGCGCGCGGGCGCGGGCCATGCGGTGGACGGCGTGGACGAGGCCTCGGTGCGGGCGCTCGCCAAACTGGAGCAGGTCCTGCCGTCCCGGCTGCGCCACCGCGTCGCGAGCCTCCAGGCGGCGACGATGCCGCTGGCCGGGCCCTGGCGCGGGGACGGAGCGAGCGTCGACCCGCACACCCTGACCACGCTCGCCTCGGCCGTGACCGGCCAGGAACGGCTGCGCTTCGCGTACGTGTCGGGCGACGGCACGCGGACCAGGCGTCTGGTGGAGCCCTACCGGCTGGTGTCGACGGGGCGCCGCTGGTACCTGGTGGCGTACGACGTGGAGCGCGGCGACTGGCGTACGTTCCGGGTCGACCGGGTCGCCGAGCCGTTCGCGACGGGGGCCCGGTTCGCGCCGCGCGAGCTGCCCGAGGCGAACGCGGCGGAGTTCGTCCGCACCTCGATGAACCGGCTGCAGCCCGTCCTGGACGTGGACGTGACCTTCGAGGCGCCGGCGGACTTCGTGACCGCCCGCCTGCCCGCCTCGCTCGGCGCGCCCGAGCCGCTGGACGCCGGGCGCTGCCGGCTGCGCACGACGTGCACCGACTCCCTGGAGTGGGTGGCGCTGCGGCTGGCCCTGGTGGACTGCGAGTTCACCGTCAACGGGCCGCAGTCGATGACGGACTACCTGCACGAGCTGGGCGAGCGCCTCACCAGGGCGACCGCGCGGGAGGAGTGAGAAGGGAGAGGGGCCCCGACACCAGGGGGGGAGAGGTGCCGGGGCCTGGAGCCCCGACACCGGGGGGGGAGGGTGCCAGGACTCGTTCTGGGGGGTGGGGCTCAGGCCGCCGCGTCGAAGCCCGTGTCGCGGGCCATCTTCTTCAGTTCGAGCAGCGCGTGCTTCTCGATCTGGCGGATCCGCTCGCGGGTCAGGCCGTGTTCCTTGCCCACCTCTGTCAGCGTACGCTCACGGCCGTCGTCGATGCCGTACCGCATCTTGATGATCGAGGCGGTGCGGTGGTCGAGCTTGCCGATCAGGTCGTCCAGCTCCTCGCTGCGCAGCAGCGTCATCACGGACTGCTCGGGCGACACCGCGGAGGTGTCCTCCAGGAGGTCGCCGAACTGGGTCTCGCCCTGGTCGTCGACCGGCATGTTGAGGGAGACCGGGTCGCGCGCCCAGTCGAGCACGTCACCGACGCGCTCGGGCGTGGAGCCCAGCTCGGCGGCGATCTCGGTGTGCTCGGGGTCGCGGCCGTTCTCCCGGTTGAACTCGCGCTGGACCCGGCGGATGCGGCCCAGCTCCTCCACCAGGTGGACGGGGAGGCGGATGGTGCGGGACTGGTCGGCGATGGAGCGGGTGATGGCCTGGCGGATCCACCACGTCGCGTACGTGGAGAACTTGAAGCCCTTGGCGTAGTCGAACTTCTCGACCGCGCGCACCAGGCCGGCGTTGCCCTCCTGGATGAGGTCGAGGAGCGGAAGACCCGCCCTCGGGTAGCGGCGGGCGACGGCGACGACGAGCCGGAGGTTGGAACGGATGAAGAGGTCCTTGGCGCGCTCACCGGCGGCGTACAGCGCCTCCAGTTCCTCGCGCGAGGCGCCTGCTGCCGTGCTCTCGACTTCCCCGTCGAGGACCTGGCGTGCGTACACACCGGCCTCGATGGTCTGTGAGAGCTCGACCTCCTTGGCGGCGTCGAGCAGCGGCGTACGCGCGATTTCGTCCAGGTACATACCGACCAGGTCGCGGTCGGCGATCTCACCGCTGACTGCGCGAACACTGCTCCCCGAGTCCGAACCGCGAGAGGCGGACTGTCGGCGGGCGACGGCGCGGGTTGCCATGCGTGCTCCCTTGCTGAGTGTGTCGCGACACCCTCCCGGGTGCCCTGCATCCGATGGAAACAACGGCTGGAATCCGGACAGAATTCCCGACCCGCCCATCGATTTTTGTGATCATGCAGTACCCTGTCCCGCCACGAGAGGGGGGCGGATGCCGCAGGAACGTACAGAGGTGCAGGTCAGGCCAGGCGTCGAGGCCGATCTGGGGGCGCTCACGGACATTTACAACCACTTCATCCGTGAGACCGCCATCACATTCGACACGACCGCCATCACCCCCGAACAGCGCCGTCCGTGGCTGCACTCCCACCCTGAAGACGGCCCGCACCGCCTTCTGGTTGCTCACGATGACCGATTTGTCGGCCAGGGCGGTCGGGGCGGGGTTCTGGGCTATGCGACGAGCGGCCCCTTCCGTCCGAAGGCCGCGTACTCGACGTCCGTCGAGGTGAGCGTGTACTGCGCCCCCGGGGCGGTCGGCCGGGGTGTGGGCACGCTCCTGTACCGCTCGCTCTTCGAGGCGCTGGCGCACGAGGACGTGCACCGCGCCTACGCCGGGATCGCGCTGCCGAACGAGGCCTCGGTCCGGCTGCACGAACGGTTCGGCTTCGCCCATGTCGGCACGTACCGGGAGGTGGGCCGCAAGTTCGGCCGCTACTGGGACGTGGCCTGGTACGAGAAGGAGCTCGGGGAGCGGTAGCGGCGGGGGCCGCTCAACTGCCTTGCCCCGCAGGCCCGTTCAGCCGTACTGCACCGACCTCTTCGCCAGGCCCATCCAGAACCCGTCGATGACGCTGCGCGCCCCGCCCGCCTCGCGCTCGCTCGCGCCCATCGTCACGAACAGCGGGGCGAAGTGCTCGGTGCGGGGGTGGGCGAGGCGGCCGCCGGGGGCCTTGTGCTCGAAGTCGAGCAGGGCGTCGACGTCGGCGGCGGCCAGCGCGCGGGCGCCCCAGTCGTCGAACTCGGCCGACCAGCTCGGCACCCGGCCGCCCGCGTGCCGCAGCGCGGCCAGGTTGTGGGTGAAGAAGCCGCTGCCGACGATCAGCACGCCCGCGTCGCGCAGCGGCGCCAGCTTGCGGCCGATGTCGTACAGCTCGCGCGGGTCGAGGGTCGGCAGGGAGATCTGGAGGACCGGGATGCCGGCGGCGGGGAACATCTCCACCAGCGGGACGTACGCGCCGTGGTCGAGCCCGCGGTCGGGCATGTCCTGGACGGGCATGCCGGGCGCGCGCAGCAACTTGCGTACGGAGTCGGCCAGTTCGGGCGCGCCGGGGGCGGCGTACCGCACCTGGTAGTAGTGCTCGGGGAAGCCCCAGAAGTCGTAGACGAGAGGCACGGTCTCGGTGGCGCCGAGGGCGAGCGGGGCTTCTTCCCAGTGCGCGGAGACCATGAGGACCGACTTCGGCCTGGGCAGGGCCGCGGACCAGGCCGCGAGTTCGCCGGGCCACAGCGGGTCGTCGGCGAGCGGCGGGGCGCCGTGGGAGAGGTACAGGGCGGGCATGCGCTCCGGCTGGGCGACGGTCATGACGGACTCTCCGGGTCACTTGCTGCTGTCGGCTACCGCTGTCGGCCGATCCGCCGGACGATCCGGCGACCGGCACTTACTTGAAATCTCAAGTTAACCTTCCCCGCCACCATAACCCCGGCTGGTTCAACTTTCAAGAAGTGCTCGGAGCGTCCGTACAGTAGATGTATGACCTCGGCACCCACATGGCTCAGCGACGAGGAGCAGCGCACCTGGCGCGCCTACCTCCACGCCACCACGCTCCTCGAAGACCACCTCGACCGCCAGCTCCAGCGCGACGCCGGGATGCCGCACGTCTATTACGGGCTGCTCGTCCAGCTCTCGCAGGCGCCCCGGCGCCGGATGCGGATGACCGAGCTGGCCAAGAGCGCGAAGATCACCCGCTCGCGGCTCTCGCACGCCGTCGCGCGCCTGGAGAAGAACGGGTGGGTGCAGCGCGAGGACTGCCCGTCCGACAAGCGGGGGCAGCTCGCGACGCTGACGGACGCGGGCTTCGGGGTCCTGGAGCGGGCCGCGCCGGGGCATGTCGCCGCCGTACGCCAGGCGATGTTCGACCGGCTCACGCCGCAGCAGGTGGACCAGCTCGGCGAGATCATGCGGGTGATGGCCCAGGGCCTCCAGCCCACGGACGCGAAAGCGGACCTGCCCTGGCTCCGCTGAGTTCAGCGGGGCCAGGGCAGGTCGTGCGTCCGGGGTGCTACCGGGGGGTCAGTGCGCGACCACCGGGATGCGGACCTCGTCCTCGATGTCCTCACCGGAGTCCGATCCGGCGACCGGACCGCCGCCGGGGCGGCCGGTGTTGATGAAGGTGACGGCGATCGCGGCGGCGAGCACCAGGATGCCGACCGCCCACCAGATGGCGGCGGTGAAGCCGTTCACCATGGACTGGAGCTTGAGCAGCTCCGGGTTGGTGGCGCCGAGCGCGGCGTGCGAGGTGATGTACGCCGTGGTCGCCGAGGCGGCGATGGTGTTGAGCAGGGCCGTGCCGATCGCGCCACCGACCTGCTGCGAGGTGTTGACCATCGCGGAGGCGACACCGGCGTCACGCGGCTCGACACCGATGGTGGCGAGCGACATGGCGGGCATGAAGGCGGACCCCATGCCGAGGCCGAGCAGGATCTGCGCCGGGAGGATCAGACCGGCGTACGAGGTGCCGATCTCCAGCTGGGTCAGCAGCAGCATGCCGATGCCGGCGGTCAGGAAGCCGGGGCCCATCAGCAGGCGCGGCGGGACCCGGGTCATCAGGCGGGCGCCGATCTGGGTGGAGCCGGTGATCATGCCCGCGATCATCGGCAGGAACGCGAAGCCCGTCTTGACCGGCGAGTAGCCCTTCACGACCTGGAGGTAGTAGGTCAGGAAGAGGAACAGGCCGAACATCGCGATCACCGCGAGGCCGAGCGAGAGGTAGACACCGCCGCGGTTGCGGTCGGCGATCACGCGCAGCGGCAGCAGCGGGTGCTTGACCCTGGCCTCGGTGAGGACGAAGGCGGACAGCAGCACGGCCGAGGCGATGAACATCGAGACGGTCAGCGCGTCCGACCAGCCGGCCGACTCGGCGCGGGTGAAGCCGTACACCAGGGCCACCAGACCCAGGGTGGACAGGACCACGCCGGGGATGTCGAGCGGCGAACGGTTGCGGGCGCCGGCCGGCTCACGGATGACGAAGTAGGCACCGGCGGCGGCGACGATCGCGAACGGGATGTTCACGAAGAAGGTCCAGCGCCAGTTCAGGTACTCGGTGAGGAAGCCGCCGAGGATCAGGCCCACCGCGCCACCGCCACCGGCGATCGCACCGTAGATGCCGAACGCCTTGGCGCGCTCCTTGGCGTCGGTGAACATCACCGCGAGCAGCGACAGGGCGGCCGGCGCGAGCAGTGCGCCGAAGGCGCCCTGGAGTGCGCGCGAGCCCAGCAGCATCGCCTCGCCGGTGGCCGCTCCGCCGAGCGCGGAGGCGGCGGCGAAGCCGAGCAGTCCGACGACGAAGGTGCGCTTGCGGCCCCACAGGTCGGCGATGCGGCCGCCGAACAGGAGCAGCCCGCCGAAGGCGAGGGCGTAGGCCGTGATGACCCACTGCTTGTTGGCGTCACTGATGCCGAGCGCGTGCTGGGCGGAGGGCAGGGCGATGTTCACGATGGTCGCGTCGAGCACGACCATCAGCTGGGCCAGGGCTATGAAGGCGAGCGCCTTCCAGCGACTGGGGTCGGGAGCGGAGAGCTGGTCTGTTTTTGACATGGAGGTAGCCACCTTGGGACGCGGAATACCGAGTAAGTGTTTGTAACTACGTTGAACTGCGTTGCGTGATCGGGGAGTTGAGGTCAGGAGGCGATCAACTCTTCCGGAGGTCGTCGAGGGTCGCCGCACTGCCGGGCAGCTCGGACCGCGCCGGGGCCTGAAGCCCGTCGAGGAACAACTGCAGGTGGCGGTGGACGAACTGGTCGATGTTGAGGCAGGCCGTGCCGGGCAGCGGCCTGGTCAGCTGGGAGAGGGCCACCATGAGGTCGCCGACGGCGACGTCGGTGCGGAGCCGGCCGGCCGAGCGGGCCCTTTGCATGAGCCCCTCCACGTCGCGTTCGAGGCGGTCGCGGGCCGCGTTCAGTTCCGCGTGGTCCTGGTCGAAGGTGTCGGAGAGCATCGGGCAGAGCGCCCCGATCCGCTCGTCGGCCGCCGCGTGCACGAAGCGGCGCAGCGCGGCGAAGGGGTCCGCCTCCTCGGCGGCGGCCGCCTCCGCACGGGCCGAGACCCGGTCCATCACGGACAGGACGACGCTGGTGATGAGCTCGGAGCGGTCGGCGAAGTGGCGGTAGATCGTGGCGTTGCCGACGCCGGCCCGGCGGGCGATCTCGTCGAGCGGCACGTCGGCGCCGTACTCCACGAACATCTCGCGCGCGGCGGCGATGATCCGCTCCCGGTTGCGCAGGGCGTCGGCCCGCGGGCGCGGGGCGCGGCGCGGTTCCGCGGTGACGGTGGCGGTCTTCACGGCTCTGCTCCTTCTCGTGACGGTCGGGGCCGGCGGGCCTCGGGGTGTCCGCTCGGGACCTGACCCAAGCGGGGAAGCACTCCCCGTTTCGCGGGGACACGTGTTCAAACGGGGAAACCTTCCCCGGTTATTTCCCTGATCCGGTGTGACCTGAGTCACATGCGTCGATATCAGGAAAAACCCACATTCGGGCCACCCAGCGCGCGACCGAGACACGCCGGACACAGGGTGATCAGACGAGCGCAGTCAGGAACCGGCCTGCTGTCGCGTACCCGAAGGCGAGGCGTACGCATGCAGGACGCAAGCCAGTCCCGCCCGGCTCGGGCGCCCGGCGGCCGGATATCCGGCCGGCGCCGGAGCACCTTCGTCGGCGCCGCGCTCACCTCGGTCGCGCTCGCCGCGCTGACCACCGGCTCCACCACCCTGTCGATCGCGACCCGCGCCGCCGCGGGACCGGTGGCCGCCCCCGGGGACACCTCGCTCGCCCCCTGCCGGATCCCGACCGTGCTCGGCGTGCAGATGTCGGAAGGGCTGCCGACCCAGCCCGGCTACGCGCACTCCACCGGCATCGTCCGCGCCCTCACCCTCATGATCGACTTCCCGGACGCACCGGGCCCCGGCTCCGCGCTCACCCGGTACGACGAGTTCTTCCCGCAGACCACCACCTGGTTCCGGAACGCCTCCTACGGCCGGCTCGACTACCGCCCCGAGGCACCGATCCCGACCTGGCTCAGGATGCCGAAGGCCTTCTCGGCGTACGGGATCGACCGCGGCTCCCCCTATGAGCCCGGCTACCACCGGCTCGTGCAGGACATGGTCGCGGCCGCCGGGGCACGGGTGAACTTCTCCCAGTACGACCTGGTGAACGTCCTGGTCACACCGAACGCGGGCCCCTCGGCGCTGGACACCGTCCTGTCGGTGACGTTCTCCGGCAACGACGAGGCCCCCTACGCCGACGGCGTCCCGCTCGCCAACACCTCGTTCGTCTACAGCCGCCAGGACGACGGCTCCGGCTCGTACGGCGAGACCGGCTACCGGGTGCTGCCGCACGAGAACGGCCACGTCTTCGGGCTGCCCGACCTCTACACCGCGCAGGGCGGCAGCGCCGTCGGGCACTGGGACATCATGTCCGAGGACTGGGGCGCCAACAACGACATGCTCGGCTGGCACAAGTGGAAGCTGGGCTGGCTCGACAACAGCCAGGTGTCATGCGCGTCGGAGAGCGGCACGAGCCAGTACGTGCTCACCCCGCTGGCCGTGAACGGCGGCCCCAAGCTGGTGTTCGTGCCGGTGACGAAGGAGAGCGGGTTCGCGGTGGAGGTGCGCACCCGGGCCGGCAACGACGAGGCCGTCTGCAAACCCGGCGTGCTGGTCTACCGCGTCGACGCGGGGGTCGACACCGGCCGGGGCCCGGTCACCGTCTCCGACAGCAAGCCCGGCAGCGGCGGCTGCACCCGCCGCCCCAACGTCAACGCGGAACTCTCCGACGCGCCGTACGCGACGGGGGAGGCGTTCGTGGACCGGGCGAGCGGGGTGCGGATCGCCGTGACCGAGGTGGACGGGACGGGGAACTATCACGTGCAGGTCACCCGCACTTAGGCACCGGGGCTCCGCTCCTCAACTCCCCCACAGGGCTTGGTCTTTACCGAGATCCCGCAGCTCCCTCTTCAGCACCTTCCCCGTCGCGTTGCGCGGCAGCGGCTCCTCCCGCAGGAGCACGTGCGCCGGGACCTTGAACGCGGCCAGCGACGCGCCGACGTGGACGCGCAGTTCGTCCGGGGCGACCATCGAGCCCGCCCGCACCTGCACCACCGCCGCGACCTCCTCCCCCAGCACCGCGTGCGGCACCCCGATGACCGCCGCGTCGAGCACCTCGGGGTGGTCGTGCAGCACCGCCTCGACCTCCACGCAGTACACGTTCTCGCCGCCCCGGATCACCATGTCCTTGATCCGGTCCACCACGCCGACCCGCCCCTCGCGGACCACCGCGAGGTCACCGGTCCTGAACCAGCCGTCCTGGAAGGCGAGTTCGGTGGCCGCCGGGTCGTTCCAGTAGCCGCGGATCAGCGACTGGCCGCGCAGCCACAGTTCGCCGACCTCGCCGTCCGCGAGCGCCGCACCGTCGGGCCCCGCGATCCGCACCTCGGTCACGGGCGTGGGCCGCCCCACGCTGTCGGGGCAACTGCGGTACTCCGCACCGAAGTTGGCGAGCACCCCGCCGCTCGTCTCGGTCAGCCCGTACCCGTTGCGCGGCTCGACGCGCGAGCCGTACCGCGCGGTGATCTCGCCGACGAGACCGGGCGGGGCCGCCGCGCCGCCGGTGTTGAGCGCGGTCAGGCTCTCCAGGCCGTCGCCCGCCTCCTCGGCGGCGGCGAGCAGCTGGAGCGCGGTCGCGGGCACCCCGGCGTAGTGGGTGACCCGGTGCTCCCGGATGAGCGCGAGGGCGCGGCCCGCGTCCCACTTGCGCATCAGGACGAGCGTGCCGCCGGCCGCCATCGCCGCGTACACCGAGGTGAACGCGGCCACGTGGAAGAACGGGAAGGTCATGAGGGTGACCGGCACGGGCCCCTGGCCCGGGACCAGGCCCCGGCCGAGCAGCGACATGGCGGCCTGGAAGCGCGGGTTCATGACGGCCCCGGCCTGGGCGAGCTGGGTAGCGACGGCGCCCTTGGGGCGGCCGGTGGTGCCGGAGGTGTAGATGATGGTGGCGTCGGCCTCCGGGGCGACGTCGACGTCGGGCGGTCCCGCCGCCGGGTCGGGCGCGGTGAGCTCGTCGAGGTCCGCGTACCGCTCGAAGCCGTCGGGCAGTTCGCCGGTGTGGTGGAAGACCAGGCCGCGCACGCCGTGCCGGCCGGCCCAGCCCGCCACCCTGTCCAGCCGCTCGCCGTCGACCAGCAGCACCCGCGGGGTGCAGTCGTCCAGCGCGTACGCGAACTCCTCCCCGGTCCACCAGGCGTTCAGCGGCACCGCCACCAGGCCCGCCAACTGGGCTGCCCAGAAGGCGATGTGCCACTCGGGGTGGTTGCGCAGGGCGATGACGGCCCGGTCGCCGGGGCGCAGCCCGTAGGTGGCGGTGAGCCGCCGGGCCAGCGCGCAGGCGGCGGCGAGGAACTCGGCGTAGGAGTACGTGCCGGTCTCGGCCACCAGGAAGGGCCGGTCACCGAAGGCGTGGACCGTCTCGGCGAATTCGCGCAGGGTGCGCGGCCCGGTGGCGTACTCGTACGCCCCGCTCTCGGTGCGGACGACGGCGAACGGCGCGCCCGGCGCGGTGAGCAGCGCCTGGGCGCGGGACGGTTCGATGTGCGGCTGTGTCGTCGGCACTCAGGCCCCTCCAGAAACGTCCGGCCCCGTGGCTCAGGACGCTATGCCGCGGGCCCGCGACCGTCAAGGTCCATGTATTGCGCAACTACAGCTGCGGGCCAGGCCCGGCGCCCCGGGACTCCCGCATGCGTACGTACTGGGATGTCCCGCACACTACAAGCAGGGTGCATAACCGCGCATAACGGGCACCGCCGACCGCCGGAGAGGAGAGGTCCGCGTTGAGAGGCGACCGCACGAACACCAAAGTGGTCCTGGCCCTGTTCGCCGTGGCCGTCCTGGCCCTGGGCGGCTGCTCGTCCGGCGGCGGCAGGAGCCCGGCGCCGCACCCGAGTCCGACCGTGTCCCGGGCGCGCATCACCACCACGCCCAAGGACGGCGCCGGCCACGTCGGCATCACCGTCAAGGACGTCGGGGCGAGCGTCGCGGACGGCACCTTCACCTCCGTCACCCTCACGGCCCAAGGCGGCCGGGCGATACCCGGGACGCTGGCGGCGGCCGGGAACTCCTGGCGGCCCTCGGCGAATCTGGCCCGCGGCACGGCGTACACCCTGACCGCCGAGGCCAAGGACCCGGACGGGCGCACCGCGGTCACCACCACGCGCTTCACCACCGTCTCCCCGAGCAATTCGACGATCGCGTTCTACGCCCCCGAGGACGGCGCCACGGTCGGCGTCGGCATGGAGGTCTCCTTCCGCTTCGACAAACCGGTGACCGACCGCCGGGCCGCCGAGTCCGCCGTGAAGATCACCTCCACCGGCGGCCAGCAGGCCGTCGGCCACTGGTTCGGCGACCGGCGCCTGGACTTCCGCCCGCAGGAGTACTGGCGGCCGGGCTCCAGGGTGACCGTCGGCTTCGACTTCGACGGGCTCGAACTGGCCAGGGGAATATACGGAGTTCAGGACAGGTCGTTCGGCTTCACGGTGGGCCGCGAGCAGATCTCGACCGTGGACGCGGCCACCCAGCGGATGACCGTCCAGCAGAACGGCGCCGTCCTCAGGACGGTGCCGGTCTCCACCGGACAGCCCCGGTACGCCACGTACAACGGCACGATGGTCATCACCGAGCAGTCCCGGCAGACCAAGATGAACAGCATCACGGTGGGCCTGGGCGACGAGTACGACATCCCCGACGTGCCGCACGCCCAGCGGCTCACCGACTCGGGCACCTTCATCCACGGCAACTACTGGGGCGCGCCGACGAACTTCGGCGCCGAAGCCACCAGCCACGGCTGCATCGGCCTCCCGGACAGCCAGGCCGGCGACCCCGACACCCCCGCCGCCTGGTTCTACGCCAACTCCCTGCCCGGCGACCTGGTGATCGTGCGGAACTCCGAGGGAGGCGGCACGGTCGCCCCGGACAACGGGCTCGGCGGCTGGAACATGGCGTGGCCGGCCTGGACGGCGGGCAGCGCGGGCGCTTGAGAACCGTGTGGCTCAGTCCGTCTCGGGCTTGGCGAACCTCCAGCTGAACGGGTCGATGTCCGGGTCGTGGGCGTCCAGGGCGGGCAGCGGCTGCCGGGCGGAGGCGCGCAGTCTGATCACCCCTTCCTGTACGACCGAGGCGGCGAGGCGGCCGTCGGCGGTGTAGATCCTGGCGTGCACCAGGCCCCGGCCGTCCGAGGCCGACGGGCTCTGCTGCTCGTACAGCAGCCACTCGTCCGCGCGCAGCGGCCGGTGGAACCACATCGCGTGGTCGAGGCTGACGGCCACTCCCTTGCCGTCCGCGCGCTGGCCGGTGCGGTGGTAGGGCGAGGCGGCGTCGAGCAGGGTCAGGTCGGAGAGGTAGGCGACGAGGCACTGGTGCAGCAGGTGCCGGCCGGCGCCGGGGCCGTCCGGCGCGTGCCGGGTGCGGAACCAGACGCGGGTGGCCGGCCGGTCCCCGTCCGGGGCGCCGGGGAACGGGGCGTCGTACACGTACCGCACGTCGACGGCGTGCCGCGCCTCGCGCAGGCGCTGGATGACCGCGGGATGCACATGCGCGGGCGGGACTTCGGACGCCGCCGCCAGGGTCTCCGGGGCGGGCGCGGCCGGCATCGGGGTCTGGTGGTCCAGGTCGCGCAGGGCGCTCGCGCGCTGGAACGACACCGTCAGATGGAAGACCTCGCGGTCCCCCCGGTCCTGCTGGACGGCGACGACGCGCCGGTTGGTGAAGGAGTGGCCGTCCCTGACCCGTTCGACGCGGTACGTGATCGGCACCGCCGCGTCGCCGGGGAACAGGAAGTAGCCGTGCAGCGAGTGGGGTTCGCGGCCCGGGGCGACGGTGCGGCCGGCCGCGGCGAGCGCCTGGGCCACGATCTGCCCGCCGAACACGGTGGGCATCGCGGAGGGCGGGGTGAGCCGGCCGCGGAAGGTGTCGGGGGCGGTCTCGTCGAGGGTCATCAGGTCGGCGAGCGGCCACACGGGGGTGGCGGGGTGGGTGGGAGTCAGTGTCATGGCGATCACTGGGAGGTCGTGTGCAGGGGGCGGACCGCGATGGCGACGCGGTGCGGGGCGTCGCCCGGGAGCGCGCCGCCGAGTTCGCGGCCGTAGCGGTCGGCGAGCGCCACGAACAGGCGGCAGTCCGGGTCCGGTTCGACGCGCTCGACCACACCGCGCAGTTCGAGGTAGCGGTAGGGCTTCTCGGGGTCGTTGACCGACACCGACACCCTCGGCTCGGCGCTGATGTTGCGGAACTTGCGGCGGGTGGTGGTGCTGCTGAACCACAGCAACTCGCCGTCCCAGCGCGCCCACATCGGGTTCGACTGCGGCATGCCGTCCGGGCGGACGGTGGCCAGGTGCACGAACAGGGGCCGCTCTAGCAGGTCCTGGTGGCTCTCGGGAACTAGGGACACGGAAAGCACTCCTCCTTCGACGTTGGGGCGCGGCTCAGGAACGGGCGGTCACGGATTCCACGAACGGGACCGCCGTCTTCAGGAAGGAATTCCTTTCCGGGACGGCGAACAGAATGTCCTGGTGGAGCATCGAGAAATCGCTGTGCAGACTGAGGCTCGGAATGCTGGTGTTCCTCGCCAGCTCCTTGGCGGCCTCGCCGACCGTGCCCTTCGCGAAATTCGACTCGAATACGTAGACGGGCACGTCGACGGCGCGGGTGTGCCAGAGACGGAGCCCCAGGAGGCGGGACACCTCGGAGTCGGTGAAGCCGATCACGCCGTGGTAGTCGAGCATGGCGCGACTCGGCGAGTACCACTCGCGGGCGGAGCGCTCGCCGTCGCCCGCGTACGCCTCGGCGATCCGCGCCAGCGGGCTCGGGCCGGTGTCGAGCCAGTCACCGGCGTCGGTGAGCCGGCCGGACTGGATGGCGTGGCCGAGCTGCGGGGCGAGGGTGTCGGCGATCAGCCCGAACAGGCCCGCGTTGGTGAGGGGGCGGCCGATGGCGAAGGCGTCCGGCAGGGCGTGGGCCAGTTCGGCCGGGCCGTGCGGGTCGGCGAGTGCGTGCCGGGCGGCGAGCTGCCACCAGACGGCGCCGGCCTCGGGTTCCTCGCCGAGGCCGAGCGCCGCGCTCATGCCCTCCTCGAACACGGCGCCGCCCTCGATTCCGGCGAGCGCGGCACGGGCCCGGTCCGGGGTGATGCCGGTGGGGATGCCCGCGCCGCGGTAGGCGTGGTAGGGGCCGCCGTCCAGGATCATCAGCCCGGCGAGGTCCTCGGCGCCGCGGTGGCCGTCGAAGTCCCAGGCCGCGTAGGCCAGTGCGGTGAGGCCGCCCAGGGAGTGCCCGCCGAGGACGACCTGCCGGCCGCCGGCGCCCGCTTCGCGCACCGCCAGGCGTACGTCGTCGAGGAGTTCGGCCAGGCCCCACCCGGCGGCCCCGGTCGCTTCGGCGGCCGCCTTGCGGTGGCGGCCCTGGAGGTAGTAGGTGCGGGCCGCCGCGAGGCCGCCGGCGAATCCGCTGAGGTCGGACAGCTCCTGCTGGCGGCGGTCCACGGCCCACACCTGGAGGCCGGGCAGCGCCCGCACCAGGTCCCGGGCGACGGGCAGGAACACATTGGCGCCGTAGCCGCGGGGCGGCACGACGACCAGGACCCGGCGGGCGTCGTCGGCGCCGATCTTGAGGAGGCGGGCGCCGTGTCCGCCGGCCACCGGCCCGTAGGTCTCGCGCGGTTCGGCCGTCGCGGCACTGGCTGCTGCGGGGACCCGCAGGGCGTCTCCCATGGTCACGGACTCTCTCCTACGGTCGGCTCGGCAATTGCCCAGAGCCTCACACTCCACGATGGAAGTGGAATAAAAGCTGAATTGAATTCCTTGCCGTATGACTGATTTCCCGCATAGCTTCGGGGAGTTCGAATGCCTCGCGAGGAGACGGAGTCGGCGTGCAGCATTCACCGGAGACCCTGGTTGTCGGTGCCGGACCCACGGGCCTGACCCTGGGAATCGAACTGCTCAGGCGCAATGTGCCGGTGCGGGTCGTGGACCGGGAGGACCGGCCGCATCCGCACGCCAAGGCGATCGTGCTGTGGCCGCGCGCCCTGGAGGTGTTCCGCAGGCTCGGAGTGGCCGGGGAGATCCTGGAGCGCGGTGTGCCGCTGCCCGCCGCCAACTACTACTCCGCGGGCCGCCGGGTCGCCCGGATCGGCTTCGACAGGATCACGGGAACGCGCTTCACGGCCCCCCTCTCGCTGCCCCAGGAGCAGACCGAGGCGGTCCTGCGGGAGGCCTTCCAACGCCTGGGCGGAGAAGTCGAGTTCGGCCGGACGCTCACCGCAATCGACCAGTCCCCCGACGGCGTGCGCGCCACGCTGGAGGGACCGCGCGGAGCGGAGCGGCTGGCCGCCTCCTGGGTCGTGGGCTGCGACGGCGCGCACAGTACGGTGCGGGGCCTGGCCGGGATCGGCTTCGCCGGGCTCACCTACCCGCAGACCTTCCTGCTCGCCGACGGCCCCTGCGAGACCTCGCTCGCGCACGACGAGGCGCACTACTTCATGACCAGCCGCGGTGTTCTGGTGGTGGTCGGTCTGCCGGGCGGGGACTACCGGGTGTTCGCCGGGGTGCGGTCGTTCGCGGAGTCGGACGATCCGCTGCGGGTGCTCCAGGAGGCGGCGGGCGAGCGCTGCCCGGTGCCGCTGCGAATGACGGGCCCCGCGCGGACCGGGATCTTCCGGGTGCACGCGCGCCGGGCCGACCGGTTCAGATCGGGCCGGGTGCTGCTCGCCGGGGACGCCGCCCACATCCACAGCCCGGCCGGCGGCCAGGGGCTCAACACCGCGGTGGAGGACGCCCATTCGCTGGCCTGGCGGCTCGCGCTGCCCGACGCCGACCGGGTGGAGCACGAGGTCGACCGGTGGGAGCGGGAGCGGCGCCGGGTGGCGGCGACGGTGGTGTCCGACACCGACCGCCAGACCCGGATGTGGATGCTGACCGGATGGCGCGGCCGGCTGCGGGACACGGCGCTGGTGGCCGGCCAGCACAGCGGACTCCTCGACCGGCTGGCCCCGCCGCGGATGGCGCAGCTCCACCACACCCACCCCGGGCACGGGCCGGCGGCGGGCCGGATCGTGCCGGGGCGCCGGGTGCCGGACCTGCCGCTGGGCGGCCAAGGCGCCGTCCGCGTCCACGACTTGCTGGCGGAGGGGCGTACGGTCCTGCTCGTCCTGGCGTCCGACGAGACCTCCGCCGCCCGGTCCGGCGAGGTGGACCGGCTGCTCGGCACCGGCCGCGGGGCGCACCGCCCGCCCGCCGACGCCGGGCGGTGGCTGCGGGTCGTGACGCGCCGCAGCCCCGCGGCAGCGGAGGCCGACGGGGTGCGACTGGTCCTGGATCCCGCGGGGGTGGCGCACCGCGGCGCGCGGGTGCGGGGCCCGCTGGCCGTGCTGATCCGCCCCGACGGCGTCGTGGAGCGGGTCGTGCGCGGCGCCCGGCGGTAGGGGGTGTCCGAGACACACGCCCCTGAGCGCGGGGTTACGCCGTGTGCAGCAACTCCCGGTACCAGGCGGTGTGTTCGGGGAAGCGGTCCTCGAACCCCGGGCCGGGATCGCGGCCCAGGTCGGCCCAGAGCGGGTCGCTGTCGAACCAGTGGTCGGTGACCATCATGTCCAGGTCGTGCGCCGAGCGGCCGCGCTCGGCGAGGGCCGCGCAGGCCTGCGGATAGCTCAGGTCGTGCTCGGGCCAGGGGATGCCCGCGGTGGCGGCGAGCGCGCGCAGCAGTGCGCTCCAGGGCACGGGCCGCGGGTGGTTGGCGTGGTAGACGGAGGCGGTGAGACGCCCGGCGGGGGCGAGGCCGGCGGCCACCACGGCGTGCGCCAGGTCGTCGACGGCGATGGCGGACACCAGGGCGGGCCACCCCTCGACGGTGCCGGGCAGCGTGCGCAGGACCCTGGCCAGGGTGGGGGCGACCCACTTGTCGCCCTCGCCGTAGACCAGGTGCGGCCGCAGCACGATGCCGCCGGCCGCCAGCACCGCGTCCTCGGCGGCCGCCCGGGTCCGCGAGGTGACCGACACCGGCGCGCGGCCGAGGTCCTCGGGCCGGGCCCGCCGGAAGGTGCCGCGGCCGTACACCGAGGCGGTGCTCAGGTAGACGATGCGGGACACCCCGGCGCGCCGGGCCTCCTCGACGAGGGCGGCGGTGCCCCGGGCGTTGACGGCCTCGCAGGTCTCGGCGTCGCCGCCGATCTGCGAGGCGCAGTGCAGCAGGATGTCGGCGCCCTCGCAGATTCCGCGCAGCGAGCCGGGATCCGCGAGGTCGGCGGACACGCTGTGGACGCGGGGGGCGTCCCGGGCGACGGGGCTGCGGTGGGCCAGCAGCCGAAGCGGGGCGCCCAGGCTCTCGGCCTGGCGGGTGACGCGGCGGCCGATGAAGCCACCGGCACCGGTGATCATGACAGTGGGCATGCGGCGGTCTCCCGTGGCGCGGTCAGATGAGGGGACGGAGTCCGACGGTGGCCGTGAAGACGGGCTCGTCGCGCTGGATCCCGGTGATGCGTACGGGAATGATTCCAGCCGCGTCGGGGCGGCCCACCTCGGCCTCGATCCAGCAGGGCGCGTCGAGTTCCGCGTAGCGCGTGAACGTGCTCTCCAGTTGGACGGGCAGCGCGCCGGGCAGCCCGGTGGCGGCGTACGCGGCCTGGCGGGCGGACTCGATCAGGACCATGCCGGGCACGTGGTCGACGGGGTGGTCGAAGAAGATCGGGTGCGAGGTGTCGACGCGCAGCTGCCAGCGGTGGGGGGTCTCGGCAGCGGTCTCGGCGAGCACCACGTCGCGGGAGCCGGACCGCCCGACCGACTCCGGGGGGACGCCCACGGGCAGCGCGAGCGGGGTCGTGGTGGGGCGTTCGCCGCGCAGCCTGCGGTAGACGGCCGGGCTGGTGCAGCTGAACCGCGCCTCGGCGACCGCGAGCGGCAGCCCCTCGCGCTCGACACTGACCTGGTACGCCATGCTCACCAGCTGCTTTCCGCGGCGGACGATGTCGTGGCAGGTGGTGCGGAGTTCGACCTCGGTCGGCGTAGGGCCGACGCTGAGGGCTTCGGGCAGGGCGGAGAAGGACATGTTCCACATCAGGAACTGGTGGCCGAACGGCACCTCGTATTCGGCGTGGGCGAGCAGCGCTCCGGCCTGCCGCACGGATTCGACCAGGAGCAACGGGTCCTGGTGGTCGGCGGTCGGCGCGAAGAGGGCGTGTCCGCGCGGCCACTGAGCATTGACCAAAAAGCAATCAGACTTGTCTGTTTTCCAGTTGGTAAGGAGCACTTCGGAGACTGCGGCGCGGTGCACATACTCACGCGGAACGGTCATGGTGAGCGGTCGGACCGACGGGGCGGGGTGCCGGACGACGACCGGACCGTGAGCCCGGGAACCGTTGTGACCAGCGGGTATCAGGATGCTCGTACTGCGCTGCATGCAAGGAGGCCTGTCTCTTCGCGGGCAGGGTGAAAGACTGCACGTCAGTCACCGGCTGCGCTGGCTAATGATCACCTGCAGCCAGTAAGATACAGACAGGTCAGTTCGGTTTCAAAGGTATCGAGGACTTAGATGGGACAGCAGGAACGCGGGACCAGGTCCAGGCAGTCGATCTTGGAGGCGGCGGCTCGCGTCTTCGATGAGCGGGGGTACGACGCGGCGAGCACCAACGACATCCTCGCCCTGAGCGGGCTGACGAGAGGCGCCCTCTATCACCACTTCCCGTCCAAGGAGGCGATCGCGGCGGCGCTGGTGGCCGCTCAGAGCGAAGCGCTCGTGATGCCGCCGCAGGACGTGCAGTTGCAGGCGGCCATCGATCTCACGATGGAGTTCGCCCGCCGTCTCCAGTGCGACCCGGTACTGCGGGCCAGCGTGCGCCTCACGGTCGAGCAGACCTCGTTCACGGCGCCGGCGCGCACCCCGTACGAGCGCTGCGTCGAGGCGATCCACTCGCTGCTGAGCGGCGCGGCCGCGCAGGGCGAACTGCTGCCGGGCGTGGACCTGGACGAGATCACCCAGTTCATCGTGGGGGCCTTCACCGGCCTCCAGTTGATCTCGCAGGTCTACACGGGGCGCCAGGACCTGCTCGATCGCGTCTCGGTGATGTGGCGGTTCCTGCTGCCGGGCATCGCGACGCCCGGCATGCTCGGACGGCTGCGGACCGCCCCGCCCACGAGGCCCGGAATCCCGGCCGGGGCGCAGCCCGCCGCATAGCCCGCGGGGGCCCGACGGCGGGCCCCCGCGTCTCAACTCGCCAGTATTTCGGGCGAGTTGACCGCAGCTTCGGCGTGGTGGCCGAACAGCGGCCGGAGCATGTCCCAGATCCGGTCCGACACCTCGCCGTCCCACCACGCCCCGTCCGTGCGGCCGAGCGTCTCCAGGCCGGCCGTGACGACCACCGCCAGGTCGGCCAGATCGCGCCCGGCGGGCTCCCGGCCGGCCGGGAGCCGCCCGCTCACCTCGCGGTGGACGAGCCCGAGCACCTCGTCGCGCAGCCGCGCGGGCCCGGTGGAGCCGTCGGGGCCAAGACGCATCCCCGCCCGTACGGCGGGGACCTCGCGCAGGGCGGTGACGAGCGCGGAGCTGAAGCGCGCGGGCGCCGCCCCCGCCGCGGGGTCCGCGAAGGCCGCGGCGGCGAGGCCCGCGACCTCGGTCCGCGCCTGCGCGTACACCGCGGCGGCCAGCGATTCCTTGGTCGGGAAGTGGTGGTAGAGCGCGCCCCTGCTGACGCGCGCACTGCGGCAGATGCTGACCAGTCCTGCGTCGTGCACCCCGCCCTCGGCGATGAGTTCGGCAGTGGCGCGGATGAGGGCCTGTCGGGTCTGCTCGGCGCGCTTCTGCATGGCGCGGCACCTGTCCTTTCCCGTACGCGGGACGTTCGCGGAATCTGACGAAAGCGTTGCCACACCATACAACCCTGTCTGTTTACGCTTCCACTCCCCGCACGCAACCAGCTCGCCTCGCCACGGCCGGACGGACCGGTTCACGCCCGCCCACTTCGCCACGGATCAACAAATACGCAGGTGGAAGCCCAAAGGGCAGCGAGCGGTCACCCCGGCCGCCGGAATGTCGACACGAGGGAAGTAGGTAGTTGACAACCAGACAAGTCTGTTTGTTATCTTCGTGCTACCCAGTGGGACATGAGCGTTGAGGAGTCCGATGGATAGCTCGACCCGCACCGTGCGTCAGCCCGTCTCAGGAGGCGTCCTGGGTGCCGTGGTCGGAGGCAGGTTCGCGGAGGCCCTCCAGGAGGGGCTCGCGCGGGCGGCTCAGCGGCCGGGCCTGTCGGCGCCTGTGGCCCGGCCCCGCCACAGCGCGGACGCCCCCGCCCCGCTCACCCGCCGGAGCGTGCTCACTCCCGTACTCCTGAAGGGCGAGGGGGACGCGATCCTGGACCGGTTCAGGGCGGCGCTGCCCTCCGCGCTCCTTCCGGCCGACCGCGAGGTGCCCGACCTGCACGCGGCGCTGGTGGCCTTCGCGCGTCATGTCCTGGCCCACGCCGAGGACTTCGGGGCGCTGGAGGGCTCGGCCCCGCCGGACCTGCCCCCGGCGGGCGACGCCTCGCCGCACCATCTGGTCGCCGCCGCCTCGCTGTTGCTGGAATGCGCCCTCATGCACGTGGTGGAGAACGGCGCCCCGCACCACGACGCGGTGACCGTCGTACGGACCCTCGGCGATGTCATGCGCACCACCGGGGTCCCCTTCTGGCAGGGCGACCACGGCTGGAGCGAGCGCCGCAGGATCGCCCGCCGGCTCCACGACGAGCTCGGCAACGCGCTCGCGGTGGCCCTGCACCGGATCGAGCTCAGCGAGGACGACCCCGGCGCCGCGGCCGCCCACCTCGCCGCGGCGAAGAAGGCGCTGGGCGAGGCGGTACGGGAGAACCGCGGCCTGATCGGCGGCCTGCGCGAACAGGGCCACACCCCGCCCGTGCGCGAGGCGATCGAGGCGTTCCTGGCCGACGCCGCGCCCACCGCACAGGTCACCGTCGCGGTGACCGGGGACGAGACCGCCGCGTCCGAACGCTGCCGCCGCGAGCTGTTCCTCGTCCTGCGCGAGGCCCTGCGCAACTGCTTCGCGCACGCCGGGGCCCGCCACATCGAGGTCACCGTGCGCACCACCCGGCGCTGGCTGTACGCCCGCGTCGAGGACGACGGCACCGGCTTCACCGGCGCGCCGCCCGCCGACGGCGCCGGGCACGGGCTGCGCTCCATGACCGAGCGGGTGGAGGACCTCGGCGGCCGGCTGCGCATCCTGGGCGGCCCCGGCGGCGGCACCCGCATCGAGATCCATCTGCCCCTGGGCACTCGACTCTGACAAGGACGCGCCATGTCTGTCACCCGCATCGTCGTCGCCGACGACCACGCCCTGTTCCGCGAGGCACTGGGCGAACTGCTCAACGCCCAGCCCTCGATGACGGTGGTGGGGTACGCGTGCGACGGCGCCGAAGCCGTCCGGTGTGCCGCCGCCCAGCAGCCGGATCTGCTCCTCCTTGACCTCCAGATGCCGAGCAACCACGGTCCGGGCACGGTACGGGGCGTCCTGCGGGTGGCGCCGCGCACCCGGGTGCTGTTCCTGTCCGCCTACGCCGAACCGCACACGGTGGACCAGCTCCTCGCCGCGGGCGCCCGGGGTGTGCTGCACAAGGGCATCGACCGCAAGGCACTGCTCGTGGCGCTGTCGCGGGCCATGGCGGACGACCGGCAGACGACGGTCCTGGTGCCGTCCGGCGCCGCGCCCGCCGCCGGGGACGAGCCGCTGTCGCGCCGGGAGCACCAGGTGCTCGCGCGGGCGGCGACCGCGATGAGCAACCGCCAGATCGCCGACGCGCTCGACATCACCGAGGGCACCGTCAAGCGCCATCTCCACAGCGTGTTCCGCAAGTTGGGGGCGGTGTCGCGGCTCGACGCGGTGAACAAGGCGGTGCAGGCCTCGCTGATCCCCTCGCCCGCCATGCCCGCCGCACGGCGGCGGGGGGGGGGGGCGGGCCCCCCCCCCCCCCGCCCCCCCCCCCCCCCCCCCCCCCCCGGGGGGCCCCCCCGGGGGGGGGGGGGGGGGGTGTGGGGGGGGGGGGGGGGGGGGGGGGGGGCGGGGGGCGGCGGGGGGGGGGGGGGCGGGCGGCGGCGCCGCCCCCCCCCCCCGCCCCCCCCCCCCGCGCCCCCCCCCCCCCCCCCCCCCCCCCCCCCCCCCCCCCCCGCCGGTACGGCGGTTGGTTCATCCGGCCGCTGACGGACGGCGCACGACCGCGGCCGCCACCGAGCCGTCGCCGCCCACCGAGGTGACCAGACCCCACGCACCGGTGCCGGCCGCGCCGTCCGCCTCCCAGTGCGCGAGCAGCGCCGCGAGCTGGAGCGAGCCGCTCGCGCTGTAGGTCTCGCCCAGGACGTCCTGCACGCGCAGCACCTCGGGGGTGTGACCGGCGAGCGCCCGGTGCCGGCCTCGGGACTCCACCGCGGTCCAGCCCCGCCCGCCGGTGGCTCCCGCGGAGACCACGCAGATGTCCCCGGGCGATACGCCCGCGGCGCTCAGCGCGTCCTCGACGCAGCGCGCCAGCGCCGCCGCGACCGCGAGCGGCCCCTGATCGGCCGGGCTGAACGCGACCTCGCAGGAGGCGAGTTCGGCCAGTGCGGCTCCGGACGTGCCGTGCTCCAGGACGAAGACGGCGCTGCCCTCGCCCAGTGCCGCGTCCGCGCCGAGCACCCCGCTGTGGTGCCAGGCCCAGGCGGAGTGGGCGCTGAGCTCCTCGACGCCGCCGGTCAGCAGCCGCTTCGCCCGGCCGTTGACCAGGATGTTGCGGGCGTAGCGCAGCGCGGACAGGCTGGAGATCTGGCCGCCGGCCAGGCTCGCGTTGACGCCGGTGAAGGAGTGCCGCATCGCCACCTGGGCGGCGCAGTGGTTGAGCAGCAGCCCGGGGAAGAGGGCCGGGCTGACCAGGTAGGGGCGCTGCTGCTCGTAGGTGTCCTGGAAGAACTCCGAGAACGCGCGGGCACTGCCGGTGCTGGTGCCGAGCACCACCCCGGTGTCGGCGCGTTCCGCCGGGTCGATCAGGTGCGGAAGGCTGTCGAGCGCGAGCTCGCTCGCCGTCATGCCCAGGGTGCTGGTCCGGCTCAGGGCGCGCAGCCCCTTGCGGCCGAGGTGCTCCTGGGGGTCGAAGTCCGGCACGCTCCGCAGGTCCAGCGGCGGGGCTTCCTTGCCGCCGAGCGCGCCGGCGGCGCCGTCGCCGGCCGGCAGCGAGCCCGAACGGAGCGCCTCGTACAGGGCCTTGCCGCCGATGCCGGCGGCGCTCAGCACCCCGTAACCGGTGATCCGCACCGGGGCGGGTGCGACGCTGCTGCTCATTCGGGCCTCCCCAGCATCACGATGGCGTTGTTCCCGCCGAACGCGAAGCCGTGGTTCTCCACGATCTTCGGCCGGGCGGCGCGGGCCGTCCCCGGAACGCAGTCCAGGTCGGGGCCGAGGGCCGGGTCCACCTCACGCACCGTCGCGGTCGGCGGCAGGAAGCCCTCGTACAGGGCCATGCAGCAGGCCAGCGCGCCGAAGCCGCTGGCGGCGCCCATGGTGTGGCCGAGCATCGACTTGATCGAGCTGATGGCCGGGATGCGCTCGCCGAACACCTCGCGCACCGCGGCGACTTCGGTGGAGTCGTTCGCGGCCGTGCCGGTGCCGTGCGCGCACACGTAGTCGACCTCGTCGGGCTTCACCCCGGCGCTGTGGTGGGCGCGCCGGATGCACTCGGCGATGCCGTCCCGGTCGGGCTGGGTGGGGTGCTTGGCGTCGCAGGTGATGCCGTAGCCGAGCACCTCCGCGTACACGCGGGCCCCGCGGGCCTGCGCGCTCTCCCACGATTCGAGCAGCAGGGCGGCGCCCCCCTCGGCGGTCATGATGCCGCCGCGGTGCTCGTCGAAGGGCCGGCACAGGTCCGGGGCGATGGCGCCCAGGCGGTGGAAGCCCGCGTGGGTGGCGCGGTTCACCGCGTCGGCGCCGCCGACCAGCATGACGTCGGCCGCGCCACCGCGGATGACGTCGAAGCCGTACCCGATGGCGTAGTTGCTCGCCGAGCAGGCGGTGCCGAACGTCTGCGCCTCGCCGCGCAGCCGCAGTTCGGTGTTGACGGCGGCCGCGATGCGGTCCGCGGAGGCCTGGGCGGCGAGATCCCCGTCGATCCCGTCGGGCCCGTGCTCCAGCCACTGCTCGGTCAGTTCCTGGAAGACCCGCGCCTCGCCGTTGGTGGTGCCCATCGCGCTGCCCGCGCGGGCCGCCGACAGGGCATCGGGGTCCCAACCGGCGTCCTGGGCGGCCAACTTGGCGGCGGCCGCGGCGAACTGGCTGCTGCGGCCCCACTCGGCCGGCGGCAGCCGCTCCAGATGGTCCTCGGGCCGGAAGTCGTGGACCTCCCCGGCCTGGGTGTGCTCGAAGCCCTCGGTGTCGAACGACTGGATCTCGGAGATTCCGCTGCGCCCGGCGCGGACGGCCTCGGTGAACGCCCCGGCGCCGATGCCGAGGCTGCTCACCGCACCGAGACCGGTCACCACGACCCGGCGCAGCCCGGACTCAGACACCGGCGACCGCTTTGGTGTGGCGCGCGATCAGCGCGTACGCCGAGGCCAGGTCGTCCAGGTCGACGAGCTCCTCCTGCGGGATCTCGATGCCCAGCTGCCGCTCGAAGCGGGAGAACATCTCGATGATCAGCAGCGAGTCGGCGTCGAAGTCGTCCGCGAAGCTGTGGTGCTCGCCGACCTCCTCGGCGGGCACCTCCAGGACGTCGGCCACGATGTCCCGGACCCGGGTGCGCAGTTCCGACGACAGGGATGCGGCCAGGTTTTCCGACATTTCTGTTCCCTTCACTGGGCGGCCGTGAATTCGGCTGCCATCTGCTTGGTGATGTCACTTCGCCGACCGCGGAACACGGCAAGGAAAGAACAGCCGCGGCGGTGTACGGGATGGAGAAGGAGGCCGTTCCGGAACGCAATGGGGGCGACCGGAATCGAAGGGTGCTGACTGCCTCTGCGAAAGGATGCTGCCACAACACACCGGCCGCGGAGAACCCCGATTGGCTGATTCCGCGCCAACTTCCATGCACTTTTCATGTGCATTCGATTTCCGCGGATGAGAATCAGAATCCGCGACGGGACCGTCCCGCTGTCGGAAGTGAGGGGGGCCAACACCCATGAGACCGCCTGTGCCAGTGGGTATCGCCGCGGCAGCCGTGTGGCTGCCGAGCGGGCGTGACAGTGCCGTGTGCGCGGTGACCGAGCAGCGCGTCGAGGCGCGGGCCGCCCGCGACCTGGGCCACCCCCAACTGCCGGTCGCGGACGGCGAGTCGGCGCCGGAGATGGCGGTGCTCGCGGCCCGGTCCGCGCTGCGCAGCGGCGGCGTCCCGGCGGCCCGGCTGGCGCTCCTGTGCCACGCCTGGATGCACTACCAGGGCCACGACCTGTGGTCGCCGGCCCACTACATCGCCCACCAGATCGGCGCCCACGACACGGTGCCGGTGGGCATCCAGCAGATCTGCAACGGCGGGGCCGCGGCCCTCGAACTCGCCGTCGCCCGGCTGTCGTTGGAGTCCGGGGACCGGCACGCGCTGGTGACGACGGCCGACCGGTTCGGCTCGCCCGGCTTCGACCGGTGGCGCAGCGACTACGGCGCCGCCTACGGCGACGCGGCCACGGCCGTGGTGCTGCGCCAGCCGGCCGTGGCGGGCGATCACCTGCTCCTTCGCTCCCTGCACACCGCGGCCGCCCCGCACCTGGAGGAGATGCACCGCGGCGCCGACCCGTTCGCCCAGCTGCCCCGGGACAACTCGCCGATGGTGGACATGCGCCGCACCAAGCGGGTCTATCTGCGCGAGAACGGCGTCGAACCGTTCAACAAGGTCAACGACGACATGATCCGGCACGTGGTGACCGGCGCCCTCAAGGACGCGGAGCTCGCCGCCGACGACCCGCGCATCCGGTTCGTCCTGCTGCCCAGGCTCGGCCGCAAGACCCTGGAGAGCGCCTGGACCCCGGTGCTGCGCGAACTCCTCGCGGCCCCGGCCGTGGACTGGGGGCGCGAGACCGGGCACCTGGGCACCGGCGACCTGCCGGCCGGGCTGAGCGAGGTCGTACGCCGCGCCGCGCTCGGCCCCGGCCAGATCGGCCTGCTGCTCAACGCGGGGGCGGGTTTCACCTGGTCGTGCGCGGTGGTCGAGGCGCCGCCGCGCCCCTGACGTACCACACGACAGCGGTCGGCCGTGGGGGCCGGCTCCGGCACCGGGACGGTGCGGGAGCCGGCCCCCACGGCCGACACGTCTCCTACCGCGGTACGGTCCGCCACGCTCCCGCCGGGTGGTGCACGGCGGGCCGCCAGCGGCCCGGCGCCGGGGCGGGCGCGGCGGCCTCGGCGGGCGGCGATCCGGCCCGGCTCAGCATGACCACGGTCAGCGCGGCCAGTTCCTCCCCGGTGGGCTCGCCCCGCAGCACGCGCAGCGCGGGCCGGGCGAAGGGTGCGCTCTCCATCTCGGCTTCCTTTCTCAACTCCGGTGCTACATCGGGGGGTTGCCGTGCTTGCGCGGGACGAGCTGCTCCTGCTTGGTGCGCAGCACGCGCAGCGCCTCGGCGAGCACGGTGCGGGTGGTGCGCGGGTCGATGACGTCGTCGACCAGGCCGCGTTCGGCCGCGTAGTACGGGTGCATCAGCGCGTCCCGGTACTCCTCGGTCAGCTCCTTGCGGGTGGCCTCCGGGTCGTCGGAGGCGGCGACCTGGCGCCGGTGGATGACGTTGACCGCGCCCTCCGCGCCCATCACGGCGATCTCGTTGGTGGGCCAGGCGAACGACAGGTCGCAGCCGATGGAGCGGGAGTCCATCACGATGTACGCGCCGCCGTAGGCCTTGCGCAGGATGACCTGCACCCGGGGCACCGTCGCGTTGCAGTACGCGTAGAGCAGCTTCGCGCCGTGGCGGATGATGCCGCCGTGCTCCTGGGCGGTGCCCGGCAGGAAGCCCGGCACGTCCACCAGGGTCACCAGCGGGATGTTGAACGCGTCGCAGGTCTGGATGAAGGAGGCGCCCTTCTGGGAGGCCTCGATGTCGAGGACGCCGGCCAGGTGGCGGGGCTGGTTGGCGATGAGCCCGACGGTCTGCCCGTCGATGCGGGCGAGCACGCACAGCAGGTTCGGCGCCCACTGCTCGTGGACCTCCAGGAACTCGCCGTCGTCCACGAGCCGTCCGATCACCTCGCGCATGTCGTACGGCTGGTTCGGGTCGGCCGGCACCAGGCGCAGCAGTTCCTCGTCCAGGGTGTTCAGGCGCGATGCCGGTGCCGCGGCCGGCGGCAGTTCCTTGTTGTTGGCGGGCAGCAGGGAGATGAGGTAGCGCACGTCCTCCAGGCAGGAGGCCTCGTCGTCGTAGGCGAAGGCCGCCGCGCCCGAGACCGCCGCGTGCAGGTCGGCGCCGCCGAGCTCCTCGTGGCTGACCTTCTCGCCGGTGACGGCCTCCACCACATCGGGTCCGGTGATGAACATCTGCGAGATGCCGCGCACCATGAACACGAAGTCGGTGAGGGCCGGGGAGTAGGTGGCGCCGCCCGCGCAGGGCCCGAGCATCACGCTGATCTGCGGGATCACCCCGGAGCAGCGCACGTTGCGGCGGAAGATGCCGCCGTAGCCGGCCAGCGCCGAGACGCCTTCCTGGATCCGGGCGCCGGCGCCGTCGTTGAGGCTCACCAGGGGGGCGCCGGCCGCCTCCGCCATGTCCATGATCTTGTGGATCTTCTCGGCGTGGGACTCGCCGAGCGAGCCGCCGAAGATCCGGAAGTCGTGCCCGAAGGCGAAGACGGTACGCCCGTGCACCCGGCCCCAGCCGATGACCACGCCGTCGCTGTGCGGGCGGCGGTCCTCCAGGCCGAAGCCGCTGGCGCGGTGCCGGCGCAGCCCCTCGATCTCGACGAACGTCCCCTCGTCGAACAGCGTCTCAAGCCGCTCGTGGACGGTCATCTTGCCGCGGGCGTGCTGCGCTTCGGTGGCCCGCGGCCCCGGGCCGCCGCGCACGGACTGGCGCAGCCGCAGCAGCTCCGCCGTCCGCGCCTCCATCCCGGAGGGGGACGGCGGCGCGGGCGCGAGCGTCGCGGACGTCGGCGGCACAGAAAGGGGGCGGTCGTCCAAAGCGGTCATCGAAGTGCACTCCCATGCATGGAACGGCGGAGCGATCGGAAATACGGCTCCCGGAGATTCTGCGAACCAACAGGGTGTACGCGCGCCATGAAAGTAAACTAAAAGATCGTCAATTCGGCGCCGCAATAGCGCTGTCGGACGGTTCCATATGGATTTCACGGGACTTCTATGTGTGCCGGGGAGCATTGCGGCAGCCCCGTGCCGGGGCCGCAGCCCCTTATTCACGGACCGCCGCAGGCGGCGCCGACAGAGGAGTTTCCTGCATGACAACGCCGAGCGACACCGCTCCGCCGGAGCTGGATCCCGTACCGACCTTCACCCGCACCATCGAGCGTTCGCTGGTGCACCGGGCAGCGGTGTCGGAGGTGCTGGTCACGGACCTCCTGCGGACGGGCCGCGAGACCTATGTGGCGGGCGCCCAACTCCCGCTCGGGCACGCCTACTTCAGCGATCACCTGCGTACGCCGGTGACCTACGACTTCCTGCTGCTGCTCGAAGCCGCCCGGCAGGCCGGCACCGCCGCCTCGCACCGGCAGCTCGACATCCCGGGCAAGACCGCCTTCCTGGTCAGCAACTGGTCGATCGAGATCGAGGACCTGGACGCGCTCACGCCCGGCGGCCGCCCCGGCGAACTGCATCTGACCGGCCGGGTCGTCCGCCGCGAAGGGCGCGGCGGGCGGCTGCTCGGGGTGGATTCCGAGGCCGTGCTGCGGGTGGGCGAGCGCGTCGTCGCCCGGTCCCGGATCGATGTCGGGGCGGCGAAGAGCGAGGACTACGCCAAGCTGCGCTTCCTCCAGCGCAAGTCGGTGCCGCCGCTCACCGCGGACCTCGGCCCGGTGCTGCGCAGCCACCCGGCCGACGCCGCCGACGTGGGCCGGCGCAACCCGGCCAACGTCGTCCTGGGCGAGCCGCTGCACTCCGGGGACACCGTCTCCGCGCAGGTCGAGCCGCGCTTCGAGAACAGCAGCCTGTTCGACCACACCTACGACCACATACCCGCGATGGTCATCACCGAGGCGGCCCGGCAGCTCGCCCATCTGGCCGGGGCGCCCACCGGCGCGGCCGTGACCGGCTGCTCGGCCGTCTTCACGCGGTTCGCCGAACTCGACCTGCCGCTCGTCGCCACCGCCCGCCCGCTCGGCGAGCCCTCGGCCGCCGGGCACCCGGCCGCCTTCGCCGTCGACTTCCAGCAGGACGGCGGCTCGGTCGGCGAGATCACCCTGTCGTTCGCCGCGGCCCCCGCCCGGGAGGACGTGTGAGCACCGCCGTGCGCGCCGTGTGGACCGACTTCGGCGGCGTCCTCACCCCGCCGATCAACGACGACCTGCAGAACTTCTGCCGCCAGAACGCCATTCCGGCCGACGCGATGCGCCGGGCGATGGCGGCGGTCGCCGAACCGTTCGGCGTCGACCTGATGGCCCCGCTGGACACCCCGCTGCTCAGCGAGCAGGAGTGGGTGGAGCGGATGAACGCACAGCTGCGGGCCGCCGGGGTGGACGCCGACCTGACGGGCTTCGGGCAGCGCTGGTTCGACGGCCGCGAGACCAACGAGGCCTGGCTCGGCCACCTGCGCGCGCTGCGTTCCACCGGGGTCTTCGTCGGCATGCTGTCGAACATGCCGCCCGCCTGGGACCCGCTGTGGCGCCGGATGGTGGCGCCCGAGGGCCTCTTCGACGGGCTCGTCCTGTCCTTCGAGGTCGGTGCCCGCAAGCCGGAGCGCCGGATCTTCGAGGCGGCCGCCGAACTGGCCGGTGCCGCCCCCGGCGAGTGTCTGCTCGTCGACGACATCGCCGCCAACTGCGCGGGCGCCGAGGCCGCCGGCTGGCAGGCCGTCCACTTCACCGACGCCGATACGGCGGCCGCCGAGCTGGCCCAGTACCTTCCGCGGCCGGCCGCCCCGGCCCCCGCCGTCTGATCAGCGTCCGAAACAGGAGAACAGCTACCCATGTCACGCACCGTTCTGGTCACCGGCGGCAACCGCGGAATCGGCCTGACCATCGCCCGCGCCTTCGCCGAGGCGGGCGACAAGGTCGCCATCACCCACCGGTCCGGCGAACCGCCCGAGGGTCTGTTCGGCGTCCGCTGCGACGTCACCGACCCGGAGTCATCGCGCCGCGCGGTCGCCGAGGTCGAGGCCCAGTACGGGCCGGTCGCGGTGCTCGTCGCCAACGCGGGCATCACCCGGGACGGCCTGGCGCCGATGATGCGCGACGAGGACTTCGACGACGTCATCCAGACCAACCTCGTCGGCTCGTTCCGGATGGCCCGGCTGGTCTCGCGCTCCATGATCAGCGCCAAGTGGGGGCGGATCGTCTTCGTCTCCTCGATCATGGGCTTCCTCGGCTCGCCCGGTCAGTCCAACTACGCCGCGTCCAAGTCCGGCATGCTCGGCCTCACCCGGTCGCTCGCCTGGGAGCTCGGCTCGCGCAACGTCACCGTCAACATGGTGACCCCCGGGCTGATCGAGACCGACATGATCCAGGCCGTCAGCGACAAGCGCCGCGCCCAGCTGCTCGCCCAGACCCCGCTGAAGCGCACCGGCACCCCCGAGGAAGTCGCCGAGGTGGTCAGGTTCCTGGCCGGCGACGGCGCCGCGTACGTCACCGGGGCGGCTCTCCCGGTCGGCGGCGGCATCGGCATGGGCCAGTAGCAGCCCCGGTCACCAACCGGCGTACACGGCAAGGCAGTTACCTGCCTTGCCGCGCGCCCCGAGAACCCCCCTCCGCACACCACAACAGAGAAGGAGTCCGCCATGACGGACGAAGAAGTTCTGCAGATCGCCGTGGACATGGGCAAGATCTTCAACGACGGGGACGACGAGGTCGCCCGGCGCCTGGTCGCCGAGGACTTCATCGACCACGAGGCCCCCGAGGGCTCGCCCCGCGGCCCCGAGGCCTACGCGAACACCGCGCGCTGGATGCGGAGCGTCTGGGAGGACGCCCGCTGGGAGATCGTCGACTCGTTCGCCAAGGGCGACAGGGCGCTGCTGCGCCTGGTGTTCACGGGCCGGCACGTCACGGACTTCATGGGCGTCCCCGCGACGGGCAAGTCGGTGCGGGTGCAGCACCTGCACGTCTACCGGATCGCCGACGGCCAGGTGGCCGAGCACTGGGCGGTCCGGGACGACCTGGAGCTGTTCCGGCAGATCGGCGCCTGGGACAAGCCGCTGAAGGGCGCCCCCAAGCCGGCCCCGACGGCCTGATGTCGCCTGCCTGGGCCTGATGTTGCCCGTTTGACCCGCGCTTCGGCGACGGGACGCAGCGAGGGCGGTATCCGCATGTGCGGATACCGCCCTCGCTTTTTGCGTTGTCCGACGAGCTTCCGGACGCACGCTTCTGATGCGGGCTTCCTGACGCGTCTCCTGACGAATCGTCAGGACTTCGCGGGGCCGAGCCCGTTGAGCAGGGTGTCGACCACGGCGGCCGCGAGGGTGTCCGGGTCGGTGGCGTTCTCGGCGGACTCGATGATGGCCTGCTCGATGAGCGCGTGGTAGACGCGGCGCGCCCACGACAGATCGGCGTCCGGCCGCAACAGGCCCGCCTCCTTGGCCCGTTCGAGCAGCAGATGCCCCTTGGCGAAGATGCGCTCGTGCGCGGCGACGGCCTCCGGGTCGCGCAGCTGCGGCTGACCGACCGTGTAGCGCCAGCCGCTCTTGATCTGGATCACGTTCGCGGTGATCTGGTGCAGCGCCACCATCGGGGGCGCGGTCTCCGGGCGGCCGACGTCGATCGCCTCCTCGACCTGCCGGAAGGCGTGCGCGGCCATCGCGTCGATGAGCGCCTCGCGGGAGGCGAACCGCCGGTGCAGCGTGGTGCGGGCGACGCCGGCGGCCGTGGCGATCTGCCCGAGGCTCGCCGTCGGGTCCTCGCCGAGCACCCGCTCGGCCACTTCCAGGATGTTCCGCACGGTCCGCTCGGCGTCGGCGCGCAGCGGCCGCTCTCTCGTTGTCTGCGTCACGTCGTGACCCGCCTCTCCCGTTGCCTGATGCGCCTATTTCCTGGTCTAGGTTACACCAAAGTAGCAATACGAGGGGAACTTGCATCATCAGTGTTGCAAGTACGGATTTCTTCGGTACATTGATGTTGCGAGTCGACGAGAACTTGCAACTACCGAGGAGTGGATGGTTATGACGCAGGACCAGCAGGACTGGATCGAGTCGTACGAGCTCGTGCAGGGTGTCCAGGCCGCCGGCCCCGCCCACGCGCAGCAGGTCGGCGTCCTCAAGATCGGCCGCACGAACGCCCGCCGGGTGCTGGTCCTGCTGGGCGGCCGCGAAGGCGGAGCGGGCGTCTTCAAGCACACCGCCCGCAGCCTCGCCGGGGCCTCGGACGACCTCCAGGTGTGGGCCGTCGACCGGCGCGAGCAGAACCTCGCCGACCTCTCCGCCTTCGCCGACACCCCCGAGCAGGCCACCGAGTACTACCTGGGCGGCCACTACCAGGTGCAGGAGCCCACCGACTCCCTGTACGCCGCGCAGTGGGGCCTCGAAGTACTCGTCGAGGACCTGCGCCGGGTCGTCACCGCGGCCTCCGACGGCGGACGGCGCGAGGTCGTCCTCGGCGGTGTGTCCGTCGGCGCCAGCATCGCGCTCCTGTACGCCGCCTGGGACTTCGACGGCACCCCCGGCTACCGCGACCTCGCGGGTCTCGCCGTGGTCGACGGCGGTGTGCACAACGCCTACTCGGGCGCGGGCATGGAGTTCGACCTGCCGATCGAGGCCGCCAAGGGCTGGCTCGCCGCGATCGAGGGCGGCGCCGTCTTCGAGGACTTCACCAGCACCACCATCGGCCTGGGCGACCGTCCCGAGTCGGCCGCCGTCTTCTTCCAGCTCGCCGCCCAGCACGCGCTGGCCGACCCGGACGGCCCCGCGGTCCTCGCCGACCGCCTCCCCGAAGCCGTCCGCACCGAGCGCAAGCTCACCAACGCCGGTCTGCTCGGCTGGCTCGTGGACGCCACGCACGCCCACCCCTCGTACTCGGTGAACGCCGGCCACCTGGCCGACGACGGCACCTGGGTCGACGGCGGGCCGGTCCAACTGGCCACCGTGGCCGACGCGTTCGCGGGCCCCCGGCCCGGCGCCTGGGTCTGGTACACCCTCAACCGCGTGATGCTCGACCTCGTCGCGGCCATCGACCTCGCCGAGAACGACCTCACCCAGCTGCTCGGCCTGCGCCTGCCGCACGGCAAGGACATCGACGTACCGCTGTACACGTTCCAGTCGGGCCTGACCAACGGCACCACCGGACAGGCCGCCGCGACGGTCACCGCCGCCAGCCGGATCCCGCAGCTCTCACTGCACTCCGACCCGTCCCTGACCCACCAGGACATCGTGTACGCCCGCTGGGAGGACAACCGCTTCCTGCAGACGCTGTCGCACTTCCTGGGCGACCTGCCCCGACGCGCCAACTGACGGGCCACCGGCCCCAGTCGACCGGGCGCAAGCCCCCCTTGACCGGGGTGGCAGGGGGCCACCCCCGTACCCCTGCCACCCCTCCCCGCCCCGCACCGCCCGCACCGCCCCGCCACTCACGACCGCTCGACCTAGGAGACCTTCGATGGCTGCCGTCGCCACCCCGGAGGCACCGCCCCGCGCGGGCCTCACCATCTTCGCCCTGTGCCTGGCCGTGTTCATCGTTCCGTACGGCCTCAGCAGCGCCCCGGTCGCCCTGCCCGCGATCGGCAACGACCTGCACGCCGGTGTCGTACCGCTGCAGTGGGTCGTCAACGCCTACAACGTCACCGCGGCCAGCTTCATGATGGCGGCCGGATCGATCGCCGACCGCATCGGCCGCAAGCGGGTGTTCGCCTTCGGCGTCGGCCTCTACGGCGTCTCCGCCCTGGTCGGCGCGCTCGCCTCCAGCGCCGTGATCCTCGACGTCGCCCGCGGCATCGCCGGCGTCGCCGCCGCCGCCATGATGACGGCCGGTGTGTCCGTCATGGCGAACATGTTCCAGGGCGCCGCCCGCACCAAGGCCTTCGCGTACGTCGGTGTCACCATCGGCGCCGGTCTCGCACTCGGCCCGACCACCTCGGGTCTGCTGGTCTCCGGGCTCGGCTGGCGCTCCATCTTCTGGGTCCAGTTCGTGATCGCCGTCCTGTCCATGCTCGGCATGGGACTGATCCAGGAGTCCAAGGACCCCGACGCCAACGCCGTCGACTGGGCGGGCACCGTCACCTTCACGCTGGCCCTGTTCTTCTTCACCCTCGCCATCATCGAGGGCCCGCAGTGGGGCTGGGGCGGCACCGCGGTGCTGGCGCTGTTCGCCGGATGCGTGGTCATGCTCGCCGCCTTCGTCTTCGTGGAGCGCCGCCAGCAGCACCCCATGTTCGACCTCTCGCTGTTCACCGAACCCCGCTTCATGGCCGTCAACCTGCTGGCCACCGCCGTGTCCTTCGGCTTCGTCGGCCTGATGGTGCTGCTGCCGTCCTACCTGGTCGGCGCCAACGGGCTCACCGACAGCGGCGCCGGACTCACCATGCTGCTGCTGACCGCCCCGGTCCTCGCCTTCCCGCTGGTCGCCGGGCGCCTCGTCCAGGCCGGTGTGTCCATGCGCACCGTCCTGAGCGGCAGCCTGGTCCTGGTCGCGGCGGGCCTCGCCTGGCTGACCGTCATCCACCCCGGCATCAGCCTGCTCGGCCTGGCCGGACCGCTCCTGCTGATCGGCATCGGCATCGGCCTGATCTACGGCCTGATGGACGGCGCCGCCGTCAGCACCGTCTCGCCCACCAAGGTCGGCATGGCGAGCGGCATGTTCAACACGATCCGCCTCGCCAGCGAAGCGGTCGCCGTGGCCGGCATGGTCGCCGCCCTCGTCTCCCTGGTCCAGGGCCGCATCAGCGGCGGGCTCGACCGCTTCACCCAGGGCACCGACCTCGACGCCCGCGCCGTCACCGACAGCGTGACCAGCGGCAACCTCAACGCCCCGGTCTCCAGGGCCGCGGCCGGCAGCCGGGACGCCTTCACCGACTTCCTCGGCCAGGGCTACACCGACGGATTCCAGGTCGTCCTGTGGAGCGCCGCCGTCATCTGCATCATCAGCGCGGTGGTCCTGCACCTGATCCTCACGGACCGCCCGGCCGCCGAGCCCGCCACCGACGAGCCGGCCGGACAGACCGCAGACCGCACCCCCGCCGACGCGACGGTCTGATCCCACCCCCGTACGACAGTCCTGATCGCCCGGTGCACCCCAGCACCGGGCGACAGGCGGTTTCAGAGCCCCGTCGACGTCCTCAGTGCGCTCAGAGTCGCCAGAGCGCTCAGAGCGCGAGCTCTCAGATCTTTCGGATGTCTCAGAGCCGTCAGCGCCGATGCCCCAGGTCCTTCGCACCGCGGGAGAACCCATGCCGAGCACCCTGCACCCCGCCCCGACCACCCCCGTCAGTCCTCTCGCCCCCGGCCTGATCCAGCCCGGCCCGCTGCCCGGCACGGCCATCGCCCTGCTCCAGCCGACCCCGGACACGGCAGTCGGCCTGCACCCCGACGAGGAGCGGCTGCTCGACGCGCTCCCGGCGGGCCAGCGGGCCGACTTCGCCGCCGGACGGCTCGCGGCGGCCCGCGCGCTGGCCGCCCTCGGGACCGGCGGCCCCGTCCTGCGCGCCGGGCGCCGGCCGCTCTTCCCGACGGGCGTACGCGGCTCCATCAGCCACTGCACCGGCCACATCGGGGTGTGCATCGCCAGCACCAACCCCGCCGTCGTCGCCACCGGCATCGACCTGGAGCGCACCGACCGGCTCAGCCGGGGCGCGGCGCGGCTGGTCTGCACCCCGCGCGAACGCGAGTGGATCGCGCGGGCCCGCCGCCCGGAGAGCCGCCTGTCGGTGCTGTTCTCCGCGAAGGAAGCCATCTACAAGGCGCTGTCCGGCCTCAGCCCGCGCGATCCGGTCTTCCACGACGTCGAACTGCACCTGAATCGCGGCGAGTTGACGGTCGGCCTGCCCCCGGGACTGCTCCCCGAGCGGCACCGCCTCACGGGCTGGGTCCAGCTCCTGTCCGGCAGCTACGTCCTCACGTCGGTCGCGGTACTGGCACCGCAGGCCGAGGAAACGGCACCGGAAAGCGGACTCTTCGCCTCCCTGATGGAATCGGAGGAGTTCATTCCGACCCGTCCCACATCGTTCGACGTGGCCTGAATCAACCTTCGGCCCGTTTCCTTGTACCGCTCCCCACCCCCGTGGAAATGTCTTCCCCGCACGGCCGGCGAGATGCTGAGATTCAACTCAACTCCACCTGGGGGGACGGTGCTTCAGTTCAAGGTTCTCGGACCTCTGGAGATCAAGTACAACGGAAAGGTCCTTTCCGCTCCGCGCGGTCCGAAGGTCCGGCAATTGTTGTCCCTGCTGATTCTTCAGCCCGGCTCCGTCGTCTCCCACGGCCCTCTGGTCGACGAACTGTGGGGAAAGGAACCCCCGAAAACCGCCCTGTCGACCGTGCGCACCCACATCTACCACCTCCGGCAGATCCTGAAGCAGGAGATCGGCGGCACCATTCCACCGGACCTGATCGACACCTCCGCCACCGGTTACGTACTGCGAGCGGTGCCCGAGCAGGTCGACGCGGAGGTCTTCCAGCGGCTCGCCCGCCAGGGCGAGGCCCAGCTCAACTCCGGTGATCTGAAAGAGGGTTCACGCCTCCTCTCGATCGCCCTGGGCGCCTGGAGCGGGGACGCGCTGACCGACGTCATCTGCGGTCCGGTGCTCAACCAGCACGTCCAGCACCTGGAGGAGCTGTACATGAGGGTGCTCCAGCAGCGGATCGGCGCCGACATGCAACTGGGCCAGCACGGCCACGTCGCCGCGGAACTCAGAAGCCTCGTCAGCAGACACCCCCTGAACGAATGGCTGCACGGCCAGCTCATCACCGCGCTGTACCGCTGCGGCCGCAGAGGGGACGCCCTGCACGCCTATCAGGAACTCCGGGCCATTCTCCAGGAAGAGCTCGGTCTCGACCCGTCCCCCGCGCTCCAGCACATGCAGCGGGCCATTCTCTCCGGAATCGACGGCGAAAGCCTCACCGTTCCGGCCACCCCCGGCTCCCCACGCCTCCCCCAGGCAATCAGCCGGCTCCCCCACGCTTCCTAGAAAAGGCGAGAAGAGAACACATCGCATTCGAGGGACTCCCCGAATTCCCAAGCCCCCCGAACTCCCCGTTCTCGCCGAACTCCCGGAACTCGCCGAACTCCCTTCCTTCCCCGCCCCTTCGTCCAGCCAGGACCACCAGGCCATCCACACCTCCGGTCCGAGATCGTCCGGTACGGGTTGCACAGCCCTGCCCTTGTTGAGGAGCCGTCGTGCGCAAGGTGCTCATCGCCAACCGTGGCGAAATCGCTGTCCGTGTTGCGCGGGCCTGCCGGGATGCCGGAATCGCGAGCGTAGCCGTCTACGCCGATCCGGACCGGGATGCACTGCATGTCCGGGCAGCGGACGAGGCGTTCGC
>NZ_JBIWHT010000008.1:0-270339 GCF_044764265.1 Streptomyces sp. NPDC094147 | reverse complement strand
AGCGGATGCAGCCGCACACCGAACTCGGCACAGTTCTTGCGCAGCGTCTCCAGCTGCACCCGCGACACCGGATCCGCGATCGGCTTGTCAATGTCGAGGGTCGGGGTGTTGTGGTCCTCGGTGGCGATGGTCAGGTCCAGCCTGCGCACCCGGCGGCCGTTCTTGCGCAGCCCGTCGAACGCCTGCGGGCTGGTCACCTCGTGCAACAGGTGCAGATCGATGAAGAGAAGATCGGGCTCGCCCTCGGCACGCCTGACGACATGATCGTCCCAGACCTTCTCCGCCAGTGTCCTACCCATCGGTCATCCTCCAGCCGAAAATCGGTCCCGTCACCGGCGAAGCTAGGCGGACCATTCCCCGCACCGTCCTTGATCCGTCCTCGCCACGGCGGCGAGAACTCGCTCCACAGCGTGCTGTCCGCCTCGTCGATCCGGGGAGGGTGAGAGGTCTGCGGGCAGGCTCTGCGGGGCTCCCGGCCAAATAGGAGCCGGACCTGTACGTCAACAGCCGCACTGGTGAGGGAGTGAGCCAGGAGTGCTGGCGGTCCTGAGCCGTCTCACATCACCGACGTGAGTGCTGGGAATTGCGCACGGCGAAAGAATCCTTACGCGCAGCTCATGCGGCGGGCGTACATCGGGTCGTCGTGGCGGAACGGTCGAGCCCGCTACCGCACGACGGGTCAACCCGGCGCCCCGATCTGGCTGTTCACCAAGAACCTCGGCCACTGTTTCCCGCGTGCCGGCCAGCTTCGCCAGGGCGTCTTCCGCCGCCACGAGCGCGGCCTGCACCCGGTCGGCTTCCTCCCGCAGCCGGGCCACCTCCTCGCCGACCCTCTTCTCCCGCACCTCCAGCAAGCCAAGCACCGACGGCACAGCCACCTCCACGGACGAGACGAGCAGACCAACCACCTCAACTCTTTTGTCCACAAGCGGAGTTCACGCCCACCCACGTCGAACCAAACGGTCATGTTCGAAAAGCGGAAGCCTTCTCATGCACACCCCTCCGGCTCGGCCCCCGCCCTCGACCACACGAACCTATTGATCTTCGACCTTGACCAAACACATAGGGGCACCCCCGAAGCTCATGTCGACGACGAGCGGCTCCACCCAGATCGAGTCGAAGAAGGCGATGAAGGCCCGCGGGATGAAATCACCGGACCGCGCCGAGGCGGTGCTCCTCGCGCTGTACGAGCCGGAGCCTCTGCACAAGCCACGCAGTCGTGGCCTCCTCGACTGAAGAATGCATGCCATGGGCCGCGAACCTGAACAGGTTCACGGCCCGGGGCTTCGCGGCAGGGATGCCGTCACGTCAGAACACCGTGGCGCCCTCGCGATCCGTCTCAGCGGTAGAGAACGACGAGGGAGGCGAGCAGAAGCGTGGCTGAAACTGTGGTTCCGAAGACCCGGTAGCGGCTCCACGTGCCCAGGGCGATAGCGCATGACCACGCTCCGCCTGTGATGGTGGCAGCCCACCAGCCTGCGGTCGTCTGTGCGGCGACGAGAGGAAGGGGCGCCAGCAGAATGGTCGGGGGGATGACTGCGAGCCGTGGCCCGATGTCCAGCCGCTTGTAGACGACGATCAGGACGAGCAAGGTGATCGTGATGGTGAGGGGAATGGCTGCCCAGTCCCACCAGGTCCAGCAGAGGCCGTCGGTCGTCTCGCAGGCCTGGGCGTTGTGGTGCTTGACCGAGGAGAAGAAGCGCACGGCACCGTAGGCCAGGATCGCACCGGCGACAGCCGAGCCGGACACGCGCAGTATGACGGACCGTGCCTCTGTGTGGAGGGCGTTCATGCCTGGAGCTTTCCCCAGTCGATGGCCTGGGGCCTGAGTACGAATACTCAGGCCCCAGGATCAGTTACCGGTCATTTGCCCTGGAGCGCCTGTTCCAGGGTGTCCGCGTAAAGGCGAGCCCCCGCGGGCTTGGGGTGGAAGGACTGCATGGACGGATTCGGTGCGTCGTTGTCCGCATGCCCCACCAACCACACGCTTGCGCACATCGCGGTGGCCAGCGGCTTCCCCCTGGAAGAACTTCGGCGGAAGGCAGCAGTCGCCCGTGCCCGGCGGAAGAAGGCGGGCCGCCGTGTAGGGGAGGACCTGGACGACGTGAAACGGCGCTCGCTACTCGGCGCGGCCTCAGTTACCGAACCGTGGGGCCGCCTTGCTAGTGCCCTCAGCAAGGGATCCAAGATTGATTCGATCGCAGCCGGCACCCTCATTGACCGGGCTAGCGCTCTCCACGTGAGCGAACACCACCTCGCGGCTCACCAGCTTCAGGGCATGGTCGAGTCGCACCTTGACGCGATCACTGCCGTGCTACCGCGCGTCGGCACGTACGAGCGTGCCCTGACGATCGCTGCCGGAGAAACAGCTGCCTTGGCCGGATGGGTGGCATGGGACTTGGGCGACTACGACATCGCTCGCGCCTATTGCGACGTCACGAAGGACTGCGCAGAGTCTGCCGGGCACCCACCGCTGCGGGCATTGGCTCTGGCCTACGCCAGCTACGGAGCCGCTACGCCTGAGAAGGCGGTGGAACTTCTGGCACAGGCGGCCAAGGATGTGCGGGGGCACGGGAATGCCACCGCCGCCCGGGTGCACGGCCGGTACGCGGAGGAAGCGGCGAATGCCGAGACAGCGAGGGTGCTCTGCGCGCCCTGGACCGCCCCCGGGTCGTGTACGAATTTGCCGATCACGCCATTGAACAGGCATGGGTGCGCTTCGTAACCCCGTACCGTGTCGGCTCGCTGGCGCTGTCGGTGTATGGACAGCTCAGGCGCAAGGAGTTGACCGAAACGGCAGAAACCGCGGTCAGTCGAGTGGGCGGGGCCCTACCGGACCCAGGTGTCGTCGCCCTGGGGGACCTCGCCGCCGCGCTGTTGCGAGGTGGCGATATGGACCAAGGCGTCTATGCCTCACGCCAGTTCGCGGCTGCAGCCGAAGCGCGGCCGAACACCATGGCAGGGAGCGCGCCCAGGCCATCGCTGCCCGGCTGCTCCCTGACAGCGAGCGCGAACTTGCCTGACATCTAAGGCAGTTCGCCGCCTGAGTCCGCGGGACTGCCGCTTGTGAGCGTCCGATTCACAAGCTGGCCGGGCGCTCCCCTCAGGCCTACTGAGCTGCCGACTCCTCGACCACCCACGACAGGTAAGCCTCAGATCCGCCCGTGACCGGGAGAGTAATCCACTCCGGAACCTCATAGTTGTGTTCTTGGGCGACCCAAGCTTCAAGTTCCGAAAGCCGGTCCGTGGTCGTCTTGTACGAGATGCGCCATTCCTGGGCGGTTTCGATGGTGTCCTTCCATCGATAGACCGCGGTGAACGGCTGGTCGATGTGGGCGCAGGCCGCCAGTCGGCGCTCAACCGCGCCACGCGCCAGCGCCTTCGCCTGGTCCTCGTTGTCGATGGTCGTCTGCGCAATCACGATCTCGCTTGCCATGCAACGCCCTCTCCTGGTCGATGTACCACGGACCCTAATCCCGAGTCGCGTGAAGGTCCTCGAAGGCTGCCTGCAATGCGAATACTCCATCAGAGGGCGTCCCTCGTGGGGCGGTCGAGCCGTTCAGTGAGGGAGTGAAGGCGGCGAGTCTGAATGCGGACATACATCGCGCCGTGTCGGTACGGGGCCTCCACATCCTCGCCCACGCCGTCTCGTACCCGATCCTGTGTCTGCGCCCGTCATTCCGCCGCACCCACCGCCCATATCAGCTTGGCGGGCGGATGCGCTGCTCGATCTGCCGCCGCACCATGCAAGGCAGCTTCAACAACGGCCACTCGAACTACCGATGCCGCTACACACAGGAATACGCACGCACCGCCGCCCTGGACCACCTGCCGACCCTGTACATCCGTGAAGACGCCGTAGTGCCGTCACTCGACGCCTGGATCGCTAAGATCTTCGAACCCGGCCGCCTCGCTCGTACCCTCCACGAACTCCAACGCAGCCAGGAACGCACACTCGCCACCGCTCCCGAACTCGAAGTCGCCCGCATCACCATCGCCGACTGCGACCGCCGCATCGCCCACCACCGCGCAGCCCTCGACCGCGCCACCGACCCCGAACTCGTCAGCGGCTGGATCAACCAGACCCAAGCCGAGAAAGCAGCCGTCGAGCGCCGGCTCAGCGAAACCGGCCAAGCGCAGCGCACCGTGCTCACCGACGCGACGACAGGCTACGCAACCACCTCCGGCCCCTCACAGAGGCCACCTGACGCTCCCAATGCCCGGTCGGTCAGCTGGGCCGCCGCTCCCAGGTAGTGGGCCGGGTCGAGGAGTGCGGCCAGGGCCGCCTCGTCGAGGTGGCGGGTCACTTCGGGGGTGGCGGCGAGCACGTCACCCAGGACGCAGGCGCGGCGGGCGGCCTCGTGGGAGGTGCGGGTGAGCAGTTCCTTGGCGCCGGCCTTGCCGACGAGCGGGGTGAGTACGGCGGCGATGCGCTCGGAGACGATCTGACCACCTGTCAGATCCAGGTTGGCGCGCATGCGGTCGGGGTGCACGGTCAGCCCTTCGAGGAGTTCGGCCGCGGCGGCCGCAGCACCTCCGGCAAGACGCAGGCACTCGCGCAGGGGCTGCCACTCGGCGTGCCAGGCGCCGCCGGAACGTTCGTCCTCGGCGAGCATCGTCGCGTACAGGCCCGCACCGAGCTGGGGCACCTGGACGGCCGCGGAGCGGATCAGGGTGGCGAGGACCGGGTTGCGCTTGTGCGGCATGGCCGACGAGGCGCCGCGTCCGCCGGCCGTGGGCTCGGTGACCTCGGCGACCTCGGTCCTGGCCAGGGACTGCACATCGACCGCGATCTTCCCGAGGGCGCCGGTGAGGAAGGCGCAGACCGCGCCGGTGTCCACTATCGGGGTGCGCAGGACGTGCCAGGGCAGCGTCGGTCGGGCCAGGCCCGTCTCGTGCGCGTACGCCGCCACAAGACGCTCGGCGTAGTCACCCGCGGCGGCCGGGGTCCGGTCACCGCCGTGGCCGTAGCCGGCGTACTCCAGATATCCGGCCAACGTGCCTGCGGCACCCCCGAGTTGGACCGGCAACGCGTCGGCCAGGGCCCCTATGCGGCCTCGTGCGTCCCGTACGAGTTCGAGCCAGCCGGCGGCCTTGAGCCCGAAGGTGGTGGGCACGGCGTGCAGGGTGAGGGTGCGGCCCGCCATGGGGGTGGAGCGGTGGGCGCGGGCGTGGGCCTCCAGCGCCGTGACGCACCGGTCGAGGTCTGCTGCGGTCAGTTCCAGGGCCTGCCGCGTGACCAGCATCGCGGCGGTGTCGAGGATGTCCTGGCTGGTGGAGCCCCGGTGGACGTACTCGGCGGCCGCCGCGTCCTGTTCGGCGACCAGCGCGGTCAGCGCCGTGACGAAGCCGACCACCGGGTTGGCGGTCTCGCGCGCCGTCCGGGCCAGCGCCGGGAGGTCGAGCCGGTCGGCGTCCGCGGCGGCGGTGACCGCCCGTGCCGCGTCCTCGGGAACGGTGCCCAGGCGGGCCTGGGCCCGGGTGAGGGCGGTCTCCGCCGCCACCATCGCGCGCAGCCAGGCGTGGTCGGACACCGCGGCCTCGACGGCGGTGCCGGCGCGCACCGGGGAGAGCAGGCCGGCGTCGAGCTGGTCGGGCGGCGCGGCGCGGCCGCTGCGGCTCTCGGAGGCCATGTCGGTACCGGTGGTCATCTGGGGTCCTTCCCTCGTGAGGCCAGGGGCCTCCTGTTCCGGTGAGGGCCGGACGCCCTCGACTGCCGGCTGCCGCTCAGGCGGCCGCTTCCGCCGCGCCGCCCGGGGCGCCGCCGGTGCGGGCGAGTGCCGCACGGGCGATGGCGTCGGCGTCCGTGAGGGTCACGGAGTTGACGCCGGGCCGGATGCCGGCGGCGGTCACCCAGTGCACGGACTCGGTGGGCACCCCGAAGGCGAAGCGCCGCGGGTGCGGCCGGCCCTGCGCGTCCAGGACGCGGAACGGGCGTGCGGTCACGGCAAGGCCGTCGGTCTCGTACCAGCCTCCGTCAGTGGTTCTGATCCGGTGCGGCGCGCAGTGTCCGGCAGCGAGCAGACTACGCAGCAGCGAATCGCCCGTGTCGCGCAGGGTGATCTCGGGCAGCCGGGCCTCGATCAGGACGTCGGCGCGTACCCCGGAGCCCGGCACGAGGGGCGAGTGGGCGGTGAACACGCCGTCGGCGGTGTCGATGTCGGCGATCAGGTCCGGGCCGATGACGTGCAGGACACCTGCCTCGATCAGGGCGCTCATCTCCTCGGTACGGCGGGCCGGCGGGCCGATCGAGAGGAACGCGTTGAGCGGGGTGTACCAGCGGTCGAGGTCGTTGCGGTGGGAGTCGCCGTGCAGCCCGGCGTGATCGACCAGGAGCCGGATCTCGTTGCGCAGGTCGCGCAGGACGTCCAGGGCGGCCTTGAGGGGGCCGCTGACGTTTCCGGCCCGAGCCTCCGCCACGTCCTGGCGCAGCCGGTCCAGGAGCCAGGTGTGGAAGGAGTCGGGTCCTGCGAACTCCTCGTCGCGGTGCGGCCGGGCGAGCAGGTCCCAGTCCCAGCGCTCCTTGTCGTCTATGCCGTACGCGTCGAGGATGTGACGCTCCGCGTCGTCCCCCCGGGCCACGGCCAGGTATTCGTCCTGGAAGCGCGGTGCCTGCGGCGCGCGGCCGCGGGAGACGAGCAGGGTGCGGTAGTAGACGGTCTCGACCTCCTTGGCGATCAGGGGCCACAGGTCGCGGCGGAAGTCCAGGCCGGGCCGGGCCGCGGCGGGTTCCCGCAGCGCGGCGATGCGCTCCGGGGTCAGCAGCAGCGGGTCGTGGCGGCCGTGCGGGCCCTTCTCGTTCTCGCCGCGCGCCTGGTAGGGAATGCCGCGCCGGGAGCCCGCGTACAGCCGCGGCTCGCGCCCCGATGCCCGGTAGAGGAGGCGGCCCGCGACCCGGGTGAAGGCGCCGCCCCGGCCGGAGGTGAGCAGCGTCATGTAGTCGAAGAAGTTCAGCCCGAGCCCGCGCAGGATCACGTTCTCGCCGGGGCGGATCCCGCTCAGGTCGACGTCCGCCGGATTGGCCGGGACGATGTGGCGCAGTCCGTGCCGCTCGGCCGCCTCGGTCAGCCGGCTGGTGGTGCGGGAGGGCCGGGCCGGCAGGTGCCCCTGGGACAGGACCACCGCGTCGAGGTGTTCCAGGCGGGTGCCGTCCTCCAGTACGACGGTCTGTCGCGGGGGGTTCGTGGCCTGCTCGTCGTGCAGGGCGACGGCCCGGCCGCGGTGGACGGTCACCGTTACGGAGGCGGGGGCGCCGGCCACGACCCGCTCGTGGACCCACCGCAGGTAGTGGCCGTAGAAGGCGCGGGTGGGGTAGCTGTCCGGGCCCAACTCGCGGGCCTCGGCGAGGGTTTCGCCGGGGTGGTCGCCGTCGATCTCCCCGGCGGTCAGCATCCGGGCCCACGCGTGCAGGCTGGGGCCCGGCTCCAGGGGGCCCGCCAGGTCGACGCTCTCGTCGGTGAACACCGATATCTGGCCTGCCACGGTGTTCATGAGGAGCTGCCGGGACTGGTCGGTGCGCCACACCTGACCGGCTCCCGGGGCGTACGGATCGACCACGTGCACGCGGACGGCGGTGGCCGGGGCCGCGGACCGTGCGTTGGCACAGAGCCGCTCAAGCACCGCGAGGCCCCGGGGTCCCGCGCCGACGAGGCAAACGGTGTGCTGATTGGCAGTCATGTCCTCTGTCCTTGCTGCGACTTGGTTCGGGTGGCGGGTGCGGGGACCGCGGTGTGCGCCGGTCCGCCCGGGTGGATCAGCGGGTCAGGGTGACCGGGAGCCTGCTGATTCCCTGGATGAAGTTGGACCGGAGCCGGCGCGCCGGTCCTGCGACGGACAGGCGCAGGTCGGAGTCGAGCAACCGCCGGAAGAGCACGGTCAGTTCGGTGTGTGCGAGCATCGCGCCGATGCACCGGTGGATCCCGATGCCGTACGACATGTGCTTGTTGGGGCTGCGGGTGATGTCGAAGACCTCGGGGTCCCGGAACTGGGCGGGGTCGCGGTTCGCGGAGACGTTCCACAGCGTCACCGAGTCCCCCCGGCGGATCTCCCTGTCGCGGATCACCGTGTCGCGCAGCGCCACCCGGTGCACATAAAGGTTGGTCGAGTTCCAGCGCAGGATCTCGTTGAGCGCGCTGTCGAGGAGCGGCGGCTCGGACCGCAGCCGTGCGAGCTGCTCGGGGTGTTCGTCGAGGGCGACGACACCGGCGCAGGCCGTGTACGAGGAGGTCTCGTTGCCGCCGACGGCAACGTTCATGCAGTTGAACAGGATCTCGTTCTCGGTCCAGGGGCGGCCGTTGAGCTCGGCCCGCAGCAGGTTGCTGATGAGGTCGTCGCCCGGATTGCGGCGCTTGTCGCGCAGGAGGTCGGCGCAGAAGTCGAAGATGTCGGCCTGGATGACGGCCAACCGCAGCCGCTCGTCATCCTCCGTGTCCGGGGCGAGCAGCGGGTCCCGGTAGCCGATCATGCTGCGGGTGAGGTCGATCAGCTCATGGGCCTGGGTGTGGGAGATCCCCAGCATCACCATCAGTGCCCCGGCGGGGAGTTCCTCCGCGATGTCGGTGGAGAAGTCGCAGCCGCCGTCGGCCAGGGCCCGCTCGACCGCGGTGTCCACCAGCTCCTCGACCTGGCGGGCGACCTGCTTGACGATGTGCTGGGCGAAGGTCTGGTGCAGCTGCTGGCGGAGCATCCGGTGGCGCGGCGGGTCGGTGGCCACCAGCATCTGCCCGGCCGAGGGGTCGGCGTCGCTGTAGAGGGAGCCGCCCAGCATGGGCCCGGCCTCCGAGCTGAGGTCGGTGTGGTCGAGATAGGCGGCGGCGACGTCCTCGTACGTGGTGAGCGCCCAGAAGCCGGAGCCGTCCTCGGTGGGATGCCAGTGCACCGGGTCGTTCTCCCTGAGCCAGGAGAACATCTCGTAGTGGCGCTGGGCGACGAACTGGTCCGGGTCGGTCAGATCGATCCGGAGTGCGGCGGGGGAGGTCATGCGGACTGTGACTCCTTACGGTCCTTGATCAGCCGGGCGAGGTCTTCGAGGCGGCGGGTGGCGAGGACCTCACGGGAGGTGATGGCGACGGCGAGCTCCCGGGTGAGGCGGCGCAGCATCCGGAAGGACAGCAGCGAGTTGCCGCCGAGGGCGAAGAACTCGTCGGTGGCGCCGACCTGCTCGACCGTGAGGAGCTCGGCCCACAGATCGGCGAGGTAGCGCTCGGTCTCGTCGCGCGGCGCCACATGACCGGCGCGGCGCCGCAGCGTCTTCTCGGCGAGGTCGCGCAGTCGGTCCAGGTCGCGTTTGCCGTGCGAGTTGGCCGGGATCTCGGCGACTCGGCTGATGGAGCTGGGGACCATGAAGTCCGGCAGTTCCCGCTCCGCGTACGCGCGGAGCTGGTTCAGGGGCAGCGCGTCGTCGTTGACCACGAGGGCGACCAGGTGCTTGTCGCCGCCGGTGCCGACCGCGAGCACGGCGACGTCCCGGACGCCGGCGCAGCGGGTGAGGACGCGCTCGACCTCGCGGGGTTCGACGCGGTATCCGCGGATCTTCACCTGGTCGTCGGCGCGCCCGAGGTAGGAGATGACGCCGTCGGCGTCGCGGCGCACGACGTCGCCGGTGGCGTACATGCGTCCGGCGCCGTCGGTGAACGGGTCCGGGTGGAACTTCTCCTCGGTCAGGTCCGGGCGGCCCAGGTAGCCGCGGGCCACGCCGGGGCCTGCGATGAACAGCTCGCCGGGCTCGCCGTCCGGCACCGGTGCGCGGTCGGCGTCCAGGATGTGCAGGGGGCTGCCGGCCAGCGCCCGTCCGATGGGCACCGAGTCCGCGTCGGCGGCCACTTCGGCGACGTGGTGCGCGGTGCAGGCGGTCGTGCCCTCGGTCGGGCCGTAAAGGTTGTAGAGCGCGCCGGAGAAGCTGCCGGCGAGCAACTCCCGGCAGGCGGAGGCCAGTACGACGTCGCCGCCGGTGCACAGGACGCGCAGGTCGGCGAAGGCCTCGCGGTCCTCGCGCACCACGTGGTTGACGGCCATCGTCGGTACGAGCATCGCCGTGATCCGGCGCCGGCGCAGCTCGCGCTTGATGTCACGGGTCAGCAGATCGGGCATGGTCGGCAGGACGACGATCTCCGCGCCGCCCGCGAAGCCGCACCAGGTCTCCCAGTGGAAGGCGTCGAAGGAGAGGCTGGAGACGGCTCCGACCCGGTCGTGCGAACTGAGCGCGGGAAGCGCGGAGTTGAGGGCGAAGTGGACCAGGTTGCGGTGTTCCAGGACGACCGCCTTGGGCCGGCCCGAGGAGCCGGAGGTGAACAGGACGGCGGCGGCGTCCGCACCGGCCACCTCGGGGAGCGGGTCGCGCGGCGGCTTGGTGTGGTCGTCGAGGGCGAACTCAAGGATGTCCAGGTCGCCGTCGGCATCCTGGAGGGCGGCGAACCGCGGCGCCCAGCCCTGCTCGGTGACCACGAGTGCGGGGCTGCTCTCCGTGACCATCAGGTCCCGGCGGGCGTCGGGGTAACGGGTGTCGACCGGGACGTATGCGGCGCCCGCCTTGAGGATGCCCAGGAGCACCACGTAGACCGGCACTCCGCGATCGAGGCAGTAGGCGACCCGGTCCTCGCGGCCGATGCCCCGCTCGCGCAGCGCCTGGGCGAACGAGTCGGAGCGGGCGTCGAGGTCCGCGTAGGTGAGAGCGGTGGTCTCGTCGCGGACCGCCACGCTCTCCGGACGGCCGCGCACGGCGTCCCGGAAGATTTCCAACAGAGTCACGATGAGGCTCCTCGCCATGGGTCAGCAGAGTTCGCACACAAATGCACCGCAGTCGGCGGGGTTCGCTTTGGCCACCCCGCCCGACGGAAAGAAACGTAAAGAAAAGGGGCCGGAAACCGAGAATTAGGGCCCGGTTGGCGGCGACGGAAAGAACGTTAAGCGAATCAGTGAGCGGGCAACAAGTCCGTACCGAAATCTGAGACAACGTGTCGAGAATCCCTCTTGATTACCCTGGTGCAATCGGCTAGGAAGTACGTCGACACACGTCAGAAAGGTCATCAATGTCCGAGACTTATATACGCACGGGAAACAGCGGTGCACCGGTGCGGTTTCTGGCCTTCCACCACGCCGGGGGCTCCGCATCTTCTTTTCTTCCGGTGGCCCAGACATTGCAGGAATCCTGCGAAAGCATTCTCTTTGAACTCGCCGGACGCGAGCCCGGCGATGAGGCCCTGCGGGCCGGCAGTTTCAAAGAGGCCGTGGAGCGGCTGCTACCGGATGTGGAGGCGCTCGTCGACCGGCCCGTCGTCATCGTGGGGCACAGTCTCGGTGCGCTTTTCGCGCATGCTGCGGTGCGCGCCCTGGGCCCGGAGAAGCGCGCTCTGGTGCACCGGGTCGTCCTCTCTTCGTCCCGGTCGGCAGTGGCCACCGCGCATTCCGCTCCCCTGCCGCCAAAACCCTTCATGGTGCGCGACCGCGAGCAGCTGCTTGCCGCTTTGCACGCCTTCGGCGGGTGCCCCCCTGAAATGTTCGAGGATCAGGAATTCGTGGATTACGCGGTCAGCCTGATGGGATACGACCTGCATTTGGCCGACACGTTCTCCGACGCCGGCCGGGCGGAGCGGATACCGATGGAGGTCTGGTACGGCACGGAGGATGCCACTCTGGTCGAGAACGAACTCCGGTCGTGGCAGGATTCATCGGTCGACCCGATCGGTTTCCGGGGATTTCCCGGCGGACATTTCTACGTCTATGAGCGGCCGGAGCCCGTACGGGCCCTGGGTGAGCTGATCGGGAGCGCTGCCTGACCCCGCTCGGCCGACGGGCCGCCGCGGGCGCCGGGCACCGCCCCGCGCCCGCGGCGGTTTCAGCCGAGGAAGTGCAGCAGGGCCATGTAGGCCGCGGTCCCGGCGACGATGCCGAGCAGGGCGTTGCGCTTCCAGTGGTAGGCGGCGGCCGTCACGGCGATGCCGCAGACCGCGGGGAGGTACCCCGAAACCCCCGTGACCTGCATGGTGGTGACGCTGTACAGCACCAGGATCACCATGACGCCGGGAGGCATCAGCACCCCGAGGGTCCGCATGACCGGCGAGTCCGCCAGGCGCTGCAGCACCACGAAGGGAGCGGCGCGCAGGCCGAGGGTCACGGCCCCCATGACCGCGACGGCCTCCACCAGGTAGGTGTTCACGGCGCGGCCACCTCCTGGGCCGCGTCCCGGACGCGCCGTCGGCCGCGTACGGCCTCGGCGGCCACCATGACGAGGAAGACCGCCATGGCCACGGTGAGGAACTGCTTGCTTCCGGCGAAGATACCCACCGTGCCCGCCACCACTCCGTACAGCATGGGGCGGGCGTTGGTCCGCTGGTAGAAGTGCTCCTGGGCCAGCACGACGAAGAGCGCGGTGAGGGCGAATTCGATGCCCTTGATCCCGCTGGGCAGGGCCATCGAGGCAACCGCGCCGAGGGTGGATCCGATGATCCACCAGGCGTGGCTGAACAGTTGGATGAACTGGATGCGCCGGCCCGACAGAGACTCCCCTGCCTTCGCGGCGACCAGTGAGTAGGTCTCGTCGGTGAGCGCGAACACTCCATAGGCGCGGCGCGCTTTGCCGTCGAGTTCGCGCAGCGGGAAGGAGAGGCCGTAGAAGACGTGCCGGAAGTTGATGACGAGCGTTGTCGTAGCGAGCTGGAGCAGCGGAATGCCCGCCGCGAGCAACGGCACGGAGAGGAACTGCATGGCGCCCGCGAACACGAAGACGCTCGAAAGCGGTGCCCAGTACCAGTCGATTCCGGCGTCCACCAGGAGCAGCCCGTAGGCCGCTCCGAGCGGTAGATATCCCATGGCCACCGGCACCGTGTCGCGCAGCGCCAGACGCACGGTGCGCTCCGGCCCTTCTGCATCTGCCACGTGTGCCGATTCGTAGGTATCGGTCACGTCTCGTATATCCCCCATCCCCCTGAAGGTCTCCCCGGCGGACACCGGGAAACCACAAGGGCGCTGCCTGATACAGGAATTGGCGCGGGAAACGGTGGCCCGTCGCGCTGGCGTGGATGTCGTCGGCCCGTATGCCCGGAGATCGTCCTGGCTCACACGCGGCACCGACCCGCCGCCCTTTTACACGATCACATCGTTGTTCGAACTGTCAAACACCATCGGCAAGTTGGGCAGGCGCCCCGCACATCCGCTTCGGCGTGTGGGCGAATTCACTGTGGCGCCGGGATGAAGTCGTTCCGGCGGGGCGGTGCGACGCGTTTCCCGTCCGGGCGAAACCGGGCCGCACAGCCATCAGCGGGCCGCCCCGGCCCACAGGCCGCGCAGGACGTCCGCCACCTCTCCGGCGCGCTCGTTGGTGAAGAAGTGGCCGCCGCGGAACGTGTGGACCCGGAGCGTGGCGGTCGTGTGCCGCTCCCACGCCTGGACGTCGGCGGGGTTGGTGAGGGGGTCCGAGTCCCCCATGAGCGCGACGACGGGACAGTCGACGCTGGCTCCGGGTTCCGGCCGGTAGCGGCCGTGCGCGGCCAGGTCACCGCGGATGACGGGCAGGAAGAGACCGCGCAGGACGGGGTGGTCCAGGAGCCGGGAGTCGTCGCCCAGCGACCTGAGCAGTTCGACCAGCGGCTCGTCCGGATCCCCGATGCCGTCGCCGGACGGGGCGATGGACGGCAGGCTGAGCCGGGACGGCGCCGGGTGCCCGGAGGCCACCAGGACCATCTGCCGCTGATCGGCCGTCCTGCGGATGACCTCGTAGGCCACCGCGGCTCCCAGGCTGTGCCCGAACAGGACGACGGGCCCGCCCTCGTGCCACGCGGCGAACGCCTCGGCCAACTCCTCGGCGAGGGCGTGCACATCGGTGAAGGGCGGGCTCGACCGGCGGTCCGCCCGGCCCGGGTACTGCACGCAGGCCGGCCGCGCGGTGTCGGCAATCCGGCCGGCGAGGCCCTGGTAGGAGTCCGCCGAGCTCCCCGAGTGCGGGAAGAACAGCACCTGCGGGGACCCGTCGGCGGACGCCGTGGTGGGGAAGGGGCGGATGTGCGGCGCGAAGCCGGACACGGCGTCAGATCGCATGGAGGCGTTCGAGAGTCTGCTTCAGCTCTTCGCGCAGGGTGCGCCCGGCGGTTTCGGCGTCCGCGCGGGCGATGGCCGCCACCAGGAGGGCGTGACCGTCGTCGCCGTGGTTCGGGTCCCCGGACCGCAGGTTGAGCAGCTCCACCAGGTCGATCAGCCCCTGGCGCAGTACGGGTACGAACTCGGCGAACAGGCCGGTGAGTACGGGGTTGTGTGCCGCGGCGACCATGGCCGAGTGCAGGGCGATGTCGGCATCCACGAACTCGGCGTTGCCCGCCTCCGCGGCGTCGCGGCGCTTGGCCAGCGCCTCGTTGAGGGCGACGAGGTCGTCATCGGTGCGGCGCTGCGCGGCCATCTGTGCGGCTTCGACCTCGATGAGCATGCGGACTTCGTACACGTCGGTGACGGCCGCGCGCCGCAGCCGGGTGGGCCAGTCCTCCTGGGGCTTGCTGGCGATGACGAAGACCCCGGCACCCTGGCGCGCCTGCACGAGGCCCGCGCCGGCCAGTGCGCGCAGGGCCTCGCGTACGGTCGAGCGCCCTACGCCGAGGATCTGGGCGAGCGAGTTCTCACCGGGGAGTTTCGTTCCGACGGTCCACTCGCCCTTGATGATCTGCTCGCGCAGCCGCTCAGTGGCCTGCTCGACCAAGGGAGTTGGCCGCAGTGCGCCCAGTGGCATCCGACGTTCACCTTCACTTTCACTTCTCGGGTTGTCTGAGGTGTTCGGTTGTGGTTACTGTACCCGGCATGTCGCTGTGCGAGCTTCTTCTTCTCGGTTGCCGCTGCGGGGCCTGATCTGACCGGCACCCCGCAGCGGGTATCGGGACGTGCCGGTCACCAGATGGCTGACTGAAAGAAGTTCTGTCTCATGGCTTCATCCCAGATCCAGGCTTTCACCACGCTGCGCACCCCGTCCGGACCCGTTCCCGCGGCCGCTCCGGCGTGGAACCCGCAGCGGCCGAGCTCGATGCCCCACGAGCGGTACCGGCCCGCGCACGAGCGGGTCGCGCTGCCGCTGACGGACCGGACCTGGCCGTCGCGCCGGCTGGAGCGGGCCCCGCTGTGGGTGCCGGTCGATCTGCGCGACGGCAACCAGGCGCTGGCCGAGCCCATGGACACCGAGCGCAAGCGCCGGATGTTCGACCTGATGGTCACCATGGGCTACAAGGAGATCGAGGTCGGCTACCCCTCCGCCAGCCAGACCGACTTCGACTTCGTACGCCACCTGGCCACCAGCGGCGCCGTGCCCGAGGACGTGACCATCTCCGTCTTCACCGCCGCCCGCAACGACCTGATCGACCGCACCATCGCCTCCATCGAGGGTCTCCCCCGCACTGTCGTGCACCTCTACACCGCCACCGCGCCGACGTGGCGCGACGTGGTCCTGGGCCGCTCCCGCACCGAGCTCCACGGGATGATCCTGGATGCCGCCACCTATCTGATGCGGCGCGCCGAGGAGCAGTCGGGGGCCGACATCCGGTTCGAGTTCTCCCCGGAGGTCTTCAACCTCACCGAACCGGACTTCGTCCTGGAGGTCTGCAACAGCGTCACCGAGCTGTGGGACGCCTCCCCGGACCGGCCGGTGATCCACAACCTCCCGGCCACGGTGGAGATCGCCACCCCCAATGTGTACGCGGACCAGATCGAGTACATGGACCGCCACCTGGCGCGGCGCGACGCGGTGATCCTCTCCGTGCACCCCCACAACGACCGCGGCACCGGCGTCGCCTGTGCCGAACTCGCCGTGCTGGCAGGGGCGCAGCGGGTGGAGGGCTGCCTGTTCGGCAACGGCGAGCGGACCGGCAACGTCGACCTGGTCACACTGGCGCTGAACCTGTACGCGCAGGGCGTGAACCCGATGGTCGACTTCTCCGACATCGACGCCGTGCGCGAGGTGGTGGAGCACTGCAACCGGCTGCCCATCCACCCGCGCCACCCCTATGTCGGCGAGCTCGTCCACACGGCCTTCTCCGGGACCCACCAGGACGCCATCTCCAAGGGCATGGCCCACCACGCCAAGCGGGCCGCGGAGCAGGGCATCGCCCCCGAGGAGGCGCCCTGGGAGGTTCCGTACCTGCCGATCGACCCGGGCGACATCGGGCGTACGTACGAGGAAGTCATCCGCATCAACTCCCAGTCCGGCAAGGGCGGCATCGCCCATCTGCTGCACACCCACCACGGCCTGGACCTGCCCAAGGGGATGCGCCCGGACTTCTCCGGCGCGGTGCAGCGGGCCACCGACGCCAGCGGGCAGGAGCTCTCGCACAAGGACCTGTGGGACCTGTTCCGCACGCGCTACATCACCCCGGCCCAGGACGGTCCGGTCACCCTGAGCTCGTGGAGCACCGCCGAAACCGGGCCCGGTGAGCACCGGTTCAGCTGCGTCCTGAGCACGAACGGGCAGGAACGCCCCTGCCAGGGCACCGGCAACGGGCCACTGTCCGCTCTCACCCAGGCCCTCGGTAGCGCCGGCATCACCGTCGACATCCTCAACTACGCCGAGCACGCCACCAGCGTTGGGCCCGGCAGCCCCGCCGTCGCCTACGCCGAGTGCCGGGTGGACGGGACCACTTTCTGGGGCGCCGGCTGGGACACGTCCATCCTCGCCGCGTCGGTGCAGGCGGTGCTTGCCGCCGTCAACCGGGCCGGACAGGCCGGACGGTGACCGACTCCCGCGCTTCCACCGCTCCCCCCGTCCTGCGCGTGGACGCTGTCGACCTCGTCCGCGACGGCAATCACATCCTCCACGACGTCTCCCTGACCGTACGGCCCGGCGAACACTGGGCGTTGCTCGGGGCCAACGGCGCCGGCAAGAGCACCCTGCTCGGCCTCCTGGGCGCACTCACCCACCCGACCCGGGGCACCGTCGAAGTCCTGGGCCACCAGTTGGGCCGGGTCGACCTGCGCCAGCTCCGCTCGTACGTCGGCCATGTGGACCCGCGCCACGGACTGCGCACACCCCTGCAGGTCCGGGACGTCGTGCTGACCGGGCTGACCAACACCGTCGAACGCGTGCCCCGCTGGAACCCGACGCCCGAGCAGGCCGCCACGGCCGACCGCCTCATCGACCTGCTCGGCCTGGGCGAACGGCGCGCCGCGCGCTGGCCCACCCTGTCCCAGGGCGAGCGGGGCAGGGCCCTGATCGCCCGAGCGCTGATGCCAAGTCCGCGGCTGCTGTTGCTGGATGAGCCCGCGACCGGTCTGGACGTCGCGGGACGGGAACAGCTCATCGAACGGGTCGACACGCTCCAGCAGACCCATCCCGAGCTGTCGTCGGTGCTGGTCACCCACCACTTGGAGGAGCTTCCTCCGGGCACGACTCACGCCATGCTGCTGCGGGACGGACGCTGCCTGGCCTCCGGGCCGGTGGCCGGCGTCCTGACCAGCGATCAGGTCAGCAAGTGTTTCGACCACCCGATACACCTCACCCGCGCCGACGGCCGGTGGAGTGTGCGGGCCCGCCGTCCGTCCATGCCGTAACCCCGGCCGCGGGCGGGTTGCCGGTGGTGCGCCGACCCGGCGCACCACCGGCAACACCCGTACGTCATCGCGCCGTTGCCGCCGTCATGCCGTCAGAACAGCGCCTTCTCGGCCCGTTCGAGGGCGTTCTGGGCCAGGTCCCAGTCCCCGTCGAAGTGGTCGGCCAGAGCATGCAGCCACCGCTCGACGCCGAAGCCGACACAACTCGTGGAGGCCGCAGCGCCGTCCGGCAGCGCGATGGAGCAGCGCTCGCCGAAGAACGTGAAGTGGGTGTTGACCGACGCGATGGCCATGCCTTGGTAGATGTACTCGTGCTTGACCGGGACGACCTGCTGGAAGGTGGCGCGGTCTCCGCTCTGGTCGTAGAAGGGGTCGGAGGCCGCGCGGCGCTCCAGCGGCAGGCCGATCTCGTCCGCCAAGGCGCCGACGAAGCGCCCGGACCGCTCAAGGTGGGCCGCCACCTGCTCCGGGGTCCCGAGCGCCACGACCTCGCGCATCCGGAAGGCCTTGAGGCGGCGGAGTCCGTCGAAGTGGTCCTCGTTGCGGAAGCACTGCCCGAGCAGGGTCACCAGCTCGCCCTGCTCCGGCACCTCCCGGTTCCGGTAGTGGAGGTAGACGCCGTAGCAGGCGCTGGAGGGCAGGGCGAGTCCGGCCGGGCGGAGGGCGTCGGGGCCGAAGTAGCCCGAGGCGGCCGCCTGCCCGATCCGGTCCGCCCCGGCGGCCGGGACGTCCAGGGCCGTGGAGACGAGGGCGAGTTGGGGGAAGTTCTGGTAGACGTCGAGTCCGGCGAGGTCGGCGACCGGCAGCAGCGGTGGCACCGTCACCGCCGCGGCTCCGGTGTTCCCGGCCCACCGCGCGCAGATGTGGTCCAGCGTCTCGGCGAGCCGCGTGGGTTCGGCGTCCAGCGACGCCAAGCCCTCTGACGCACGGACACCTGTCTTGATGCTCATCGAAGTTCCTCCACAGGGGTAGCTGCATCCGACGGGGAGAGGCGCGCAGCGCCGCGATGGGCCCGCGGGCAGGAATGATGCGGCCTTGCTGCAGGGACCAACTCACCTGGTCAGCACGCACTTTGCCGCCGCGCACGTCGCTCGCTAAGGTAACACCTCTGAGGACCTGAGGACCTGAGGTCAACGAACGGCACTACTACGGACGGGATGAACGGTTCAGGATGAAAAAAGGGCAACTCGGCTTCTTGGCCGGTACGCACGTGGTCAACGACCTGTATCAGGGCGCGATCCCCGCGATGCTGCCGCTCCTGATGTCCCAACGGCACTACAGCTACGCCGCGGTCTCCGGTCTCGCGTTCGCCGCCAGCGGCGTGTCCAGTCTGTTCCAGCCGCTGTTCGGGCTGCTGTCCGACCGCAAGCCGCGGTCCTGGCTGGTACCCGTCGGGTTCGGAACGGCGGCGTTCGGCGTGGTGGCGGCCGGTCTTGCCGGAAATTACCTCGTCACCTGGCTGTGCGTCGCACTGGCGGGCATCGGCATAGCGGCCTACCACCCGCCGGCCACCAGCCAGGCCCGTGCGGCCGGCGGCTCCTCGCAGAAGGCGATGAGCGTCTTCTCCGTCGGCGGCACGGTCGGCGGCTCCCTCGCACCCGCGCTCGTCACCCTGGTCATAGGCTCCCTGGGGTTCTCAAGCAGTTACCTCCTGGCGATCCCCGCCCTGGTCATGGCGGTGCTCTGGGTGCTGCGAGGGCCGTGGATGCGGTGGCGCGGGTACACACCGGCGGCGCCGCTGGTCACCGGAGCGTCGACCGGGGCCGGCGCACAGGACGGCGGCCGCGCGGACGACTGGCGTTCCTTCACGCGCCTGGTGGTCGTCATCGTCGGCTGGTCGATCCCGTTCGTCACGGTCACCTCGCTGGTGTCCCTGCACGCCCAGCGCGACCTGGGGCAGTCCACCGGGGCGGGCGCCGCCGTGCTCACCTGCTACACCGCGGCAGGGGCGGTCGGCACACTGCTCGGCGGCTGGGTCGGCGACCGGTACGGCCGGATGACCTCGGTCCGGATCGGCTATCTCGTGGCCCTGCCCGCCCTGTTGGGCATCGCCTGGGCTCCCGTGTTCCCCGTCCTGGTGCTGAGCACGGTGGTGTTCGGTGCCGCGATGTTCCTGCCGTTCGCCGCGCAAGTGACGCTCGCCCAGGACTACTTGCCCAACCGTCCGGGCACGGCCAGCGGACTGACCCTGGGCCTCGCGATGGCAGCAGGCGGCCTGTGCTCCCCCATGTTCGGCTGGCTGGCCGACTCGGCCGGCCTGGGCGCCACGTTCTACGCGCTGCTCGCCGTCTTCGTCGCCCCGGTCGTCCTGGCGCTCCGGCTCCCGGACCACGCGGCCGCCGCGCCCGAGCCCCCGTCGCCCAAGTCGGCCGACAGCTCGGAGTTTTCCCGCAACGTATAAGGGGAACTTCTCGCTCCCTGCGCCTCCCGCCACCCTCAACTGTCCAGCATTTGAAATGACGTTGAGGATGGCTGGAAGTTCCACGTACGGTCGAAACGGCTTCGGGAAATGCCGCCGAAAGAACTCCACGGCAGGCGCAGGACTCTCCCGTGCCGTCAATTGTGCATTTCAATCACAGGGGAACCGATGAAGATTAACTGGGACGACCACGAGGAACTGAAGGCCGAAGGAATCGCGCTGGCCCGGCGCTTCGCATTCGGCCAGGAGATGTCCTGCCTCAAGGTGGTGGCCGACCAGTCCGGTGACCTGAACCTCCCGCCGCACTGGCACGAGAACGAGCAGTGGGTCGTGGTCACCGAGGGCTCCATTCGTTTCGTCTGCGAGGGGACCGAGTACGAACTCAATTCCGGTGACGTGGCCTACATCCCCGCGCGTTCGCGGCACACGGCCACCTTCGTCGGCGAAGAGGGAGCCGTTCTCCTGGAATTCTCCGCCCCGCCGCGGCTCGACCTCGCCCCCGGCTCGATCGTTCCGTCGTCGATGAAGTTCGACTGAGCCGGGCAACGGCCAGCAACTGCATCGAACGGGGGTATCGATCATGAGCAGCATGTACGGCTTGACCAACGAAGAGGCGACCATCCATGACGCGTTCACGCGTGTCGCCCGGCAGTTCCCCGATCGCACGGCCGTCGTCTCGGCCGCCGGCGCGACGACGTACGCGGAGCTGGCCGCCGAGGCCCGCCGCATCGCCGACCACCTGATCGGCCTCGGAATCCGGCCCGGCAGCGTCGTCCCCGTCGTGGCCCGCAGGTCAACGGAGTTGACCGCGGTCATCCTCGGCATCCTGATGGCCGGCGGCGCCTACGGAATCCTCGACGTGCGGTGGCCGGCCGCGCGCATCGCCCAGTTCCTGCACACCATGGGCGCCCAGGTCGTCCTGGCGGACACCGCGGGATCCGCCGGCCTCGAACAGGCGTCGATCGGCCACTTCACCTTCGGCGAGCTGCGGAACCCGACCGCGCTCCAGAGCGCCCCGTCCCGGCCGCTGCCCAAGGTCGAACCCGACGCGTGCGCCACGGTCTTCTGGACCTCCGGAAGCACCGGCACCCCGAAGGCGGTGCTCTCCCCGCACCGGGCAACCACCCGGCTGTTCACTCCCGAGCCCTTCATGGACTTCGGCGAGGCACCGGTGATGATCCACGCGGCGGCGGTGGCCTGGGACGCCTTCACCCTGGAGCTGTGGGGCATGCTGCTCACCGGCGGCACCGCGGTCGTCCACGAGGGCGACCTGCTGCTGCCGCCGGCGATCCGCGCGTACATCAGCGACTTCGGCGCGACCCACCTCTTCCTCACTCCGTCGCTCTTCGATGTGATCGCGGGCGGCGACATCGACTGCCTCGCCGGGCTGCGCGCCGTACTCCTCGGCGGAGACAAGCCGACGCCCGCCAGCTGCCGCAGGCTCTTCGAGGCCCATCCCGGCATCGAGCTGTACAACGGGTACGGCCCCGTCGAATCGTGCGTGTTCGCCACCACCCACCGCATCACACAGGCCGACACCGCGGCGGCGGGCGGCATTCCGGCCGGCCGGCCCGTGCCCAGCACGGATCTCCATGTCGTACGGGACGGCTCCCTGGCACCCCGCGGCGAGACCGGCGAGATCGCCATCGGCGGCACCGGGCTCGCTCTCGGCTACCTGGACGCCCCCGAGCAGACCGCGGCCGCCTTCAGGAACGTGCTGGTCGACGGGCACGAGCGCCGGGTGTACCTGACCGGCGACCAGGGCTGGATCGACGAGTCCGGCAACCTGCGCTTCGCCGGCCGCAAGGACGCCCAACTCAAGGTCGCCGGGCACCGGATCGAGCCCGCGGAGATCGAGTCGGCGGCCCGCTCGCTGGGCAGCAGGCGGTCGGTCCTGATGCCGATCCCCGACCGCAGCGGGACCCCGCGCATCATCCTGTTCGCCGAGACGCCCGACGTCGCCATGACGGAACAGGACATGCAGGGCCGACTCAGGACGCTGCTGCCCGCCTACATGGTGCCCGCCAAGGTCCACTTCGTCTCCGCCATGCCGCTGTTGGAGAACACGAAGATCAACAAGCGCGAACTCTCGGCGCGTTTCGGCTACGTCTCCTGAAGCCGTCTCTCATCAACGCCGTCCCTCCCTTTTCCCCACCTCCTTTCCCACGTCATTTGGCGATCCTGCATACAGGCAAGGACTCCCGTTTTGAGTACGCAAAGCCGCGCGGAAGAGAAATTTTCCCTGGCGCTGGAATCCATACAGAGCAAGCGCCGGATCGAGCGGGTCATGGAAGCGGCGAACGCCCTCCTCGACAGATACGCTAAGCAGCCCGACCCCGAAGAGCGCCTGCGCCTCGCCTTCGAACTCATCCGCCGTAATTTCACCGAAGACATTTCCGTCTCATTCGGTGGCCTCACCCTCGCAACCGATGGAAAAGACCCCGAGGGGGGGCGTAGCGGCAAGACCGAGTTCCACTGCGATATCGTCGGCGCCGAGGGGCGTACGGGAACGCTCACCGCGTTCTACACCGCCCCCGGTTCCATGGGTCTTACCGATTCCGAATGGCTCGACGCGATGCGTCTGCTGGCCGGTATCAGCGGCCTGGGCGTCGGAGGACATGTCACGTGCCCGGAATAAGCACCGCAGAAAGTCCCACGAGGCCGACGGAGAACCCCGCGAGCCTGCTGGAAAAACCGTACTGGTACCGGGAGTTGCCCCCGGGGACCGATGTGCACCGGCTCGACAAGGGCCTGTTCACCGTCACCGGGAACGCCGCCGTGCACGAGGTGCTCACCCACCCCGGGATCGTGGCCGAGCACCCGCTCAAGGCCAGCGCGCGGGCCTTCGGGCCCAATGTGCTCGACGCCGACGGCCCCGCCCACAAGGCCTTCCGCGCCCTGCTCGCTCCCGTCCTGTCCGCCGGGCGGATTGCGGAGTACAAGCAGACGCTGATGCCCCGGCTCATCGACGCGCTGGTGGACGGCATCGCCGGGACCGAGACGGACGACTTCTACAACTCCTTTGCACACAAGGTCCCTTACGGCATCGTGTGCACCATCCTCGGCATCGACCCGGCCCTGGAGGACCGCTTCCACGAGCTGACCCGCCCGCTGGCCCGGCTCCTGGACTACCCCACCGAGGAGACCGCCCAGACCCACGCCAACGTCACCGAGCTGCTGCGGCTGATCGAGGGGCAGCGGGCCCTGGGGGCGGCCGATTCACGGTCCCTCCTGGAGACCATCGAACGCACCCGCGACCGCAAGGGCATCACCCTCACGGACAGCGAAGTCCGCTCGACGGCCCTGCTGTTCTTCCTGGCCGGCACCGAGACCAGCAGCGCGTTCATCACCTCGCTGGTGTACTGCATGGGCCGCTCCATCTTCGGCCTGGACGAACTCCGTGACGAGGCGGCCCGGGACGAGTTCATCGAAGAGGTCCTGCGGCTGTATCCGCCGGTGCAGACGATCGTCCGGTTCGCGGCCGACGACGTGACGGTCCAAGGCGTCCACATCCCACGGCACTCGGCGGTACTCGCCTCGATCGCCGCAGCCAACCGGGATCCGCGGGTGTTCGACAACCCCGACCGGTTCCGGACCGGCAGGAGCCTGAAGGGCTCGATCCCCTTCGCGGTCGGGGCGCACGCCTGCCCGGGAGCGATGCTCGCCAAGGCGGAGTTCTCGCTGCTCATCGAGAGGCTCGTCGAGCGCTGCTCGGAGGTGGTCATCACCCGGGACCAACTGGCCATGGAGAGCCAGTCGTTCGCCCACCCGGCCGACTTCTCCGTTGAGTTCAAGGCCAAGTAAGCGCAAGCCAAGCAAGAGAAACAAGCAACAGAAAGAGGAAGCCGTGGAAAGCAAGATCGCGCTGCTCCGTGAATGGCTCGGCGACCTGCACGAGGAGCCGGTCCGCATCCAGGACGACACGGACCTCGTCGAGTCGGGCGTGGTGACCAGCCTCCAGTTCGTCCAGATGGTGATCGAGATCGAGCGCCTGCACGGACAGAAGCTGGACCCGGGCGTCATCAACATCGAGTCCATGCGCACGCTCGACGCCATCAACACGACCGTGTTCCAGGCTGCCTGATGGCCTCGGACAACTCCCGTGTCGCAGTGGTCTCCGGGACCTCGTCCGGGATCGGTGCGGCCGTCGCGGCGGAGTTCCTGAGCCGGGACTACACCGTCGTCGGTCTGTCCCGGCGGGGGAACCCCGCGCTCGCGCAGGAGAAGGGCTACGTCGACTGCGTGGCCGATCTGCGGGACGACGCAGCCGTACGGTCGGCGCTCGACTCGGTGTCGGGTACGACGGCCGGCGGTGTGCGGGCCGTGGTGCTCAACTCCGGTGTCTCGCCGGACCCGGTCGACCTCCGCAAGCTCGACTGGCAGGTGGCGGCCGATGCGTACGAGAACAATGTGCACACCGCCCTGAGTCTCATCCAGGCGACGGCCCCCCTGCTCACACGGGGCGGCGACGGCTCGCTCACCTTCGTCGGGGCGAGCCTGGCCAACGGCTTCCAGCCCGACCGGTGGGCCTACGCGGCCAGCAAGACCGCGATGACCGCCCTGATGCGGTCCTGCTCGGTCGAGTTCGCCGACGACGGCGTCGTGGCGAACGAGGTGCGCCCCGGCCCGGTCGCAACTGCCATGACCCTGGCCGGACTTGACGGCGAGGTGAGCGACCAGGTCATCCGCGCCATCAACGAGGGCTTCGGCACGGACTGGCTCAAGGCGCCGCGCACCGTGGCCGAATGGATCGTCTCCATCGCCGAGTTCCCGTCGAACGGGCCCACGGGCCAGGTCTTCAACTACAGCCGCAAGGTGCTGTGACCAGCTCTTTTCACCCGAGTTCTTCCCACCCGGGAAACCAATTTTCCGCAAGTAGCCGAGAAAGGCGTACCACCATGTCCAACTACCCTTCGTCCGAGCAGCTCCTCGACCTCTTCAACTGGGCCTCGCCCGCCATGCTGGTGACCGACGCCGACGGTCTCGTCGTCCTGGCGAACAAGGCCGCCGCGGAGCTCCTCTCGGACCGGGCCGCCGCCGGCACCAAGCTCGCCGACGCCCTGGGCATCGACGGCTACACCGGCCTCCTCGCGGCCGGTGAGCCGGTGGAGAACCTGGACGCCACCTTCGTCAACGCCGACTTCACGTCCGGTTACGCCAATGTCGGTTTCGGCGAGGTCGAGGGCAGCACCTACGGCTTCTGGGCCCTGCGCCCCGTCACCACCCACCCGACCCCCTCCTCGCAGGCCGGTGAGGGCAACTCCACCGCACAGGCATGGATCAGCCAGGTAGACCGGGCCAGCGCGGCGTACGCCCCGGTGGGCGAGGACGCCGTCAAGTTCATCCAGGCGTACTACGACAACTGCCCCGTCGCCATCCACCTCATCGAGGAGGACGGCACCGTCGCCCACGCCAACTGGAAGGACATCGCGATCGTCGGTGCCAGCGAGCAGCCGGACACCTACGTCGGTCACCACATCCGCCACATCTACGCCGACCAGGAGGTCGTGGAGGACTTCCTGGGCCGCTGGGGCGAGGACGCTCCGATCATCGACTTCCGCGCGGACTTCCTCAACAAGGGCGAGCGGGTGCCCGTGGTGATCTTCTCCACCGCCAAGGTCGAGGACAACAAGCTCAAGAACACCCGCTGCTTCGTCTTCCCGGACAGCCACCCGGACCGCAAGCGGGACAAGGTCAAGGCGCTGGACCTCAACTTCTGAGCCGGAGCGCACCACTTCCGCTGTTCTCCGCGCAGGCCGGGCCCCGGCGAGCACTCCTCGCCGGGGCCCGGCCCTGCCCCGGACCCCTTCACTCATCTGGAGCGCACCATGGCTGACGCCACCGCCAGGCAGGGCCGCTGGCTGACCGGCTGGGATCCCGAGGACGAGGACGCCTGGCACCAGGGCGGCCACCGCATCGCCCGCCGCAACCTGATCCTGTCCGTCCTGTCCGAGCACATCGGATTCTCGGTGTGGACCCTGTGGTCCGTGCTCGTCCTGTTCATGTCCCCCGCCATCGGCCTCGGCTTCAACCCCGGTGAGAAGTTCCTCCTGGTGGCCACCCCGACGGTCGTCGGCGCGCTGCTGCGGCTGCCGTACAGCTACGCGGTGACCCGGTTCGGCGGGCGCAACTGGACGATATTCGCCACGGCGATCCTGCTCGTCCCCGCCCTGCTCGCCCTGTACTTCGTCCAGCGCCCCGGCACCCCCCTGTGGGTGTTCCTGGCGATCGGCGCCATAGCCGGCGTCGGCGGCGGCAACTTCGCCTCGTCGATGACGAACATCACCGCGTTCTACCCGCAGCGCCACCAGGGCTGGGCCCTCGGGCTCAACGCGGGCGGCGGCAACCTCGGCGTGGCGGCGGTCCAGCTCGTCGGGCTCACGGTCATCTCCCTCGCGGGCAACACCCACCCCTCCTACGTCGCGGCCGTCTACCTGCCCCTGGTCGTGGCCGTCGCGCTGCTCGCCGCGTGGAAGATGGACAACGTCGACGCCGTACGGACCGACCCCGGCGCGCAGCGCGAAGCGGCCCGGCACCGTGACACCTGGTGGATCTCCCTCCTGTACATCGGCACGTTCGGCTCGTTCATCGGCTACGGCTTCGCCTTCGGCCTCGTCCTGCAGAACGAGTTCGGCTCCACCCCGCTGCAGGCGGTCGGCTACACCTTCCTCGGCCCGCTGCTCGGGTCCCTCTCGCGCCCGCTGGGCGGCTGGCTGGCCGACCGCAAGGGCGGCGCGCGGGTCTCGTTCTGGAACTTCCTCGGCATGGGCGCCGGCACCGTCGTGCTCGTCGTCGCCACGAACCTGCATTCCTTCGCCCTGTTCGTCGGAGGGTTCACCGCGCTGTTCGTGCTCAGCGGCCTCGGCAACGGGTCGACGTACAAGATGATCCCGGCGGTGTTCGCCAAGAAGGCCGAGGACGAGATCACCTCCGGCCACGACGCGAGCGGGGCCTTCGCCAGGGCCCGTCGGCTGTCCGGCGCGGTCATCGCGATCGCCGGTGCGGTCGGCGCGCTCGGCGGTGCCGCCATCAACCTCGCCTTCAAGCTGTCGTACTCGGACGGCTCCGGCTCCGGCGCCCCGGCCTTCGTGGTCTTCCTCGCCTACTACGCGCTGTGCGTGACGGTCATCCGGGTCGTCTACCTGCGCCGCGCGCCCGCGGGCGGCAAGGACGCCACCGAGAGCGCCAAGGAAGTCAGCCGTGTCTGAACTGCCCCCGCCGCTCAGGGAGGTGGCGACCCACTGCCCGTACTGCGCCCTGCAGTGCGGTACGCGGCTGGGCGGTGACCGGGAGGCCGGCGTGGCGGTGCGGCCCGCCGACTTCCCGGTCAACATGGGCCGGCTGTGCCAGAAGGGGTGGACCGCCCCCGAAGTCCTGTCCACCACTGACCGGTTGACCCGGCCGCTGATCCGCCGCCCCGACGGCCGGCTCGCCGAGGCGTCCTGGGACGTCGCGCTGGACACGGTGGCCAAGGGCCTGCGCCGGATCCGCGCCGAGCACGGCCCGGACGGAGCAGCGGTCTTCGGCGGGGGCGGGCTCACCAACGAGAAGGCGTACCTGCTGGGCAAGTTCGCCCGACTCGCCCTGGGGACCAGCCAGATCGACTACAACGGCCGGTTCTGCATGTCGTCCGCGGCCGCGGCGGGCAACGCGGCCTTCGGCGTGGACCGGGGGCTGCCGTTCCCGGTCACCGACCTCAGGGGCGCGCAGACGGTCCTGCTGGCCGGGGCGAACGTCGCCGAGACGATGCCGCCTCTGATGCAGCACCTCGACGGGGCCGAGCTGATCGTCATGGATCCGCGCCGGACCGCCACCGCCCAGCGGGCCGCGCTGCACCTGCAGCCCGCGCCCGGCACCGATCTGGCTCTCGCGCTCGGCCTGTTGCACATCGCCGCCGTGGACGGGCTGCTCGACCGGGACTACATCCAGGACCGCACCCAGGGCTTCGATGCCGCACTGCGGCGGGCGATGGGCTGGTGGCCGGAGCGGGTGGAGGCCGTCACCGGCGTTCCCGCGAGCGCCCAGCGCACCGCCGTCCGGATGCTCGCCGAGGCGCGTAGCGCCTATGTGCTGACGGGCCGCGGGGTGGAGCAGCACAGCACGGGAACCGACACCGTGGCGGGCTTCATCAACCTCGCCCTCGCCCTCGGCCTGCCGGGGCGCACGGGCAGCGGATACGGGTGTCTGACCGGGCAGGGCAACGGCCAGGGCGGCCGCGAACACGGGCAGAAGGCCGACCAGCTGCCCGGCTACCGGTCCATCACCGATCCGGCGGCGCGGGCCCATGTCGCCGGCGTCTGGGGCGTGGCACCGGAGGAGCTGCCGGGTCCCGGGCGCAGCGCCTACGAGCTCCTGGACGCGCTGGGCAGCGGCCACGGCCCCCGGGGACTCCTGGTGTTCGGGTCGAACCCGGCCGTCTCGGCCCCCCACTCCGCGCGCGTGGCCGAGCGCCTCGCCTCCCTCGACCTGCTCGTGGTGGCCGACTTCGTGCCGTCCGAGACCGCCCGCATGGCCGACGTCGTACTGCCCGTCACCCAGTGGGCCGAGGAGGAGGGCACCCTGACGAGCCTGGAGGGCCGGGTGCTGCGCCGCCGTGCGCTGCTTTCGCCGCCGGGGCAGGTACGCAGCGACCTCCAGGTCCTGCACGATCTCGCGGTGCGCCTCGGCGAGCCCGCCGACCGGTACCCGACGGTCCCGCAGGAGGTCTTCGACGAACTGCGCGCCGCCTCCCGGGGCGGCAGGGCCGACTACTCCGGCATCTCGTACGAGCGCCTCGACTCCGGGGAGAGCCTGCACTGGCCGTGCCCGGACGCGCACGGCCCGCACCCGGGCACGCCCCGGCTCTTCCTCGACCGGTTCGAACACCCCGACGGCAGGGCGCGGTTCACCGCGGTGGACCACCAGGGCCCGGCGGAGGACCTCAGCCCCCGCTACCCCCTGCACGCGACGACCGGCAGAGTCCTGGCGCACTACCAGTCGGGGGCGCAGACCCGCCGCGTGGCCGAACTCAACGACGCCGTCCCCGGGCCCTTCATCGAGATCCACCCCGACACCGCGCTCCGTTCCGGGGTGGCCGACGCGGGCCTCGCCCGGGTCGTCTCCGCGCGCGGCAGCATGACGGCCCGGGTCCGGGTGGATCCGACGATGCGCCTGGACACCGTTTTCGCGCCCTTCCACTTTCCCGGCGACGGCCGGGCCAACCTGTTCACCCACCCGGCTCTGGACCCCCGCAGCGGCATGCCCGCGTTCAAAGTGTGCGCCGTGCGGATCGAGCCCCTGTCAGGAGTCGCGCCGTGAACCGTGTCCTCGTCCTCGGCAACGGCCCGACGGCCCATCACTTCGCGGACCGGCTCCGCCACCACGGCCACGAGGAGCCCCTCACCCTCCTGGGGACCGAACCCGGCCCCACCCACCACCAGCCGTTCCTCGACGCCCTGCTCGCCCCCGCGGACCTGCGCCTGCCGCCCCCGCCCGGCCTCGGCGTCCACACCGACACCCGGGTGACCGGCATCGACCGCGCACAGCGCCGGGTGCGGGCGCTGGTCGACGGGACCGAGACCCTCTTCCCGTACGACACGCTGGTCCTCGCCCTGGAGGCACGCCCCACGGTCCCCGGCCTTCCCGGCATCACCGCCCCCGACGGGCGCCTCGCCCCCGGTATCGTCGTCCCGCGGACCGCGGCCGACCGCGACCGGATCAGCGGCGAGAGCGCCGTCGTGCTCGGCGGCGGGCCGCAGGCGGTGGAGGCCGCGAGCGCGCTGGCCGCCCGCGGCACCAGGACCACGCTGGTGTGCGACCGCCCCCACCCCTTGGACGAGCGCCTGGGCGCGACCTGCGCCGCCCTGCTCACCGAACAGCTGGAGCGGGCCGGGGTCACCGTGCTCGGCGGCCGCACCGCCGTGCGGCGTACCCCGGGTCGACTGCACCTGGACGACGGGACCGTCCTTCGAGCCGACACCCTCCTGCTGTGCACCGGCGCCACCCCCGACATCCAACTCGCCTTCACAGCAGGCCTGTTGGCCGACGGCGGCGGGGTCGTCGTCGACGCACAGCTGCGCACCAGTGACCCCCGCGTCCACGCCATCGGCGTCGGCGTCGAACACGACGGCCGGGCGACGGCGGGCTCCGGTGCCGCCCTGGAGCAGGCCGACGCCCTCGCGCGGACCCTCACCGGCCGGGACGGTGCCTACCGGGCCGCCCCGCCCGTGCTCCGGCTGCGCACCCGCGCGGCGGACGTGTGCTGCATCGGATCGCCGAGCGACTTCGAAGGCCCGGACACCCGCCTCGTCACCCTCACCGACAAGGTGGACCGACGGTACGCCAGGCTCGCACTGCGGGACGAACGCGTCGTCGGCGCCGTCCTGTTCGGCCTCCCGCAGGCCATCGCCTCGATCAGCCGCTGCCACCGGCTCGGACAGCAACTCCCCTCCGACGTATTGGGGTTGCTCCTCGGATGGCCGCCCAGACCCCCATCGGACGCCGTCGAGCCGGGCGCGGAGGCGCTGGTGTGCCTCTGCAACAGCGTCACGGAGAAGTCCCTGCGCCAGGCCTGGCAGGAGGGCGCCCGCACGGTCCCGGCACTCGCCACGGCGACCCGGGCCACCACGGGGTGCGGCGGCTGCGGCGAGCGCGTACGGGAACTGTGCAAGGCATGGGCACCTGGGCCCCGTACCGGACTGAGGGAAGCAGCGTGACGCGGACACTCGTCGTCGTCGGCCACGGCATGGTCGGGCACCAACTCGTGGACCGGCTACGGTCCTTGGACACCGAACGCACTTGGCGCATCGTCGTCCTGGGCGAGGAACGCCACCTCGCCTACGACCGCGTCGCCCTCTCCTCCTACCTGGACGGCAAGAGCAAGGACGACCTCACCCTCGCGGGACCGGACCTCCTGCACGACGCCCGGGTGGACGTGCGCCTCGCGTGCCCGGCGGTGTCCGTCGACCGTACGACCCGTACGGTCCGGACCGCCGACGGCAACGACATCGCGTACGACGCCCTGGTCCTGGCCTGCGGCTCTCGCCCGTTCGTCCCCCCGGTCCCGGGGCACGACCTGACGGGGTGCTTCGTCTACCGCACCTTCGACGACCTCGATGCCATCCGCGCGGCCGCGCGCGCCGGCCGCCCCGGCGTGGTGATCGGCGGCGGGCTCCTCGGTCTGGAGGCGGCCAACGCCCTGCGCCTGCTGGGGATGCGCCCGCACATCGTGGAGACGGCGCCGCACCTGATGCCGGCCCAGCTCGACCCGGGCGCGGCGCACGTACTCCACCAGCAGGCGACCGACCTCGGCCTCCAGCTGCACTGCGCCACCGCCACCGCGTCGGTCGAAGCCCACCCCGACGGCACGGTGCACGCGGTGCGCCTCTCCGACGGCACCGTCCTGGAGACCGGCCTGGTGGTCTTCGCCGCCGGAATCCGCCCCCGCGACGAGCTGGCCGCCCCCGCGGGTCTGGCGCTCGGGGAGCGCGGCGGCATCGCCGTCGACGACCGCTGCCGTACGCACGACGGGCGCGTCTGGGCGATCGGTGAATGCGCCGCCGTCGAGGGGCGCTGCCACGGTCTGGTCGCCCCCGGCTACCGCATGGCGGACAACGTGGCGCACCAGCTGATGGGCCACGACACCGAGCCCTTCGACGGCTCGGACACCGCCACCACGCTGAAACTCCTCGGCGTGAACGTCGCCTCCTTCGGCGCCACCCGCCCCGCGGAGGGTGAGGCACTCGAAGTCGTCTTCGCCGAGGGCACCACCCGGTACGCCAAGTTCTTCCTGCGACAGAACAGCGGGGCCCTCCTCGGCGGAATCCTCGCCGGAGGCACCGCCTCCCCCCTCACCCTCGCGTCCTTCATCGGCCGCCAGCCACCCCCGGACCTGGAACAACTCCTCGTTCCCCAGCTCCCTTTTCTTCCTTGAAGGCCCCTTCCACACCCCTCGAAACACTCTTGAACACCCCTTGAACACCGCATCAAAGGAGTTTGCGTTGAAGACGATCGGCTTCATCGGCCTGGGCACCATGGGCAGCCCCATGGCGGTCAACCTCGTCAAGTACGGGTACACCGTGCACGGCTGGAACCGGACGGACGGCCGGCAGCAGCCCCTGCTGGAGGCGGGCGGCACCGCCGCCGCGTCGATCGGTGATGCGGTCCGCGACGCGGACGTGGTCATCACGATGCTGCCCGACTCCCCCCAGGTCGAGGAGGTCGCCTACGGCCCCGAAGGGATCCTGGCCCACGCCAGGCCCGGAACGCTGCTCATCGACATGTCCACCGTCGCCCCGCAGACCTCCATAGCCCTGGCCGAGCGGGCCGGCGAGCACGGCGTCCACGTGCTCGACGCCCCGGTCGCGGGCGGTGAAGTGGGCGCGATCGAGGGCATCCTGTCGATCATGGCCGGCGGCGAGGCGGCCGACTTCGAGGCGGCCAGGCCCGTCTTCGAAGCCATGGGAAGGACGATCGTGCACTGCGGTGGGCACGGCATCGGCCAGACCGTGAAAGCCGCCAACCAGCTGATCGTCGCGATCAACATGCAGGCCTGCGCCGAAGCCGTGGTCTTCCTCGAGAAGTCGGGCGTGGACCTCGCAAGCGCCCTCGACGTCCTCAGCGGCGGGCTCGCCGGTTCCCACGTCCTCACCCGCAAGAAGGCCAACTTCGTGGAACGCGACTACACACCCAGCTTCACGATGGGCCTGCACCACAAGGACATGGGCATCGTCACCGACACCGCCCGCACCATCGGCGCCGTCCTCCCGCTCAGCAGCACCGCCGCACAACTCCTCGCCTCCTCGGTGGCCCGCGGGGACGCGCATCTCGACCACTCCGCCCTGCTCCGCGGCGTGGAACTCCTCAGCGGATACGGCCAGTTGGTATCTCACACCGGGTACGCCCCCGTAACGGGCGTACGGAAGGAAGGCTGACATACCGTCAGGTTTCGTTTCGTGCGGCCTGCTTGTGGCCGGTCTCGGCCCACACCGCCAGCGTCGCGCCGAGTATGGCGAGCGCCAGGTAGCCGGGCGCCGGGACGTTGATAAGTTTGTGCAGGAAGCCCCAGGGTCCGTCGCCGAACTGCCCGCCGGCGAAGCCGAGTGCGCCCTGGATGCCGACAACCCAGCCGGTGGGGCCGACGACCTTGTGCCGCTCGAAAAGTCATCGTTGCAGGTCAAGCGGCATAGCGGTATTCGTTGATGGTGCCGCCGAGGATGAGGGTGCGCAGGGGTCTGCGGCCGCGGTGGCCCTCGATGGTGGTGGGTTCCTTGACGGCTTCGGGCGGTCGCTGCTCCCGGGCCTGGTGAGGCCGGTGCCTGTTGCAGTGAGCTTGATACTCGGTCAGGACCCGGCGCGCGTGGGCCTCGTTCAGGACCAGGATGTGATCCAGCACTTCGCGGCGGACCGTGCCGATCACCCGCTCGCAATGCGCGTTCATCCGAGGCACCCGCGGGGCACTGAGCAGCACCTCCAGCTCCGCAGCCTCGAAGACGGCGAGGTTGCGGGCCTGCTGGGTCGCCCACTGGCCGATCGGATGCCGGGTGACCCCGGTGATGTGCAGCTTGCGGGTGCCGTGCTCCAGGAAGCCATCGTGTACAGGCGCGTGCCCAGCACCGTATCGACATGGAAGAAGTCCGCCGCGATGATCCCTTCGGCCTGCGCGGTGAGGAAGTCGCGCCAACTCGGTCCGCAGCGGCGCGGAGCCGGATCGATGCCAGCGGTGTTCAGGATCTCCCACACCGTGGACGGGCGATCGGATGCCCCAGCCGCGCGGGCTCACCTTGGATTCTGTGGTGCCCCCACTGCGGATTCTCGCCTGCCAGGCGCAGCACCAGCTTCTTCAGCGCGGCACAACAACGAAACGATCACCCGCGAATCCTGCCACCACCCCACGAACACCGTCATGACCTGCGGCGATGACTTTTCGAGCGGCACACGAACGAAGTTCACGAAGCCGACGGCGGGATCATCCCCGCCCTCCACGGACGATCATCCACACCTACGTACTGCGTGGACGGATCCACTGCTCAGACTGCCGACGCAAGATGCAGGGAAGCTTCAACAACGGCCGCGAACACTACCGCTGCCGCTACAGCGACGACTACGGACGCAGACTGCGACCGGCGCATCGCCGACTACCGAGCAGCCCTCGACCGCGGCACCGACCCCGAACTCGTCACCGGATGGATCAACCAGACACAGGCAGAGAAAGCAGCCGCACAACGACAGTTCAACGAGACGGACAAGGCACAGCGCGCCGTGCTCACCCAGACCCAGATCCACGAGCTCGTCACCCAGCTCGGCAACATCCCGAGCGCCCTGGCAGCCGCCGCCCCGGACGACGTACGGGCCCTGTACGAAGCTCTCGGGCTGAAACTCACCTACTATGCAAAAGAGCGAGTCGTGACCGTAGAGTCACAACCCGCTCTTCTATGTGCGTATAGCCAGTGTCCGAGGGGGGACTTGAACCCCCACGCCCGATAAAGGGCACTAGCACCTCAAGCTAGCGCGTCTGCCATTCCGCCACCCGGACAAGGTGTTGTCTTCGCGGGGTGTTCCCCGCGGCGACATAGAGAACTCTACCAGGGGTTTGAGGTGCCGTTCACCTGCATATTGCGTGGTCAGGCGAGCGTCAGACCCTGTTCGCGGCGATCCAGTCGTCGTGCGCCTGCCAGGCGTACAGAGTGTTTCCGTCCATGTACGCGTAGTACAGGTCGCATCGGGCGGTGGTGCGGGCCTCGGCGTTCTTCGGGAACCAGGTCGACGTGATGGCCGGCGGCTGAGGGGGCGTGGCCGGCTTGTGGGGCTTGCAGGTGGCGGGGAGGTCGGCCGACGGGAGGGTGGCCTTCAGGAGGCGGTCGCCGCCGGTAGTCCTCATCGCGTACTCGATGCGCCTCGCCTCGTCGGGAAGCCAGCGCGGTACGGAGACCCGGTCGCCCTTCGCCTCCTTGCCGGAGCGGTAGGAGGACGCCTCGTCGTGGCGGTTCTGGTACCAGTCCTTCGCGGCCGGTACGGCGACGACGGCGGCGAAGCCCAGCGCCACGGCGACCGAGGCGACGGCGATGACGATCGTCCGGGTTCGGGACTTGGTCCTGGTGCGGGTGGCGGACATGAGCCCTCCTGGGTTCAAGGTCATCGTGCGGCGGGGCGCTTTCCATTCTTCGGGTCCCGGGCCGCGACTTCGTACTCCGTGAGGACCAATGTGTGTACGACTGTGGGACCACACGGCGGCGCGGAGTCTCGGGGTGCCCGGCCCCGGGCCTAGCCTTCGCCGGGTGAGCAGAGGCGAGGGATACCGGCGGCCGCGTGCGTTGTCGCCGCTGCGGGAGCATCTGCGCGACACCTTCTGGTTCGCGCCCACCGCGGCCATGGTGCTGACCTTCGGGCTGTGGGTCGGCGCGTACGAGGCCGACGCCGCCATCATGCGGATGCTCCAGGACGACGAGAACTACGCCGAGGTCACCGAGCTGATCCGGCTCGTCGACGAGGCCAAGACCGTGATCACCACGGTCAGCTCGGCGATGATGACCTTCATCGGTGTCGTGTTCAGCATTTCGCTGGTCGCGGTCCAGATGGCCAGCGGGCAGTTCACGCCCCGCGTCGTACGGATCTTCGTGCGGTCACGCATCACCAAGCTGACCTTCGCCGTCTTCCTGGCCGCCTTCACCCTGTCGCTGCTCGTGCTCACCTCGTTCGACAGCGAGACCGACCCCCGCCTCGTGACCACCGTTCCGTTTCTGCAGAGCGGCCTCACGCTCCTCATGGTCACGCTGAGCCTGTTTCTCTTCATCGCGTACGTGAGCTCCACGCTGCGGCTCATGCGCGTCGGGCACGTGGTGGACCGGATCACCTGGGAGGCCTTGCGCGTGGTGGACAAGATGCCGCGCGGGGACGTCGGCGGGCTGTCCTTCGGCCCGGAGACCGGGCGGATCGGGTACAGCGGGCACGGTGGGGTGCTGCGGGACGTGAACATCGCCCGGCTCGTGCGGGCGGCCCGGCGTCATGGCGTGGTGCTCCGGCTGATTCCCAGGATCGGGGACTTCGTGGTGCCGGGCACTCCGCTGCTCGCGGTGCACGGCGGAGCGAAGGCGCCGTCCCGCGCCTCGCTGCGGTACACCGTGTCGGTGGGTGTGGAGCGTACGTTCCACCAGGATCTGGGGTTCGGGCTGCGGCAGCTCTCCGACATCGCGCTGCGGGCGCTCTCGCCCGCCGTCAACGACCCGACCACCGCCGTGCAGTGCCTGGACCGGATCGTCCAGCTCCTGACTGCTCTGGCGGACCGGCCGCTCGGGGCGGTGGCACACCGGGACGGCAGGGACGAGGTGCGGCTCGTCCAGGACGTACCGGACTGGGCCGATCTCGTGGATCTCAGCTTCGCCGAGATTCGGCTCTACGCGGTGGGAAGTCCCCAGGTCACTCGACGGATCGTGGCCGGGCTCAACGATCTGCTGCAGCTTGCGCCCGAAGCCCGGCGCGAGCCGCTGCTCCGGCACCGGGAGTTGCTCGCGCAGGCCGTCGCGCTCGCGGTGCCGGAGGCGGCGGAGCGTACTTTCGCGCTGGAGCCGGACCGGCAGGGCATCGGGTGACATTGCCCTGTCGGTGGCTCGGGGGTCATTGCAGACAAGGGGGCGGCCCTGCCGTCCCCCCTCTCCTTGCGGAATGAGCCGGGCGGGACTCCCCCATTACGGAATCAGCCGGTAGTCGGTGGTCCGGCGTTACGGAATCAGCTGGTAGTCCGGGAAGTTGCCCGGAGCCCGCTCCCCCGCCGGGCCCTCGGTCACGGCCCGTACCAGGAGTTCGCCGCCGACGAAGGCGCCGCGCCACGACGCGCCGTAGCCGCCGAACAGTTCCTCTCGGTCGCCCCGGGAGCGGGGTTTGCCCCGGCCCACCTTGAACGCCCGTATCTGCGGGGCCAGTCGGTCGTACGTGTCCGGGTCGTCGGTCGACAGGGTGGCGACCAGGGCTCCGTTGGAGGCGTTCATCGCGGCGAGCAGTTCCGCCTCGGTGTCGACCAGGACGATCGTGTCGACCGGACCGAACGGTTCCGCGTGGAACAGCGGTGAGGACGGGGGCGGATTGAGCAGGGTGACCGACGGCAGATAGGCGCTGGTGTCCTGGCCGGGCAGGAAGCGGCCGTCGGCCAGGGAGGCGCGGTGCAGGGGGACGGCACCCCGGTCGATGGCCTCGGTCACCTGGTCGCTGAGCTCCTTGGCCTTCGCCGCGTTGATGAGCGGGCCGAAGTCCAGTTCCGGCAGGGCGTCTTCGGGGTGTACGACGGCCAGGGGGTGCCCGGTCCGTACCGAGCGCACACCCGGCAGATAGGCGGCCAGGAACTGGTCGAACAGGGTGCGCTGGACGACGAACCGCGGGTAGGCGGTGCAGCGTTGCTTGCCGTAGTCGAAGAGTTTGGGGATGACGGAGGAGAGTCCGTCCCAGTCGCTGAAATTCCAGATGCCCCAGGTGTTCAGGCCTTCCTGTTCCAGGATGTGCGGCTTGCCGAGGTCGGCCACCGCGGTGGCGATGCGCGCTCCGGTGTCGCGGCCGCCGACGAAGGAGACGCAGCCGATCTCCGGGGAGCGGACCAGGGCCTCGGAGAGTTCGCCCCCGCTGCCGCTCACCAGGGTGATCGGGATGCCCTCGCGCACGGCGAGCGCGGCGGCCAGGGTGAGGCAGGCGACGCCGCCGTCGGTGGGGGTCTTGGCGATCACGGCGTTGCCCGTGAGGGCCTGAACCAGCATCGCGTGAACGAGTACCGACATCGGGTAGTTCCAGCTCGCGATGTTGGACACCGGGCCGGGGAGGGGCGTCCGGCCCTCCAGCATCGTGTCGATGTTCTCGGCGTACCAGCGGACTCCGTCGATGGCGCGGTCGACGTCCGCGCGGGCCAGTCGCCAGGGCTTGCCGATCTCCCATACGAGGAGGAGGGCGAGCAGATCGCGGTGTTCGGTCAGTGCGTCGAGCGCGGCGTCAACGCGGGCGCGGCGCTCGGCGATCGGGACGTGCCGCCAGGCGCGGTGCTGGTCGAGGGCGGCCCGTACGGCCTGTTGGGCGGCGGGGCCGTCCAGTCGGGGCGGGCCCGCGATGGGGCCGGCGTCGAGGGGGCTGGTGGCGGGGAGAGCGCGGCCGTCGGCGTGCCACTGGTCGGCCCAGAGGTTCAGGACTCGGTCGTCCCTGAAGGCCTCGGGGGCGGCGGCGAGGCTGCGCTGCCAGGCATCGGACCAGGCGGTGCCGGGCTTGAGAGTGAGGGGGGCGGGGGTGAGTGCCATGTCTGGATCTCCGCTCTCGGTGCACGGTCGGGCGGGGTGTGCGATGGCGCTGTTACCGGACGGTAGTGAGGTGCGGCGGGAGTTGGCACGCACGCGGCGTGAAGTATGAGTGACGTCACGTGATCGCGGGGGTGGAGGCAGGGTGCGGGACGCCTGCGGCGGGCTTTGCCGGGGTGGGCGGGTCGGCCTCGGGCCGGCGGGTGGTGGCGATGTCCCGGACCCGGGGTCCGGGTCCGGGACATCGCGCCGAGCCCCCGGCCGATCAGCCGGGAGGTGGTGTGAGCCCATGGTGTAAGCCCATATAGAGGTGGTGTGAACCATAGACGTGGTGTGAGCCCACCTGTGCTCAGCGGCGCCCGCGAGCCGGGACGGTCCGGGGCGGCGCCCCCTCGCTGGGCTAGGGTGTCGGCCGCATATCCGAACGACATGCCTGCTGGGGGAACGTATGTCTGCCGTCGACGGCATGACGGCGGGGGCCGAGGGCGCCGCCGAGCGCCGGGTCTCCACCTTGGAGCTCTTCTTCGACCTCGTCTTCGTCTTCACGATCACACAGCTGACCGTGCTGCTCACCCACGACCTCTCCTTCGCACAGGCCGGGCGGGTACTGCTCATCTTCGCCGTCCTGTTCTGGATGTACGGGGCCTACGCCTACCTCACCAACCAGGTGCCCCCGGAGACCAACGCCCGCCGCATCCCGCTGATCCTCGGCATGTGCGGCTTCTTGACCTGCGCCCTGGCCATCCCCGGTGTGTTCACCACGAACGGCGTCGCGTTCGGACTCGGCTTCCTCCTGGTCACCATCGTGCACAGCGCGCTGTACGCGCTGCTGCACGGGCGGTACGTCCTCAGCTTCGCGCTGACCAATGTGCTCGCCGCGCTGTGTGTGACGGCGGCCGGCACGGTCAGTGGCCGGGCCGCCGAAGGGCTGTGGCTGGCCGCGCTGCTGCTGCAGAACGTCACGCCCATCCTCTCCAGCCGCATCACCTCCGACATCGACGGCGAGCGGGTGCCGGTCACGGGCCGCGTCGGCGCGCTCGACCCGGCGCACTTCGTGGAGCGGCACGGACTCCTCCTGATCGTCGCGTTCGGCGAATCCGTGATCGCGATCGGCGTCGGCTCCGGCTCCGAATCCGGCGAACTCAGGCTGGACTGGGGGCTGTTCGGCGGGGTTGTCCTCGCGCTCGCCCTGGCGACGGCGCTGTGGTGGACGTACTTCATCCGGGACGAGGAGGCGGCCGAGGCGGCGCTGCGGGCGGCGTCCGGGCTGTCCCGGTTCCGGCTGACGATGCTCGCTTACTACTACAGCTTCGTGCCGATGCTGCTCGGTGTCGCGGTGCTCGCGGCCGGGGTGAAGAAGTCCATCGGGCAGCTGCCCGAGCACCTGCCGGCCGCGCCCGCCGTCGCGCTGGCCGGCGGGGTGGCGCTCTTCCTCGCGGGGAACGTCGCCTTCCGCGCGGTGCTGCGCATCAACCCGCTGCGGTTCCGCGTGGGCGGCGCGGTGGCCGCGCTCGCCACCGTGCCGCTCGGCACGCATGTCTCCTCCCTCGCCGAGCTGTTCGCCCTGGTGCTCGTACTGGTCGCGATGCTGCTCTCTGAAGCACGATGGGCACCTTGCACACGGGACGAGAGGGGAAGCGCATGATCCTGGTGACCGGGGCGACGGGGAATGTCGGGTCCGAACTGGTGCGGATTCTGGGCGAGTTGCTCGACGGCACGGGCGAGGAGGTGCATGCGCTGAGCCGGTCCGGCAATCCGGCGGGCCTGCCCGCCAACGCGCGGGCGGTGGCCGGTGACCTCAACCGGCCGGAGACCTTCGCCGCCTCGCTCGCCGAGGCCCGCGCGGTGTTCCTGATGCCCGGCTACGACAACATGGCCGCGACACTCGCCGCCGCCCGCGCGGGCGCGGCGGAACGGGTCGTACTGCTCTCCGGCGGCTCGGCGGGCGCCAGCGACCTCACCAACGCGGTCTCCCGCTACATCATCGAATCCGAGACCGCGGTACGGGAGTCGGGACTGCCCTGGACGTTCCTGCGTCCGCGGATGTTCATGTCCAACACCCTTGAATGGGCTGAGCAGTTGAGCCGGGGCGATGTGGTGCGGGCGCCCTTCGCGGACGTACGGGCCGCGGTGATCGACCCGTACGACATCGCGGCGTGCGCGGCCGCGGCGCTGACCGGCGACGACCACGAGGGCCAGATCTACCCGCTCTCCGGCCCCGATTCCCTCCTCCCCGCCGACCGAGTGCGCGTCCTCGGAGAGGTGCTGGGCCGCGAGCTCTCCTGCGAGGGCATTCCCGACGACGAGGCGTACAAGGAGATGTCGGCGCGGATGCCCGTGCCGTACGTCGACGCGTTCTTCAGCTTCTACGTGGACGGCACGCTCGACGAGTCGGGCGTGGTGACCACCGTGCGGGAGGTGACCGGGCGGGAGCCGCGCACGTTCCGGGCGTGGGCCGAGGCGCACGCTGACGCGTTCCGGTAGGAATCAGGGGGGGGCGGCCCCGGGCACCTCGGGCCGATCACGATGGCCCCGAGCGGAGTCAGCCCCGCTCGGACCGTTCGGACCACTCGGACCGCTCGTGGTGGGTCGTGCGCGTGTGCTCGGTGTGGGCGCGCATGACCTCCGTCGCCCGCTGCTCGTCGCGCGCCGAGATCGCGGCGATGAGATCCCGGTGCTCGATCCAGGACTGCTTGCCGCGTAGGCGGGCGACGGGCGTGTAGTACCAGCGCACCCGCCGGTCGACCTGAGCGGCGAGCTCCGCGAGCACCACGTTCCCGGCGAGTTCAATCACCTTGGCGTGGAACGCGGCGTTGGTGGACACCGCCAGGTCCACGTCGTCATCGGCGACCGCCTGCTCGCCCCTGGCGCACAGCTGCTCCAACGCGGCGATCCCGGCCGAGCCGGAGTTGGCGGCCGCGAGCCGGGCCGCCTCGGCCTCCAACAGCGTACGCACCGAAAGGAGTTGGTCGGCCTCCGCCTCGGTGGGCTCGTGGACGAACGCGCCCTGCGCGGGCCGCAGATCGACCCAGCCCTCGGTGTTGAGCCGCTGGAGCGCCTCGCGCACCGGCTGCCGGGACACCCCGAGGTGCCCGGCGAGTTCGCTCTCCACCAGATGGCGGCCGGGGCGCAGCGCCCGGGTGGTGATCAGCTCCAGGAGAGCCTCGTACACGCGCTCGCGGAGCGGTCCGGGCCGCTCCAGCTTGGGCACGGTTCCCTGCGGCAGTCCTGCGGACACCATCGGTTCCCCCTCCTGCTGCACCACGGGCGTCGAGCCGGTCATGGAGGTTGGTTGTCGTCTACAGTCTACCGATCGCCATGCCCTGGGCGCCCCTCGTCCGTGGACGAGGAAGGACAGCACGCCACCGAGCGCAACGCCGCCCAACGATATGAGTGACGCCCAGACTTGACCTGACATGGCGGCGATCGTTCCACGCTGCCGATCCATGGAAGTCGATCGCGTGCTGATCGGTGTGGTTGGCCGTTCGTGGGGCACAGAACTCCCCCGTACCGCTCCCCACTTGGCGCATCTTGATCGTTTTCTGAGGTGCGTCTAGGCTCCCGTACCCATGGAGACGGGGGAACCGGACCGCGGTCGGCGGTCGTGGCGCGGGCGGCCGGTGGGTCGTCGTGCGGTCGGGGTGCTGCTGGCCGGGGCGGTGGGACTGGCCGTTCTGGGAGCGGTGTTCGTCGTGCTGCCGGGTGTGGTGGTCGACCACGATCTCGCCGGTGCCGCCGTCGCGCCGCAGGATCGGCTGAAGGCCGTGAACGATGTCCGGACGACTCTTCTGCAGGCGGTCGGCGGCATGGTCGTGCTCTTCGGCGCGTACGCCACGTGGCGGCAACTCCGGGTCAGCCAGGACGGCTTGCGCGCTACCCAGGAGGGCTACGTCACCGACCGGTTCAGCCGGGCGGTCGATCAGCTCGGCAGCGACAAGCTGGATGTGCGCGTCGGTGGGCTCCACGCGCTGTGGCGGGTCGCGGAGCAGTCCGCCCGTGACCGCGAGGCCGTCATCTCCATCCAGGCCGCGTATCTGCGGACGCACCTGCCCTGGCCGCCCACCGGGCCGGAGGCGCCGGCGGCGGACGCGCCCATCAACTACATCGCACCGCTGGAGGCCCGCGCCGCCGACTCACAGGTGGCGCTGACCGGCCTCGGCGTGCTGTGCCGAAGCCGGGAGCAGTCCTGGGTCAATCTCAGCGCCACCGACCTGCGCCGCGCCGACTGCGACGGGCTCTGGCTGCCCGAGGTCAACCTCGACCGCTCCTGCCTGGAGGCGGCGGGCCTGTACCACGCCAACCTGACCCAGGCGTCCCTGGTCTCCGTCAACCTGCGGCACGCCGACCTCAAGACCGCCGTTCTCCGCCGGACCCGCTGCGCTCTGGCCGACCTGCGCGGCGCGCGGCTGGCCGAGACGGACCTGCGGGACGCCGACTTCAGCGAGGCCGACCTGCGCGAGGCGAACCTGCGCAAGGCCGACGCCCGAGGTGCGGTCTTCCGCCGGGCCGACCTGCGACTGGCCGACCTGCGCGGCGCCGACCTGAGCACGGCCGACCTTCTCCAGGCACGCCTGGCCGACGCCCTGGCCAGCGAGCACACCCGCTGGCCCGCCGGCTTCGACCACGAGGCCGCCGGCGTCGTCGTCACCGAGGACCCCGGCCCCGAACCCACACCTCTGCTCCAGCCGCCGGGGATAACGGCGCAAGTCCCCCGGCTGCGCTCCATGCCATGACCAAGCAGCAGGTCCGGGTACTGCGCGGCGTCCAGGTCGAACGAGGCCGGCGAGAGCGCCGCCTGTGCCAGTGCGGCGGGTGCCCGGCTTCGTCGTGGTGATGAACTTGCGGTCCCTGTCCGGCAGTTCGGGCGGGGTCGGTCAAGGGCAGCGGATGACTTGGCCCGCGTACGAGAGATTGCCGCCGAAGCCGAAGAGCAGGACCGGGTCGCCGGTGGTGATCTCGCCGCGTTCGACCAGCTTGGACAGGGCCAGCGGGATGCTGGCCGCCGAGGTGTTCCCGGATTCGACGACATCGCGGGCGATCACCGCGTTGACGGCCCCGATCTTGCGCGCGACGGGTTCGATGATCCGCAGATTCGCCTGGTGCAGCACGACCGCGGCGAGGTCCTCGGGGGTGAGCCCGGCGCGCTCGCACACCTGGCGGGCGATGGGCGGCAGCTGGGTGGTGGCCCAGCGGTAGACGGACTGGCCCTCCTGCGCGAACACCGGCGGGGTGCCTTCGATGCGTACCGCATGGCCCATCTCGGGCACCGAGCCCCACAACACCGGGCCGATCAGCGCCTGTTCGCTCGCCTCGACCACCGCGGCGCCGGCACCGTCGCCGACCAGGACGCAGGTGGTGCGGTCGGTCCAGTCGGTCACCTCGGTCATCTTGTCCGCGCCGATGACCAGGGCGCGGCTGGCCGTGCCGGTGCGTACCAGGCTGTCGGCGGTGGCCAGGGCGTGGGTGAACCCGGCGCAGACGACGTTGAGGTCGAGGACCGCGGGCGAGCCCATGCCGAGGCGGGCGGCGACCCTGGCCGCGGTGTTCGGTGAGCGGTGGGTCGCGGTGGAGGTGGCGACCACGACCAGATCGATGTCGGCGGGGGTCAGCCCGGCACCGGCGAGAGCCTTCGCTCCCGCGTGCGCGGCCAGTTCGTCCACGTGCTCGTCGGGGCCCGCGACATGGCGGGTGCGGATGCCGACGCGGCTGCTGATCCACTCGTCGCTGGTGTCGACCAGCTCGGCGAGGTCGCCGTTGGTGAGCACCCTGGCGGGCTGGTAGTGCCCGACTGCGACTACGCGCGAGCCTCGCATGCCGGTCATGACGGATCCCCTCGGTACGAGCATTTCACTGCTGACATCCGGAGCCATCCAGTCTTCGTGGCTACTGATGGGTACAAGGGCGCGAGATCCAACAGGATTCACTGCCGCACCTTTGGAGCCTTGTGTCAGCGTTTCGCCCCTGCGGAGTGCTTGCGGAGCCCGTTCGGCACCTCGACCGCCGAGAAAGGCATACTGTAGACAATATTTTGTCGACGATGGCCTGCCCTCCTCGGTTGCCCGACCGCCGACCACTCGGCCGAGCACGACGCCCCGCTCAACCTCACCCTCCATGTGCAGGACAATGAGACCGTCAAGGTCACCTCACCGCATGACAACCCGGTGACCCACGGCAACCTGTGCATCAAGGAAACGCTTCGGCTTCCAGCACGTACAGAACCGAGACCGAGCACAGCGACTGAGGGACTGAGAGCATGGGACGGGTCACCGAGCGCCGCCGCGTCATCCGCATCCGGGACGGGGTGGTGTCGGCCCGCCCGGACACGCTGGTCGCCGAGGAGCCCCTGGAGATCCGGCTCAACGGCAAACCGCTCGCGATCACGATGCGCACACCGGGCGACGACTTCGCGCTCGCGGCCGGGTTCCTGGTCAGCGAGGGGGTGCTCGGCGCCGCGTCCGATCTCCAGTCGATCGTGTACTGCGCGGGCGCGACGGCCGACGGCTCCAACACGTACAACGTGGTCGACGTGCGGCTGGCGCCGGGCGTCGCGGTGCCCGACATCACCCTCGAAAGGAACGTGTACACGACGTCCTCGTGCGGCCTGTGCGGCAAGGCCAGCCTGGACGCCGTCCGGACGCAGGCCCGCTTCCCGATCGCCGACACTCCCCCGCTCCTGATGGAGCCCGAACTGCTCGCGGCCCTCCCCGACCGGCTGCGCTCGGCGCAGCGGGTCTTCGACCGGACCGGGGGTCTGCACGCGGCGGCGCTGTTCTCGCCCGGGGGCGAACTCCTGGACATACGCGAGGACGTGGGCCGCCACAACGCGGTGGACAAGCTGGTCGGACTGGCTCTCCAGGACGACCGGCTGCCGCTTTCGCGCTGCATCCTGCTGGTGTCGGGGCGGGCCTCCTTCGAGCTCGCGCAGAAGGCGGTCATGGCGGGCATCCCGGTCCTCGCGGCGGTCTCCGCGCCGTCCTCGCTCGCCGTCGACCTGGCCGTCGAATCGGGTCTCACGCTGGTCGGCTTCCTGCGCGGCAACTCCATGAACGTGTACGCGGGTGACGAGCGCATCGCCCTGCACTCGGGCGTCTGACCCCGGCCCGGAACCGACCCGGTCGGCGGGGGCACCCCTGCGCCGACCGGCCCTCCGTGACACCGCCCCGCCCTCGCACCCGCGCGAAACCCCTCCCGAAGGACGGGCCCGCACTTCCCCGCAGCACCCCACATCCAGCACATACGAATACACGTTCGAGTAGAGGCGGGCTGCCGAGTCAATCGGCGTACCGTGGAAATCGTGGGAACCGCACCGCCCGGCGATGCGGCTTCCGCAGCCCTGCAACCTTGCGGCGGGGCTGCTACGCCCACAGAGCATCAACTCCCTCCGAACACCGCACCCTTCACCGCTACCAACGCCAGGAGCCGGGCCGCGGGCCATGGGCGCGTGGCCACATGCACCAGCAAGGAGTCCCCATGGCATCCCGAATCCATGGCGGTCGCAGCGACCGGCCGAGCTGGGACGAGCGGCTGTCCAACAGCAGAAGGCAGCCGACCACGGCGATTCTGTGCGCGCTGGTCGTCCTGGTGGCCATCGTCGACCTTGCGACCGGCGACGGGTCCCAGACCATTCAGGTGTCCGGACTGGCGGCGCTCATAGCGGCGATGCTCTGCACCACCGGGCAGGTCGTGCTGGTGGGGATGTTCTACACCGCCGCGGTGGTTGTCGTTTACACCGATGAGCTGGGCCCTTCAGGAGCCCCCACCATGATCGCCTCGATCGGCGGGTCGGTCGTGGCCGGCATCGCCTGTGTACTGCTCTGCCAGTCGCGATGGGAACGGGAAGATCTGCTGGCCCGGGTCCGGTTCACGGCCGAGGCCGCCCAGCGGACCTTGCTGCGCGAACTGCCGCTCCACACCGACGACGCGGTGGTCGACGGACTGTACGTGTCCTCCGCCCGGGACGCGCTGATCGGCGGTGACATCTACGAGGTCCTGCCCACGCCGTACGGAACCCGGGTGCTCATCGGGGACGTACGAGGCAAAGGGCTCCCCGCGATCCATGCCGGGGCCGCCGTGCTGACCTCCTTCCGCGAAGGCGCCTACCACCAGCCCTCGGTGCTCGGCGTGTGCACCCAGATGGAAGAGGCGCTGCTGCGGCACAACCACTACGCGCGGGACACGGGGGACGGCGAGCGGTTCGTCACCGCGTTGGTGCTGCAACTGGAGCCGGACGGCCGGGCGGAGATCGTCGGGTGCGGACACACCACCCCGTTCAGACTCAGCGGTGGCAGAGCAGCGGAGATATGGCTCGACGACCCCGGACTTCCCCTTGGACTCGGCGATTTGGCGGGGCAGGCGCGCACGGCGCAGCACTGCCCCTTCGCGGCCGGGGACCGGATGGTTCTGTGCACCGACGGGGTGACCGAGGCCCGCGATGCCGAGGGGGTCTTCTACCCACTGGTCGACCGCCTCAGCACATGGGCCGAGCTGCCCTCGCCCGAACTCGTGGAGCAGTTGGGGCTCGACCTCGTGCGGCACACCGGCGACCGGCAGAGCGACGACGCCGCCATCCTCGTCGTGCGCCGCAACGGCTCCTTCGAGGCCGAGCAGCCGGGCCGAGCGCCCGGACCCACCGGCCGGCCGCCGACCGGTGTCCCGAGCTGACAACCGCAAAGACGCCGAAGCCTCCGCACGGCAGGGCATCCGCCGGCTCCCCTCCTACGATGGTGTCACTCAGTGCCATAGTGCGGGCATGGATCACTCACACCAGTTGGGTACGGCACAGGCCTGGGCGGCACTTGACGGCGACCCTGAACTCCTGCGCCATGTCACCTTCGAGGGCGTCGGGGCGCTGCCCTCGCGGCTGCCCGTCATGGAGCTGGCCCGCTCCACCGTGGCGGTCTGCGCTTTGGCTGCGGCCGAGCTCACCGGCGTACGCACCGGCCGCCCGGTGCCCGCCGTGCGGGTTGACGACGGCGCGGTGACGACGGCGTTCCTCAGCGACCGGCTGGTGCGCGTCGACGGGATGGCGCCGACCACCTTCGCGCCGCTCTCCCGCTTCTGGCGCGCCGCTGACGGCTGGGTCCGTACGCACGCCAACTACCCCCACCACCGCGCCCGTTTGCTCTCCGCACTCGGCCTGCCCGCCGACGCGGAGGTGCCCTCCGTGGCGGACGCGATCGCCGGCCGCACGGCAGCGGACGTCGAGGCGACCGTGTACGCGGCGGGCGGTCTGGCCGTCGTGTTGCGCACCCCGGCACAGTGGGCGGCACACGAGCAGGGGGAACTGGCCGCCGCCCAGCCCTTGTTGACGACGGAGCGGCTCGCTGGCCGGGCGCCGCGCGGCCTCCCCGCGTCCCGTGGTGAAATCCCGCCGCCTGCCGCGGGGTTGCGGGTCCTGGACCTCACTCGGGTTCTCGCGGGTCCCGTCGCCACCCGCACACTCGCTCTGCTCGGCGCCGATGTCCTGCGGATCGACGCACCTCAGCTGACGGAGAGTCAGGAGGCCCACAACGACACGGGCTTGGGGAAGCGTTCGACGGTGCTCGACCTGGGCCGTGCGGCGGACCGCCGGGTCTTCGACGAGCTGCTCGACGGAGCCGATGTGGTCGTCACCGGATACCGCCCGGGGGCCCTGGAGCGGCACGGGCTGACGCCGGAGGCACTCGCCGGGCGCCGGCCGGACCTCGTGATCGCCCAGCTGTCCGCATGGGGCCGGTACGGGCCGTGGCACGAGCGGCGCGGCTTCGACAGCCTGGTGCAGGTGGCCACCGGAATCGCCGCACTCGAAGGCTCCCCCGACGAACCGGGCGCACTGCCCGCTCAGGCCCTCGACCACGGCACCGGATATCTGCTGGCCGCCGCGGTGCTGCGCGCCCTCACCGAGCAGCACCGGACGGGCGGCGCACGGCTGATCCGACTGGCGCTGGCCCAGACCGCGGCCTGGCTCACCAACGGCATCCCTGCGGCCGAGCAGCAGCCCGCCCCGACCGAAGGAACCTACGGCCAGGAGAAGTGGCTCACGGAGACCGACAGCGCGGTGGGCCGCCTGCGGCACGCCCTGCCACCCATCTCCTACGCGGGAGGCCCGGTGAACTGGTCGCGCCCACCGGGTCTTTGGGGAACCGACACACCTCAGTGGGCCAGCGCCCGACACCAGCCAACAGCACCGTAGGCTCGCGGCGGCAGCGGCCCTGAACGGCGGCATTCCCGCCCTGACCGCCGGCTCGATGATCGCCCCTCCCATCGCACCCGGCGGTCCGTCCGCGCGTGGTGGTGCCGGTGTGCCACGCCGCGCGACTGCCGGGGCCGGTAGTCGCGGGGCCGCCGTGCGTGCGGCCTCCCGGCTGATCGTCGAGGTCGGCCGGTCGAGGCGCCTGGCGATCTCGGCGCAGGAGTACCCGTCGCCGAGTCCGGCCGCGATGCGCTGGCGGCCCGGCCGGCTCAATCGTCCTCCCGGCATGCCGCCACTATTGCCTTCGTCGTCAGTCATTGCAACGCAGCGTTGCATTCGATCTCAACCCATTGCATCAATTTGCCGCCATACACCTTGGAAAACCCCTTCGACCGATTGACGACATCCATGAATGCAACGTAGCTTTCGAGTTGTGCAAAACGCGCACTATCGCGAGATGAGGAATGGTCATGGGTGAATCCGTCCACACCGTCACGCCGCCGACGGCGCGTCAGCCCGGCTGCCCCTTCGACCCGCCGGCAGAGTTCATCGACGCCCACCGGCACGGCCCCATCAGCCGCTACACCCACCCCGGTGGAAAACCCGGCTGGCTGATCACCGGTTACGACCTGGTCAGGTCGGTCCTGGCCGACTCGCGGTTCAGCTCGCGCAAAGAGCTCCTGAACGTGGTCGACTTCGAGATTCCTCCGGCACCGCCCGGCGAGTTCCTCCTCATGGACGACCCGGAGCACCGGCGCTACCGGAAGCCGCTGATGGGCAAGTTCACCGTGCGGCGGATGCGACTGCTCACCGAGCGCGTCGAGCAGATCACCGCCGAGTGCCTGGAAGCCATGGAGAAGGCCGGGCCGTCGGCGGACCTGGTGACCGCGTTCGCCAAGCCCATCCCCGCCATCATCATCTGCGAGCTGCTGGGGGTCCCGTACCAGGACCGGGCCTCCTTCCAGGAGCAGATCGACTCGTTCCACAGCGGGGAGACGAGCGACGAGGAGCTGTTGGCGGCCTACACCGCGACCCAGGACTACCTCGCGCAGCTGGTGGCCGCCAAGCGCGCGAACCCCACCGACGACGTGCTCAGCGAACTCACCGACAGCGATCTCACCGATGAGGAACTGAAGGGGATCAGCCTGATTCTGCTGGCGGCCGGGCTCGACACCACCGCGAACATGCTGGCGCTGGGCACCTTCGCGCTGCTGCAGAACCCGGCGCAACTGGCCGCGCTGCGCGCCGATCCCGCGCTCGCCGACCCGGCGGTGGAGGAGTTGATGCGGTATCTGACCGTCGCCAAGTCGTTCATGAGGACGGCGCTGGTGGACGTCGAGTTGGGCGGCCAGACCATAGCGGCCGGTACCACGGTGGTCCTGTCGTACAACACCGCCAACCGCGACCCCGAGCGCTTCGCCGATCCCCACGTGCTCGACATCCGGCGGCAGCAGGGCGGGCACCTGGCCTTCGGCCACGGCGTCCACCAGTGCCTGGGTCAGCAGTTGGCCCGCATCGAGATGCGGGTCGCGTTCCCCGCGCTGTTCAACCGCTTCCCCACGCTGCGTCTTGCCGTACCGGCCGAAGAAGTTGGCCTGCGTCCGGAGACCGCGGACATCTACGGGGTGAAGAGCCTGCCGGTCACCTGGGACGTGTAACTTGCCACCGGTGACGGGTGAGTTCGCGTACGGCCGCCCGCCACCGCTGCGGTCCCGCCCGGTAGGCGATGGCCCGATTTCCACGGCATCCGCCGCGAGGATCTCGCCCTACTCGGCCGGCCTGATCTCCTGCTGCTCTCCTGTCCCCGTCGGACTACCTTCGAGTGCAAGGTGCTCCGTACCGGGGCCTCAGCGCAAGGGGGAGAAGTATGCGCAAGATCGCGACGACCGCCGCAGGGCTGGCCCTCGCCGTGGTGACGCTCGGACTCGCCGCAGCGCCCAACGCCGCTGCGGCGACGCCCTGCCCATCCGGAGCGTTCTGCATCCGTGAGACGGACGGCAGCATCCTGAACCAGAACATCTTCTACAGCTACGGCTCCCACAACCTGTCGAACGTCACCGGCGAGCGCGTGCTGGTCAACAGCCAGACCGGCGGCGCGGGCTTCCAGCTCTGCTTCGGGTACGACGGCGTCAACTGCTCCGATGTGGACCGTGCCACGGGCGAGTTCGCTCCGTACGACATGACGCCGATCAACTCCGTGGTCCTCGTACCGTAGCCAACACGGGGACAACGGGCCGTCTTTCAAACGGTCCGGTGCGCTAGGAACTGCGCGACCGACCACGGCCGGCCCGCAGCCGACGAACGCACTCCCCGCGGGGCGCTCAGCGGGCCCGCCTGCGCGCCTCGGACGGTGGGGGGATCATCTGGAGGGCGAGCGTGGCCGGGGGGTCGGCGAGGCCGGGACCGCCCTGTTCGGCCCACGCCACGATGTCATCCGTGGCGTCGTCGTCCAGGACCCAGCCGATCCAGGCCGCACGGGCACCCCGGGCGCGGGCCCGGCCCGAGGGCTGGACCACCATCACATTGGCCTGGCCGCAGGGCCCGAGGCAGTCGGTGGTGCGCACGGCGATCCGGCCGTCCGACGCGGCGGCCGCCTCCCGCAGCCGGGCCAGCTGGCCGGCGTGGTCGGTGCCGGGGTTCTTGAGGGCGTCCCCGCAGCAGCAGCCGCGGCAGACGACGAGGGTGCAGGGACGTGAACCGGCCGCGGATATCGTGAACTTGGGCATGTGCTCAGCCGAACCCGATGGCAGATGCGGTGACGACCGTGCCGAGGCGCGGGAAGTTCAGACCGACCGCCGCCCGGTGTTCGTCCTCGGTGAGCGCGGCCATCGCGTCCTCGGCGAACAGCAGCTCGTAGCCGTGGTCGGCGGCGGCGCGGGCCGTCGACTCGACGCCGAGGTTGGTGGCGATGCCACCGAACACGAGGGTGTCGATGCCGCGTCCGGTGAGGAGTTCGTGCAGGCCGGTCCGGTGGAAGCCGCCGATGGCGCGCTTCACCACGATCAGATCGCCGTCGGCCGCGAGCCCCTCGACAAGAGCGCTGCCGGGCGGCTGGGTGTCCACGCCGGGGCGTTCGACCCGTACCAGCACCACCGTCGCGCCCGCCGCACGGAATGCTGCCGCCAACTCCCTTGATGTGGCGACGACTTGCTCGCCCGAGCGGGGTGCGAGCGGCAGCGCCGCGATCCGGTCCATCAGATCGACGAGGACGAGCGCGCTGCGCGCGGGGTCGAGGGTGGCGGGCACGCCTTCGAGTGCGGTCATGCCTGGCACCGTACCGGCCCCCATGATCCAGACCGTACGCCGGGGACCGGTTCGGGCCATGCGCGGCGCCGGGGCGGGCCCGGCGCGGGTCCGCTACGCCTCGTGCAGGCGTGTGAGGAGCGCGATCAACTGCCGTGCCTCGGCAGGGGCGAGAGGGGCGAGGAGCTGTGCGTTCGCCGCTTCGGCCACCGTCGCGCAGCGTTCCAGGAGGTCCTGGCCTTGGGGGGTCACGGTCACCGCGTTCTTGCGGCGGTCCCTGGGGTCCGGTTCGCGGACGGTGAGGCCGTCGGCCTGGAGGTCGTTGAGGATGCCGACCAGGTCCTTCGGGTCGATGGAGAGCCTGCGGCCCAGATCGGCCTGGGCGACCGGCCCGAGTTCGCAGACCGCCGCGAGCACCGCGTGGTGCAGCATCTTGACGCCCTCGCCCGCCAGCGCCTCGGCGACCAGACCCCGGCCGCGCGCGGCGACCCGGCCGATCAGCCAGCTCGGCAGCGCCTGGATGCGCTGGAGAGCGGGGAGCTGAGCGCCCCCCTCGGTTCCTTCGCGAGTCGCGGCCTTGTGGGGAGCGTGCTCAGTCATGCCCGCAGCCTAACCCGAAACCATTGGACTTCCCAACGATTCTTCTCTACCGTAAGCCTTCCCAGTCGTTGGAACTCCCAACGACTTCCTGAATCGGAGGGTGCCATGCGTCGCGTCCGCTATGAGGTCAACGGCGGCCCCGAAGTCCTGTTCACCGAGGACGTCGCCGCGCCCGAGCCCGGTCCGGGTGAGCTGCTCATCCGCACCGAGGCGATCGGGGTGACCCTGCCGGCCGTCCGCAAGGTCCGCGAGGGCAGCGAGCCGATACCGCTCGGCGGCGAGGTCGCCGGCACGGTGGCCGCGCTCGGCGAGGGCGTCACCGGATTCGCGGCCGGCGACCGGGTGACCGGGCTCTGCTTCACCCACGGCTACGCCGAACTGGCCGTCGTCCACTCGGCGATGGCCTCGCACATCCCCTCCCATGCCACCGCCGTGGACGCCATCGCACTGGTCCGCAGCGGCTTGGTGGCGCGCGGCGCCTACGCGGCCGGCCGGCCCGAGCCAGGCGAATCCGTCCTGGTCACGGCCGCCGCGAGCGCGATCGGCACACTGGCGCTCCAGTTCGCGAAAGCGGGCGGCGCGCGGAGGGTCGTCGCCGCCGTCAGCTCCGCCGACAAGGCCGACTTCGTCCGGGAGCTGGGGGCCGACGAGGTCGTCCGGTACGGGGACGAGTCGTGGGGCGAGCCGGTCGACGTGATCATCGACGCGGTCGGCGGCGAGCTCCTCACCCCGGCCGTGCGGGCGCTCGCACCCGGCGGACGCCTCGTCGCGTTCAGTTCGGGCGGCGGCACCATCGAGGCGTACGACCTGCTCGTGGGCGGCAAGTCCGTCATCGGCTTCCAGATGGGCCTGATCGCCCGCAACAAGCCCGCGCTGTACGCCCGTTGGCGCGAGGAGCTGTGGCAGCTGCACGCCGCCGGAAAGCTGCGGACCTCCGTCGCCGCGGAGCTGCCGCTGGACGAAGCGGCCAGGGCTCACGAGCTGATCGAGTCCCGCCGCAACCTCGGCAAGGTGGTGCTGGTCACCGGGCGTCGCTGACCGGGGGGTGTGCGGACACCGGTCCTGCGCGCCTGCGCCGGGCCGCACGGCCCCGGGCGGGGTTCAGACACCGGCCCCGACAACCGGCTCGTCCCAGTCGATCCGGTAGGAGTACTGCCAATCCATCCGCTTCTCGGGCTTGAGCAGCTTCATCATCGGCGGCATCAGCAGGTCCCGCAGCACCCGGCCGACCGGTCCGGCCGCCTTGTCGTTGTTGATGCGGGCCGTCTCGGCGATGATCCGCTCGACGCGCGGGCGACGCAGCTCCTCGTACGCCGTGAAGGCCTCCCGGTGCGGCAAGTCCCTCAGGCAACGGGCGAGTTGGACCGCACTCTCGGCCGCGAGCGAGGCGCCCTGGCCGGAGCTGGGCGAGGCGGCGTGCGCCGCGTCCCCGATCAGCACCATCCGGCCCCGGCTCCAGTGCGGCACCTTGAGCATCGCCTCGACGGGGCCGGTGAGCGCGAGGTCCGCGGGGTCGGTGCGGGCCAGCAACTCCTTGGCCGGCGTGCGGTCACCGGCCACGAGGGCGCTGAGTTCACTGAGCCACTTCTCGGCGCCGAGCTCCGCCGCGCGGGCCGCGGAGACCGGCTCCTGGCTGGGGAGATTGACGAACCAGCCGCCCGAGGAGTCGTCGAAGACCTGGTAGCCGAAGAACACCCGGCGGCCGTACGTCATGTGCATCTTGCCGCCGCTGGACGGCAGTCCGGTGTCCTTCACACCGGCTCCGATGCCGATCAGGCCCGCATAGGTGGGCCCGGGGGCGGCCGGGTCGATCAGAGTGCGGACGGTGGAGCGGATGCCGTCGGCGCCGACGAGGATGTCGGCGGTGGCGGTGGAGCCGTCGGCGAAGTGCGCGGTGACCGAGTCGCCGGACTCCTCGGCGCCGACGAGCCGCTTGCCGTGGTGGACGCGCACGCCGCGCCGGGCGGCCTCGTCGTACAGCGAGGCGTAGAGCTCGGCGCGCCACACGAACTGGCTGGGCCGCGCACCGGCGGGGGTGCCGAACTCGGCGAGCCGCCTGCCGTTCCAGCTGTGGACGACGATCGCGTGCACGGGGGCGCCGACGGACCGGACCACATCACCGGCGCCGATCGCGTCGAGTGCGGCGATGCCGTTGGGGGCGATGCTCATGCCCGCGCCGACGCCGTCCGACCTGCTGTCGTACGCCTCGTACACATCGGCCTCGATGCCGGCCCGGCGCAGGGCCATCGCGGCGACCGGCCCCGCGATGCCCCCGCCGATGACGAGGGCGCTGCGGATGCGGGTGGCGGTGGTCATGAGCGCCGCCCCTTCATGGCGTCGTGGGTGCGGCGCATCTCCTGGAGGTGGGCGCGGTCGGTCATCGCGGCCAGGATCGCGATGCCGCCGCGGTTGACCCTGATCTCGCCGGTGTCGACACAACCGACCAGCGTGATGCGGCGGTTGGCGGTCGCGCCCTGCGAACGGGCTGGGCCCTGGGCGTCCTTGACCTTGCCCCGGCCGCTCCAGTTCAGGTCCCAGTGCTCGATGACGGCGTCGTCGTCCACGAGCAGCCTGACCGTCGCGCGGCGCAGGTCGAGGCGGATCTCGATCTCCTCGGGGAGCCCTTCGGAGCGGAGGTCCAGGACGGCGAGGCCGGACCGGGCGCGGATCTCGAAGCGGCCGGCGGTGGTCCAGTCACCCATGTGCTTCACGGCCCTGTGGTCGGCGTGGATGCGCCGGGTGGGTGCGGGGTCCTTGGTGCGTTCTTCGGTGCGTTCCTCGGTGATGGAGGTGGTGGTCATGACCGTGGCCTTCTTCCGGTGGATTCGCGTGGGTCCTCGTTCCGAGGGGCGGGCCCCCGTTCCGACGCTTTGATAGTTGCACTGCAACTAGTCTCACGTCAACTAGTTCTATCGGGAGTATTATCCGGATCATGACGTCCCTCCCCCGCAGCTCCCCGCTCGCCCTGACCGTCCTGGCCCTGCTCCACTACAAGCCGCTGCACCCGTACGGGATCCAGCGGCTGATCAAGGACTGGGGGAAGGGGCAGGTGGTGAACGTCGGCCAGCGCGCGAGCCTCTACCGGACGATCGAGCGCCTGCTGGACGCGGGCCTGATCGCCGTCCGCGAGACGGAGCGCGACCAGCAGTACCCCGAGCGGACCGTGTACGAGGTGACCGATGCGGGGCGCGAGGTCACCCGGAGCTGGCTCGACGAGATGCTGGCGGTGCCGAAGGCGGAGTTCCCGCAGTTCCCGGCGGCGCTGTCACACGCATTGATGCTGGCCCCGGGCGAACTCCTCGACGCGCTGGAGCGGCGGCTGACCTCGGTCGGCGCGACGCTGAAGAGCCTCGACGCGGGGCTCGCCGCGGAGTCCGGATCCGGCCTGCCCCGGATCGCCTCGCTGGAGAGCGAGTACCAGCGGGCGGTCACGGCCGCCGAAGCGAAGTGGCTGCGCGCGGTCACCGACGACCTGCGCGAGGGGCGGCTGCGCTGGTCCGCGGAGGACCTGATGGCGTTCGCGGCGCAGCAGGAGGGCGGGACGGCGGCCCGGAAGGACGACGCCTGACGGGTTGGGACGGGTGCCGGGCGCGAAGGCGAGTCTTCGGCAGGTCCGGGCGTCGGCGAGTGAGCAGCCGGAGGAGCCGGCGGCCCTGGATCAGTGGTCGGCCCGGTCCGGAGACCGCCGAGCGCCTACCGACCGGCCCGTACGGCCCCGTCGTGCTCGGCGTCCTCGCGATCCGGGCCGGGCTCGGACGCGGGCAGCGGGTCGCGGGCCCGGCGCTTTGCGATCACCGCGCAGACCATCAGCTGCATCTGGTGGAAGAGCATCAGCGGCAGCACCGCGAGTGAGGCCTGCGCGCCGAACAGCACGCTCGCCATGGGGAGTCCGGAGGCCAGGCTCTTCTTCGACCCGGCGAACTGGATCGCGATCCGGTCACCCCGGCCGAAGCCGAGCCGCTTCGCCCCGTACCAGGTCACCGCGAGCATCGCGGCCAGCAGTACGGCCTCGACGGCGAGCAGGGCACCGAGCCTGGCCGCGCTCACCTGGTGCCAGATGCCGCGGACCATGCCCTCGCTGAACGCGCTGTAGACGACGAGCAGGATCGACCCCCGGTCAACGTAGCCCAGGACCTTCTTGTTCCGGGTGAGGAAGCCGCCCACCCAGCGCCGCAGGAACTGCCCGGCCAGGAACGGCACAAGCAGCTGGAGCACGATCTTCAGGAGCGAGTCGACGGAGAAGCCGCCCCCGCTGTTGCCGAGCAGCCCCGCCGCGAGCAGCGGCGTGAACACGATCCCCGCGATGCTGGAGAAGGAGCCCGCGCAGATCGCGGCGGGCACATTCCCGCGGGCGATCGAGGTGAAGGCGATCGACGACTGGATCGTGGACGGCACCAGGCAGAGGAAGAGCAGACCGTTGTAGAGGTCGGGCGTCAGCACGATGGGGACCAGGCCCTTCGCCGCCAGACCGAGCACCGGGAAGGCCACGAACGTGCAGGCCAGGACGGTGACATGGAGCCGCCAGTGGCGCAGCCCGTCCATCGCCTCGCTGGTCGAGAGCCGGGCCCCGTACAGGAAGAAGAGCAGCGCGACGGCCCCGGTCGAGGCACCGCCCGCCACCTTCGCGGCCGGACCGGACGCCGGGAGCAGCGCGGCGAGCGCCACGGTGCCGATCAGCGCCAGGATGTACGGGTCGACCGGCAGCCAGGACGGCAGCTTCGGGGTGCGGCGGCTCATGTGCTCCACTTACGTGTTCGGCGGCTTCCAGATGTGGCTTCCGGTGGTGTGCTCGGCGGCTCCTGCGCGCCGGTCCCGGATCGCGCCCTCCCGATGGTCCCCCACCCCGCCGTGATCGGGAATCCCGTACACCGCTCTCACTGTCATCACGTTTCACGATGGGCGGCGCTACCGTGGACGGCATGTACGACGCGAACCAATTGCGGACGTTCCTCGCCGTCGCCCAGACCCTGAACTTCACGCAGGCCGCTCGGCGCCTCGGGCTGCGGCAGTCCACGGTGAGCCAGCACGTGCGGCGGCTGGAGGACGCGGCCGGGCGGCTGCTGTTCAGCCGGGACACGCACAGCGTGCGGCTGACCGAGGACGGCGAGGCCATGCTCGGCTTCGCCCGGACGATCCTGGCCGCGCACGAGCGGGCCGCCAACTACTTCACCGGGACGCGGCTGCGCGGCCGGCTGCGCTTCGGCGCCTCCGAGGACTTCGTCCTGACCCGGCTGCCGGAGATCCTCCAGTCGTTCCGCCGCGACCACCCCGAGGTCGACCTGGAGCTGACGGTCGAGCTCTCCGGGACCCTGCACCGGCGCCTCGAAGCGGGCCGGCTCGACCTGGTGCTCGCCAAGCGGCGGCCCGGCGACAGCCACGGCGAGCTGGTGTGGACGGACGAGCTGTGCTGGATCGGGGCACCCGGCCTGCGGCTCGATCCGGAGCGGCCGGTTCCGCTGATCCTGTTCCCGCCGCCCGGCATCACCCGGGCGCGGGCGCTCGAAGTCCTTGAGGAGCACGGGCGTTCCTGGCGCATCGCCTGTACGAGCGGGAGCCTGAGCGGCCTGATCGCGGCGGCCCGCGCCGGGCTCGGCGTGATGGCGCACTCCCGTGGTCTGATCCCGCCCGGCCTCGCCTTGCTCCCGGCCCGCGCGGGCCTGCCGGAACTGGGCGGCGTCGACTTCGTACTGCTGCACAACCGGCGTGGTTCGGCGGCCCAGGAGGCGGCCGGCGCACTGGCGTCCGCGATCCTGGCGGGCGGCGACCGTCTCCACCCGGGACGCCGGAGCGACTAGGGGGTGTCCGCCGGATCAGGGTCGGTTAGGGCGCGGCGGCTGGTGCGGTGCATCGCAAGGCGCCGGAGCGTTTCGATAGCGGAGCTATCGGGGCGGTTCGGCAACGCGGCGAGGTGCCGTGCCAGGCGTCGCGACCCCGGCCATGATCCGGCGGACACCCCCTAGGAGGTGTGGTGGATTCAGGGTCGGGACCAAACCCCGTGCCGCCGTGGGGCGGCGGTGACCGGAGCGTACAGATTCCGTGGAGATTGCTTTCCGCAGGGCTTGTCTTTGAGTCAGCAATGCGCCCGAGCGGTCCCCATGTGGCCCCCTTTAAGGCGCTGACCTGTGAAGACGGCGTACGTCTCGACTTGGGGAAGACCCCTGCCACCGGAAGTCGCCGTGGGGTACGGTCACCGCGCTGTGCGGAGCGCCACCGGGGGTGGCCACCCCGGAGGGAGGCAGGTCATTGCGCGAGTTCTCGGTCCCACCCATGGCGACGGCGCCTCAGGTCGGCGGGCTGGCGGATGTCGTCTTCGACCAGGCCCTGGACGACCCTCAGCGCGTGGCCCTGTGCCGCAAGGACGAGGCGGGCCGCTGGCGGGATGTGACCGCCGCGGGATTCCGGGACCAGGTGTTCGCGCTGGCCAAGGGGCTGATCGCGGACGGGGTGCGATTCGGGGACCGGGTCGCCATCATGGCGCGCACCCGGTACGAGTGGACCCTGTTCGACTTCGCGCTGTGGACCATCGGCGCCCAGCCGGTGCCGATCTACCCGACGTCCTCCGCCGAGCAGGTCTTCTGGATGCTGCACGACTCCGAGGTCACCGCGTGTGTGGTGGAGCACGAGGACCACGCGATGACGATCGGCTCGGTGGTCGACCGCCTCCCGCACCTCAAACGCCTGTGGCAGCTGGACGTCGGGGCGCTCGACGCGCTCCTGGAGGCCGGTGACTCCATTGACGACGAGGTGGTGAACCGGCACCGCCGGGCGGTGACACCGGAGTCGGTGGCGACCGTCATCTACACCTCGGGCACCACGGGGCGCCCCAAGGGCTGTGTGATCACACACGCCAACTTCATGTTCGAGACGGACATGCTGATCTCCCGCTGGGAGCCGGTGTTCCACTCCCGGCCCGGCGACGAGGCGGCCACCCTGCTGTTCCTGCCGCTGGCCCACGTGTTCGGGCGGATGGTGGAGGTCGCGGCGATCCGAGGGCGGGTGAAGCTCGGCCATCAGCCGGCCCTCTCGGCCTCCGCCCTGCTGCCCGATCTCCAGTCGTTCCGGCCGACCTTCATCCTCGCGGTGCCGTACATCTTCGAGAAGGTCTTCAACGCGGCCCGCCGCAAGGCCGAGTCCCAGGGCAAGACCGGGCCGTTCGACAAGGCCGTGGACATCGCGGTCAAGTACGCGGAGGCCGTCGAGCAGAAGGCCTTCGGCCTCGGCCCCGGCCCTTCGGCGGCGCTGCGGATGCAGCACCAGTTCTTCGAGAAGACCGTGTACGGCAAGGTCCGCGACGCGATGGGCGGCCGGGTGCGGCACGCCATGTCGGGCGGCTCCAGCATGGGCCGGCAGCTCGGCCTGTTCTTCGAGGGCGCGGGCGTCACGGTCTACGAGGGGTACGGGCTGACCGAGTCGACCGCCGCCGCGACCGCCAACCCTCCCGAACGCACCCGGTACGGCACGGTCGGACAGCCCATTCCCGGCACCACGGTGCACATCGCCGACGACGGCGAGGTGTGGATCCACGGCGGGCAGGTTTTCTCCGGCTACCTCAACGAGCCCAAGGCCACCGAGGCGGTTCTCAGGGACGGCTGGCTGGCCACCGGGGACATCGGGGCGCTGGACGAGGACGGCTATCTGACCATCACCGGGCGCAAGAAGGAGATCCTGGTGACCTCGGGCGGCAAGAGTGTGTCACCGGTGGCCCTGGAGGAACGGGTGCGGGCGCATCCGCTGGTCGCGCAGTGCATCGTGGTCGGCAACGACCGCCCGTACATCGCGGCTCTCGTCACCCTCGACCAGGAGGGCGTCGACCACTGGCTCGCGATGCGCGGCAAGCCCTCGCTCACCCCGTCCGAGCTGGTCCGCGACCCGGACCTGGAGACCGAGGTGCGACGAGCCGTGGTCGCCGCCAACACCCTGGTCTCCCAGGCCGAATCGATCCGCACCTTCCGGATACTGGCCCACCAGTTCACCGAGGAGCACGGCCTCCTCACCCCCTCGCTGAAGCTGAAGCGCCGCGCGATCGAGGAGGCGTACGCGGTCGAGGTCGACGCGCTGTACCGGTGAGGGGGTGCTCAGGCCCCGTGGTGTTCGGGTGTGGTGGTCCGGCGGGCCACATGGTGCCGGAGCGCATGGTTCACCGGCACAGGGCGGTATCCACCGCCGCCTCCAGGTGTTGCGCGGCGGCGGTGCTCGGGGGGAACACGGTCACCGTGATGCTGGCGGCGCGGCCGTCGTCGGTGACGCCTCCGCGGGTCCGGTATCCCTGAGTGGTGCCGCCGTGCCCCCAGTACACGCCGCCGCACGACAGTGGTTTGCTCTGCAGGCCGAGGCCGTAGCGGACACCGGGTCCCAGCTCGTCGGCGGGGACGGTGGTGCGCATCTGGGCGAGCTGCGCGGGGGCGAGGAGGCGGCCGCCGAGGAGCGCGGTGTAGAACCGGTTGAGGTCGGTGTTGGTCGAGACGATGGCACCCGTCGCCCAGGCCATGGACGAGTCCATCTCGGTGAAGTCGTGCAGGGACCCGTCGGCCGGCTTCCTGAAATAGCCGTTGGGGTGGGCCTCGTGGACGGTGATGTCTCCGGGTGTGGGGAAGTAGGTGTGGCGCAGTCCGATGCGGTCGATCACACGCCGGGTGATCTCCTCGCCGACGGGGCGCCCCGTGACCTTCTGAATGATCAGGCCGGCCACCAGGTAATTCGTGTTGCTGTACTCCCATTTCGCGCCCGGGGAGAACTCGGCCTGCTGCGCCAGGGCCATGTCGATGAGGTCGCGGGGTTCGAAGTACCGGTACTGGACGGCGGTGAAGTCCGCCAGCTCCGGGGAGGCCATGTAGTCGGGAAGTCCGCTGGTGTGCTGGAGGAGTTGGCGGACGGTGATGCGGCGTCCGTCGATCCCGTCCCCTCGCAGCAGGCCGGGCAGATAGGTGTCGACCGTGGCGTCCAGGCCGATCTTCTGCTCGCCGACGAGCTGGAGCGCGACCACCGCGGTGAACGTCTTGGTGCTGCTGCCGATCCGCACCTGCCCGTCCATGGGCACCTTCGCCTTGGTGGCGAGATCGCCGACGCCCGCGGTGTAGGTATGGGTCCTGCCGTCGCGGCCCCTGACGCCGCCCAGCGCGGCGGGCACGCCGTCGTCGCGCACCAACGCGTTCAGGCTCTGCTGGACCGCATCGGGCCTGGGGGCGGCGACCGCCGGGGACGCTGCCAGGACGCCTGCCGCGAGGACGCCGGTGGCCACGGCGAGCGCGGCCGACGCCGTCGCGCGCCGGACACCCGGCTGCCGCGAGGGACGGGACCGGCCCGATGCATGCTCGTACACGAGACAACTCCTGTGGTTTGCCGGGAGGTTGGCGCTGCTGCGCCGGGCCCAGCATCTCCGGGGACGGCCGCGCGGCGGGAGCCTGCTACCCCCCGGTCTCCGGGTATGGCCAGCACCAGCGTCCGGACCGGCCGATTCCTCCAGGTCACCCCCAGCCGCACACAGGCGCCGCGGACGGCAGCGACTTCCCGCCCGTCCGCGGCGCCGACCGCTGTGCCCAACCGGCTTGCGCCCGCGCCTACTTGATCAGAACCTTGAATATCTTGTCCGAGCCGGGTCCTCCGGTTCCGTTGTTGTCGCCGTTGGTGGTCGAGAGCCAGAGCGCGTCCTCGCCGGGCACCTTGGTGACCGTACGCAGCCGGCCGTAGGAGCCCACGTAGTACGCGGTGGGGGTGCCCACGTTCTCCGTGTCGCTGTTGATCGGGATGCGCCACAGCCGCTCGCCCCTGAGGGCCGCCATGTAGACGGTGTTGCGGACGATGGCGATGCCGCTGGGCGAGGCCTGGCCGGTGGGCCAACTCGCCTTCGGGTTGGTCATCCCGGCAACGTTGCACGGGCCTTCACATATCGGCCACCCGTAGTTGGCGCCCGGCTTGATGAGGTTGAGCTCGTCCTTCTTGCTGTCGCCGAACTCGGCTTCCCACAGACGGCCGTTGCGGTCGAAGGCGAGTCCCTGCGGGTTGCGGTGTCCGTAGCTGTAGACGTAGTTGCTGAATGGGTTGCCGGGGGCCGGCTTGCCGTCCGTGGTCATGCGCAGGATCTTGCCGTTGAGGGAGTTCTTGTCCTGGGCGAGGTCGGGGGTCTGGGCCTCGCCGGTCGAGGCGTACAGATAGCCGTCGGGCCCGAAGGCCAGGCGTCCGCCGTTGTGGTACCTGTTCTTCTTGATCCCCTGGAGCAGGACGGTGTAGTTGCCGAGAGCGCTCCCGTCATACGTCATCCGCACGACCCGGTTGCCCTCCGCGGCGGTGTGCATGAAGTACACGTAGTGGTTCGCGGCCCACTTGGGGTCGACCGCGACACCGAGCAGACCGCCCTCTCCGCCGGTGGTGACCGCGTTGGGAACGCTTCCCACCTGCGTCCGGGTCCCGTCCCGTGCCACCTTGTACACCTTGAAGCCGTCCCGCTCGGTGACCAGCACGCTGGAGCCGTCGGGCATCCAGTAAGTCCCCCACGGAATGGTCCAGTTGCTGGAGATCGTGGTGATGGACGAGGGCACTCCGCCATCGGTCCGGCAGGCTCCGGTGGTGAAGGAGACCGCGTTGCCGGCCGGTGAGGCATTGCCGCCCGCGTCCTTGGCGACGACCGTCAGGGAGTACGGACTGTTGCAGGCGAGACCGGTCACGGTGGTACTGGTGCCGGGCGGGTTGCCGGTGACGGTCTTGTACACGGTGTCGCCGCTGCGCACCTCGTAGGAGGTGACACCCCTGTCGTCCGTCGACGCGCCCCACTTGAGGTCCGCGCTGCTCGCGGTGACGTTGGCCGCGGTGAGGCTGCCGGGCCTGGTCGGCGGTGTGGTGTCGGTGCTGGGCAGGGTGGTGCAGTCGACGGCGGGGCTGGCCTGCGAGACATTCCCGGCCGCGTCACGTGCGAGCACCGTCAGGTTGTAGGTGGTGTTGGGGACGAGCCCGGTGAGGTGGTCGGAGGTGAGATCGCCCGCCACCTGATTGATCTTGTTGCCGTGCTCGTAGATGTCGTACATCGCGACACCCACGTTGTCGGTGGAGGCACCCCAGCGCAGCGTGAGAGTGCTTTCGGTGATCGCCGAACAGCTGGGGGCGCCGGGCGGGTGGGCGGCTGGGTGTCGCCGCCCGATGCCCCGCTGAAGTCGACGTAGTCGATGTTGGCGAGACCGCCGGCGGTGGTCGACGTGAGGCGGATCCTGTTGCTGGGCGCGGCGGACGCCGACTGCGGCACCGCCTGCACCAGGCCCACGCAGAGCAGCAGCACGGCGGTCGCGGCCGCCTTCCGAGTCCGGCCGCGCAGGTGATTCATCATCAGAAACCGTGTGAAGCACAGTGGTTGCTGGTTCCTACCTTCACGGGTTGCCATGTCTGCCCCCCTCAGCCCGCGTACTGGGCGACGATTTTGGTGAAGGCGTACGGTGACTGGCTGACCCCGCCGCACGAGTCCCCGGCGCCGCCCGAGGAGCACTGCCGGTCGCGGTTGACCGCCCAGAAGGTGAAGCGCGCGAGGTGGTGCCGGCCGGCATAGCCGAGGACGGCCCGGAAGTCGCCGGTGGAGACGGTCTCGTCGGCCTCGTCGGTCTTGCCGTTCATGGAGGAGACACCTATGTGCCGGTAGGCGGCGTCGTCGCTGTACCCGTAGGCGCTCTTCACCGCCGTCTTCAGGCCTAACTTCGGGTTGCAGCCGCCGTCGGAGAGGACGAAGGCCAGCGTGAACCAGGTGACGCCGGTCGCCGCCATCACATCGGTGGGCTTCTGCGGGTTGCCCCAGCCGAGGTACTCGTACGGCGCGGCCGCCATCGCGGCGGACGCGGCCGGGGCATTGGCGTGCGGGGCACTGGCCGCGCCGGCCTTCGGCACCGACACCATCAGCGGCAGGAGCAGACAGCTGAGACCGGCAAGGGCCGCGACGAGACGGCGCGGGGGTGCGGCAGCGAGCATGGGAGTTCCCTTCGTGGGGGGTGTGGGGAGGTGCGGGGAGGGGGTGACGGGTTGCTGGTCTACGCGTAGGCGCTTCCGAGTCATGCCTCGTCGATCCGTAGCCGCTGGTAGCGGGCGGTGTCGGTCTCGGCGGCGTACGTGCTCGTCACCTCCAGACGGACGTGGCTGGTGGAGACGGCCGGGATGTCGATGAAGGCGACTCCGCGCGCGCTCGGCAGCGTGCCGGACTTCACCGGACTCCCCAGTGGCTGCCATCGGCGCTGACGTACACGTTGTAGCCCTTGATCCGCGCCGACTGCTCGGTGCTCGAACGGGCGTAACTCACCGAGTCCTCGCGCTGGTTGATGCCGAGGTAGCGGACGGTCCTCGCGGCACCCAGGTTGAAGTCGAGCCGCACCGGGAGGGTCTTGTCGCTGTCCCAGTAGGTGAGGTAGTCCGAGTCAGCGACGGCCTGCAGACCATGGCCGCTCGCCGATGCCGACGCGCTCATCGTGTAGGTGGACGGGGCGATGATTCCGGTGCGCCCGTTCGTGGTGACCTTGAAGACGGTGTCGTACGGGTCCCAGCCGGACAGGCCCGTCAGGGTGAGCGTGCCGCCGGACTGGGCGTACGAAATCGCCCGGCCGGTACGGAGGTTGGTCACCCCGGTGATCCGGTAGCCGTTGTCGCGCAGCTTGAGCGTCGGGGTGCTGGGCAGGGTGACGACGCGGATGTACTGGAGGCCGGGGTCGGTCTTGCTGATCGTGGTGACGCCCTGGGCGCCGTCGTTCCAGAGCCCGGGTTTGAGGCCCCCGTACATGTAGCCGCCGCCCTCGACGCCGTGCAAGGACTCCCAGAGCAGCACGGAGCGCGAGAGCGCGGGGCGCCAGGAAAGAGCGCGCCGCGTCCCTGCCCCGTCGGCGCCCCGGGTGGTTCGGTGCCGCGGTGTCGCCTGGGGCGTCGACCGCATCGTCCGCCGCAAGCGCGAGCTGGACAAGTCCGCCCGCCAAGTCGCGCAGATCATGTCCATGACCGGCGTGTCTTCTGTTGGACGGACCGGTCGAGCGCGTAGTCCAGCGGGCTCGATCCAGCCGTAGTGGTCCTGGAAGGCGTCGATGCGGGTGCGCATGATGCCGGGCGCGGAGAGTTCGGTGAGGGAGGCGGCGACGGCGTCCAGTGCCGGGCCGAGCCGGCAGAAGTTGACGTATCCCTCGACGGCGAGGCGCACTCCGGGCAGCACCTCGGTGCCGGACCACATGCGCTCGCGGGTGATTCCCGCGGCTTCGCCGAGCCGGAGCCAGCGCTCGATGCCGCCCGTGCCCCGGGCGGGCCCGTCGTGGTCCTGGATGCGGCGCAGCCACATCCGGCGCAGCTGCGGATCGTCGAACTTGGCGAGGATGTGGGCGTCCTTGACCGGAATGCTGCGCTGGTAGTGGAAGCGGTTCACGATCCACCGCCGGAGTTCGTCGCGTTGGAGTTCGCCCTTGTGTATACGGAGGTTGAAGGGGTGCCGGTCGTGGTAGCGCTGCTCCACGACGGTGCGGAGCCGCTGCTCGAACTCGGCTTGATTCCAGGGGTGTTGGGGGTCATCGCTCACAGTTCGATCACCATCCGCTCGGCGGCGACTGCCAGGCCGTGCTCGGCGAGCCGTGCGTGCTGGGCGGCCGCGGGGTCGTTGAGGGGGTTGGTGTTGTTGAGGTGGGTGTAGAGGCAGCGGCCGGGGAGTGCGGCCAGCCGGTGGGCGGTGCCGTGCGGCCCGACGATGGGCAGATGCCCCGTCGCGGTCGCGGTGCGGGGCGAGATTCCGCTGCGTACCGGCTCGTCGTCGTCCCAGAAGGTGCCGTCGGCGAGGACGACATCGGCGCTCCGCACGGCGTCCTGGAGTGCGTCGGACCAGGTGGCGATGGCCGGGGCGTAGACGGCCGAGGCGCCGGTGGCGGGTTCGTACAGCCGCAGCGCCACCGACCAGGTGGGGTCGTCGGGGCCACAACTGGCCGCGTACCGGGGGCGCTTGGCGGAGACGGGTACGGCGCTGATCTCGATGCCGCCGGGCGCCGAGAGCGCTTCCGGCTTCTCGGCGAGCTCGCGCCATTCCAGGGCGGCGTACGGGCCGAGCACCTCGCCGAGCCGGAGCCGGTCGAGGAGGGCGGCCCGCACGGTCGCGGTGGCCCGGACGGTGAGGCCGTCCGCCTCGCGGAGGCGGGCGATGCCGAGGGTGTGGTCGAGTTCGGCGTCCGTGAGGATCACTCCGGCGACCGGGGTCTCGCGCGGTCCGGGCCCCGGTCGCAGGGCGGGGGCGGATTCGATCCGGTCCGTGATGTCGGGACCGGCGTTGACGATGTGCCAGCGGGTTCCGGGGCCGCCCGACCTGACAGCGAGGGAGGCGTGCCGGCGGCGGCGCCGCGGGTGGGCGCGCGCCCCGGCACAGCCGGGACACGCGCAGTTCCACTGCGGGACTCCGCCACCCGCCGCGGTGCCGAGCACCTGCAGCAGCATGGCGGTGCCCCTACCGGTCGGCGTGGAAGTAGCCGGTGACCTCCAGCGCGGTCTCCACGACCGTGTACTCGGGCGTCTCCCAGACCGCGGCCTTCACCGTTTCCTCCGATGTTTCCTGCATGTCCTTCAAGGGATGCACCTGCCTTCCTGAGAGGTGGGGTTCAGGAGTGAACGGTGTGTGGCACATACATGAGCAGGACCGAACGCATTGTTCACAAGAGTGTCCGGAGTTCAGCTATGTGCCATAGAGTCGCGTCTTGTCGTGGCGCGGTCAATGGTTCAGACCGAGAAGGTCGGAGCTGTATGGGCCATCCTTGTTGCACGAAGGGGCACGGATTGTTGAACGCCCAGTCAGGAGCGGCGCCGAACCGCAGGTCAGGAGCGGCCGTTGGGAATGCGTTGCTCCGCTCGTTCGTTGACCATGGGAGTACCAACCGACGACGTAAGGATCGACCGCTCGTGAGCAAGGTCCCCTCCATCACTCTCAACAACGGCGTCGAGATGCCGCAGCTCGGTTTCGGCGTCTGGCAGGTGCCGGACGACGAGGCCGCCAAGGCGGTCACGACGGCCATCGAGTCCGGGTACCGGAGCATCGACACCGCCGCGATCTACGAGAACGAGACGGGCACCGGCAAGGCCGTCGCCGCCTCGGGGGTCGCCCGCGAGGAGCTCTTCGTCACGACGAAGCTCTGGAACTCCGAGCAGGGCTACGACTCCACCCTGCGGGCCTTCGACGCCTCGCTCGACAAGCTCGGCCTCGACTACGTCGACCTGTACCTGATCCACTGGCCGGTGCCGGCCAAGGACGCGTACGTCGACACGTACAAGGCATTCGAGAAGATCTACGCGGAGGGCCGTGCCAAGGCGATCGGCGTCTCCAACTTCCAGCCGGTGCACCTGGAGCGGCTGCTCGGGGAGACCTCGGTGGTCCCAGCCGTCAACCAGATCGAGTTGCACCCGCAGCTCGCCCAGGCCGAGTCGCGCGCCCTGCACGCCAAGCACTCCATCGCGACCGAGGCCTGGTCGCCGCTCGGCCAGGGCCGGGGCCTGCTTGAGGTACCGACGGTAGTTGCGATCGCACAGAAGCACGGCCGCACCCCGGCCCAGGTGGTGCTGCGCTGGCACCTCCAGCTCGGCAACGTGGTGATCCCGAAGTCCGTGACGCCGTCGCGGATCAAGGAGAACATCGACGTCTTCGGCTTCGAGCTCGACGCGGACGACCTGGCCGCGCTCGCCGCGCTGGACGAGGGCAAGCGCCTGGGGCCGAACCCGGCGGAGTTCAACCTCGGGGCCTGAGCGCCACGTACGTCGTGATCACCGCGTCCGTCGCGACCGCGTGAAAGGGTGCCGCCCGGCCTGATCGGGCGGCACCCTTTTGTCGCTTTCGACCACAGGTTGGTCAGGGCACAACCAAGAATGTTCATTCAAGTGCGACGCTCAGGCAAAGCGTTCGACATCAAGCGATAAATTCACTTGTTCTGCACATGACCTTCCCGATGGGATCGCGAAGACCGCCTCGCGCGGCTTCACCCCACTCAGGGAGCATTCATGCGCATAGCCCGCCCCCGGACTCGTACCGCAGCCGCGACAGTTGGGGCCACCGCCCTCGCCGCCGCCGCGGTGATAGCCACCCCGCTGTCCGGGTCCGCCACTGCCGCACCCGCTGTGCCGCAGGTCAAGCCCGTACCGGCGATCGCCGGGCACCAGCTCGCCCACTCGACCGGCGGCCCGCTCACCACCGAGCAGTGCCAGGCCAAGTGGAAGATCGCCTGCTACGGCCCGCTCCAGTACCGCCAGGCGTACAACCTGAACCCGCTCTACAAGGCGGGCATCACCGGCAAGGGCCGCACGATCGTGATCGTGGACTCCTTCGGCTCGCCGACGATCCAGCACGACCTGGACGTGTACAGCAAGCAGTACGGCATTCCCAGTAGCAAGGTCGACGTGGTCAAGTGGGGCAACGTGCCCACGTGGGACCCGAAGAACAAGGACATGACCGGCTGGGCCGGCGAGTCCACGCTCGACGTCGAGATGGCGCACGCCGTCGCGCCGGACGCGAAGATCGTCCTGGTCGAGACCGCGGTCGCGGAGACCGAGGGCGTCACCGGCCTGCCCGAGATGATGGACGCCGAGAAGTACATGATCGACCACGGGGTCGGCGACGTCATCACGCAGAGCTTCGGCGCCACGGAGAACACGTTCCCCGGCTTCGACAAGGGCGACTTCTCCAGCATCAAGAACCTGCGGTATGCGTTCAAGGACGCGGCGGCCCACGGCGTGACCGTGCTCGCCTCCTCCGGTGACGGCGGCGCCACCGACAACACCGCGGACGGCAGCGGCTACTACAAGGAGCGCGTCAACTCCTGGCCGTCCTCCGACCCGCTGGTCACCTCGGTCGGCGGCACCCAGCTGCACCTGGACGACAAGGGCAACCGGCTCAGCCCCGAGAGCGTGTACAACGACAACGGGGCGGGCGGCGGCGGGCAGTCGCACGTCTTCGAGCGTCCCTCGTTCCAGAACGGCGTCCGTTCGGTCGTCGGCAACCGCCGCGGCACCCCGGACATCTCGATGGCCGCCGCGGTCAACGGCGGTGCCTGGGTGTACTCCAGCTACGACCCGACCGCCGTGGGCTGGGACGTCTCCGGCGGCACCAGCGAGGCGAGCCCGCTGTTCTCCGGCATCGTCGCCCTCGCCGACCAGGCCGCCGGGCACCGCCTCGGTGACATCCACGACGCGATGTACTCGCTCTACAAGCACCAGGGGTACAAGCCGAGCTCCGGCCTCGTCGACGTCAACGACGGTACGAACAACAGCTACCAGGGCGTCACCGGCTACACCGCGGTGAACGGCTACGACATGGCGACCGGCATCGGCACCGTCGACGCGGCCCACTTCGTGACCGCGCTGGCCCGCGAGAGCCGTCACCACTGACGGTCCCGCACCCTCGCATGACGACGCCGCCGCCCGGCTCTCCGGGCGGCGGCGTCTTGGCGCGCCGCTTCGCGAGGCGCTCTCCCCCGGTGGAACCCCGGGGACGAAACCAGCATCAAGCGGGTTGGCACGGCCGTGTGGGCCGCGCCGGGAGAAGAGGTACGAGAGTGACTCAGAGGAGCGGACCGTCCCGGCGGGCGGTGCTGGTGGGGCTGGCACTGGCCGCACCGGTCGTGGCGGCGGGTTGTGGCGGGGGCCACGACAAGAGTTCCGCGTCGAAGAGCCCGGCGGCGCACGACCCCGGACACGACACCACGATCATGATCATCCGGCATGGGGAGAAGCCGGCCTCCGGTGATCCCGGGTTCGACGAGGCCGGGAAGCAGGACAAGAAGTCGCTGACGCGGCGGGGCTGGGATCGCGCTCACGCACTGCCCCGGCTCTTCCTCCCCGACGCGGGCGCCGCCCCGACCGGCGCCGCGAGCGCAACGCCCTCCGCGGGCGCCTCGGCCAACGGGGGCGGCTCGCCCGGCAGTTCCGGATCGGCGCTGCTCCCCCGCCCCGCGACCGTCTACGCCGCGGCGGACCATGGCCCGCAGGCTGGTGCCCACCGGATGCGGCAGACGGTGACGCCGCTCGGCGAGGCCCTCCACCTCCCGGTGAACACCGACTTCGCCGAGGGCAAGGAGAAGGACCTGGCCGCCGCCGCACTCGCGGCGACCGCCCCCGTGCTCATCTGCTGGGAGCACTCCCGGATCCCGCCCATCGTCGAAGCGCTGGGCGCCTCGCAGGCCACTGGGGTGCCGAAGGTCTGGCCCGACCGCTTCGACCTGGTATGGCTGTTGACGCGCCGGTCCGGCACCTGGACGTTCCGCTCGATGCCGCAGCATCTGCTGCCCGGTGACGCCTCCTGAACAACGAGCAGCATCGCTCAGGGTGAAATGAACGCGGCGCACCCCATGCCGCTCGGCGGCGAGCGGCATGGGGTGTCGGACCGGGGTTCTGCCTACCGGGTCAGCCGATCTGCGCGCCGTACGCCTGGAGCGCGTCCGGCACGGGCTGGAAGAAGGTCTCGCCGCCCGAGGTGCAGTCGCCGCTGCCGCCGGAGGTCAGGCCCAGGGCCGTGCTGCCGTCGAAGAGCGAGCCCCCGCTGTCGCCGGGCTCCGCGCAGACGGTGGTGTCGATCAGGCCGTCCACCTGGCCTTCCTGGTACGTCACGGTGGCGTTGAGGCCGGTGACCTGGCCGCCGTTGACACCGGTGGTGGAGCCGCTGCGCTGGACCTGCTCGCCGACGGTGGCGTTCGCGGCGCCGCTGATCTGCTGCGAGGAACCGTTGTACAGGTCCACCGCGCTCGGGTGGTCGATGCCGCTGGTGTAGCGGACCAGGGCGTAGTCGTGGCCGGGGAAGGTGGAGGCCTCGGTTACCGCGATCTCCGAACCGCCCTGCTGGTCCGACCAGCTGGAGACCGCGTTGCCGCAGTGCCCGGCGGTCAGGAAGTACGGCTGGCCGCCCACGGTGACGTTGAACCCGAGGGAGCAGCGGGCACCGCTGCCCCAGATCGCGTCGCCGCCCGCGATGAGCGGCTGGAAGCGTCCGGCCGTTCTCTTCAGGGTGACCGTGTCGCCGAGGCTTCGGACCACCTTGTTGAGCTTGGCGAGTCGGTCACCGGTGACGGTGCGGTCGGCCTTGACGACCAGCTTGTTGCTGACCGGGTCCATCGACCACGAGGTTCCCGGAATGGAAGCCTTCGCCTTCAACTCCTGGCGCGAGGCGTTGAGTTGTGCCATCGAGTGCCTGACGGTACGAGGTTGGGCACCCGCCTTGCGAACGCTGTCGGCGGTGGCGGCGTCGACCACGTTCACCACGAGCTTCTTGCTCTGGGCGTCGTAGTACGAGCCTGCCGTGCGGCCCGTGAGGGTGGTGTCGATCCGGTGCGCCAACTGGCCCGCCGAGACGGCGGACTGCGTGTCGGCAGTCGGTGCGGGGGCCGCGGTGGCGTTCTGCATCGTCAGGGTCGCGCCGAGCGCCAGGGCTCCCGCCGCGGCGGTGGCCGCGCGTCGGCCGGACATCCATCGCTGCTTCAACTCGAAACCTCCTGTGGGGGGTTGAGCCCGGACGCGGGTGTTCGCCGGGCCCGATCGGCGCGATGGCCCGGACGCGCCGGCCGGGGTCCCCGACACTTATCGCGTCCATGCCAACTCGCCGCGTCGAGTATCCCCACCCTTGCAGTTCTGCGCAAGCAACGAACTCGCTTGATATGCAAGGGGGTTGGCGGCATACGCGGGAAGGATGGGGCACCATGCGGAGGAGTTCCGGACATGCGTGAGGGAACTGAGGCGACCCCCTACGGGAGTTGAGCCGGGCGCTACGGCTTCGCGAGGCCGATGTGCACCGACCTGGCCGTCAGCATGAACACATCGGGGCGGTTCGCGAGCCCCTGCGGGTCGGCCGGGTCGAGCAGCCGGTCGAGGGTGGCCAGATCCTCCCGCGACAACCGGTCGGCCATGGAATCCCGGCGCCGCGCGAACCCCGCGATCGCCAACTCCCGTACGGACGCGCCGATCGGCGCGGGGTGGTCGGCCAGATAGGAACGGGTGCCGACGGGCTCAAGGCCCGCGTCGGTGAACAGCTGGGCCCAGTCCTCGATCTCTTCCTTCGCGCCCGGCAGCGAAGCACGCATGTCCGCGAACCACTCCTCGGTCACGGCCTCCAGCCGGGCCTCCAAGCCGGTCCGGCCGATGCCGAAATCGCGCGGAAGATGACGGGCCCGAAGGCCGCCCTCGACCAGCAGCAGCGCGCCACCGGGGCGCAGCAGCCCCGCGAGTGCGGCCAGGGCCGCGCGCTGGTCGCCGATGTGGTGCAGCGAGTTGCCCATCCAGATCAGGTCGGCCTGCCCCAACTCATCGATCTGGCCCGGCACTTCGGCCTTCAGGGTGCGGACGCGCCCGGCCACGCCGAGGCGTTGGGCGCGCTCTCGGGTGCGCTCCAGGAGCGCGGGCGTCGAATCGACGGCCACGACCTCCGCCTCCGGGAAGGCCTCGGCCAGCAGGCAGCTCACGACTCCGGGCCCGCTGCCGATGTCGAGGATGCGCCGGATCCCGGCAGCCGGCCGCAGCTCGGCGACGCGCGCCGCCGCCTGCTGGTACACGGACGCGAGCGCCTCGGCCTCGTTCTCAAGGAAGGGCGCGATGCTGTCCCAGTCGAGATCCGGGGTGCCGTGAGCGTGCTCGTGGTGCGGAGCGTGGACATTGCGGGAGGCCTGCGGAGCCGCGGGGTCCTGGTGATGGTGGTCCTGAGAGCGCTTCATCCGCCCAGACTCACTCAGCCGTCGCCGAAACCGGAAGCTCATTTGCCGCTTCCGCAAAGAGTCCGGTGTTCCTGTGGGCTGATGCCGCGGACCCGCTTGAAGGCCGCGCTCAGTGCGAACGCCCCGCTGTATCCGACCTGCCGGGCGATCGCCTCGACCGTCGCGTCTGTTTCCCGCAGCCGGTCGGCGGCGAGCGCGAGGCGCCACCCCGTCAGGTACGCCATCGGCGGCTCCCCCACCAACTCCGCGAACCGCCGCGCGAATCCCGCCCGCGAGACCCCGCACTTCGCTGCGAGCGAGGCCACCGTCCACGGGTGCTCGGGACCGTTCTGCATCAATCGCAGCGCCGGCCCGACCACCGGGTCGCCCATCGCCCGGTACCCGGCGGGCGCGTCCGCGCCGGGCCGCGAGAACCAGGAGCGCAGCACCGCGATGAGCAGCAGATCGAGCAGCCGGTCGAGCACGACGCTCTGGCCCGGCTCGTCGCGGGAGATCTCGTCGCCGAGCAGCGGCATCAGCGAGCAGTTCCACTCCTCGGCCGTGAGCAGCACCAGCGGCGGCAGCGCGTCGAGAAGCCGTCCGCTGATCTCACCCTCCATCAGATACGTTCCCACGAACATGGTGGCCGAGCCGTCCGGCGCGTTGCCCCAGGTGCGTACCCCCAGGTCCATCGAGTCCGACAGCGCCTCCCCGCGCAGGGTGGTGCAGGTCCCGCCGGGGCCGATCCGGGCGAACGGCGCGAGCTCCGGTGAGTGGGTGACGGTGTACGGGTCGGGGCCGCGCACGATGACGATGTCGCCGGGAGCGATGTGCACGGCATCACCCTTGTCGGGCACGATCCAGGCCTCGCCCGCGGCCATCGACATCAGGCAGATCGGCGCGCGGTCCTCGATCCGCACGGACCACGGGGGTTCCATCACCATGCGCAGCAGGAAGGCCCCTCTGGCCCGCGGTCCGTCGAGCAGTCCGGCGAGTGCGTCCATGGGGTCAGCGTAGAACGGGCCGGGCGGCGCGCGGCGTGGACGAACGCGCATGGGGATTGGCTCCTGGCGCATGGAGAGTCCAGCGCCGCCCGACGACGCTGGACCCATGACGAACACGACGCAAGACCTCGAACAGCTCAGGCGTACGGACGACGTGCAGGAGGCGGACGGCTCGGCCCGGCGGACCGTGTTGGTGACGAGCGGCACGGGCAAGACCGGCCACCGGGTGGTCGAGCGGCTTGCCGCCCGGGGGGTGCCGGTCCGGTCGGGGTCGCGCTCCGGCAAGGTCCGCTTCGACTGGGCGGACGACTCGACGTGGGACGCCGCGCTGCGCGGCACGTATGCCGCGTACGTCGCGTACTACCCCGACCTCGCGGCACCGGGCGCGCAGGACGCGCTGCGCCGGTTCGGCCGGATCGCGGCGGCGGGCGGGGTGCGCCGGGTCGTCCTGCTCTCCGGGCGGGGCGAGCCGGAGGCGGTGCTGGCCGAGAGCGCTCTGCGCGAGGCGTACCCGGACCTCACCGTGGTCCGCGCCTCGTTCTTCGCGCAGAACTTCAGCGAGGGCGCGATGACCGAGGGCGTGCTGGCGGGGACGGTGGCCTTCCCGGCCGGCGACACCGCCGAACCGTGGGTCGACGCCGACGACTTGGCGGACGTCGTGGTCGCCGCCCTCACCGAGAACGGCCACGCCGGGCAGACGTACGAGCTGACGGGGCCGCGCCTGCTCACCTTCGCGGAGGTGGTGGCGGAACTCTCCCGCGCGACCGGCCGCGAGATCCGCTACGTGCCGGTGTCGGGTGCGCAGTACGCGGAGTCGCTCACGCAGTACGGAATGCCCGAGCCGGATGCCGCGTGGCTGGCCGGGCTGTTCACCGCGCTCCTCGACGGCCACAACGCGTCCACGACGGACGGGGTGAAACAGATCCTGGGCCGCGAGCCCCGCGACTTCGCTGACTTCGCGAGGGACGCGGCCGCGGCGGGCGACTGGCACGTGTGAGACCGCCGGCGCGCCGGGCGGCGAGAACCGCTTCCGAGCGGGACGGGCGAGGACCCGCTTCCTTCGCGGGGCGGGACGGACTGGACGGGGGTCTGTCCGCCCCGGCCACACCTTGCCGTCACTCACTCGCCGCACCGGCCGCCAATCTCCGTACCGTGCAGGCGAGTTGGGCCCGCAGCCATGCGGGGCGAGCACCTCCGCCGCCGCAGAGCTGCCGGCTCAGGGCATGGGCCTACTTGGATTCGACCCGCCCGAGCGGATCGGGCCCGGCCGCAAGGGCGTCACGTGCCGTCTGCCAGGCGGAGTCCCCGGGGTGGAGCTCGGTGCGGAGGTAGGCCCAGGTGAGTCGCTGGACGGCCCGCACTCGCTCGGGGTTCTCGTCCGTGGTCTCGGCGACGTCGTATCCAGCGACTCCGCCGAGCCCGTGCTCCGCGTCGAACAGGGTGAGCAGGGACTTGGGGCCCGGGGAGAGGAAGTACGGATCAGCGTGCCAGTCGGGGCCCCGAACCGTCAGGTGGGTGGAGGCGTCCTTGCCACCGGCGACCACGAGGGTGGGGGTCGTCATCCTGGAGAAGTCGGTGGTCAGGAAGAAGGAGAGATTCTCGGCCACGGACTCGGTGAGGGCATCGCCGCCCCGGCCGGGCGCGGCGAGCAGTACCCCCGCCTTGATCCGGGGATCGGCCAGGTTCACTTCCGTTCCGTCGTGCGGATCGGTGAGCCGGGCGCCAAGGAGCAGGCTCGCGGTGTGTCCGCCCATCGAGTGCCCGGCCACCGCGACCTTGCTTCGGTCCAGGCGCCCGAGGAGCTGCGGGACGGCGGCCTCGATCGCATCGAGCCGGTCGAGGATGCGCGTCATGTCCTCGGCCCGCGATCGCCAGTACAGCGGCGCCCCGGGGGTATCCGGATCCAGGCTCAGCGTCCTGGAGCTCAGGTGGGTGGGCTGGATCACGACGAAGCCGTGCGCCGCCCAGAAGTTGGCGAGGGGGGCGTAGCCGTTCAGCGAGGAGAGGTTGTTCGAGTAGCCCTGGCCGTGCGAGAGGAGGATGACCGGCAGGTCGCTCCCGGTCACCGGCGCGGAGACCCGCACCTCCAGGTCAACGGCTCGGCCGGGAGCCGGCAGCACCACCGGGCCGACCGAGAGGACCGGAGTGGGCGGGCCGAAGGCCTCGGTTGCGTACGTCGATTCACTCATGATGCGCATTCCCTTCAAGGGCCTCTGCTGCCGGTCCCATGCGGCCGACGGCGGGCGAGGCGGTCAGGATCGTCTACGCTGAAAGCGGAGCGCTGTTCCATTTAATATACGGAGCAGTGTTCCGTTTAGTCAACGGCCGTCGGAAGGAGCCCGTGGTGTCCACTGCAAGGGAGTCCGGGGAGGTGCCGGCCCGCGGCAAGCGGGCCGACGCGCTGCGCAACCAGCAGACCCTGCTCGATGCCGCCGCCGCGGTGTTCGTCACCTCCGGCGTCGACGCGCCGATCCGTGAGATCGCGGCCCGAGCGGGTGTCGGGATGGGGACGATCTACCGCCACTTCCCGAATCGGGCGGACCTCGTCGTCGCCGTCTACCGCCACCAGGTGGAGGCGTGCGCCGAGGCCGGCCCGACCCTGCTGGCCGGTGCCGACTCTCCGCTCGATGCACTCCGCCAGTGGGTCGACCTCTTCGTCGATTTCCTGGTCACCAAGCACGGACTCGCCAACGCGCTGCAATCGGACAGCAGCGGCTTCGACGCGCTGCACGCCTACTTCCTCGACCGCCTGGTGCCCGTCTGCGCGCAATTGCTCGACGCCGCGGTCGACGCAGGTGACATCAGGCCCGGTACGCACGCCTACGAACTGATGCGGGGCATCGGCAACCTCTGCATCGGGCGCGACAGCGACCCCCGCTACGACCCCCGCCGCCTGGTCGAACTACTCCTTCAGGGACTGCGGCCGCAGTCGTCCTGACGTCGAGGGCGAGCCGAGCGGCGTCAAGCCCCCTTCCGTCTACGGTGAGCCCGAGGGCCTCTCAAGCCCCCTTTCGCAGCGCCAGCAACCGGTACTCCGGGTCCGCCCGGGGCCGTTCCGGGTCCGGCAGTGCGGCCAGGGATGCGGCCAGTCGCTCCGCGGGCGGGCCGGTCAGGGTCAGCCAGGAAGCGAATCCGCCGCGCCGGACGGCGTCGGCGGCGGCGAGCGGGGTGCGACCCTGGCCGTGGCCACGGAAGCGGGCCTCCGCCACCGGGGCCAGGCCGTGCCGGGCGGCGTACGACTCGATGAGGCCAGCGTGGTCGGAGGCGGTGCCGGTGCGGTGCGGGGTGAGCAGCGTGTCGATGTCGGAGCCGACGTCGTGGGCGGCGTCCTTGTCGACGGTGGTGATGAACACTCCGCCGGGCCTCAGCACTCGTGCCGCCTCGGCCACGATGAGGTGTGGTGTGTTCCGGGCCAGGTGGAGCAGCCACACCGCGCTCACGGCGTCCAACGATGCGTCGGGGAAGGGGAGTTGGACGACATCGGCGAGAACGATCCGGGGGCCGACCCGGTCGGCGGCGATGCGTGCCATGCCGGGCGAGGCGTCGGCTCCGCAGACGCGCAGGCCGGGGCGGTTCAGACGCTGGGTGACCAGGCCGGTGCCGCAGCCGATGTCGAGCAGGGTGCGGGCGGCGGCGGGGACGAGCCCGAGGACGGCCTCGGCGGCGGCTTCGGCCCGGGGCACGCCGCCGCGCGTGGCATCGTAACGCGCCGCTTCCACGTCGTAGTTCAGCATGCGGCTCACTGTACGAGTGGGGTCATCCGGCGCCGTGTCCCGGGGCGATCTCCTCGACGCGGTGGGCGAGTTGGAAGTCCCGCTCGGTGAGTGCGCCGCCCACGGCGTGGGTGTTCACGGACAGGGCGATCGTGTTGTAGCCGAGGGTGAGGTCGGAGTGGTGGCCGAGCTCCTCCTGGATCTGGGCGACGTGGACGACCATGGCGGTCGCGGCGAAGTGGCTGGCGAGGCGGTAGGTGCGGGAGATCCGGTCGTGGTCGTGCGAGAGTGACCAGCCGGGAAGCTCGCGCAGCCGGTCCTCGACGTCCTTCTGCGACAGCGGCTCAAGGGGCATCTCCGGAAACTCCTTACGGGGTGGTGACACGACGGAGTGGAGCGGTGACTGGAGGGTTCCACATCCGTAGCGTCTCCTCTATGCGTGTACTTGTCACGGGAGGCGCGGGCTTCATCGGCTCGCACATTGTCACAGCACTGGCCGCACACGGCCATGAGCCGCTCGTCCTGGACCGGGCGGTCCGGCCGGAGGACGACGTCTGCGATCCGGAGGCCGTAGCCCGAGCGCTGCGCGGGGTGGACGCGGTCTGCCACCAGGCGGCGATGGTGGGTCTCGGCACCGGCTTCGCCGACGCGCCCGCGTATGTGAGCTGCAACGACCTCGGCACCGCGGTGCTCCTCACGGCCATGGCGGACGCCGGGGTGGCGGAACTGGTCCTCGCGGGGTCGATGGTCGTCTATGGGGAGGGCCGCTATGAGTGCGCCACACACGGTGTCGTACGCCCGGGTCCGCGGCCGGTCGAGTGGCTCGACTCCGGGCACTTCGAGCCTCAATGCCCCTACTGCGAAGCGGAGTTGAGCCCCGGTCTGGTCACGGAGGACGCTCCCGTGGACCCGCGCAACGTGTATGCGGCGACCAAGCTGGCCCAGGAGCATCTGGCGGCGGCCTGGGCGCGGGCGACCGGCGGGCGGGCGGTGTCGCTGCGCTACCACAACGTGTACGGACCGGGGATGCCCCGCGACACGCCCTACGCGGGGGTGGCCTCGTTCTTCCGCTCGGCGCTGGCCCGCGGCGAGGCCCCGCGGGTCTTCGAGGACGGCGGCCAGCGCCGGGACTTCGTGCACGTACGCGATGTGGCGGCGGCGAACATGGTGGCGCTGGAAGCGCTCTCCAGTCGCCCGGCCGGCGCGCTCACCGCGTACAACACGGGCAGCGGGATGCCGCACACGGTCGGCGAGATGGCCTCGGCGCTGGCCTGGGCGCACGGGGGGCCCGATCCGGTGGTGACGGGCGAGTACCGGCTCGGCGACGTACGGCATATCACCGCCGACTCGGCGCGGCTGCGGAGCGAGCTGGGGTGGAAGCCGGTGGTCAGTTTCGGGGACGGGATGGTGGAGTTCGCCACGGCGGAGGGGTAGGCACGGCGGGCGGGGCGCAATCGCGCCCGGGGGCCGCGGCGACACGTACGCCGCGGCCCCCGGGCTCTTAGACCTGCGCCGCCGGGAGGGTCAGTTCGAAGCGGCAGCCGCCTGCCACGTTGCGTACTTCGGCGCGTCCGGCGTGGGCCTCCACGATGCCTCGGACGATGGCGAGGCCGAGGCCCGCGCCGCCGGGCGGGGTGCGGGCCGCGGTGCCGCGCCAGCCGGTGTCGAAGACGCGGGGCAGGTCGTCCTCGGAGATGCCGCCGCAGCCGTCGGTGACGGAGAGCGTGACCGCGCCGCCCCGGTCCTGCGCGCCGACCGCGACAGTGCCGTCGGCCGGGGTGTGGCGGATGGCGTTGACCAGGAGGTTGGCGAGCACCCGGGTCATCTCCTTGCCGTCGACCTCCACCGGCACCGCGTCGACGCGCTCGCCCACGAGGCGTACTCCGTGTTCGCGGGCCAGCGGGTCCGCGCCCGCCAGTGCGTCTCCGATCAGGTCGTGGACGGACATCCGGGCCGGGTTGAGCGAGAGCGCTCCCGCGTGGATGCGGGAGAGTTCGAAGAGGTCGCCGACCATGGAGTTGAGGCGTTCGACCTCGGTTCTGATCTGGCGGAAGTAGCGGTCCGGGTCCTTGGCCATGCCGTCTTCGAGGGCCTCCGCCATCGCACGGAGCCCGGCGAGCGGGGTGCGCAGGTCGTGCGAGATCCAGGCGACCAGTTCGCGCCGTGAGGTTTCCAGCGCCCGCTCCCGCTCCCGCGACTCGGTGAGCTTCGCGCTGGTGGCCGCCAACTCCCGGCTGAGCGCGGCCAGTTCGGCGGTCGCTGGGCCGGTGGGGGCGTCGAAGCTGCCGCCGTCGCCGAACGAACGGGTGGCGAGTGCGAGGCGGCGGCTGCTCGCGACGACCCGGCGGCCGAGCAGCAGCGCGGTGGCGAGCGAGGCGACCGCGGCCATGGCGACGACCACGGTCACCACCGTCAGGTCGTGGGAGTTCAGAAGCATCGCCCAGGCGACGGCCAGCGTGCCGGCGAGCATCGCGAGGACGGCGACGGCCGCGACGACGGCCACGGACGCGGTGAGCGAGCGGTGCCGCAGGAGCCGCAGAGCGAGCGCCCCGCCGAGCCCCGCGGCCGCCGCGCCGAGGAACGCGTACAGCGCGATGAGCAGGACGTCACCCATGGTCGGCCCCGTTCAGCCCGGCGGTGTGCGGCTGGGCCATGGCAGCCCCGGCATCGGCGGCCTCGGCCTCACCCTCCGGTTCGGACTCGAAGCGGTAGCCGACGCCCCACACCGTACGGATCAGGGCGGGTTTCGCCGGGTCGGTCTCGATCTTGCCGCGCAGACGGCGGACGTGGACGGTCACCGTGGACAGGTCGCCGAACTCCCAGCCCCACACCTCATGCATCAGCCGCTCTCGCGAGATCGCCTCGCCGGGGCGGGCGAGGAGGTAGGCCAGCAGGTCGAACTCCCGCAGGGTCAGGGCCAGTTCGCGTCCGCCCTTGGACGCGGTGCGGGCGGCCGGGTCGAGCGCGATGCCGGAGCGCGACACGCGCGGGCCCGGACGGGCCGTGGCGGTGCGGGCGCGGCGCAGTACGGATTCGACGCGGAGCACCAGCTCGCGCGGGCTGAAGGGCTTGGTGACGTAGTCGTCGGCGCCGATCTCCAGGCCGAGGATGCGGTCGTCCTCGTCACCCCGCGCGGTCAGCATGATCACTGGCACCGGGGCCGTGGCGCGCAGCCTGCGGCAGACCTCCAGGCCGTCCATTCCGGGCAGCATCAGGTCGAGGACCACCAGGTCGGGGCGGCGCCGCGCGGCCGCGCGCAGGGCGGCGGGGCCGTCGGCGGCGAGGTCGACGGTGTGGCCGGCGGATTCCAGGTAGCCGGTGACGACCTCGGCGACGGTCGGGTCGTCGTCGACGACCAGGATGCGGCTCTCGGTGCTGTGCATGCCATCCAGCGTCGCACCGCCTGGGGGCGTCCGTCTGCGCCGGGCGGGCCACGGGTGGGCGATGTCCGCGTTTCGTAAGAACCGGAAATCCGTTTTGCCCGGTTTGGATTCGTACGGTGAGGGCGTGACTGAATCCCCTTCCGCACCGTGTGCGGTGACCGTGGACGTCGTACTGCCCTGTCTGGACGAGGCCGAGGCGCTGCCCTGGGTGCTTGCCCGGATCCCGGACGGCTGGCGGGCGGTCGTGGTCGACAACGGCTCCTCGGACGGTTCACCCGAAGTGGCCCGCGCCCTCGGCGCGACCGTCGTGCACGAACCCCGCCGGGGGTTCGGCGCGGCCTGCCACGCCGGGCTGCTCGCCGCCGAGGCCGAGTACGTCTGCTTCTGCGACTGCGACGCCTCCCTCGACCCCGCCGAGCTCGTCCCCTATGTACGGGAGGTGGCGTCCGGCGCCGCCGATCTCGTGCTCGGCCGGCGGCGGCCGCAGGGTATGGGCGCCTGGCCGCTGCACGCGCGGGCCGGGAACCTGGCGCTCGCGCGGATGCTGCGGCGGCGCACCGGGCTGCGGCTGCACGATCTCGGGCCGCTGCGGGCGGCGCGCCGCGAGGCGCTGCTCGGGCTCGGGCTCACCGACCGGCGCAGCGGCTATCCGCTCCAGATGGTGGTGCGCGCGGCGGACGCGGGGTGGCGGGTGGCCGAGCGCGAGGTGCCCTACCGGCCGCGCACCGGGAGGTCGAAGGTGACCGGGACGTGGCGGGGCACCTGGCAGGCGGTGCACGACATGCGTCGGGTCCTTGCCGAGCCGCCCGCGCAGGCGTCGGCACCGGCGGCTGCCCGATGAGCGGGCCGACGGCCGGAGCGGGCCGGGGTGCGGCATCGGGCACGACGCTGCTCGTCCTCGCGAAGGCCCCGGTGCCCGGCCGGGTCAAGACGCGGCTCACCCCGCCGTACACCCCCGAGGAGGCGGCCCGGATCGCCGAGGCCTCGCTCGCCGACACGCTCGACGCGGTGCTCGCCACCCCCGTACGCAGAAGGGTCCTGGTGCTCGACGGCGAGCCGGGGCCGTGGCTGCCGGAGGGCATCGAGGTGCTGCCGCAGTGTGCGGGCGGGCTGGACGAGCGGATCGCGGCCGCGTTCGCGGCGTGTACCGGGCCCGCGCTCCTTATCGGCATGGACACCCCGCAGGTGAGCCCGGCACTGCTCGCGCCCGCGCTGGTGGCGCACGGTCCGGACGACGCGTGGTTCGGGCCGGCCGAGGACGGCGGGTTCTGGGCCCTGGGTCTCACCGAGCCCGACCCGTCACTGCTGCGCGGGGTTCCGATGTCGGTGCCCGAGACCGGGCGCGTACAGCGGCAGCGGTTGTACGACGCGGGGCTGGCGGTGCGTGAGCTGGCGCTGCTGCGGGACGTGGACACCGCGCGGGACGCCCGGCTGGTCGCGGCCGAGGCTCCGCACGGCCGCTTCGCCCGCTCCCTGCGGGACGGGGCCCTGACTGCGGCAGCAGCCGGCCCCCTGGCCCCCGGACCCCGCCCATGATGCGAGCGCTCTCCACCACCGCGCCCCCGGCCTGGCACGCCGACCCGTATACCGACGCGCTGCGCTCCGGGCGGGGTCCGCTGTTCCTGCGCAGACCCGACGGCTGGCTGCTTCCGCTGGAGGTCGAACGCTGGTGTGCGGAACCGGACTTGGCGGACCGGACGGTGCTGCGGCGCTGCCGGGGCGCGGTCCTCGACATCGGCTGCGGGCCGGGCCGGCTGGTGGCGGCGCTGGCCGCCGAGGGGGTCGCGGCGCTCGGGGTCGATGTGAGCCCCGAGGCGGTCCGGCGCACCCGGGCCCTGGGCGGCAGCGCCCTGTGCCGTTCGGTCTTCGACCGGCTGCCCGGCGAGGGCCGGTGGGACACCGCGCTGCTCCTGGACGGGAATGTGGGCATCGGCGGCGACCCGGCCGCGCTGTTCGCCCGAGCGGCCCAACTCGTCGCGCCCGGCGGCCTGTTGCTGGTCGAGGCGGCCCCGTACGAGATCGACGAACGGATCCTGGTGCGGATCGCCGACGCGCGGGGTGCGACGGGAGGCGACTTCCCCTGGGCTCGGCTCGGCACGAACGCGCTGCTCGCCTGCGCCTGCCCCCTGGGGTGGCGCCCGGCCGGGCGGTGGACCGCGGCGGGCCGCCCGTTCGTGGCGTTGCGGCGCGGATAGCGACGCGGCGGGAGGGCGGGGCGGGGAGTCGACCCCGCCCCGCCCTCCCCCTGTTCAGGCTGTGCTACCGCTGTTGCTCAGGTCAGCTCACGTTGACCGCGGTGTCGTCCACGACGAACGACGTGGCCAGGCTGCTGTCCTCCACACCGTTGAACTTGAGGGTCACCGTCTGCCCCGCGAACGAGGAGAGGTCGAAGGACTTCTGCGTGAAGCCGGTGTTCGCGTTGAGGTTGGAGTAGGTCGCCAGGGTGGTCGAACCGGCCGTCACCGTCAGCTTGTCGTAGGCGGTGGTGGTGGTCGTCTCCTGGGTGTCGATGTGCAGGTAGAAGCTGAAGGTGGCGTGGCAGCCGGCCGGGACGGTCACCGACTGGGAGAGCGTGTCGGTGTGGCTGGAGCCGTAGCCGTCGAGCCAGGCCTTCCACGAGCCGGAGTGCGCCGCCTCACCGCTGGAGTTGTCGATGACGCCCGCGGTCGCCGTCCAGGGAGCGGCGCTGCCGGTCTCGAAGCCGGGGTTGCCGAGCAGCTGGGTCGGGGTGCAGCCGCCGCCCGGGTTGGTGACGTTCCAGGTGAACGACGTCGAGCCGCTGGCATTGGTGGAGTCCTTGGCGGTGACCGTCACGCTGGAGGATCCGGCGGCCGTCGGGGTGCCGGAGATCAGACCGGTCGACGCGTTGATGGACAGGCCGGCCGGGAGCCCGGTGGCGCTGTAGGTCAGCGACTGGCTGCTGTCCGAGTCCTTGGCCTTGATCTGGAGCGAGGCCGCGGTGTTGACCTGGGTCGACTGGTTGCCGGGGTTGGCCACCGTGACGCTGTTGCCGGTGCTGGTGCCGCCGGTGAAGGCCGCGGTGCCGTTGGGGGTGCCGAGGCCGGTCGGGCCGTCGTAGCCGGGGCCCGCGGTGCACAGGTAGCTCGGGCTGCAGCTGCCGTTGGCGCCCGAGGTGACGTCGTTCAGCGAGGACGCGTGGGCGTACGGGTAGGACGCCGGGTTGGTGTTCGCGGCGGGGGTGCCGGCGAGGGCGTAGACGCTCGCGATGATCGGCGAGGAGGCACTGGTGCCGCCGTACACGTTCCAGCCGGAAGCCTGGTAACTGTCGTACACGGCAAGGCCGGTGGCGGGGTCGGCAACCGCGGAGACGTCGGCGACGGTGCGGTTGGTGCAGCCGGTGTCGGTCTGCCAGGACGGCTTCGGGTCATACGCCGAGCAGCCGGAACCGGCGCCCTGACCGCCGGAGCTGGTGCCCCATACGGACTCGGACCAGCCGCGGGAGTTGCTGGCGCGGCTGAGCGAGGTGCCGCCGACGGACGTCACGTACTGGGAGGCCGCGGGGTACTCGACGCCGTAGCCGCTGTCACCGGAAGAGACGGTGATGGCGACGCCCGGGTGGTTGAAGTAGGTGGAGTCCGAGGTGGGGTCGGTGGCGTCCTCGCTGCCGCCGTAGCTGTTGGAGACGTACTTGGCGCCCATGGTGACCGCGCGGTTCACGGCGGTGCCGAGGTCGGCCATGGAGGCGCTGGTCGCCTCGACGAGCAGGATGTGGCACTGCGGGCAGACGGCGCTGACCATGTCGACGTCGAGCGAGATCTCGCCGGCCCAGCCCGAGTCGGCGGTCGGGTAGCTGGTGCCGCCGTTCTGGTCGACCTTCTTGAAGCAGCCGTTGGCGGTGGTGCAGGCGGGCAGTCCGTACTGCGAGCGGTAAGTGGCCAGGTCCGACTCGGCGTTGGGGTCATCGTTGGCGTCCACGATCGCCACGGTGGCACCGGATCCGGCGCTCGCGGGCAGCGCGTAGGCGCTCTGCAGGTCGGTCGGGCCGTAGCCGGAGGGAGCGGCGGCCGGGGATATGCCGAGGTGGTGCCGCACATCGGTGCGGGCCAGGGCCAGGCAGGACATCATCCCGGCCTTGGTGGGCTGGGCGCACAGCCGCTGGGTGTTGGCAGGCTGGCTGCCCGTGTGGGTGGCGGCGGCGACGGACGGGGCCGCGGCGATGAGTCCGCCGGTGACCAGGGCCACGGCGGACAGGACCGCGGTGGATACGCGGCCGGTCGGCCTGGGGAGGCCGAAGGGTCTCTTCGAGTACAAGGAACTGCCCTCCATGGGGGTTGGTTCGCCGGATCAGGGCGAGCGGAGGTTGCGGGATCTGGGTGTTCGGCGGAGCGGATCCGGCGCGTTCGGCAGTACGTTGGGATGCGATCGGCGGTACGTGCGGTCCGATCGCGGGTGCCTGTGCGATGCGATCGGCGGTACGTGTGCGGTGCGATCGATCAGCTCGTGCGGCTGTGCGTGATCAGCGCGTGCGGCCTTGCGCGATCAGCTGGTGCGGGGTGGCGCGATCAGCTCGTACGGCGTTGCGTGATCAGAACATGCCGCTGCGCACAGTCGGCGCATGACGGCCTTGCGTGATCTGCACATGACGGCTTGCATGATCGGTGCATGACAACGACACCTCGCGAGACTGCCACCCGCTTCAGTGGTGGCATGGTTGAAGGTAGCGACGGCTGTCGGGAGCGACAACAGCCCTTTGGTAAGCCGCAGGCAAAGCCTTGCCCTCCAAATGGGATGGATCGTCGGCTGAATCGACCGGGAAACCCAAAGGATCTCTGGGCTGCTCCGGGCCGGGTGTACGTGTATACCGTGGCGGCAGCAAGCCGAGGAGGACGTGCATGGAGCCCGATGAGGGGTCGGTCAACGACCTGGTGGAGCTGGGTCTTTCGCGCTACGAGGCGCGGGTCTACCTCGCCCTGGTCAGACGCGACTCGTACACGGCGGCGCAGGTGGCACGGGAGGCCGAGGTGCCCCGGCAGCGCATCTACGACGTGCTCGACGGACTGGTCCGCGCCCAGCTCGCGGTGGCCCACCGGGGCCGGGTCGCCACGTTCACCGCGGTCGCCCCGGAGCTCGCCCTCACGCGTCTGATGAACCGTCAAAGAGAGTCCCTGGAACGGCTGGAGAAACTGTCGGGGGGTCTCACCTCACTGCTGCTTCCCCTGTGGGCGGACGGCCGGGCGCACACCGATCCGCTCGACTACATCGAGGTGCTGCGCGATCAGCGGCAGATCGCCGAGCGCTTCGCGGACATCCAGGAGCAGGCCGGATCCGAACTCCTCACCTTCTGCATGCCCCCGTTCGTGGCACCGGCCGCCAACACCTCCGGCATCAAGGCGACGCGGCGGCTGCGACGCGCCAAGGGCACGGTGCGGGCGGTGTACACACAGGACGCGCTGGCCGACGAGGAGGTGCTGGAGAACGTGCGGCGCTTCGCCGAGGCCGGGGAGGAGGCCCGCTTCACGGAACGCCTTCCGCTGAAACTGGTCATCGCGGACGCCTCGCTGGTGCTGTGCGACATGCCGGATCCGGTGGCGGGCACCGGCTCCACGACCGCCCTGTACATCGAGCATCCGGCCCTGGCGGCCTGTCTGCGTCTCGCGTTCCAGAGCGTGTGGGAGGCGGCGGCGCCGATGCGGGTGGCTTCGCACACCGCGCACTGACCCCGCGCTCCCCCGCATCAGTCGCTGGAAGCACGCGGCCGGCGCGTCGTCCACCACCCCCGGGCCCGGCGCGCCGCCCCGAGCAGCAGCGCGAGGGCCGCCACCACCGCGAGGCAGACCAGCAGGCCGCGTACGTAATCCAGCGGCAGGACGGTCGAGTTGGCCGTCGGGAGCGGGCGGAGCAGCACCGGCAGGGCGACCAGGGTGAGGCAGCCCGCGGTCAGCAGGGTGCCGCGCAGCAGCCCGCGGTTCTTCAGGCCGCCGGTCAGCAGGCCCGCCCCCAGGACGAGCGGCGCGATCACCCCGTCGTGCAGGACGACGGCCCCGGCCAGCCAGACCAGGACGTCCCAGTGCGTGGCCTGCTGCCAGACCAGCAGGCCCCCGAGCGCCATCAGGGCAACTCCCCCTGCTCCAAGGACCGTTCGCATCACAGCACCTCCAGCCGGGTGACCCACTTGGTCTGGAGCACTCCGGGACGGTTAGGCGCGATGATGCGGGCCGGGTAGCCGTGGTCCGGGCTCAGGGTCTGCCCGTTGAGCTTCAGGGCGAGCAGGGTGAGCGGGTCGTGCGCGTACTCGCGGCCCATCTCCGTCACCCGGTACGCGCCGTACCGCTCCAGCGACACCACGCGGATCCGGGCATGGGGCGGCGCGCCGGCCCTGCGCAGCAGGTCGGTCACGCGCACGCCCGTCCAGCGGGCGGACTTGCTCCAGCCCTCGACGCAGGCGATGGGCAGGACGGATTCGTACTGGGTGAGTGCGGCCAGTTCGGCGAGGGTGAGGGTGTACGGGCGTGGCCCCGCCACCGTCAACCGGTAGGCGGTGGCGTCGACTTGGCCGACGCCGGCCGCCGTCGCGGTCCGGTTGACCGGGAGGCCCAGCGGCCCGTGGTCGGGGTGGCGCGGCGCGAGCACGTCGAAGGCCTTCAGCGGGGTGAAGGACTGGCCGACGGTGGTCAGGGTGACCGCGCCGGCGGCGGCCGCCACGCCGGTCAGGAAGGAGCGCCGGTCGGGGCCGTCGGCCACGGGAAGCGCCAGCGTGCCGGGCGATGTACTGCCCCAATGCGCCCTGATGTCCGGGTACTTGACGGCCACGTGCACCAGCAGCGCCCCGGCGAGCAGCCACGCCACCGCGAAGTGGACCGGCACGAAGGAGAACGGCCAGGGGTACCACTGGACCGTGTTCAGGAGCCCGGTGAGCAGTTCGAAGACCGCGCCTGCCACGAGGACGGCAACCGAGAGCCGCTCCAGGGCGTGGCGCACCGAGCGCAGCGGCGGCCACGCGAACAGCTTCGGGTACACCGTCCACAGCTTGGCGAGCAGCAGCGGAATCGCGGCGATACCGGCCGCCACGTGCAGGCCCTGGGTGAACCGGTACCCCCATACGGGCCTGCTGGGCAGGGTGTCCGCCAGCCATCCGGGCGGATGCTGGAGGTAGTGGCTGATCAGTCCGGTGCCGAAGCAGACGGCGATCGCGACACCCAGCCAGCGGCCGGTCGAGGTCGCCGTGCGCGCATCGTGCAGCCTGCCCTTGAAGACGGGCGGCCGCAGCGCGGGAAGTCGTGGCTTCATGGCTCCATCCCACCCCGGCGGACCGCGGTTCAGGAGGGCCCGACACCTTACGGTTCGCGAACACCGCCGACCGGCGCGGGAATGCCGTGACGCAATCCGTACCGTGACAGAGGCACGGATATGTGGTTAGGATCTTCGGGCAGCATCGCGTGTCGGTCACCGGCCGGGTGAGACATGGAGGTGTCTGTGAGATGCCTGTTGGAGGCATTCCACCGTGTCAGTACAGTTGAATCACACGATCGTTCACTCCCGAGACAAGCGGGTCTCCGCCGAATTCCTGGCGGAGGTTCTGGGCCTTGAGGTCGGCAAGGAATGGGGACCGTTCATCCCCGTCGAGACCAGCAACGGAGTCGCGCTCGACTTCGCGACGGCTCCTGCGGACACCCCGATTACGGCGCAGCATTACGCATTCCTCGTGTCCGAGGAGGAATTCGATGCGGCATTCGGACGGATCAAGGCGATGAATCTTCCCTACTGGGCGGATCCGTTCCAGCAGCGCCCCAACGAGATCAATCACAACGACGGCGGCCGCGGAGTCTATTTCCCGGATCCGTCCGGACACGGGATGGAAATCCTGACCGTTCCGTACGGCGGCTGGAAGTAACCACCCCTGCTCGATCCGCCCCCGTCGTCCACCGAACCTTACGGTTCGCGGACGGCGGGGGCGGCTTGCCGTACGGAGCGGCTCCGAGCTGCGAGGCTCGCGGGGTGACCCATGGACGTACCGTACGCACCGCCGCCCTGCTCGCCTCGCTCGTCGCCGTGCTCGTGTTCACCATCCGTTACGACCGGCACGCCTCCGATCCGGGCGGGCTTTCGTGGTGGTACGCGGCGGCCTGGCTGCTGTTCGCCGCGGCCGCCTGGTCTCTGCGGAAGGTGCCGGTCCGCCACGGTGCCGCGCTGATCGTCGCGGGCGGCATCGCCGTCGCCGCGACCGGTCTCCTCGCTCCCCCGCGCACCAGCACCGACGCCTACCGGTACGCCTGGGACGGCCGGGTGCAGGCCGCCGGGATCTCCCCGTACGACCATGCGCCGGGCGACCGTGCACTGAGCCGGCTGCGCGACAGCTGGCTGTTCCCGACCGGCCGGGCCCAGTGCTCGCTGCCGGACCGGGCTCGGATCGACGGCGGCTGCACCCGCCTCAACAGGCCTTCCGTGCACACCATTTACCCGCCGGTGGCGGAGGCGTACTTCCTGCTGGTCGACGAGGTCTCGCCGCCCTCCGCCCGTCTCAAGCCGCTCCAGATCGGCGGTGCGCTGTGCGCGGTGGGCACCACGCTCGGGTTGCTGCGCGTGCTGCGGCGCCGCGGTCCGGACGGGACGGCGGGCTCCGTTTCGGCCGCCGCGTACTGGGCGTGGTGTCCGGCCGTGCCCGTGGAGGCCGTCAACAACGCCCATGTCGACGTCCTGGCCGTGCTGGTGACGATCGCCGGGCTCGGCGTGCTGACGGGCGGGGCCGGCTCCGCCGTCGGGCGGCTGCGCGCCGCGGCCGGCGGGGCGCTGATCGGTGCGGGCGTCGCGGTGAAGCTGCTGCCCGCCGTCGTCCTGCCCGCGGTACTGCGGCGGCGCCCGGTGACCGTGCTCCTGGCGGCGGTCGGCGTGATCGCGCTCTCCTACCTTCCGTACGCGCTCTTCTCGCACTCCTCGGTGTTCGGCTACCTCGGCGGCTACACCCAGGAGGAGGGGTACGACGACCCGTCGACGCGGGGCCGGTTCGCGCTGCTGCGCCTGGTGCTCCCCGACAGCTGGTCCCTGCCGGTCACGGCGGCCGTGCTGCTCGGGGTGACCGGGTACGTGGTGCGGCGCGGGAGGGCCGAACACCCTTGGTCCGGCGGGCTGTTGCTGCTCGGCTGGTCCTTTCTGCTGCTCACCCCCGGCTATTCCTGGTACGCGCTGCTCCTGGTGGCGCTGGTGGCGCTCGACGGGCGGTGGGAGTGGCTCACCGTCGCCGCGGCGACCGCGGCCGCCTATGTGACGGCACCGGCCGCGCCGGACTTCCCCGTGGCGACGACGGCGTACGCGGTCGCCGCCTGCGCGGTCATCGCGGGCTGGGCGGTGCGGCGCCGGGCGGGGCAGGGTTCGGGGCGTCCGGGGGCGTTGTCAGTGGAGCGGGTTAGTGTCTGAGGTATGACAACTGCCGCACTCGAAACCGGAGTAGGGCCGATGCTGCGCGGCTGGCGCGAGCAGCGCCGGATCAGCCAGCTGGAACTCGCGCTGCGCGCCGACTCCTCGGCCCGGCACATCAGCTTCATCGAGACCGGCAGGTCCCGCCCGAGCGAGGACATGGTGCTGCGCCTCGCCGAGCACCTGGAGGTGCCGGTCCGCGAGCGCAACGCGCTGCTCCTGGCGGCCGGTTACGCCCCGCACTATGCGCAGACCCCCCTCGACGACCCGTCGATGAGCTCGCTGCGGGAGGGCATGGAGCGGCTGCTCCAGGCCTACGATCCGTACCCGGCACTGATGGTCGACGCGACGTACACGGTGCTCGCCGCGAACCGCGGCATCGAGATGCTGCTCGAAGGCGTGGCGGGTCATCTGCTGGCGCCGCCGGTGAACGCGATGCGGCTGACGCTCCACCCGGAGGGCCTCGCCCCGCGCATCCGCAATCTGCCGCAGTGGCGCGGCCATCTCCTCGAACAGATGGAACGGCAGATCGCGCTGCTGCGCAGCGACTCGCTGCGCGAGCTGTACGAGGAGGTGGCGGCCCATCCGGTGCCGGCGGCCGGCCGGGAGGAGCCGGGCGAGGCCGGAAACCACCCGGTGTTCCCCTTCGCACTGCCGCTGCGCATCGAAGTGGGCGGCACTGTGCTGTCCTTCATATCGACCATCGCCACGTTCAACACGCCGATGGACGTCACCGTCTCCGAGCTGGCCATCGAAACCTTCCTGCCGGCCGACCCGGAGACGGCGAAGTACCTTCAGTCGCTCATGCCATAGGCGGCACGCGGTCCAGGAACCCGGCGACGGAGCGGATCCGGCCGTCCTCGGCGAGGGTGATCACGTCGAACCCGGCGACCGGCGCCGACCCGTCGGCGACCGACACCAGTTCCCAGCCGAACCGGGCGATGTCGTGGTTCCCGTCGGCAGGGCCGGCCGCGCGGAACTCGAAGCCGGGGAACTGGGCGTGCGCCCCGGCGATCACGGCGGCGACGCCGTCGTGCCCGGCGACCTGGGCGAGCGGGTCGGTGTAGGACCCGTCCTCGGTCCACGCGGCGGCGACAGCCTTGGCGATCTCCTCGGCCGAGCCGGCGTTCCAGGCCTCGAAGTAGCGGGCGACGGCGGTCTCGTAGCGGTTCTCGGACATGAGGATCTCCTCCGTGGGATACGTGGCAACTGGTCGGAAACTCGGGACCCGACCGGAGTGCGCCGCCCGGGTCCCGATGTCCTCAACCTTGCCGGGCGGCGATAGACGGGTCGATTACCCAGGAGGTAATGCGATGGACGACAGCTTGCCGCCCGTGTGCTCGGGCGGCTCGAACGAGCCGGTCTGGTACGCCTCTTACGGCTCCAACATGCGCCTCGACCGCCTCGCCTGCTACATCGAGGGCGGGCGGCCACCGGGGGCGGCCAGGACGTACCCGGGCTGCCGGGACCGTCGCCTGCCCGCCGAGTCCGTTCCGGTGGAGCTGCGCGGGGCGCTCTACTTCGCGACCAGTTCCCCGGTGTGGGGTGGCGGCAGGGCCTTCTACGATCCGCTGGCGGACGGCCGCGTGCTGGCCCGCGCCCATCTCGTCTCGTCGGGCCAGTTCTCCGACATCGCGGCCCAGGAGATGTACCGGGAGCCCGGGGGCGAACTCGACCTCGGGGAGGTGCTGAGCACGGGAAGATCCGTACTCGGCGAGGGGCGGTACGAGACCCTGGTCCGGGCCGGTTGGCTCGACGGTCTGCCCCTGCTCACCTTCACGGCCCCCTGGCGCATGCACGAGGTCGTCTGGACGGCGCCCTCGGAGGCCTATCTCACGCACCTGGCAACTGGCCTGCTGGACATGGGCACTTGGGATGGCGCCGCGGTGGCCGCCTATCTGGCGGCGTGCCCGGGTGCGGCGGGCCGCTGGTCCGAGCGGGCCGTCGCACGCCTCCTGGAGAGCTGACGCGGATGCGGGCCGATATGTACGGGGGTGACACCGGGCACGGGACATGCGGCTCCCGTGCGCGCCCGTTCCCCCGTACGGCCCTTGATCCGGGCGCTCGGCAGGCCTCGGGTGGCAAGATCTGCGCAGAATCGGTGGGTTCGGCATCCCTGGAGTCCCATGTCCGGCAGGTCACGTCCCCGTTTTCGCTGCTGTGTCGCGGCGCTCGCCTTCGCGCTCTCGCTCGGGTGCGCCATGCCCCGGTCTCTGTCCGGCGACGTGGGCCCCGGCCCGTACTGGGTGAACCCCGCAACCTCCGCCGCCGCACAGGCCGCACAGTGGCGCCGGGCCGGACGGAGCGCCGACGCGGCGCTGATGGAGCGGATCTCGCTGCGGCCGCAGGCGCAGTGGCTGCTCCCCGACGGGGTCGAGCAGGAGGTGCGGGGCCTCACCGACGCCGCCTCCCTCGCCGGACGCGTACCGGTGCTCGTCGCGTACAACATTCCGCATCGCGACTGCGGAAGCCACTCGAAGGGTGGCGCGGAGGACGCGGCGGCCTACCGGCAGTGGGTCAAGTCTCTCGCGCGCGGCATCGGGGAGCGCCCGGCCGTCGTGATCGTCGAGCCGGACGCGATCGCACACCTCCTGGGCGGCTGCTCGGCGGCCCCCTCCGACGAGCGTCTGGCCCTACTCGCCTACGCCGTCGGGCAGTTGAAGCGCGGACCCGCGACGAAGGTGTACCTGGACGCGGGCAACTCCGAGTGGATCACCGACACGGGGCAGTTGTCTCGAACGCTGCGGCAGGCGGGCGTCGGGGAGGCCGACGGGTTCTCGCTCAATGTGTCCGCGTTCCAGACGAATGCGTCCAGCGCCGAGTACGGGCACCGCCTGTCGGCCGCGCTCGGCGGCAAGCACTTCGTCGTGGACACCAGCCGCAACGGCAACGGCCCCTACTCCGGCAGTGAGTCCTGGTGCAATCCCCCCGGCCGGGCGCTCGGCACCCCGCCCACCGCGAGCACCGGGGACGCGCTGATCGACGCCTACCTGTGGATCAAGCGCCCCGGATCTTCGGACGGCACCTGCCGCGGCGGTCCGGCGGCGGGCGAGTGGTGGCCCGAGTACGCGCTGGAGCTGGCCCGCGCGGCGAAGGCGTGAGAGCGCCCTCGGGGCTCCACGCGACCATCGCGTGAGAGCGCTCCCGGGCCCGCCACGCGCTTACGCGTGCTGCTTGCGGCCCGCCATCCACGCGTAGACGAGGACGCCCGCGAAGAGGAACAGCACGCCCTGGTAGACGGCCTCGTAGCCGGAGCCCGCGACGAGCCACATCGAGAAGCCGAAGGCCCCTGCCGCCAGGACCGAGTCGCGGATGAGGCGGGAGCGGTGCACGCGCTCGGACTGGCCGGAGACCAGGAAGTAGATCTGGGAGGCGGTCGACAGGAGGTAGGGGACGGTCGCCGTGAAGGTCGTCACCAGGACCAGGGTCTCGAAGACGCCCTTCGATCCCGCGATGTAGTTGTAGACGGTCAGGAGCGAGGCGAGGGCCGCGGTGACCAGGACGCCGACCGTCGGAACGCCGCGCTTCTTCTGCGCGAACACCTTCGGGAAGAGGCCGTCCTTGGCGGCGGCGTACGGGGTCTGGGCGCTCAGCAGGGTCCAGCCGTTGAGGGCGCCGACCATGGAGACGAGGGCGGCGAGGGCGACCGCGGTACCGCCCCAGGAGCCGCCGAACATGGAGTTCACGGCGTCGGTGAAGGGGGCGGTGGAGGCGACGAGCTTGTCGTGCGGGACCGTACCGAACACGGAGAGCGTGCCCAGGAGGTAGATCACGGCGGCGCCCATGGTGCCGAGGATCGTGGCGCGGCCGACGTTGCGGCGCGGGTCGCGGACCTCGCCCGCGCTGACGGCGGCGGACTCGACGCCGAGGTAGCTGAAGAGCAGGATCGCGGCGGAGGCGGATATCGCGCCGAGCCCGGACTGCCCGCCGGTCTGGAAGGGGCCGAGGTTGGCGGGGTCGAAGAAGAACAGTCCGCCCACGGCGACCAGGAGCAGCGGGGCGAACTTCAGCACGGTGGAGACGAGTTGGACCACGCCCACGTACCGGGTGCCCGCGAGGTTGGCGAGGGCCGGGAGCCACTGGAGCAGCAGGGCCGCGGTGATGGTCGCCGCCTTGGAGTGCTGCACGGGTATGAGCACGTCGAGGTAGCCGACGGCGGCGACCGCGAGGGCCGCGTTCGAGACCCAGGTGGTGATCCAGTACGACCAGGCGGCGAGGAACCCGGCGAAGTCGCCGAAGGCCTCGCGGGCGTAGACGTAGGGGCCGCCGGTCTGCGGGTGGCGCTCGGCGAGCCGGCCGAAGACCAGGGCGAGCGCGATCGCGCCCGCGGTGAGGACGCCGAACGCGACCAGGCTGATCGTCCCGAAGGGGGCGACGGAGGCGGGGAGCAGGAAGATTCCGCCGCCGATGATGTTTCCCATGACCAGAGCGGTCGCGATCGGCAGGCCGAATTGCCGTGCGTGCTTGCTCTGGGTTTCTTGCGTGGTCATGGTGGGGTGGCGCGCCTCTCGTACGGGACAAACCTGACCATGGTCGGGTACGGGAGGCACCCCACCAAATCAGCTGGTTTTGTCCTGTCCGGCGCCACCAGAAACCGGAAAAGGTCCTTCCGCTTGGGGTGTTGACAGGGAATTCTCCGTGCCGGCCGGGGAGACGTGGCCGGCCGCCACGCCCACCGTGACCTGCGGCCCCGACCTTCGCGCAGCCAGCGCCGCACCACCCGGTGCACCTGCTCGGCGCCGACATCACGGCGGCCGCGATCACCGCGGTCTCGGGTTCGGCGGCGCCGCGACCGCCGGGGATCAGCGGGAGCGCAACCAGGCGCAGCGAGCACCATCATGGTGAGCGTCGAGACGGCCCACACCACGATCACCAGCAGCAGGGCCCTGCCCGTCGTCCGCCATCGCCCCGCAACCACACCCTGCCACAAGGGCGCAAACGGTCACGGGTGGTGCGTTGTGGTGCGGAGGGTCAGCAGCCGTCGTAGCCGGCGGTGGGCATCGACAGGCGCCGGTGGATGTGCGCCTTGCGCGTCGCGTCGTAGGCGGGCTCGTCCAGTCCGGCCGTCTCCAGGCGCACCCCGCGCCGCGCGCACTCGGCGGAGAACTCCGGCACGGACGTCAACGCCCGTGCCAGGACACGCTCGTTGGGCGCCACGAACACATCGACAAGGCCCGCGTCGACGTCCGTCCAGAGGCCGACGTGGTCCGGACGCAGACCGTAGAAGAGCAGCTGTGTGGTGACCACGTATCCCCGGTCGGCGGCCCAGCGCGCGCACATCTCGTGCTGGCTGCGGGTGTCCACCAGGAAGGGGTCGAGATCGAGTTCTTCGAGCGGGGTCAGGCTGGCGATCGCCGCCACCCGTACGTCGTCCATGGCCGTCCCCCTGTATGAGCCGTCGTGGGCCGACCCTACTCCGACTTCACGGCGGGGAGGAGTAGCCGCAGGAGTGGCAGATCTTCCAGCCGTCCTGGCTCACCGCCAGGACTCCTCCGCAGCGCGGACACTGCTCCGAGTGCGTGGTCACGGGGCGCCTCCCTTCCGGTGCGCCGGGACGCCTACCCCGGCTTCCGCGCTTTGCGCGTGCCGAGATTTCCGCCCGTCGATCTACGCGGTGTCCGGTGGAGATCACCTGGTGGGGTCATGCCACCCGCACGATCGAGGACCGCGGCGTACGGCTGCTGACCGGTGAACCTGGTGCTGCTCCCGGTCGGCGGCTGGGGCCCCGGCCTGGGCCGGGACCATCTGACCCTGCTGATCAGCGGCGCGCCCACGGAGTTGCGCAGGATGCGGCGCGGGCGGCGAGCGGGCTGCTGGGACCAGTGAGAGCGCTCCCGCGCGCCCTCCGGCCCTCTCAGGCCTCCGCCAGCACCTGCGACGCCCCCACCGGCAGGTCCCACAGGTCTTCCCGCGGGTAGCCGGCTCGTTCCCAGGCGGCTCGGACCCGGGTGAGCGGTTCCAGGACGGGCTCGGCGGACAGGACGAAGGCCGCCCAGTGCATCGGGGCCATCCGCCGTGCGCCCAGGTCCGAGAAGGCCTGCACCGCTTCCTCGGGGTCGGCGTGCACGTCCTGGAGCCACCAGCGCGGGGCGTACGCGCCGATGGGGAGCAGCGCCAGGTCGATCCCGGCGTACCGGCGCCCGATCTCCTTGAACCAGTGGCCGTACCCGGTGTCCCCCGCGAAGTAGAGCCTGCGCTGCCGGCGGTCGCCCAGGATCCAGCCGCCCCACAGGGACCGGCAGGTGTCGGTGAGCCGGCGTTTGGACCAGTGGTGGGCCGGTACGAAGTCGAAGCGGACGCCCCGGTATTCCGCGGCCTCCCACCAGTCGAGCTCGGTGACGTGGTGGAAGCGGCGGCGCCGGAACCAGCGTCCGAGGCCGGCCGGGACGAAGAAGGGAGTGTCGCGCGGGAGTCGTTTCAGGGTGGGGGCGTCGAGGTGGTCGTAGTGGTTGTGGCTGATGACGACGGCGTCTACGGGCGGCAGGTCCTCCCAGCGCACGCCGACCGGCGTGATGCGGGCCGGGGTGCCGAGGATGCGCCGCGACCAGACGGGGTCGGTCAGGACGGTGAGTCCGCCGATGCGGATGATCCAGCTGGCGTGTCCGGCCCAGGTCAGGGCGAGCGTGTCGAGGCCGGCGGCGGGCAGTGGTCCCGGGGCGAACGGGAGGTCGGCGATGGCGCGCAGCCCCTCGGGCCCCGGCCGCAGGGCGCCCTCGCGGGCGAGCCGGGCCATGGCGCGCACGCCGGGCAGCGGGGCGGTGAGCCGGTCGGCGAAGGACCGGGGCCAGCGGCGGAGCTCACCGAGCGGCCGCGGCGCCTGGACCGTGTCCGGCGCCGGCGCGAGCGGACGCAGGGCCCCGCCGCTCGCTTCCGTCTGTTCCACCTGCTCCGTCATCGAGGCAACTCCGTTCGGTGGCGGCTCACGGGTCGGTGTCGGCGCGGGCGACGCGTTCCGGTACGGCTCACCGCTCGTCACGGGTCGCGCAGTTCCGCCAGCGCGGCCGCGAGCGCGCTCAACGCCTCGCGTACGTGCGGCAGTTGCAGCGGGTCCGTCGCGCCGAGGGACTCCAGGCGCTGCTCCTGGGTCGAGCCGAGCAGCGGGCCGGTGGCGAGGCGGACACGGAGCGAGCCGAGTTCGTCGCCGAAGCGGTGGCCGCCGGGGGCTGGGGCGGCGAGGCGGGCCGTGAGGTAGTCCTCCAGTTCCATGGAGTCGGTGACGCCTCGGGCGGCGAGGCCGGTGCGGAACGGGCCGAGGTCGGCGTACAGGTGGCGGCCCGCCTGCGGGGGCCGGGCGATGACCCCGGCGTCGAGTACGGCGTGGTGGGCCGCGGCCGCGACGCGCGCGTGGAGTGCCGCCGCCTGCCGGGTCCGGTCGGCGACGGGCGGGGGTTCGGTGAGGGCGAGCGCGGCGGCCGCGGCGATCGGCGCGGCGACGACGGCGCCCAGCGCGGTGAGGATGTCCAGGGTGCGCGCCCGGCGCGTGGCGCTGGGCGCCGTGTCGGGAAAGCGGGCGACGGCGGCGGGCCAGCCGGGCGGGGTGAACGCGCCACCGAGGTCGGCGAGGACGGTCACGTCGTCGGGGCACATCTCGGCGGGGCTGAGCAGCATCGTCTCGTGGGGGCGGTGGACGGTGTCCCGCCAGGTCTCGTCGCTGATGATGTGCAGCCCTTCGCCGATGGCGGCCTCGCAGGCCTCGCGTACGGTCTCGGGCGGCGCGACGGTCGCGGTCGGGTCGTCGGCGACGGAGAGCAGCAGGAGCCGGGGCCTGCCGCCCTCGGCGCGTACCCGGCGAACGGTTTCGAGCAGGGCGTACGGGTCGGGTACGCCACCGCACTCGGCCGGGGTCGGCACGTGGTAGGCGGGCCGGCCGAGCAGCCGGGCCTGCGGGGTCCACCAGGCCGGGCACGGGCGCGGCATCAGCACGTCGCCGCCGTACGCGCCGAGCAGGGCGATCAGGAGGGGCTGGGCGCCCGGGGCGGCGACGACCCGCTGCGGTGCGGTGGGCAGCCCGCGCCGCAGCCAGTAGCCGCACGCGGCCTCGCGCAGTTCGGGTCCGCCGCCGGGCGGCTCGGGCTCGGTGCGTCCCGCGCCGGCCGTGAGCCGCGCGGTGAGTTCCGGGAGCACGGGCAGTCCGGGCCCGGGTGCGGGCGGCCCGTAGCGCACCGGGCCGCGGCCTTCGGCGACCGTCCCCTGCATGCCGTTCCCTCCTCGGGCCCTGTCGGCACCATGAGCCGTGCCTTTCAAGCCTTTATACGGAGGTTTGGCCCGTGCCGCCGCTTGTGCGCCCGCCCGCGAAGGCCCCTGGCGCCCGGTTCGCCCGGGTTCCGGGTCGTACCGGGCGGCTTCAGGCGCGCCGCCCCAGAAGGGCCAGCAGCTTCGTCTGTACGTCGGCGCCGGGCGGCGGGGTGACGGGCTCGGCGAACAGGCCGCTCTTTGAGAGGCCCGCGGCGTACGGGGCGACCTCGCGGGCCGCGAAGTCGACCAGGGCGTCGGGGAGTTGCTCGTCGGCGCCGATCGCGCGCGAGAGGTCCCAGGCGTGCACGACGGCGTCGGTGATCATCTGGGCGCAGTACGCGGCTGTGTGCGTGCGCCCGTAGGAAAGCTGCACCGTACGGTCCATGGCGCCCCGCGCCTTGAACGCCGCGCGGGCCCCTTCGGCGGCGACGTCCCAGGCGGCGACAGGATCCTCACCGAGCACATCGCCGTCGAAGGTGTCGCCGACGTCCGCGATGGTGCGCTGCTCGCTGACGAGCGGCGGCACCCAGAGCTGCTCGGACACGAGGTGGTTGACCAGATCCCGTACGTTCCACTCGGTGCAGGGGGTCGGGGCGCCCCATTGGTCCCGGCGCACCTGATGGACGCGGGAGCCGAAGAGGTCGAGGGCGTCGGCGTGGTGGCGAAGGGCAGATCGGCGCTCATCCATACCTCCCACCATCCCCGCACACCCACCGGGCCTCAAGCGCATTACGCCGGGTGGCACCGGGCACCCGCACCCCATGACCCGCTCTGCTCGAAACAGGCGGTTCGGCGCACGCGGCTAGAGCGTGAAGCGTCCGGCCGGCTTGAGGAGGTGCAGCTTTTCGCTGAGTCCGGCCGCGGCGAACGCCTCGACCAGGGTGTCCGGGCCCTGGGTGAAGTGGGCCCAGTGCTCGAAGTGCAGCGGTACGACGTGCCGCGCGCCCAGGATCGCAGCGGCCTCGGCGGCGGCCGCGCTGGACAGTGTGAGGTCGGCGTCGAGCAGCGCGGTGCGGGCGCCGCCCGCGAACAGGACGGCCACGTCCACGGGTCCGAAGCGCTCCGCGATGGTGCGCACGTGGTCGAGGGAGGCGTTGTCGCCGCTGACGTACACCGTGGGCAGGCCGTCCCCGTGCAGGACGAATCCGGTGACCTCGCCGACCACGGGTTCGCTGCCGTCGGGGCCGTGCAGCGCGGGCACGCCGGTGATGCTCAACCGCCCGGTCCGGTACGTCTCCCAGGTGGGCAGCACCGTGACGCGGTCGCCGAGTCTGCCGTGCGCGGCGGCCGTGGAGAGCACGACGGGAGCCCGGTCGAGGTAGTCGCGGCCGGACCGGTCGAGGTTGTCGGGGTGCTGGTCGTGCGAGAGCAGCACCAGGTCGGGGGCGCCGATCTCCTCGGCTCCGATGCCGGGCCCGGCACTCTTGACCAGCTTGCGCTGCCCGATGGGGTAGTCGCCGGGGGCGTCGAAGGTGGGGTCGGTGACCAGCCGCACCCCGCCGATCTCGATGACGGCGGTGGGGCCGCCCACGTACTGGATGGCGAGATCGCTCATGATTCCCTCCCGAGTTGATCACTGCCTGGCGGGGGGACAACCCGGTCCGGCACCGGCCTATTCCCGTCGAGCGCCCCGCGGCTTGCCGCCCGTGCGGTGGGAGGCGACCCAAGGGGCGTGTCCATATCGCAAGACATGGATCTCACCATCCGGCCAGCCGTTCTAAAGTGGCAGCACCACCAGGGCAGTTCACCGAAAGGGAGTCCGGTCATGTCGCAGGAGACGCCTCGGGCAGCGGCGCGCGAGACCGCCGTCTACACCCACGGCCACCACGAGTCCGTACTGCGCTCGCACACCTGGCGCACCGCGGCCAACTCGGCCGCCTACCTCGTCGGTGAACTGAAGCCGCACATGCGGGTCCTGGACATCGGCTGCGGACCGGGGACCATCTCGGCCGATCTGGCCGCGCTGGTGCCGGACGGCCATGTGACGGCGGTGGACCACGCGCCGGGCATCGTCGAGCAGGCGCGCGCTCACGCGGCCGGACGCGGCCTGGAGAACATGTCGTTCGCCGTCGCGGACGTTCACGCGCTGGACTTCCCGGACGACACGTTCTGCGTCGTGCACGCGCATCAGGTGCTGCAACACGTCGGCGACCCGGTGCTGGCGCTGCGCGAGATGCGCCGGGTCACCCGGCCGGGCGGGATCGTCGCGGTCCGCGACAGCGACTACGGCGCGTTCACCTGGTTCCCCGAGACACCCGCACTGGACGGCTGGCTGGAGCTGTACCGCCGGGTCGCCCGCGCCAACGGCGGCGAGCCGGATGCCGGGCGGCGTCTCAAGTCCTGGGCGCTGAAGGCCGGTTACTCCGACATCAGGTCCTCCGCGAGCACATGGTGCTTCGCCACCGAGGAGGAGCGCGCCTGGTGGAGCGGGCTGTGGGCGGACCGTACGGTCGCCTCCGCGTACGCGGGCCTGGCGGTGGACGGCGGTCATGCCACAGCTGCCGAACTGACCGCGATCTCCGAGGCCTGGCGCGCCTGGGGTGCGCGGGACGACGCCTGGTTCATGGTCCCGCACGGCGAGATCCTCTGCCGCGTGTGACCGGACGCTCGGCAGACGCACCGGTGCGGCGGCTTGCCTGCGCGATGCGATCAGCGTTGCCCCGAGGGCGGGTGTGCCCACGGATGACGGCGTCGCGGTAGAAGTTGTCCGAACGGCGAGATCCTCTGTCGCGTACGGCAAGGCCGCCGGCTCCGGGCGCCCGGATCGCCCGCCTCGGACGATCTCCCCCAACTAGGCTTCGGCGCATGGACATTCTCGGAACCACGCTGCGCATCTGCGTCTCCGACCTGGAGAGCGCGATCGTCTTCTACGAGCGCGTCACCGGCACTCGGGCGCTCCGCTTCGACCGGGGCGGCGTGTCCGTCGCCGCCGTCGGCTGCTTCCTGCTGATGAGCGGGCCCGAAGAGGAGATCGAAGTACTGCGGAAGGTGGCGGCGACGGTGGCGGTCAAGGACGTGGACGAGGCGCACACCACCCTCACCGAGGCCGGCGCCCGCATCATCGCGGGCCCGGTCCCGACCCCGGTGGGCCGCAACCTGATCGCCCTCCACCCCGACGGCTCGGTCTTCGAGTACGTGGACCGCAAACCCGTCCAGTGATCTGCGGTCCGGGGGCGCTCAGAGCCTGTGCAGAGGCGCACCCTAGGGGGTGTCCGGTGGGTCAGGGTCGGACAGGGCGCGGCGGCTGGTGCGGTGCATCGCAAGGCGCCGGAGCGGCCTGATAGCGGAGCTATCGGGACGTTTCGGCAACGCGGCGAGGTGCCGTGCCAGCCGCCGCGACCCCGGCCATGACCCACCGGACACCCCCTAACCCGGCCCCGGCCGCATCCGGTACTCATATCTGTCGGGGAGCGGATCGTCGGTGAGGTGGGTCCATACGTCGTTCAGGGTCTCCTCGCCCTCGCGCAGGTCGGCGACCTCGAAGCCCGTGTCGAAGAGGGCGCGGGCGGCGGCCGGGGCGCCCTCCGCCAGGAGGAGTTGGGCCTCGATGAGGCGGAACCGGCCGCGGTCGCGGACCGGGGGGCGCAGTCGGCCCCAGAGCGCTCGGGCCTCCTCGTGGCGGTGCTCGGCCAGCAGCGTCTCGATGGCTTCGCGGCCCAGCGCGGCGGAGGCGGCCGTCCACTGGGCGCCCTCCCTGCGTTCCTCGCAGAAGTCGTCGAAGGCCTCGGCGTAGCGGTCGGCGGCCCGGCCGGTGTTGCCGGACAGCCGGTCCGCGACGGCGAGGCAGCGCAGCAACGGCCAGCGGGACGGGGCGAGTTGAAGGCCGCGTTCCCAGCTGCGGACGGCCTGGGCGTGGTCGCCCGCATGCCACTGGGCGACGCCCAGGTGGTATTCGGTGAGCGGGTCGGCGGGTGCCGTCTCCAGCATGTCGCGCCAGTGCGGGGCGACCAGGGTGGGTCCCGGCGGGGTCACCTTGCGCGGCTCCGGAAGGACACCGGTGCGCAGCAACTCCAGCCAGGGACGCTGTTCCTGAGTCAGCGTCACTTCGGGGAATGGGGTGCCGGGCAGCTTCATTCCCGTACGCAGGACTTCGAGGGCGCCCCAGCCCGATCCGGTGGCCAGGCGCTCACCGGGTTCGGCGTCGGCGAACGGACGCCAGGCGGCGTACGCCTCGTCCACCGCGGCGCGCGGAAGGGCCTGCTCCAGTCTGCCGGCCACCTCGGCGCGGGCGGCCTTCCAGTCGGCGCCGTGCACGACGGGCCCCTCTGCGGACAGCGGCCCGTACGCCTCCAACCAGGCGAACTCGGCACCCGAATCGAGCGGAACGTGCTCCAGTTGGGTCCGGGCGAGGCCCGCCTGTATCTCGGCGTATCCGCAGGTGCCCGGCTCGGTCAGCCACTGCTGCCAGTGGCGGCCGCCGCGCCCCGCGCCCCACAGGAAGAGCTTGCGGCCGCGCAGGGTGTCCGTGGAGGTCTGGACGAGCCCCCGGCCGCTCTCGTCCAGTGAGGCGATCCAGCGGCGGGCGCCGTCGGGGACTTCGTAGAAGTAGTCGGCGGGGTACTCGCTGCGCAGCGGATAGGTGCGGTCCGCGCCGTCGCATGCAGGGACGGGCACGCGGCGCAGGGCGTGTTCGTACCCGAAGTGCCAGGCCTCGTCGGCCGGGGCGACGATCCGGGTGCGCTCGCCCTCCTCGACCGCGATGTTGGACCACCAGTAGACGGGCGCGGTCTTCTCGTGCGGATTGCGGATGCGGACGCCCACGTACAGGAAGTCGGAGTCGTCGGGGAGCCAGAGGTCCACCTGGAAGGGGAGGTCGCGCAGCCGCTCCCACTCCCACAGGCGGAGCATGTCGCCGCCGTCCGGAGCCGGGACCAGGGCCGCGTGGACGGGGGCGCAGGACAGGGTGGTGTGGCCGGTGGCGCCGATGTTCCACTCGATGCCGCCGGAGAACCAGGCGCCGTTGAGCGCGAAGTCGGCGGGCTGGAACACCGGGTTGGTGTAGAGCAGTTCGCGGCCGGTCGGCTTGTGGAGCAGGGAGTGCACGCGGCCGCCGAGGCCCGGCAGCACGGTGGCGCGCAGCCGGTCGTTCTCGATCACGATCGAGTCGAGCTCGACCGCGGTCCGCTCCCGCCCGTAGCCGTCCAGCACGCGCACGGGCAGCAGCGTCTCCAGCGGCTCGTACCCGATCTGGCGGGCCATGTCCCGGGGCAGCCCGTCGCGCGCCTTCTCGTCGAGAACGTGCGTCTCGTCGCGCGGCCGCAGCGCGGGCAGGGGGTTCGGCTCGCCCAACGGGGCGCCGGGCAGGGTCAGTACGGCACGTCGCACAGTCGTGGCCAAGGCAACCTCACTCCCTCGTGCGGGGCCCCGGCAGCCCTTTCGGCCGACCCCCCGATGACCATGGAACACCGCGGCACTGACAACGGCCAGAGGACCACCCGGTCAGGATTGCGCAAAGGCCGTGAATTGCGTGCGGCCCGTGGAATATCGGTCGACACCCTTGCGCCCATCGGCGACGATCTACGCGCAACGGACGTGCGGTACGGAAGGACAGCGGGACATGAGCGAGCGGCACACCTACCGGGTCATCGTGCGCGGCGTGTGGGACGGGCTGAGCGAGGCCTCGCGGGCGCGGCTGCTCGCCGAGGTGGACGACCACGGGCTGACCGCGATGACCTTCACCGAGGAGGGCTCGCTCGCCTACGACCGGACGCTGAAGCACTTCTCGTGGCGGTTCACCGTCGTCTCGGACGCCGCCGACGGCGAGGAGATGGCCGGTGCGATCGCCGAGGACCGGGCGGAGTCCGCGCTGGAGGCGCTCGGTCACGGGTTCCGCGATCTGCGGTCGACCGTGACCGATCTCGACACGATGAAGATCAACTACAAGGGCGGACGGCGCTAGGGGGTGTACGACCCTGGCCCGCCGGACACGCCCTGGCCGACGGCTCGCTCGCTCCGCTCGGTCATCTCCTTGGTGACCGCCCACCGCTCGTGGTCGCGCCAGGCGCCGTCCAGGAAGAGGAAGTCCGGCGAGTAGCCCTCCAGACGGAATCCGGCCCTGCGGACCAGCTTGATGGAGCCTTCGTTGGCGGGCTGGATGTTCGCTTCGAGGCGGTGCAGGCCGAGCGCTCCGAACGCGTACCGGATGACGAGCGCGAGGCCTTCGCTCATCAGGCCGCGCCCGGCGGCGGGCCCGAAGGCGCCGTAGCCGATCGCTCCGCTCAGGAAGGCCCCCTCGACCACGTTGTTGATGTTGATGAATCCGGCGATGCGGCCGCCGTCCCGCTCGCACACCAGGAAGCCGTGCCTGGCCGGGTCGTTGATGAGCCGGTCCGCGTACATCGCGTACGCCTCGGCGTCGGTCGGCGGGAAGAGCCAGGGTGCGTGCAGGGAGCGGCTCGCCGCGGCGAGGGCGGTGAACTCCTCGGAGTCCTGGCGGGTGAAGTTCCGTATGCCCACGCGGGGGCCCTCGGCGAGGAAGCCAGCCTCATTTCGCATCGGGCCAGGTTACTGACCTGCCCGCAGGCGCATCACTTGCTCCGTCTCCTCATGAAGTAGCCGCCGCAGCCGAGCCCCACCACGAACACCGCGAGCAGCGCGAGGTACAGGGGCATGGAGACTTCCGGGATCAGCAGCCGGATCTTGACCTGGCGGGTGTTCTCGAAGATGAAGACGAGCGCCAGGACGCCGAGCGCGAGGACCGCGATCCTGGCCGGCGTGAGCGCGCCGCCCGCCCTGCCCTTCGCGCTGCCGCCCGCCTTGGTCCTCGTACCGCTCGACGCGTCCTTGGGGCTCATGGCCGGCCCTTTCTGGGGTGTGGTGCCGCCGCTCCCCTTCCGCCCAGGTTGACGGATCCGCCGCTACGGGGTGCGGTGGAGCGGTCCGTACGGGTGAGCGCACAACGGGCGGGTCACCTTGTCAGACAAGTGGGGGTGGGGCATGCTGGGCCCTCCGGTACACGGAGGGCAGGTTCATGGCAGTGAGCGGGCAGCAGCGCAGGCCGGTCGTCGCGCTGTACGAGCGGATCGCGGACGCGATCCACGACGGCACCTATCCCCCGGGCTCCACCCTGCCCTCGGAGCCGAAGCTCGCGGGCGAACTCGGCGTGAGCCGCCCCGCCCTGCGCGAGGCGCTGCTCCTGCTCCAGGAGGACGGGCTGCTCTCGGTGCGGCGCGGGGTGGGCCGCACCGTCAACGACCGGCCGCCCAGGCGCGGCTTCGAACAGCTCCAGCCGCTCGACGAGCTGCTGGGTCCGGTCCGGGTGCGGGCCCTGCTGCGCAGCCGGGAGGAGCCCACCGACTTCACCACCCAGCACCTGCTCGCGCCCGCCGGATCGGAGCTGCGGTTCTGGGAGTCCGTCCTGGTCGGGGAGAGCCTCGCGGTCGCCCTGAGCCATGAATGGGCGGCGCCCGAGGACGTACTGGAGCGGCTGCACCCGAGGTTCGGCGAGGCCCTGTCCGCCGAGCCCGCGTCCTCGATGCTCACCGTCCTCGTAGAGGCTTCTCGGGGGATGCCGCTGAGCGCGCACAGCGGGGTGAGCGCCACGCTGCTGGGCCGCCGCAGGGGCGAGCAGCTGGACCGCCCGGCGGACACCCCGGCCGTGCTGATCACGCAGGTGGTACGGGTCGACGGCACCCCGGTCATGGCCGCCAAGCACATGCTCCCGACGGGCGCGCCGGCCCTCCCGGTGCTCCAGTCGAACTGAGCGGTCCGGTGGAAGTCCGGTGCGGCGTCGCGCCCTGAAGGAGCGCCGGGAACTGCGACCGGCCACGGCCCGCCCGCAGCCGGCGAACGCCGCTTCCCCCAGAGCGCTTGGTACGCCCCGGGCGGTCCGCGCCCAGGACGCTGTACACTCCCGCCTCATGCACTTGTCAGACAACCCTGCCGCCGCCGCTTCGGTCTCCCCCGCGGACTGGATACGCCGCGCCCCGAAGGCCGTCCTCCACGACCACCTCGACGGCGGGCTGCGCCCGGCCACCATCATCGAGCTGGCACGCGCCTGCGGATATGCGGGCCTGCCCACCGAGGACCCGGCCGAGCTGGCGCTCTGGTTCCGCGACGCCGCGGACTCCGGCTCCCTGGAGCGGTACCTGGAGACCTTCGCCCACACCTGCGCGGTGATGCAGACCCGCGAGGCGCTGCACCGCATCGCGGCCGAGTGCGCCGAGGACCTGGCGGCCGACGGGGTGGTCTACGCGGAGGTGCGGTACGCGCCCGAGCAGCACCTGGAGCGCGGCCTGACCCTGGACGAGGTCGTGGACGCGGTCAACGAGGGCTTCCGGGCGGGCGAGCACCGCACCGGCGGCCGCATCACCGTCCGCGCGCTGCTCACCGGCATGCGCCACACCCGACGTTCCCTTGAGATAGCCGAGCTCACCGTCGCCCACCGCGAGCGCGGCGTCGCGGGCTTCGACATCGCGGGCGGCGAGATCGGCAACCCGCCCGCCGAGCACCTGCCCGCCTTCCAGCACCTGAAGCGGGCCAACTGCCACTTCACGATTCACGCCGGTGAGGCCGTCGGCGCCGAGTCGGTGCACGAGGCGGTCCAGGTGTGCGGCGCCGAGCGCATCGGGCACGGGGTGCGGATCACCGACGACATCGCCGCCGACGGCACCCTGGGCCACCTGGCCGCGTACATCCGGGACAACCGGATCGCCCTGGAGGTCTGCCCGACCTCCAACCTCCAGACCGGCGCGGCCCTTTCGTACGAGAAGCACCCGATCGACGAGCTGCGCAGGCTCGGCTTCACGGTCACCCTCAACACCGACAACCGCCTGGTGTCCGGCACGACCATGAGCGAGGAGTTCCAGCACATGGCGGACGCCTTCGGCTACGGCCCGGAGGTCTTCGAGGAGTTCACCGTCGCCGCGGTCGAGGCGGCGTTCCTGCCGCTGCCGGAACGCCGTCGCATCATCGACGAGATCGTGCGTCCCGGCTACGCGGAGATCAGTTCAACCTCCCGTTGACGATGGGCAGTTGGAGCGTCCCCGTACCGTCGGGGGCGCTGAGGACCGTCACCGGCTTGACGCCCTTGTTGCCGAGGTAGGAGTCGTCGCTCGCGGCGATCACGAACTCGATGCGGTGCCCGGTCTCGTAGCGGTGCGCGATGCCGGGCAGCGCGACGGTGAACGGCCGGGTCACGTCCGGCACCCGCACCGGCGCGATCAGCCGGCGGACCAGCGTCTTGGTGCCGTCGGGGGCGACGTCGTACAGCTTGGCGAAGAGCACGAGCTTGTCGGCGGCGTCGCCGGAGTTCTGCACCTTCTCGGTCTTCGGCGAGACGACCTTGAGGGTGGCCTTCGCCGAGCCGACCATGTCGACGGGCGCCTTCACTGGGTCGGTGTCCCAGCCGAGGTAGGTGCCCGGCGTGTCGTACGGCTGGGGGTCGGGCAGGCCGATCAGGCCGGCAATTGGACTCTCCGAATGGCTCGTCGGGACGAGCCAGTTGGTGTACTCGCGACTGCCGCGCACCACCTTCGAGCGGGTGCCGACCAGCTTGCCGTCGCCGGAGAGGTAGACCTTCTGCGAGAGCGCGGGCACGGCCGCGGCCTCGCCGTAGCCGCTCCGCCAGTCGCGGTAGTAGGCGAAGGCGGGCCCGGTGTCGGTGTGCTTCTGCTTGCGGAGATAGCGGTCGAACCAGGCGAGGATGCGCTTGCCGGTGTAGCTGGTCTCCAGGTTGCCCTCGGCCAGGTTGAGTTCACCGGGCGCCTGGCCGCCACTGTGGCCCCAGGACTGCCAGATCATCTTGGTGGTGGTGCCCTGCTCCTTGAGCGTGTTGTACGTCGCCGTGGCCTCGTTGAGGTTGAACAGGTTGTCGCTCTGGCCCTGGATGAGCAGGGTCGGCGCCTGGACCCGGTCGAGGTAGCTGACCGGGGAGACGCTGCGGGCGTAGCGCTGCATCGCGGCGGTGGGGGCGGCCCGGTAGCGGCCCGAGTTGAGCAGCCCGATGGTCTTGCAGGCGTCGGGCACGAAGTGCACACAGCCGAGCGAGCCCCAGCGGGACGGGTCGAGGTTGGGCAGCGTGATGGGCTGGCTCTCGCCCATGAGGTAGAACCCGTTGGTCCACTGCCACTTGAAGGCGCCGGGCACCTTGGGGTCGCCCGCGTTGTTGGGGTCGAGCGCGTACGACAGGTCGTTCCAGGTGATCAGCGGGACGAGGGCGTCGACGCGGTGGTCGACGGCGGCCGTGGCCATCTGGATGGCGCCGCCGTACGAGCCGCCGATCATTCCGACCCGCGGGTCGTCCGGGCCGTCCTGGGTGACGAAGTCGATGCGCGTGCCGTCGTCGGCGGCGCGGGACCCGGCCAGGAAGTCGATCAGGCGGGAGGCCGCGCGCCCGTCGATGCCCGGGTCGTCCAGGGAGATCAGGCATCCCGACGTGCCGAAGCCGAGCCCCGAGTAGGCGAGGGCGACATAGCCGCGGGCGGCGAACGCCTTGGCGGTGGCGTCGGTCGAGCCGTCCGACTTGCTGCCGCCGAACCCGTTGGTGGTGAGTACGGCGGGCGCCGGGTGCGCCTTGTCGACACCGGCCGGACGGTAGAGGTCGGCGTCGACCGCGCAGGTCCGGCCGCCCACCTGGACCGTGAACTTCAGTGCGCTGACGGTGACTTGGCCGTCCGTCTTGGCGACGGCCGGTGCGGCCGCCAGCAGCGGTAGGGCGAGCGCCGCGCCGAGGGCGGTCGCCAGCGACTTGCGGATCGCGGGTACGGTACGGCGACGGGTCACGGCGTCCTCCCCAGGAGAGCCGGACCTCCCGCGTGGCAGGTCCGGGCGCCCTCATGCTGTGACACGTGAAACTGCGGCGTCAACGCCCGGGACACAAGTTTCTTGGGGTGAACGGGAGTTCGGATCCGGTGTCTCATGACAGGGCGGGCACGTCCAGCGTGATCGTGCCCGCCTCCGCGTCCAGGACCGCGGGTACACCGAGGGGCATGGTCAGCGCGGTGTCGCAGTGCCCGAATCCGAGGTTCTCCACGACCGGCACGCCGAGCCGGCTCAGGCGTTCGTACAGCACCGGGCGCACCCTCTCCTCGTACGGGCCGCACTCCTGCCAGGAGCCGAGCGCGATGCCGGTGACGCCCTCCAGCCAGCCCGCGCGCAGGAGTTGGGTCAGGGAGCGGTCCAGGCGGTGGTCCTCCTCGCCGACGTCTTCGAGGAGGAGCAGCCCGCCCGCCGCGGACGGCCGGGCGTGCGGGGTGGCCAGGCTCGTGGCGAGCAGGGCCAGGTAGCCCCCGAGGGTGATGCCGCGGGCGCTGCCGGGCACCAGGGGCCGGGCGCCGGGCAGGCCGAGGGTCATCGCGGCCTCCGGCTCGAACAGGGTGGTGCGCAGGGATTCCTGGGTGGCGGCGTTCTGGAGGAAGGCGGCGGCGGAGGCCATCGGGCCGTGCAGCGTGGCCAGGCCCAGGCGCACGGCGAACGCCTCGTGCAGGGTGGTCACGTCGCTGTAGCCGATGAGCACCTTGGGCCCGGCCGCCCGCAGCGCGGTCCAGTCGAGCAGGTCGACCATCCGCTGGGCACCGTAGCCGCCCCGGGCGCACATCACCGCGTCGACTCCGGGATCGCACCAGGCCTCCTGGAAGTCGCGCGCCCGCTTCTCGTCCTCGCCCGCGAGGTATCCCAACTCCGGGTGTTTTTCGGTGACTTGGGTGGTGGCGACCGGTTCGAGGCCCCAGCCGCGCAGGATGTCGAGGCCGGCCCGGAGCCGGTCCTCGACGACGGGGCCACTGGGGGCGACCACGGCGATCCTGGCGCCCGGACGAAGGCGTGCGGGGCGGGTGAGTGGTACGGCTGTCACTTGGTGAGCTCCAGAAGGGGGATGTCGGTCCGGTCGATCGCGAACACCTGGGCGTACAGGGAGAGTTCGGCCTCCAGGGCGCGGATCATGGTGTCGGCCCGGCGGAAGCCGTGGCCTTCGCCCTCGAAGGTGAGGTAGGCGTGCGGGATGCCGCGGCCCTCGATCTTCTCCAGGAGGCGTTCGCACTGCGCGGGCGGGCAGATCACGTCGTCCAGGCCCTGGAGCAGCAGGAAGGGCGCGGTGATCCGGTCCGCGTGCTGGGCGGGCGAGCGTTCGCGGTAGCGTCCCGACAGTTCGGCGCGGGGCCCGATGAGGCTCTCCAGGTACTGCGATTCGAAGTCGTGGGTGCCGCTGGCCGCCCAGTCGGTGAGGTCGAGGACGGGGTAGGTGATGGTGCCGCAGGCGTACACGTCGGTGGCGGCGAGGGAGGCGGCCGCGGTCCAGCCGCCCGCGCTGCCGCCGCGGATCGCCAGACGGCGCGGGTCGGCGCTGCCTTCCTCGGCGAGCGCCCGCGCCACGGCGGCGCAGTCCTCCACGTCGACCACGCCCCACTGCTCGCGCAGCCGGTCGCGGTAGGCGCGCCCGTAGCCGGTGGAGCCGCCGTAGTTGACCTCGGCGACACCGATGCCGCGTGAGGTGAAGTAGGCGATCCCCAGGTCGAGTACGAGGGAGAACTGGCCGGTGGGGCCGCCGTGGGCCCAGATCACGTAGGGCGGCAGTTCGCCGGCGGGGGCGGCCCGGCCGGGGTGGTGCGGCGGGTGGACGTGGGCGTGGATCTCCCGGCCGCCGGGCCCGGTGAACGTGCGGATCAGCGGCTCGGGGTAGTACGCGGGGTCCACCGCGTCCCGGTGTTCGCGGCCGATCACGCGGGCGCGGCCGGTGGCGGTGTCCAGTTCCACCACCTCGTACGCGGTGCGCGGGCTCGCGGCGACGCCGACGACGCGGCTGCCGTGCGCGGCGAGCGTCGGGGTCCACTCGGTCCAGGGGCCTGCGGCGTCCACGAGGTCGCCGCTCTCCGGGTCGAGTATGCCGAGCGCGGTCGTGCCCCGGCCGTGGACGACGGCGATCAGACCGCTCTCCAGGGGCTGGAACCAGCGCCGTCCGACCTGCCAGAGCGGCCCGGCGAACTCCTCCTCGCGGGGGCACAGCGCGACGGCCGTCCCCTCGGCCGGGTCGGCGCGGTACAGGTTCCACCAGCCGCTGCGGTCGGAGGCGAAGAGCAGCCGCCCGTCGGCGGCCCAGTCGGCCTGGGCGATGGATTCGCCCGCTCCTCCGGCGAACCGCCGGGCCGCGCGGAGGTCGCCGTCCTGCCCCACGTCCGCGAGCATCAACTCGGTGCGGTCCCACGGCATATGGGGGTGGTCCCAGGCGATCCAGGCGGCCCGCTCTCCGTCGGGCGAGAGCCGGGGGCCGGTGACGAAGCGGTGCCGCCCGTCGCTCAACTCCCGTACCACGGTGCGGTCTTCGGCGGCCGATCCGTCCAGCGGCACCGCCACGATCACCCGGCGCACATCGGTGGGCGCCTCGCCGGTGAACTCCTCAAGGACGCACCACACTTCGCCCCGGGCGAGGTCGATGCGGGGGTCGATCCAGCGCAGCCCGCCGCCGACCGCACCGAGCGGGGTGAGCGGCCTCGGCTCCCCGGTGCCGTCCGGCTCGTACGCGTACAGCCGCTGGTCGGCGAAGTGCACGAAGACGAGGAGCGGGCCCGCGGAGGCGCGGTCGGCGCCGTCCCAGGGCCGGCCGCCGTACTCCATCACGCGGCTGCGCACGTTCCACGGTTCGGGCAGCACCGGCTGCGCCGTGCCGTCGGACCGGCGGCGCACGAGGACCCGCCTGCCGCCCTCGGTGGGGCGCGGCTCGGTCCACCACAGCTCGTCGCCGACCGCACCGACGTACTCGGCGTGACCGTCGTTCGCGGCCGCGAGCGCCGCGTCGATCGGCGAAGGCCAGCTTCCGTAAGGCCCGGTGGGCACCATGTCTCCAACTCCCCCTATGCGGACCGCAGATAGTGGTCGAGGACCCGGACGCCGAAGTGCAGGGCGGCCACGGGCACCCGTTCGTCGACGCCGTGGAACAGCGCCTGGTAGTCGAGTCCGGCGGGCATCCGCAGCGGTGCGAAGCCGTAGCCGGTGATGCCGAGGCGCGAGAACTGCTTGGCGTCCGTCCCGCCCGACATGCAGTACGGCACCACATGCCCCTCGGGCGCGAACCGCTCCACGGCGGCCCGCAGCTTCTGGTACGTCGGCGAGTCCACCGGCGCCTGGAGGGCGACCCCGCCGTGGTGGAAGTCCCAGTCGACATCGGGCCCGGTCAGCTGGTCCATGGTGGTACGGAACTCGGCCTCGCCGCCGGGCACGATCCGCCCGTCGACGTACGCGGTCGCGGTTCCCGGGATGACGTTGACCTTGTAACCGGCCTCCAGCATCGTCGGGTTGGCGCTGTTGCGGATCACCGGCTCGACCAGGGCGGCCGCGGGCCCGAGCTTGCCGAGGAGTTCGTCGGCGTCGAACCCCTCGGTGTCCGGGTCGGCCTCGATGCCGTGCAGGGCGGCGAGTTCGACCAGGCTGGCGCGGACGGTCGGGGTGATCCGCACCGGCCATTCGTGCCGGCTCACGCGGACGACGGCGGCGGCGAGCCGGCTGACCGCGTTGGCGTGGTTGACCTTGGAGCCGTGGCCGGCCCGGCCGCGGGCGGTGAGCCTGAGCCAGGCGGTGCCGCGCTCCCCCGCCCCGATGGGGTAGATCTCCATGCCCTGCCCGGCGTGGAAGGTGACGGCGCCCGACTCGCTGATGCCCTCGGTGCAGCCCTCGAAGAGCTCGGGGTGGTGGTCGGCGAGGAAGCCCGCCCCGTCGACCGCGCTCGCTTCCTCGTCGGCGGTGTACGCGATGACGATGTCCCGCCGGGGCCGCACACCGCGCCGGGCCCAGGCCCGTACGACCGCGAGGACCATCGCGTCCATGTTCTTCATGTCGATGGCGCCCCGGCCCCAGACCACGCCGTCGCGGACCTCTCCCGAGAAGGGATGCACGCTCCAGTCGGCGGCCTCGGCGGGCACCACGTCGAGGTGCCCGTGCACGAGGAGGGCATCGGCGGACGGGTCGCTGCCCTCGATCCTGGCGACCACGTTGGTACGGCCCTTGGTGCGCTCCAGCATCAGGGGCTCAAGTCCCGCCGCGGCGAGCCGCTCGGCGACGTACTCGGCGGCCGGGCGCTCCCGGCAGTCGCCGCCGCCCCGGTTGCTCGTGTCGATCCGGATCAGCTCGGAGGTGAAATCGACCACCTCGTCACGGGCCAGCTGATCCGCCGTCTCCACCTCAGCCATACTGCTCCTCCACCGCGGACGAGACGATCGTCGTGACCGCCTTGAAAGTGCGAATGCCCTCATACATCGTCGGACTGGTGTAGGCGACGCGCCGTTCACCCGTATGCGCCACGCCCGGCACCACAGTGGCCGCGGCGGACAGGTGCTCGGCGTCGAATTCCAGCTCCACGGTGAAGGGCCCGCCGTCCACGGGTGCGACCCGGCGGGCGAGCGGGGCGGCCTCCAGCGCCGCGGCCCTGATGTCCCGGGCGGTACGCGCCGGGGTGCGGCACACCGCCGCGTACCGCGAGACGTAGTCCTTGACGGCCGCCTTGCGGGCGAGCGGTGCGTAGCCCTCGGCGTCGGCGCAGGTGAGGTCGTCGCCGGTCACCAGGATCACGGGCACCCCGTACTCGGCGGCGACATGGGCGTTGAGCAGTCCCTCGCTGGCGCGGACGCCGTTCAGCCAGACGCCGGTGATGGAGTTGGCGAGATAGGTGTGCGCGAGGACGCCTTCCGTACCGGCGCCCGTGTGGTAGCCGACGAAGGCGACGCCGTCGACGTCTCCGTGCTGGATCCCCTCCACCATGGAGAGCGACTTGTGCTTGCCGGTCAGCATCTGGGCCCGTTCGTCGAGCCGTTCGAGCAGCAGGTTGCGCATGGACCAGTGCGCCTCATTGATGAGCACCTCGTCGGCGCCCCCCTCGAAGAAGCCGAGCACGGCCGCGTTCACGTCGGACGTGAACATCGCCCGGCAGCGCTCCCACTGCGGTGTCCCCGGCAGCACATCGGCCGGCCAGGTCACTCCGGTGGCGCCTTCCATGTCGGCGCTGATGAGGATCTTCATGAAATGTGGTCCAACCGCAGGTCAGAGGCTCGGCGTTGGGATTCTGACAGCAGTTCTCGACAGCTTGCACGAGCAGAGGCGGGAAACCTCATGCCTCTCGCATCAGCAAAGACGGAGATCTTCATGAGGCGTGACGTTACGCGCCGGCGAATGAACCTGCTACGAGGAGGAGAGGAGGTTCACCCCTCATTCCCGGCCCACGGCACCGTGGATCCCGCGGGCCGGCGTGTGCCCTCGAAGACTCACAACCTGTCGCCGGACGCGGGTCGTGGCTGTACTTCACCGGGCTGTCGACGGCGGGCACGTTCGGGCCGGTGCTGCGCCTCGTGTGCGGGACGCCGTTCACCTCCGCGCGACTCGCAGCGGCCGTGGCCGCCCACAGCCATTGACTCGCACGGCTGTCCCGCGGCCCCTGGGCGAAGATCCACTGACGGCCGTCGCGGACCATGAACCGGTCGTAGTGGCGCATCCAGCTGTCGTAACGGGGCGCGTCGCGTCCCCACATCTCACGCGCCCGCGCGTCGGCATCCTGGCGTCGCTGCATGGCAGCCCTTTCGGCTCGGTCCGTAAGGCCATCCTGGCTCCGGCCGGGCGGGCGTGCCCGAGGGTGCCCTCGGAACCGTTCGGCCGGTCGCGACGTCGAAGCACTGTGCCTGGTGAAGGAGATGAAAGGGCGGTCGCCCTGCTCTGTGCGAGGCAAGGGGATCGCCGGCTGTGGCGGCTGCCGGTGCTTGCCGCTCTGGTCCTGACGGCTGTGTCCTGCACGAACAGCAGCGGCTTCCAAGGGGGCGCTGCCCCGCAGCAGCCGTCGGTTCCTGTATCGACCGGGCGCGCGGACAGCACCAACCCGAACCCCTTGCCGGACTCTCCGCCCAGTGCCCCTTCATCCGCTCCTGCCGTTCCGCCCGCCACGGGGCGCAAGCCCCCACCGCACGATGCGCCGCCGCCCTCAACAGGAGCCTCGCGCACGCACCCCGGCTGTCTGACGGGCAGGGTCGCTGTCACTCTGCGCCCGGGGGAACTCGCCACCCAGCGGCTGTGCTTGCGGGTCGGGGCCGGCATCACGGCGGTGGTGCCGCCACGTCGCAACGGGCCCTGGCCGGAGCCGCACACCAGCGGTCCGATGCTGGCCGTGATCACGGCCAAGTCGATGGATCCGGACGGAACCTGGCATGTCACCATTCGCGCCGCCCGGCCGGGCTCGGCAACGGTGACCTGGGGGACGGAGGGGGCGACCGTACTCGCCTTGCAGTTGGATGTGGCCGCCTATCTGATCTCCTGAAGCTCAGGCTTCGGGGTGAACGGGAAACGCGACGGCCGGTGTGCGCCCCGTCGCAGTTCGAGGCACACACCAGCTGTCGTATCAGAGCCCGGTCAGTCGTTCGTGCGTCCCTTGAAGCGCCGTACGTCGAAGGACCGGATGCCGCGTCCGTGGGTGGCGGCGTACAGGCTGTCCGGGCCGAGGCTCAGTCGCAGGACTGCCGTGGTGGGCAGGCCCTTGCCGAGCACCTGCCACTGGTCGGTGCCTGCGGGGCGGTAGAAGACGGCGAGGTCGCCGCCGAAGTTCGAGCCCATCACCTTGTCGCGGCCGCGCAGGATCGACTGGCCGTTGTCCTGAAGCCCGCCGGTCACCGAAACCCCGCCGTAGGCGAGGTCCTTGCCGACGCCACCGAGTAGTACTGAAGGGTGTCGATGGTGCGGAAGCCGCGAACGGCTGGCTGCTGACCACTCCGAACGCGGCGGCCACGACGGTGCAGGTCATGCGCCGCCGATGCCGTTGAGGCATCATGCGCTCTCCTCCCTACGGCCGGGCGCTGGATGTGGCCCGACGCCAGGAAGATCTCGGCGTGCTCGCGACACCCCGGAAGGGGGTCCCGGGAAATATGAGTCAGAGTTTGCCTGTCGGGCTGAAGTCTCTGAGCACTCCGTCGAGTTCAAGTCCAGCGCCCGTGTGGGAAAGACGCGGTCGAGGAACTCGCAGAGCACCTTTGAGGGGATGCCGTGGGCGCTCCACATCGGCCTGCCGGGCCTGGAGGTACACGTACTCAACAGCGCGTGCCTTCCCGTCCCACCCGGCGTGGCGGGGGAGATGTACGTGGCGGGTGCCCAGCTGGCCCGCGGCTGCCTCGGACGCCCGGAGCTGGCCGCAGCGCGGTTCGTCGCCAACCCCTTCGGGCCGCCCGGCAGCCGCCTGTACCGCTCCGGCGACCTGGCGCGCTGGACGCCGGAGGGTCGGCTTGAGTACCTGGGACGGGCGGACGACCAGATCAAGCTCCGCGGCTTCCGCATCGAACCAGGAGAGATGGAAGCGGCGCTGCTCGCGCACGAGGACGTGGCGGAAGCGCGGGTGCTGGTACGTACCGATACCGTCGGGGACAGAGTCCTCACGGCCTACGCCGTATGCGCCGCGGGCCGCACATTCGATCCGGCCGGACTACGCGGACGCGAGCCTCGATGACGTGTGGACCACCGATGTTCCGTCCGGCCTGGGCGGCCAGGCCGGGGGGCGTACGAGTACTGCACCGATGTCGGCTTCGCCGTACAGAAGCTCCTGGCAGGCGGTGGTCTCCGGCCTGGCTGTGATGGCGTACGGTGGGGTTTACCGACGCGGGGTGGAGCAGCTCGGTAGCTCGCTGGGCTCATAACCCAGAGGTCGCAGGTTCAAATCCTGTCCCCGCTACTGCAGAGATGGCCCGGATCCTCAAGGATCCGGGCCATCTTCTGTTATCCGGCGACTGGCCATTTCTTCGCTTCGGCCGGGGGTGTCGTCGACGCGTGGGACGGCACGGGTACTGGGCTTGAACTCCACTGGCGGAGGGCCCTCCAGAGGCTTGATGATGTGGGGGTCCGGCTTCGGCTCGGGCAAGTTCAGGTATGGACGGCCCCCGGCTCCTGTAAAGAGCCGGGCCGTCCGATACCCGGGCGTCTGGCAGCAATGGAATTCCGGGCTGGTGGACAGTGGGCCTGTGCCCCGTCGCTCGGTCACCCACCTGATACGAGTGTGCCGTCCGCCGATTCGGTGCGTCGAGCGACGCCCGTCGTGGGGCCGCCTGGGCGGGGGCTGGTGGTCTGGCTCAAGTCCGGCGGGTGGCGTCGGTCTGCTCACGCAGGATGTCGCTGTGGCCGGCGTGGCGGGCGAATTCCTGGATCATGAGCAGGTAGATCCATCGCAGGCTGACGGTGCCGAAGACAGGGTGCTGTCGGATGGCGTCGAGATCGATGTCCGCGGCGATCGCTCGTGCGCGCTCGCTGGCGCGCTCGAATTCGGCGATCACGTCGGCCACCGTTTCGTCGTCGCTGACCACGAAACTGGCCTCGCCCACCATCGCACCGTCGCATTCGGAGTCCTCCAGCCCTGCCAGGATGCGCTGGAACCACTTCCGTTCGGCGAACGCGGCGTGTTTGACCAGTCCGATCGATGTCGTCATGGACGGGACGAGACGGCGGCGGGCCTCTGTTTCAGACAGGCCGCGCACCGTGTCGATCAGTTCGGCCCGAGTGTGGTCAAGGAGGTATTCGAGCAGCTGGCGCTCGGGGCCGTGGGTGATACGAGTCGGGTCGTTCATGTCGGGTGTTTCCCTTCGTGGACAGCGTTGGAGTTCACGGTTCCGATCGATTGGGCTGTCGGTGTTTGCGAGCGAACGTCGCGTCGGGGCGCTGTTGCCCGGCTTCGGTGTGGCGGGCGATGACGCCGGATCCAGCGGGCCAACCAGTCGGCGGCGATGATGTCGCTTGCTTGCGGGCTAGGGGGCGCCGAGTCGATCGGTTCGATGTCGAACACGAATCGGAGGCCGAGAGGGATTCCTGGCTGAGAGGGGTGTCGTCGATGTCCAGCAGCCAGGCCACCGGGACGACGAGACCGGCTTCTTCTCGGACTTTGCGTCCGGCCTGCCGCAGAGGTCCCGTTGGACTCAACGCTACCTCGCCGACCGACACGAGTCCGCCCCGGCAAGCCCGGAACCCCCACCCGCGGTCGATCGCGACAACGAGCAAGCCTGAGCGGATCACCCTGCCCGCACCACACAACGCCGACGCGACTGACGCCCCGTCAGGCCATGCCCCGCACCGCCGTGCCTTCGTACGCGGCAGGGCAGCGGGTCGCCCACGCGTCTACCGGCGCCACGTGGCGGATCGAGGCGACCACGCCCCCGGAGGCCCCGCGCAGGCGCTCGGCATGCACGTCGGCGACGTGGTGGGCCAACTGTCCGCGTTTCCAGGGACCGAACTCACCGGGCGTCTCCCGCGCTGGACCGGAACCGCCGGATCGCCCCTTTCGAGATGATCCCGCAGCCGGTCGGGGCAAGGGCCGAACCTGCCGATCGGCGGGTGGGGATCGATGAACTTCCGCTGAAAATCGGCGAGTTGCCCGCGTCGGCACCCCCAGGGAGGAGCGCATCGGCGGGTGCTTCGGCGGGCAGCCGGAAGAGGCCAGATGCTCCGACAGCTCCGCAAGGCGCAATGCCTCCGGATGCCTGATCAGCTCCCCCAACAGCCCGTGCCCGGACGGCAGATCGCCATCCATCTGTGCTCGCAGCTCCGCTCACACACCCTGCACAGGGCCCCGCACTACGAATCGCCGCAGGCCGCAGCGAAGCTCCTCAGAGATGAGGATCTTCATGGCGCGCCACGTTACGCGCCGGGCGGCGAACCGGCTGCGAAGACCGGGGAGACCCGCCCCGTGAGCCGAGGAAGTCGGGGAGACCTGGGCCGCGCTGGGCCGGGGCGGGCACCGGGCGGGCCCGCCCCGGCCGCTGGTCGGCTCAGGAGGCCGTGCCGGGCAAGCCGCCTCGGACGTCACGGGCCGCGCTCACCAGGTTCTCCAGCGAGGCTCGCACCTCGGGCCAGCCGCGGGTCTTGAGGCCGCAGTCGGGGTTGACCCACAACCGCTCGGCCGGGATGGCCTCAAGTCCCTTGCGCAGCAGGGCCGCTGCTTCGTCGGCGCCGGGCACGCGCGGGGAGTGGATGTCGTAGACACCGGGCCCCACTTCGCGCGGGTAGCCGGCGGTGGCCAGTTCGTCGGCGACGCGCATGTGGGAGCGGGCGGCCTCCAGGCTGATGACGTCGGCGTCGAGGTCGTCGATGGCCGTCAGGATGTCGCCGAACTCGGCGTAGCACATGTGGGTGTGGATCTGGGTGTCCGCGCGTACGCCGCCGGTGGTCAGACGGAATGCCCGGGTGGCCCACTCCAGGTAGGCGGGTCGGTCGGCGGCACGCAGCGGCAGCGTCTCGCGCAGCGCGGGTTCGTCCACCTGGATCACCGAACTCCCGGCTGCTTCAAGGTCGTTGACCTCCTCGCGCAGGGCGAGGGCGACCTGGCGGGCGGTGTCGCCGAGCGGCTGGTCGTCGCGGACGAAGGACCAGGCGAGCATGGTGACCGGGCCGGTGAGCATGCCCTTGACGGGGCGGTCCGACAGCGTCTGTGCGTACGTCGTCCAGCGCACCGTCATGGGTTCCGGTCGGGAGATGTCCCCGGCCAGGATCGGCGGGCGGACGTAGCGGGTGCCATAGGACTGGACCCAGCCGTGCTGGGTGGCGAGGTAGCCGGTGAGCTGCTCGGCGAAGTACTGGACCATGTCGTTGCGTTCGGGCTCGCCGTGCACCAGGACGTCGATGCCCGTCTTCTCCTGGAAGGAGACGACCTCGCGGATCTCGGTCTCGATCCGCTCCTCGTACGCGGCGGAGTCGATGCGTCCGGCGCGCAAGTCGGCGCGGGCGGTGCGCAGTTCGGCGGTCTGCGGGAAGGAGCCGACGGTGGTGGTGGGCAGCAGTGGCAGGCGCAGGCGGGCGCGCTGGGCTGCGGCCCGCTCGGCGTAGGGCTGGGCGCGGCGTGCGTCCTCCTCGGTGACGGCGGCGGTGCGGGCGCGTACTTCCGGGTCGCGGGTGATCGGGGAGGTGGCGCGGGAGGCCAGGTCGGCGCGGTTGGCGGCGAGTTCGGCCGCGATGGTGCCGGTGCCCTGGGCGAGGCCCCGGGCGAGCGTGACGATCTCGGTGGTCTTCTGGTGGGCGAAGGCCAGCCAGCGGGCGATCTGCGGTTCGATGTCGCGTTCGGCGGTGGCGTCGAGCGGGACGTGCAGCAGGGAGCAGGAGGACGCCACATCGACACGGTCGGCCAGGCCGAGCAGGGTGCCCAGGGTGGACAGGGACTTCTGCAGGTCGTTGATCCAGATGTTGCGGCCGTTGACGACGCCGGCGACCAGGCGCTTGCCGGGCAGGCCGCCGACGGCCGCGAGGTCGTCGAGGTTGGCCGCGGCGGGGCCGGTGAAGTCCAGGGCCAGCCCCTCGACGGGCGCCTTGGCCAGGACGGGCAGGGCCTCGCCGAGCCGGTCGAAGTACGAGGCGATCAGCAGTCGCGGGCGGTCGGTGAGGGCGCCGAGGGCGCGGTAGGCGCGGGCGGCCGCGTTCAGTTCGGCCGGGGTGCGGTCCTGGACGAGGGCGGGCTCGTCCAGCTGCACCCAGTCCGCCCCGGCCGCGCGGAGATCGGCGAGGACCTCGGCGTATGCGGGAAGCAGCCGGTCGAGGAGTGTCAGCGGCTCGAAGTCGGCCGTGACTCCCGGGGCGGGCTTGGCCAGGAGCAGGTAGGTGACCGGGCCGACGAGGACCGGGCGCGCGGTGAGGCCGAGCGCGAGGGCCTCCTTCAGCTCGGCGACCCGCTGGGCGCTGTCGGCGGTGAAGACGGTGTCGGGGGCGAGTTCGGGGACGAGGTAGTGGTAGTTGGTGTCGAACCACTTGGTCATCTCCAGGGGCGCCACGTCCTGGGTGCCGCGGGCCATCGCGAAGTAGCCGTCCAGGGCGTCGGCCTCGACGGCGGCCCGGTGGCGGGCCGGGATCGCGCCGACCATGACGGAGGTGTCCAGGACGTGGTCGTAGTACGAGAAGTCGCCGGTCGGGACCTCGTGGATGCCGGCGTCGGCGAGCCGTCGCCAGTTGGCGGCGCGCAGTTCGGCGGCGGTCCGCCGGAGTTCGACGGCGCTGACGCGGCCCTTCCAGTACCCCTCGACGGCCTTCTTCAGTTCCCGCCGCTGCCCCTGGCGGGGGTAGCCGTGCACGGTGGCCCGTGCTGCCGCGGCTGTGGACTTGCTGGTCACAGGACTCTCCTTCGCGAGCTGTTCAGAGCGACCCGGAGACGGGGCGAGAGCGCGAAGGGACGGCAGACCGGGCGGTCCCCGGCGCTGTGTCGCCGCGGGTGCCCGCCAGATGTGTGCGCCGACCCGCCCTCGAGGTCACCGGATCTCCGCACGCGACCGATCGCGTACGGGCAGTGGCAGGTCTTCGGACTCGCGGGCACGTCTGCCGGGGCAGACACCTACTGGCCGTCGCTTCCCGGACCCGGACTCCCGGACCCAGTGCGTATGACGGCGGTCGTTCCCACTCACCGCTGCGGGGCAGTCCCGGATTCCCACCGGGTTCCCTCTTGCGACGCACCTGCCTGGCGGACAGGGCGAACCAGCTGCACCCGCCAGCCTACCCGGCGCCTCCCAGCGGCCGCCCGGCCCGCAGATTCCACCGGCCGGCCCGGCCGCTCAGCTCCACCGCGGTCAGCGGGGGCACATCGATCCGCCAGAACAACTGCTCCGGCAGCCCCAAGGCCCGTACCACCGCGGCCCGTACGACATCGGGCTCCGCCACCGCGATCACCCGGCCCTCCTGGCGTGCCGCTGCCGCCAGCCAGTCACCGGCCCGGCCGCACAGCGTCAGCAGCGACTCCCCTCCGTGCGGGGCACACGCCGGATCCGCCAGCCAGGCGGCCACTTCCGCCGGCTCGGCGGCACTCACCTCGTCCAGGGTCCTGCCGTGCCAGCGCCCCATGGCGCAGCCCGCCAGGGCCGCGTCCGGCACCGCCGACAGGCCGAGTGCGTCAGCGGTCTGCCGGCAGCGGACGCCGGGAGAGACCGCGGTCCGGGTGGCGGCCGGCAGCGCATCGGCGGCCGAGCGGGCCCGGCGGATCCCCGCGGCGTCCAGCGGGCTGTCGGCATCGAAGCGCGCCTGACGCAGTGCCTCACTGCTCGCCGGCGAGACCAGGATCACTCGGGTGGTCATGTGCGCCCCTTCACGGTCAACCGGCCTTCGTACGACGGGTGTTGGGAGCACACCGGATCCGCTGCGCCCCTCATGACCGCCGCGTACGCCCTTGGCGTGCCCACCGCTTCGCGGTACCTTTCCGCCGATATTGACGACGGCATGACGGAAGCCGGTGAGAGCCCGGCACGGTCGCGCCACTGTAAGCCCAGCAGCAGCCGCCCCGTCCGTGGGGCGGCGAACGTCGAGCAAGTCAGACCCGCTGCCGTCGTCCTGTGCACCACCGAAACGGGACGCGAGTTCCCCAGGAGGTTCCTGCCATGGCGCAGTCCGTCGCCCAGCCCGCCGCCACCCCCGCACTTCCCGCCAAGCTGCCGGTCGGGGCGATCCTGCCCTGGGCGGTCTTCTTCGGCATCCTGATGCTGGTCCTGCTCTACTTCGTCGGCGCCGAGCAGGGCGCCACCTCCGTGATCTCCGGCGAGAACGTGCACGAGTGGGTGCACGACGGCCGCCACCTGCTCGGCTTCCCCTGCCACTGACCGGGGACCCGACACCATGAACTCCGCAACCGTCAGAAACCTCCTGGTGCGCGGCATGCTCGCCGGCCTCGCCGCCGGGCTGCTCGCGCTCGCCGTCGCCTACTTCCTCGGCGAGCCCCGCGTGGACGCGGCCATCGCCTACGAAGACGCCCACACCCATGACCACGGCATGGCAGTGGTCAGCCGCTCCCTGCAGTCCACCGCCGGTCTCGCCACCGGCGTCCTCGTCTACGGCGTGGCGCTCGGTGGCATCGCCGCCCTCGCCTACTGCTTCGCCCTCGGCCGCACCGGCCGTTTCGGCCCGCGCGCCACCGCACTCCTGCTGTCCGGCGCCGGTCTGCTGGCGGTGTACGTGGTGCCGTTCCTGAAGTACCCCGCCAACCCGCCGTCGATCGGCGACCCCGACACCATCGGCAAGCGCACCACGCTGTACTTCCTGATGATGGTGCTGAGCGTGCTCCTCGCGATCGCCACCGTCATCCTGGGCAAGCGCCTGGCACCCCGCCTGGGCAACTGGTACGCCACCGTCGCGGCCGGAGCGTTCTTCGTGCTCGCCGTCGGCCTGGCCTACGCGTTCCTCCCGGCGATCAACGAAGTCCCCAAGGACTTCTCCGCCACCTTGCTGTGGCAGTTCCGGCTGGCCGCCCTGGGCATCCAGCTCACCCTCTGGACCTGCTTCGGCCTGGTCTTCGGGCACCTGGCCGAGCGGCTCCTCAACCCCCGTCCGGCCGCCGCCGCGAGGAAGGACGCGACCGCACGGCCAACTCCCGTATCAGGCTGACGAGTTCACGGCGCGCTCCCGTCTCGCTGTCAACGAGGCGGGAGCGTCGCGGGTTCCTCGACGGGGTGGGCGGGGCCGTCGACCTCGACGTACGCCTCGCCCTCGGGCCATGCCACGTCCGTGTAGGCGACCAGGAGGCCGGGCAGTCCCTCGGTCTCCGGTGCGACGAGTTCCACCCGGTGATCACTTCCCCGGAAGTGGCACCGGTGGACCCGGGTGCGCACCTTGCCGGGGCCCGGGGTGACGCTCAGCCGCAGCTGGCGCGGCCTCAGGAGCACCGGTCCCCGGCGCGCCGCACCGGCGTTGACGGTCAGTTTGAGGATGCCGAAGGCTGTGTCGGCGCGCATGCCCTCGATACCGGCCGGGACGATGTTGGCTTCGCCGAGGAAGCCGGCGACCGCGGTGTCGGCCGGTTCGCGGTAGAGGACCTCGGGTGCGGCCTGCTGCACGATCAGGCCGGCCCGCATCACGGCGATGGTGTCGGCGAAGGAGAGCGCCTCGTCCTGGTCGTGGGTGACGAGGACCGCGGTCGCTCCGGCGGCGCGCAGGGTCGCCGCGACTTCGGCGCGCAGGTCGGTGCGCAGCGTGGCGTCGAGGGCGGCGAACGGCTCGTCCAGGAGCAGGAGTTCGGGCCTGGGGGCAAGGGCGCGGGCGAGGGCCACGCGTTGCTGCTGGCCGCCGGAGAGCTGGTGGGGGTGGCGGTCGCCGAGTCCGGGCAGGCCGATCAGGCCGAGGAGTTCGGCGACGCGGTCGCGGCGCTGCGGGCGGGGCAGTCCGAAGCCGATGTTGGCCGCGACGGTGAGGTGGGGGAAGAGGGCGCCGTCCTGCGGTACGTAGCCGATGCGGCGGCGTTCGGCGGGGAGCCGGCGCCGCCCGTCGTCGAGCACGGTGTGGCCGAGCGCGACCTGTCCGCGCTGGGCGGGGTGGAATCCGGCGATGACGCGCAGCAGGGTGCTCTTGCCGCAGCCCGACGGTCCGAGGACGCAGGCGAGTTCGCCGTCGGGAACGGTGAGTTCGACGCCCTGGAGGATCGGGGTGCGGCCGTGGGCCGCGTGCAGGGCGGTGATCGCGAGGCCGCTCATGGGGAGGTCTCCGGGGTGGGGTGGGAGCCGAGGGCACGGCGGGTCAGCAGGAGCACGGGTGGTACGGACATGACGACCATCAGCGCCGCGTACGGGGCGGCGGCTCCGTACGCGAGGCCGCTGGTGTAGATCCAGAACTGGGTGGCCAGGGTCTGGGTGCCGGTGGGGCGAAGCAGCAGGGTGGCGGTGAGCTCGGTGCTGGCGGTGAGGGCCACCATCGCGGCGGCGGCGCCGAGTCCGGGCAGCACCAGGGGAAGTGTGACCCGGGTGAACACGGCGAGCGGGCGCGTACCGAGTGAGCGGGCGACCTCTTCGACGCCCGGCGGCACTTGGGCCAGGGCGGCTCGCACCGCGGTGAGGGCGAGCGGGAAGAAGAGGATGACGTACCCGGTGACGAGCATCGGGGGCTGCTGGTAGAGCGGCTGGGCGTAGCGGATGGCGAAGAAGACCACGGAGAGGGCGACGGCGATGCCGGGCAGTGCGCGGGTGAGGTACGCCGCGCGTTCGGCGGTCCGGGCGAGCCGGGTGCCGCGCCGCCAGCCGTACAGCGCCACCGGCACGGCGGCGGCCGTTGCGACCAGGGCCGCGGTGGAGGCGTAGCCGAGGGTGGTCAGTGCCGAGGACCACACGGAGGCCGACGGCAGCGAGGTCGAATCGCCCTTCACCAGCCAGTAGCCCAGCGCGTAGAGCGGGACGCCGAGCGAGAGGGCCGCCACCGCGGCCAGTGCGCTCAGCGCCGCCGGCTTCCAGCGGCCGAGCGGCGCGGGAGCGGCGTGGCGTCCCCCGTTGCCGGGACGGGTGACGCGGCCGCGACGGCCGGCCCAGGCGTCCAGGCCGACCAGCAGCAGGGCGAGTGCGACCAGTACCAGGGTGAGCAGGGAGGCCGACGCGGCGTCGAAGCCGAGCTTGTACTCGGTGAAGATGGCGGTGGCGAACGTGGTGTAGCGCAGCATCGCGAACGCGCCGTACTCGCCGAGCAGATAGAGCGAGACCAGCAGCGCGCCGCCGGCGAGCGCGGGCCGGCTGAGCGGCACGGTGACCCGCCACAACGTGGCCCACGGCCCGCGGCCCAGGCTGCGCGAGACTTCCTCGGCGGCGCCGTCCGTGCGCCGCAGGGTGGCCGCGACCGGGAGCATGACCAGCGGGTAGAGCGAGCAGGTCATCACGAGGACCGCGGCCCAGTAGCCGTGCATCCACGGGTAGAGCGAGACCCAGGAGTAGCCGCGCACGAACTCGGGCACGGCCAGCGGCAGCGCGAGCAGTACCGTCCACCAGCGTCGTCCCGGGAGGTCGGTGCGCTCGATGAGGTAGGCGGCGGTGAAGCCGATGACCGCGGTGGCCAGGGTCACGGCCGCGGCCAGGGTGACCGTGTTGCCGATCAGGGTGGCGAGGACCGGCCGGCCGAGCAGCCGGTTGGCCTGGTCCCAGCCGGCCTGGGCCGCCTGCATTCCCACGAATGCCAGCGGTGAGACCACCAGCGCCACGACGCCGAAGGCGAGCAGGGCGAGCGGTGAGAGCAGAGCGGTGGCCCGCCACCGCCGTAGCGGTGACGGGCCGTTGCCGGGGTGGGTGGTCACTGCAGGAGGCCGGTGTCCTGGAGGAGTTGCAGTGCGGCCTTGCCGTCGCCGAGGTCGGCGACGGGTGCGACGGTTCCGACGGAGTCGAGCGGCGCGAGCCCGGCCTTGCCCGGCACGCCCGCGAGGAGGGGGTACTCGTAGCTCTGGGAGCCGGCGATCAGCTGCTGGGCGCCCTTGCTGTCGAGGTAGGCGAGGAAGGCCTGGGCGGCTGCCTGGTGCTTGCTGGTCTTCAGGATGCCGGCGCCGGAGACGTCGACGAGCGCACCGGGGTCGCCCTTGGCGAAGTAGTGCAGCTTGCTGTGGGTGGCGGCGGCGGTCTTCTCGTCGCGCAGGCGGTACCAGTAGTAGTGGTCCACGACACCGCCCTGCACCTCACCGCTGTTGACGGCGGCGGACAGGTCCTCATTGCTGTTGTAGACCTTGGCGTTGGCCTTCAGACCCTGGAGCCACTTCTTGGCGCCGTCGGTCCCATCGGTCTTGATCATGCGCGTGACGATCGGGGCGAAGTCGGTCTCGCCGGGGGCGATGCCGAGCCGGCCCTTCCACGCCGGCGAGGCGAGGTCCCGCACCGAGGCGGGCGGGGCGCTGTCGGCCGGGGTGCCGGAGGCGGCGATGAACGCGGCGGTACGGGCGGAGACGCCGACCCAGCCGCCGGTCGGCGAACTGTCCGCCGCCGGGACGGCCTTGAGGGTCTCGGGAGCGACCGGCGCCAGCAGCTTCTTCTCCTCCAGGACGGTCAGCGCCGGCGGGTTCTCGGCGTAGAACACGTCGGCCGGCGACGCCTCGCCCTCCTGCAGGATCTGGTTGGCCAGTTCGGCCTCGTCCCCCGAGCGGAGCTGGACCTTGATGCCCGTGCGCTTCTCGAAGTCCGCGGTGAGCGCCTTGACGGTCTGCTCGTGCTGCCCGCTGTAGACGGTGATCGACTGACCGGCCAGAGAGGTTGAGGCGCCCGCCGTCGGTGTGCTGTCGGCGCTCTTGCCGTTCCCCGAGCCGCCGCAGCCCGCAAGTACGAGAAGCGAAGCAGCCACGATCGGCAGGGCCACGATCGACCGTCCAGGTCTGGGCACGATGAACGTCCTTACATATGGAGCGAGCAGGAATGCCGGGCGGCCTGCGGTCACTGCGACCGCGCCGCCGGGAAAGGCGGACGGCCATGCAGGATCGGCCCCCGCGTTGGTTAGCTGAGGCATACCTTAGTGAGAATTCGGCCCAGCGTCTACATGACTGTAGACATTGTTCAGGCCGCCACGGCGGTGCGGTCGTCGGCCCGTGCGGTGAGGGAGGCGGAGTAGCGGCGCAGGAGCAGGATGGCGGTGGTGGCGAGGCCGGTGAGCAGGCCGAGCCAGAGGCCCACGGCTTCGAGGTGCACGGCGTAGGCCAGGAGCCATCCCGCGGGCAGACCGACGGCCCAGTAGCCGATGAGGGTGATGCGGAATCCGCTCTTGGTGTCGTCGAGTCCGCGCAGCAGGCCGACGCCGATGTTCTGGGCGCAGTCGAAGAACTGGAGGAACGCGGTCACGATCAGCAGATGGCTCGCGATCGTGAGGGCCCGGCCGGAGCCGGACTCCAGGAACGGGGCCAGGACGAGCTTCGGCAGGGTGAGGTAGAGGATGCCGACGACGGTCATGACGGCACCGGCGCAGGCCAGCGCGGTGTTCTTGATCCTGCGGACGTCGTCGTAGCGGCCCAGTGCCAGTTCCCGGCTGACGTTGATCGATGCGGCGTGGGAGAGGCCGACGGCGACCTGGAAGACGATGTAGACGAGTTGGTTGACCGCGGTGTGTGCGGCCAGGGCGGCCGGTCCGAAGGATCCGGCCATCAGCGCGGTGAGCGAGAAGAAGCCGGCCTCGGAGCCGTAGGTGGCGGCGATCGGGATGCCCAGGCGCAGCAGCCGTCCGAGGACGGCGGGGTCCGCCTTCATCAGGTCCAGGGACAGCAGGGGGGCGAGCGCGCTGTCCTTGCGGGCCGAGAGGTACAGGGCGACGAAGGTGAGCAGGTAGACGCTGGAGGTGGCGATGCCGATGCCGGTCAGTCCCATGCGGGGCAGGCCCCAAGTGCCTTGGATGAAGAGCCAGTTGAGGCCCGCGTTGACCGCGACGGAGGCGATGGTGATCTGGAGCAGGGCCTGCGGGCGCCGCATGCCGACGGTGAACTGGCGGATCACCTGGAACCAGAGGCAGGGCAGCAGACCGGGGGCCAGCGCGAAGATCATGGTCTGGGCGCGGTCGGCGACACCGGCGTCCTGACCGAGCCAGGGCAGTGCCCGCCCGATCAGGATCATGAGGACGGCGCCGGCGATGCCGGCGAGCGTGGCCAGCGCCATGCCGGCGCGGACGATGCCCCGCACCTCCTCGCGGCCTTGCTCCGTTCCCTGAGCGGCTTCCTGCTCGGCGCGGGCTCCGGCGGCGGCTATCTGGTTGCCGACGGAGGTGACCAGGCCGACGCCCATGGTGCGCAGCTGGTTGAAGATGACGATGGCCAGGCCGCCCGCCGCCAGTTCCTGGGTGCCGAGGAAGCCCATCATGACGGTGTCGGTGGTGGTCAGGGCGACCTGGGCGAGCTGGGTGAGGATCAGCGGGACGGCGAGCGCGGCGAGGGCGCGGCTGTCGCGGAGGAGGGTGGTGAGCATCGGTTATCGGTTCCTGCGGAGCTTGGTGAGGATTTCGTCGATCTCCCGTTCCGCGTCGGGGTCGAGGAGGCCGCGGGCCTGCATCCATGCGTCGTTGAAGACGGTGTCCATGTACTTCTCCCCGCCGTCATTGATCAGGGCGACCATAGTCGTCCCGGGCGGCAGCGAGGGCAGGCGGGTCAGTGCCTCGTGGACCACGCCCCCGGCGGAGCCTCCGATGAGCAGGCCGGTACGGGCAACGGCCCGGCAGGTCGCGAACGCCTCGACGTCGCCGACCTTCACGCCCTCGTCTATCAGGTCGAAGTCCACCAGTGCTCCGATCTCGGCGCCCTCGGGGGTGCCGGTGCCGGACTGGTAGTAGTCGTGGGCCGGCCCGCCGAAGGCGATCGATCCCTTGGGTTCGACTCCGACGGTGGAGAAGTGGGGTATGAGGGTGCGCAGTTCGCGGGCGGTGCCGCACAGGCCGCCGCCGGTTCCGACGGCGCCGACGAGGACGTCGAGGTTTCCGTCGAGGGCCGCGTTCAGTTCGTGGGCGACGGGGAAGTAGCCGACTCCGTTGGCGGGGTTGTTGTGCTGCTCGGTGAAGATGGTGTTGTCCTGGCCGCGGGCCATGTCTTCGGCGAGTTCCTCGCGGGCGGCGGTGGCCAGTTCCTCGGCGCCGTCGTCCACGACGTAGACCAGCTCGGTGCCCAGGGCCTTCATGGCGCGGAGCTTGTCGGCGGCGGCGTGGTGGTCGACCACTGCCGTGAAGGTGTAGCCGCGCTCGGCGGCGATGACGGAGAGGCCGAGCCCGGTGTTCCCGGAGGTGGATTCGATGATGCGGCCACCGGGCCGCAGGTCGCCGGAGTGTTCCGCGGCGTCGATCATCGCGCGTGCCATCCGGATCTTCGCGGTGCCGGTGGGGTTGAACATCTCCAGCTTCAGCAGCAGACGGCTGCCGGTCTCCGTGGTGGCGAGTTCCAGCAGCGGGGTGCAACCGATGAGGTCGGATACCTGTGAGACCACGGCTGGGCGGGCGAGGGCCGCGTTCATGGAAGAGCTCCTGGGTGAGTGGGGGGATGTCAGCCGGCGGTTCGGCGGTCCAGGCGCCAGCGCGGGCGGTCGCCCAGCCGGTCGAGGACGACCTTGGGGGGCAGCGGCAGGTCGTGGAAGGGGGACTCGTTGGAGTCCATCTGGTAGCCGGCCGTGTTCGGGTACACGAGGAGGTCGCCGACCCTGGCGCGGGCGGGCAGCGCGCTCTTGCGCCAGGTGACCATGTCCGACTCCAGACATGAGGCTCCCCCGACGCATGTGGGACGGATGCCCGTGCCCCGGGAGCGGCCCGTGGGGGTCACCAGTTCCGGGTCGGGCAGGTATTCGCTGTTGAACCACTGCTCGGACAGGCTCAGGCTGGTCCCGTCGACGGTGGCGATCCGGTACCCGTCGCGTTCCTTGAGGCCCTGGATGCGGAAGACCGTGGAACCGGCGCCGGCCAGCAGGGCGCGTCCGGGCTCCATCATCAGCAGCGTCCCCGTCTCCTTGAGACGCTCGGCGAGGCTGGCCTGCCCGCCTTCGGGGACGGAAGCGAGGATGGTGCGCAGGGCGTCCGCGCCCGCGACCGGGGAGTGGTACGGGTAGAAGTCGCCGCTCTGGAACGTCTTGCGTGCGTGGTAGTGCTCGGGACGCTGCTCGGCGAGGAAGGTGTGCCACGCCTCGGCCGGGGTGTAGTCGACGGCGAAGCCTCCGCCGATGCTGATCCGGTCGGCCTGCAGCCCGAGGACCCGGGCCTTGAGACACCACTCGACCAGTTCCGCGGCGAGGTCGGCCCGGGGCTGGGTTGCGTAGCCGGACAGGTGGAAGCTGAAGCCCTCCATCCGCACCGCGTCGCCGACGCGTACGCATCGGTCCAGGGCGGTCTCCAGCTCTGCGGTGTTCATGCCGAACCGGCTGTGGGGCTGCGTGGGAGGCAGGCGGCGCAGCAGCAGCCTGGCCGGTCGCACCGCGCCGGTCAGTGCCAGCGTGATGAGCATGTCCAGTTCGTCCAGTGCGTCGACGGCGATCAGACAGCCCTGCGCCAGGGCCGGCCTCAGCAGCTCGTCGCTCTTGGCGGGACCGGTGACCACGATGTTCTCGCCGCGTACCCCGTGGCCGAGAGCTTCCCGCAGTTCACCCACGCTGGCCACGTCGACCCCGGCCTGGTGGAGGGCGCAGCGCTCCATCCATACGGCCGCCTTGTTCGCCTTCTTCGCGTAGTACACGCGCCCTTCCACACCGGCGTCGCCGAGCGCGGTGCGGAAGGCGGCGAGGTTGGTGTCGAAGCGATGCGGCAGCAGGAAGTGGAAGGGGCCGCCGAAGGCGTAGGACAGCTCGTGGAGCAGTCCGCTGTCCAGTACCCCGTCGGTATCCGGATCGGGGTGGGCGGCCAGGCTCGGCACGTCCGTCTTGTGCGGGGCGGTCACTGCCACAGCGGCACCTCGGTGCCCAGGCCCTGCGCGAGGGCGAGTTGCGCGAACCGGTGGCCGAGCGCGATGTCGGTGACGACGAGGCCGCTGTTGTAGGCGAAGATCTTCTCCTCGGCGGAGCGGCGGCCCGCGGTGATTCCGGCGATCACCGGCGCCAACTCGCTGTCGACCGGGGGCAGTTGGCCGTCGGCGTCGGCCATGTCGGTGCCCGTGACCTTCATCTGGGCCTCACTGGTGGCGATCACCCGGTCGGCGCGGTGCAGGGTCGAGGGCGCCAGGCCGTGGCCGACCAGGATCGACAGGGCACCCGGCTTGAGCCAGCCCGCTTCGACGGCGGCCGGAGTGTGGCCGCCGGCGGTGGCCACGACGACATCGGCGTCCGCGGCGGCGGCCCGTACGTCCGTGACGATCTCCACGTCCCGCTCGGGGAAGTGCACCCGCAGTTGTTCACGCACCGCGGCGATGCCGTCCGGGTGCGTACCGAAGAGCGTCAGCCGGTCCAGATCGGGCAGCGTCGTCAGCAGGAACGGCAGCGCCAGGCGGCCTTGGGTGCCGGTGCCGATGACCAGGGCGCTGCGCGCACCCGGTACGGCGCATTCACGGGCCAGCAGGGCAGAGACGGCCGGGGTGCGCAGAGAGCCGATGCGGGAGCAGTCCATCATCGCCACCGGAAGACCGGTGACGTCGTCGTAGAGGCTGAGCGTCGTGTAGTAGTGCTGCTCCGCGCGCCCGACGTCGAGGCCGTGCTTGTACGAGGTTTTGATCGCGACGACGTTGCGCGAGCCGTCCCGGCCGAGCATCGCGTACGCGACCGAGTGCTCGTCGCGCGGCTTGACGGTGAGCTTGCGGGGGTTGTCCGACTGGCCCTCGTGGAGCGTGCGGTAGGCGCCTTCGACAGTGGCGACCACATCGGCCGGGGTGATGTCGATCCCGGCGAGGTCACTCTTGGACAGGAGCCGCAAGCGCGTGTCGTCGGCGGATATCGCGCCGTCGGCCTTGAGGGTCTGTGCGTCGGTCATGGGTCAAGTCCTCCAGTGTCAGGGGCGGTTCAGCCGGCGTGGGCTTCGATCGCGGCCTGGCCGTAGCCGTGCTCCTCGGCCTCGGCGAGGGGGCGTGTGCGGCGCCCGGGGACGCGGACCGAGGCGCGCTTGAGCCAGCGGTCGGTGCCGTCGTAGCGGGCCTGGAAGGGGACACGGCCGTGGACGACGATGTCGTTGTCGACGACGAGGACTTCGCCGGGGGCCAGGCTGACCGCGACGGAGACGCGGGCCAGTTCGTCCGACAGGCGCCCGTAGGCCGCGCGGTAGGTGTCGTCGGCCTGGTCCAGAGGCGTGTAGGCGGGGTCGAAGCGCAGCGTCGTCCCGTCCTCGCCCGCGAACAGGGCGGGAACCGCGGGCGGTTCCGCGTCCGCGTAGCCCTGGGCCTCGGCGTAGGCGTCGTCCGGCAGGATCGGCACCACCGGCTGCGACAGGGTCTCCACATCGGCTTCCGGCAGGGCCGTCCTGCGGATGCTGGCCGCTGTGGTGGCGATGTTGTCGTGGTTGCGCATGCAGCCGAGCATCAGCAGGTGGGCGCGGCCCGGGTGGAACGCGTCCTCGGTGTGCGGGCTGAGCAGCACGCTGCTGCTGGCGCCGGTCTGCTCGCTCTCGTGGCCGGGCGAGGGAACGATGTTGTGGACGAAGCGGCCGTCCTGCTGGCCTTCCCAGGCGATCGGGTTGCCCATCACGCTGGCCAGCAGCAGGAGCGTGATGTCGTGGAGGGTGCCGCTGTCGCCGGCGGTGGCCCAACTGTCCGGCGTGGCGCCGATGGAGGCGTCATCGACGTCCAGGCCCCGCAGTACGAACAGGCCGTCCGCGGTGTCGACGGGCCGGCAGTCGTGGCGGAGGCTGTCACTGAACCCGCTCGCGGTCTTGGCGACGCGCTCCAGGAGCGCCGGGGATGTCGCCGAGGTTCCGAATTCTTCGAGTATCCGCTCCGCTGCCGTGCGGAGCTCACCCACGGTGTGGGGGGCGAGCTGGCGGACAGGTGCGGCTGCCGTGCTCATGACGAAGGAGTCCGTTCCGTGTGGGGAGGGCAGGTAGCGCCGCCGGTACGCGGACGGCGGCGCTCGCCAACCGGCGTTCTCACAGGGCGAGTTGACTCAGCGCTGCGGATGGTTCGACTTCCGGCGGCGCTCGAACGCTAGCATCAAACTTAGGTAAGGCAAACCTTACCTATGACCTATGATCACCGGAACGCGCAAGGCGGGACCGATCGCGAACGCGCGCCCCGTCATTCGCGGGCGAGCCACCGCACCCCTCTTGCAGAAATGATTGTCGTTAGGGTAGGCAAACCTAAGACATCTTTGGGTTGCCCGGAACATTGAGCGAGGACGTACGTGGACATCAACAGGCGTCAGGTGCTGTTGGCCGGCGGGGCGATGGGGGCGGCCGCACTACTGGCGGCGTGCTCCTCGGGCAGCGGTGGCACCGCGGCCGGCTCCGCCGCCAAGGGCGGCAAGCCCAGGACGGGCGGCACCCTGCGCATCGGTGCGCTCGGCCGGGCCGGCGCCATCACCCGCGACCCGCACGGCACACAGGCCAACGAGAGCGACTACCTCATCCTCGCGCTCACCTTCGACACGCTCGCCGTCCCGGGTACGAAGTCCAACACCGTGCCCCGGCTGGCCTCGTGGGAGCCCTCGGCGGACCTGAAGACGTGGCGCTTCAAGGTGGCCAAGGGCGCCGCCTTCCACGACGGCAGCCCGGTCACCGCCGACGACGTGGTCTGGTCGCTGCGCCGGCTGCGCAACACCCCGGCCGGCGCCGCTCGCCTGCCCGGAGTCAAGAACGCCGACAGCATCACGGCCGAAGGCGCCGACACGGTGGTCGTGGCCTCCGAATACGCCAACGCCGAACTGCCCCTCATGACGCGGTTCACGACGTTCGTCATGAAGAAGGACACTCCGGACAAGGCGGTGGACAAGGCGCCGGGCACCGGTCCGTTCAAGCTGGACTGGTACCGGGGCGGCAACGCCCGCCTGGTGCGCAACGACAAGTGGTACGGCGGCACGGTCCACCTCGACGCGGTCGAGGTGACCATGTTCGAGACGCCGCAGGCCATGGCCAACGCCCTGTTCGCCGGGCAGATCGACGTCGCCTCCAACGCCGGCCCGGTCGCCGCGCGCACCGCCCAGTCCCGCAAGGAGATCCAGGTCATCCGCCGGCCCGACGACATGTCGATGCCCATCGTCATGCGCACCGCCGACGGCCCGTTCGCCGATCCGCGAGTGCGGGAGGCGATGCGCCTGGTGGTGGACCGCGAGGCCATGGTCAAGCAGGCGCTGTCCGGGTACGGAAACGTCGCCAACGACATCATGGGAACCGGCGACCCCGACTTCGCCAAGGACATTCCGCAGCGCCGGCGCGACCTGGCCAAGGCCAAGACCCTCCTGGCGGACGCCAAGTTCGACCTCTCCAAGACCTACGAGCTCTACACCACCGAGGACGTCTCCGGCATCGCCGACTCCGCGACCCTGTTCGCCTCGCAGGCGCGGGAGGCCGGGATCAAGATCAAGGTGGTCAAGCAGGAGTCGGGGGCGTTCTACGAGAAGACCTGGCTCAAGGGCGACCTCTACACGAACTACTGGGGCACCAACGACTCCGTCGTGTTCTTCGCATCCAAGACCCTGCTCAGCGGCGCGGGCCAGAACGAATCGGGCTTCAGCGACCCGGAGTTCGACGCCACCTACCGCAAGGTCATCGGCACCACGGACCAGCAGGCGCGGGCCAAGGCCATGCACGAGTTGCAGCAGATCGAGTACGACCGCTCCGGCTATCTGCTGTGGGGCATGGCCGACGGCGTCGACCTGGCCGCTCCGAAGGTCCAGGGGCTGCCGAAGCTGCCCGGCTACGGCCGCGTCCAGCTTGAGAACGCGTGGCTGAGTTGAGCCGCGCACTCAAGGACAGCGCGGTGGCCGCCCCCGTCCGGGCGGCCACCGCGCGACACCTCCCGCTTCCGCTCCTCGGCCGCGTGGCTGCGGTTGTGGGGCGGCGGGTCCTCATGCTGGCCGTCCTGCTCGCCCTGGTGTTCGCCGCCGTCGAGCTGCTGCCGGGCGACGCGGCCACCGCAACCTCCGAGCGGGGCGAGAGCGCCGCGGACATCGCGGCACGGCGTCACCTGCTGGGCCTGGACCGGCCGGCGTGGGAACGGTTCTGGGACTGGATGACGGGGCTGTTCACCGGGGACCTGGGCGTCAGCGCCCGTGGCGAGAAGGTCGCGCACATGCTGGCCGACCCGTTCCCGAACACGCTGCTCCTGGCGGCCGTCGCCTTCGCCCTGACGGCAGTGGCCTCGCTGGCGCTGGGCTGCTGGGCCGCCGCCCGTCCGGGCCGGATCACCGACCGGGTCATCGGCCACGCCGCGACCTCGGCCTTCGCCATCCCCGAATTCGTCGTCTCCGTAGGCCTGTTGGTGCTCCTGTCCTTGTGGACCGACTGGCTGCCCGCGGTGACGGTGGCAGGTGCCGACGGGAGACCCGCCACCTGGACCATGCTGGTCATGCCGGTCCTCGCGCTCGTCATCCCGCAGACCGGATGGAACACCACCATCGTGCGCGGCGCGCTCGCCGACCAGGCGGCCGCACCGCACGTCGAGGCCGCCCACCTGGACGGCCTGCCGGTGCGCCGCGTCATCTGGCGCCACGCACTGCCCGGTGCCCTCCCGGCCATCGCCACCGGCCTGGCCACCTCCACCGGCATGCTCCTGGGCGGCACCGCAGTCGTGGAAACCCTCTTCAACTACCCCGGTATCGGCAGCGTGCTCGCCAGCGCGGTCTCCACCCGCGACACCCCCCTCATCGCCGGAGTCGTCGTCTGCGCCGGCGCTGCCATCAGCGTCGTCCTGCTGGCCGCCGACCTCGTCCGCGCCCGAGTCCTGGGGAGCCACGCATGAGCACCCTCGCCACCGCCCGCGCCCGCTCGCTCTCCGACGGCCGCGGCCGGGTCGTCCGCCGTCTGACACCGGGTGTCCTGCTCGTTCTGCTGGCCCTCACCGGCCCGTTCCTCGCCGCGCATCCCCTCGACACACCGGTCACCGCTCCCTTCGCCGCCGCCGGCGACGGCGCACCGCTGGGCGGGGACCAGCTCGGCCGCGATGTTCTCAGCAGGCTCCTGCACGGGGGAACCGCCCTGATCGGCAGCGCCCTCCTGGTCGCCGTCGTCGTCACCGCGCTCGCCGCGCTCGCGGGCTGCTTCGCCGTCCTGCACCCGGCCGTGGGGCGGGCCGTGGAACGCACCGCCGACGTCTTCATCCTGCTCCCGCCGGTCCTGGGCATCATGCTCATCGCACTCGCCTGGCCCGACGGCGGACGATGGGCCGTCATCAGCGCCGCCATCGTCCTGGGCACCCCCTACGCGGTACGCGTCGTCGCGAGCGCGGCCGCCCCGCTGGCCGGGGCCGGATACGTCGAAGCCGCCCTCGCCGGCGGTGAATCCCTCACCTACACCGCCACCCGAGAACTCCTTCCGAACCTGCGCGCCACCGTCCTCGCCCTGTTCGGCCTGCGCTTCGTCGAGGCCGTCTACGTCATCTCCATGGCCGGATTCCTCCAGATCGGCCCCCAACCTCCCGCCGCGGACTGGGCGTTGATGATCCGGGAGAACTCCTCGGGCATCCTCCTCAACCCGTGGGCGGTCGTGGCCCCCAGCCTGGCCATCGCCGCACTCGCCATCAGCGTCAACCTGGCCGCCACCTCCCTGGCCCCCCGCTCCGCACGCAAGGCGGTGACCACCCCGTGAACAACCCCCTGCCGTCGTCCACCGTCAACGAGGCCTCCGGCGCTGCGTCATCCGGCGGCGGCGCATCCGCGCCCGTCGTCACGGTGACCGACCTCAGCATCCGGTTCCCCGACGGACCCGTCCTGCTCCGGCCCACCAGCCTGACCGTCCGGCCCGGCGAGATCAACGCCCTCACCGGGGCCTCCGGCTCCGGAAAAACCACCCTGCTGCGCGCCCTGATCGGCCAGTTGCCCGCCCAGGCCACCACCCACAGCGCCGCGTTCGACGTCCTGGGCCACCACGTCCCCGGCCTTGACGCAGCGGCGCTGCGGACCATGCGCCGTACCCAGGTCGCCTACGTAGGCCAGGACCCGGGCTCCGCACTCAACCCCCGGATGAAGATCCGCCACTTGATCGCGGAGACCGCCACCACTGCGAGCGGCCGGGGCGTCCTCGACCTGCTGCGCGAATGCAAGCTGCCCACGGACGACGGATTCCCCGACCGCAGGCCCACCGCGATCTCCGGCGGCCAGCAGCGCCGCGTCGCCCTCGCCCGCGCCCTCGCCCGCACCCCTGACCTGCTGCTCCTCGACGAGCCGACCGCGGGTCTCGACGAGGCCCTGCGCGACGACATCGCCGGCCTGCTGCGCCACCTGGCCACCTCGCGCGGCCTGGCCATCGTCATGGCCTGCCACGACCCCGAACTGGTCGACGCCTGCGCCGACCACGTCGTACGCCTCACCACCACGCAACCACGCCTCCCCCGGCAACGCGCGCCGCGCCCACCGCAGAAGGCGGAATCCGCGGTTCCTCGCTCGGCCGGGATCACGGCACGGTCCGTCAGCGTGACGTTCCGCGGCCGAGGCGCATCCCAACTGGCCCTCGACACAGTCGACTTCACCGCGCCCGTCGGCTCGGCGACCGCGATCATCGGACCCTCCGGATCCGGCAAGACCACCCTGCTGCGCGTCCTCGCGGGCCTGCGGCGGCCCGATGCCGGGTCCCTCGCCCTCGACGGGCAGCCGCTGGCCCACTCGGCCCGCGGGCGTCGGCGCGAACACCACCAGCGCATCCAGCTGGTCCCGCAGAACCCACTGGCCGCACTCAACCCGTCCCGCACCATAGGCGCGGCCCTGGCCCGGCCCCTGCGCCGCCACACCGAGCTGACCAAGTCCCAGACCGCAGCCCGGATCACCGAGCTGCTCGACCAGGTCCAGCTGCCCGCCGACTTCGTCCACCGCTACCCGCACGAACTCTCCGGCGGCCAGCGCCAGCGCGTCTCCATCGCCCGCGCCCTCACCGCCGACCCCGACTTCCTACTGTGCGACGAGATCACCTCCGCACTCGATCCCGACACCTCCATCGCCATCATGGAACTCCTGCAACGCCTGCGCGCCGAACGCGACATGGCCATCACCCTGGTCAGCCACGAGACACACCTGGTCGCCGCGTACACCGACACCGTGCACATCCTGGAAGCCGGACGGCTCACCGCACACGGACCCACCACGGCACACCTGCCGACCTGACCGAGGACGGCCTCACCGGGGTCGAGCACGTCCCGTGGCTCACGTGGATTTCGGCGGGCGGCCGCGGAACATGGCTGTCATGAGGCAGAGCGCCGACGCCGCGAAGAGGACGGCCGTGATCAGGAGCCACCGCCCGAGAAAGACATCCGGCGTGAGGCCCGTCGCCAGTTGGTAATCAGGTACCCGGTGGAGTACGAGCGGGTACCAGACGAGCAGCAGGAGCAAGGAGACGAAGGCAGGTACACGGATGTAGTTGACCCGCGGCGTTCTCGTCCGGCCCGGCCCTGCGGCAGCCGGACGGCGGCCTCCGAGCAGTAGCTGCGCGATGCGGTCGGTCGCGACGTAGAGCGGGACAAGCAGCAGGTCGTGCAGGAGCGCGGATCCGACGAACCACACCGCGACCGCGGCCGCGTCTCCCTTCAGCAGTCGCAGCCCGGCGTAGAGGGTCAGGGCGAACGAGCACAGGACGAGCAGCAGATGCAGAGGGGAGGCACCGTAGCGTTCGCGGACACTCTTCATGCCGCTGCCCCGAAGGCGAGCCGGGTGACCCACTTGGTGTTGTGCACGCCCGGATTGCCCGGAACGATGATGCGGGCGGGGTATCCGTGGTCCGGGGAGAGGTCGGCCCCGTTGACGCGCAGTGCCAGCAATGACCGCGGGTCCCTGACCTGGTTGTCGCGCAGGACCGTCGAACGGAATGATCCGCCGCGCTGCACCGATTCGACGAAGACCTCGGGCAGGTTTTCGTGGAGTCCGACGAGAGCGGCCAGGTCGGCGAGGCGTACTCCGCTCCAGAGCTGGTCGGGGGTGGACCAGCCTTCCACACAGGCGATGGGCAGTGCGGCGGAGTTCTGGGGCAGCCGCAGGACCTGTGCTCGGGTCAGGACGACGTTCCGGCCGCCGCCGCCCACGGTGAGCCGCCAGTCGGGACCGATGTCGCGGGCGGTGACGCCCAGGGCCGCTGCCGTCTTGTTGATCTGGAAGCCGTTGGGCCCGGAGCCCGGGTCCCGGCCGTGCGGCGCCAGCAGCGCCGTCTTCCGCCAGACCCCGCCGATGCTCTGACCGGCCGTCACCCCGAAGAGCACCAGTGAGCCGAGCCCCACCATGCCCAGTGCGCCACGTCGGGACATGGTGGGCGGCGCGGGCCGGGGTGAGACCAGTCCGGTCCGGTCCGGCGGCTCGGGCTCCGTACCGGCTGTGGGGATGCGCAGCTCGGTACGGAGCCGGCGGCTGCGCAGCGCGCGTGTCATGACCGGGATGCGGAAGGCGACGTGGACGACGAAGGCGCCGATGAAGACCCACGCGCCGTACAGGTGGAGGGTGTAGAAGGAGCCGGGGAAGATGTAGTGCAGCTGGATGTTGAGCACGCCGGTGGCGAACTCGAACAGGGCACCGCCGACGAGCAGCAGGAGGGACAGCCGCTCCATGGCGTGGCTCGGCGATCGCAGGGGCGGCCAGGAGAAGAGCCTGGGGATGACCGACCAGAGCTTGGCCAGCAGCACCGGGACGAGCACCACACCGAGGGTGACGTGCACACCCTGGTTCAGCCGGTACAACCAGTACGGACTCGTCGGCCAGGAGAACAGATAGAACCCGAGCCACCCCTTGTCCGGCGTCTGATCGTTGACCGTCGCCAGCTCCGGGTTGTACGCGGCGTAGGACAGCAGGCCCGTCACGAACAGCACCGTGACACCGATCAGCAGGATCAGCCCGAACACCGAGGTCAGCCACGGCCCCCGCAACGGACTGCGCCAGAACTCCGGGCGGGCCGGGCCGGGCGGCGGCCCGCCTGCCCACGGGGCGCGAAACCGAGCCCGTCCGGCAGCCGGCACCGCGGTGTCCTCGCCCCGGGCGGAGCGGCGAACGGCCTCGGTGTCGTCGTTCTCCTCCATAGCCGTCCTCCGCGCGTATACGTGGCGACCTACGACCGCGCCCAGATGCCAGGAAGCGGCGAATGACTCATATCGGGTCAGCAGGCTCATCGTGATACCGCACAGCCGAGAAGCCCGCGGTGGCGCGCCGGAACAGCTTCGAACGGGTCGGGGGGACGCCGTTCGCCAACCGGCGTGCTCGGGTCGCCGGGTGCGTACGCTCAGGCCCTCGCTCGTCGTGGCCGCCGGAGCAGGTAGACCGCCGCGGCCGAGGCCAGGACGGCCATGCACGCGATGAACACCAGCCCCGCGCCCTCCAGGCCGATGAGGCTCGTCAGGACTCCGACCCCGATCACGGGGACCGAGATGCCCGCGTAGGCCACCACGAACAGCGTGGAGATCACCGCCGCGCGCCGGTCCGCGGCCGACGCCTCGGCCACCGCGGACAGTGCCGCGCGGAACGACAGCCCCTGCCCGACTCCGCCGACGACTGCGCTCAGCACCATCAGCGGCATCAGGTCCCACCGGAGCGCGCCCGCCAGCAGCGCCAGTCCGGTGAGGAGGGCCGCACAGCCCAGCGGCAACGACCGGTCCACCCCGACCCGGGGGACGGCCAGTTGCCCGGCGGTCGAGGCGAAGAAGGCCAGCGCGACGACCAACCCGCTCACGGCGCGGTTGTGCACGTTCAGGGACTGCGCAAGGAAGGCGGGGCTGACCGACGTGAACACCCCGAACAGGGCGAACCCCGCGAACGACGCGATCGCCGCGGGCACGAACACCGCCCGCACCTCATGGGGCAGACCGGGCCGCTGCGGTCGTGCCGTGCTCAGCGGCCGTGGCTCCCGTACGGTCTCCGGCAGCCGCAGCAGGACGGCGACCGAGCCGGCCACCAGTGTGAGATGGACGGCGAACGGCAGGTACAGCGGCCAGCCGGCGTACTGCGCGAGCACTCCGGCGAGCAGGGGACCGCAGCCCAGCCCACCCATGTTCGCCGCCGTCGCCACGAACGTGGCCCGGGAGGCGCCGCCGTGCGGTGCCAGGTCCATGACGTACGCGGTTGCGGCCCCGGTGAACAGGCCGGCGGACAGCCCTGACAGCAGCCGCCCCGCGTACAACCAGTCCAGCCCCGCGGCGCACAGGAAACAGACGGCGCTCGCCGCCGAGAACCCCAGGCCCCACAGCAGCACCGGGCGCCTGCCCACGGCGTCCGACGCGTTGCCCGCCAGCAGGAGCACACCGATGACCCCGAAGGCGTACACGGCGTACACGACGGTGACCGTCAGCTCGGAGAATCCGAACTTCTCCTGGTAGAGGCTGTAGAGGGGAGTCGGCAGCGTGGTGCCGGCCATGCACACGGCGAACACCGCCCCGCTGAGCAGACACTGACGCCACCTTCGGAGATCACCAACCATGCCGCCGACGGTATCTTCGCAAGCCGTCCCGGTCCGGCTTCGGAGGTGAACTTCTACGAGGACCGGAGAGTCGTTTCGCCGTCCGGGGTGCCGATCCAGATGCTGGTGATGCCGCTGACGTAGCGCGCCCCGCAGCGGTCCGAGGGCACCACCAGCTGGCTTCCGGCGAGGTCGAGGTCCTCGCCGTCCATGCGGGTGGCCAGCAGGATGGGTGTGTCGCAGAAGTCGGCGTCGATCTCCGCCCAGGACAGGACCGTGCGATGGCTGTCGCCGCCGCTGACCGCCAGCAGGAAGCGTGAGCGGTCCTTGCGGCGCCGGGGGTCGAAGGCCGGACCGGCGTCGGCGACGACTTCGCGGAGCAGGGGGCCTTCGAAGGTGTGGTGTTGCGGTCCGTTGGTGGCGCAGTCGAAGACCACCTCGGCCCGGTGCTGCTCCCAGCCGTCCCGCAGCTGCGGGACGGTGAACGTGGCCGGATGGTCCACCTCCCCGTACACGACGAAGGAGCCGCCGTGCGCACGGGAGGCGTCGGGAGAGATACGGGGCGGTGTGCTGAGGTGGCTCATCGGGTCCCCAATCGGACAGTCCCTGCTGCGACTGCCGCGAGGGTACCCGGGGGCGGCCTCCCGGAATCTCGACTGCGACCCACTTACGGCCTTCCCTGCCGCAATTGTGAGCTTGATACGAATACCTGGGCAGCATCTTCCAGGTCTTCCTCCGAGTCCCGGCCCACCCTCGGCCGCCCCCGCGCTCCACGACCCGGTCCCGTGATCAACCAAGAGGCATATGCGTCGAATTCCTTGGTATTTATGATGGGCCAGCCCGCATTTGCTTCGTGGATGCGAGGTGCTGGGGTGCCTCGCCCGGCTGCACGCAAGGGAGCAAGAGCATGCGCATCGAAGACCTCCTCCAGCTCGAACCGCTCGGCCTCAGCCTCCTCTGGGGAGAGGAGCGGCTCCTCACGCGGGAAATCAGCGGGGTCACCGCCACCGACCTGGAGGATCCGGCCAGGTTTCTGCAGCAGGGCGAGATCGTGCTCAGCGGACTGGTCTGGTGGAGCGCCAAGGACGGTGGGGCCAAGACCGACCGCTTCGTGTCGGCGCTGCGCGGGGCGGGGGCCGCCGCGCTCCTGGCGGGCGAGGAGACCCACGGCACCGTCCCGCGCACTCTCGTGGACTCCTGCCGTGAGCACGGCATCGTCCTGCTCGCCGTGCCCGCGCGTACCAGCTTCCGGGCGATCACCGACGCGGTGTACCTGCGCCAGTGGGGCGACTTGAGCCGTCGCCCCACGCCGCACTACGCGCTGCCGGAGAACGTACGCAACGAGCTCGGCGGCCTGCTGGCCGAGGGGGCCGAACCCGACGTCCTGCTGAACCGGGCGTTCGCCCACCTGGGCATGCCGGCCTGCTACCTGCTCAGCGCGTCCGGCCGCACCGTCGCCCGGACCCCGACGGCTCCGCGGCTGCCCGCCCAGCGCGCCGCGCAGGACCTCAAGCAGCACACGGGCGTCACGGTGCGCGTCGACGCCGACAGCTCCCCCTTCGACCGCTGGTACCTCCACCTGCCCGGCGCCGCCGAGGCCCCGCCGCGCGCCCTGGCCGAGACGGCCGACATCCTGACCCGGTACCGAGACGGCCTCGCCCGCGGCGAGGTCACGGCCGCGAGCAGGGCGTTCGCCCTGGTGTCCCTCATCGACGCGGGCAGCACCGACGAGGCATCGCTGCACACCGCACTGCGTGCCTGCGGTCTGGCCGGGCCCGGCCCGTACGAGGTGATCACAGCCCGGCAGGGCGGCGACGAGGAGACCGGCACCGCGGCTGCCGCGCTGACCGAGGCCCTGCGTTACGCCCCCTCCCGGACGTTCGCCGTCGCCGAACTCGCGGGAGGCGAGGCCGTAGCCGTCGTCCAGGGCGACGAATCAGGGGAAACGGCAAGGGAGTTGCGCGAGAGCTGGCCGCTGGTCCACGCCTGCCGCCCCGCCGCCCCGCTCCACGGCGGGATCGGCGCCGCGGCACCCGCGCCACAAGGCTTGGCGGGCAGCCTGGCGCAAGCCCGTTACGCCCGCGCCGTCGCAGCGGCGACCGCGCCGCGATCCGCCCTCGTGACCTCGGTGGACGACCTCACGACGCTGGACGCCCTCCTCGCGGGGATACCCGCCGACGTACGCGCCATCTACAGCTCCCGCGTTCTGGGCCCCCTCGCCCGCGGCGAAGGCGCCTCCCACCGCATGCTCCTGGAGACGCTCGAAGTCTTCCTCAGGCACAACGGCTCCTGGGCCCGCACGGCCGAAGCCCTGCACCTGCACGTCAACACCGTGCACTACCGCATCCAGCGCATCGAACGCCTCACCGGCCGCGACCTCACGCGCCTCGACCACAAGCTCGACCTGCGCGCCGCCCTCTACTGCCGCTGACCCGGCACCGGCGTCAACTCCGTTGGCAGGGTGGGCCGATGCGGTCCGTCCCGTCGGCGGCGCTGCCGGACGGGACGGACCGCTGTCGCGTCAGGACTGCGGCGACCGGCCGCGACGGATCGCGATCACGGCGGCGGCCAGGCCCAGCACGCCGACGACCAGCCCGGCGATGCCCAGACCGCGAGCAGTGGAGTCACTGGACGACGCCGTGGTGGCCTTGGGCGCGGCGGGTGAGACGCTCGGGGAGGCGGAATCCGCCGGCCCGGTCTCCCCGTTCGCCGCCTTGGTGAGGTGCAGGACCGGCGCCGGGTTCGCCGGCTCGGGCTGCCCCTGCTTGGCCTCGTCGATCCAGCGGACGACCTTGCCGTCGGAGTAGGTCTGCAAGGTCTTGAACGTCAACTGGTCCACATCGGAGGGCAGTTGACCGAAGGCCACGTCGAAGTCCTGGTACTGGCCGGGCGCGATCTTCCCGCCGGTCCAGGTGATCTCCGAGACGGCCTCGGTGATGGTTCCGTCGTCGGTCTTGACCGGGGTCTTGAGCTTGGCGGTCGTCACCTGCGCGGTCCAGCCGGCCTGCGGGGTGACGAGCACGCCCAGGACCGGGTGGTCGGTGGGCACGACGACGTCGATCTTCGTGGTGCCGGCGTTGTCCTCCTCGTTGGGGACGCGGAAGGTGAGGGTGCCGTCCGTGGCGCCCTTCGCGTAACTGCCGGGGTGGACCGTCACATGGGCGAAGGCCGCGCCCGCGGCGGCCAGGACTCCGGCCGACGCGAGGGCCGCGACGAGTCCGGTCCGGCGCAGGGCATGCCGAAGGGAGGTGCGGATGGGGAACATGAGCGGAACTCCGTACGGGAGAGGTGGTCTGAGGTCAGCGCGGCTACGACCACGCCGCCGGCGGCCCCCGACGCGACACGGCGTGCCGCAGCAGCACCTGCCGCAGCGGCTGCGGCTCGGCCGCCTCCCGGTGTACGGGCCCGAGGTGCGCGGGATCGGGAAGCGCGTTCGCCCCGGCCCGCCACCAGGCCGCGAGGCCGGGCACGAACGCCACCGCCCTGCGCAGCAGGGACCAGACGGCGGCCTCCCCGCGCCGCAGCCACCAGGACGCCACCAGCGCGGCCGCGCCGTGCGCCGCGACAGCGTGCGGCGTCACCGCGTGCGCGTGCGTCATCCGCATCCCGTGCATGGCCATGGCGGTGCGGGGCCGGGCCGCCTCGTACGCGACGTGCAGACCCGCCTGAGTGGCGAGCATCGCGGCACCGATCCCCGCCAGCGACCGCTCCCGGCCACCCAGCAGGAAACCGAGGACGAAGATCCCGAGGAACCCCGCGCCCTGGATCCATAGCGGCGGCAGCTCCCCCATCGCGAGTCCGTGCCCCCCGGCGGCCAGCAGCACGCAGACGGCGGCGAACACCGCCGCGCGCAGACTCCGCACCGCCCAGGACGCACTCATGATGGCGGCATCCTCCCACGCGGAGCCCCGGCCCGAACCGGTCGGGCCGAGGTCCGCGGCCGGAATCCCGTACCGCCTCCTCCGCCTGTCCGCTGCCGCGGGCGGCGACGATGTGCCGTTGGATACTGATCACCATGCGTATCGACTTCGATCCCGCCGCCATGTCCCGCGCCGATTTCTACCGGCTGCTCACCGCGACCGTGGTGCCGCGGCCCATCGCCTGGGTGTCGACGGTGGCCCCCGACGGGACCCCCAACCTCGCGCCGCACTCCTTCTTCACCATCTCCTCGGTCGCACCGCCCGTCGTGCAGTTCACCTCCGTGGGCCGCAAGGACTCGCTGCGCAACGTCGAGGCCACCGGGCAGTTCGTGGTCAGCTTCGCGCCGGAACCCCTCTTCGGCCAGATCAACGACACCGCGACCGACTTCCCGCCCGGCGTCAGCGAGTTCGAGGCGGTGGGCGTGGCCGCCGAGCCGAGCCTGCGGGTCGAGCCGCCGCGGGTGGCCCAGTCGCCGGTGGCGCTGGAGTGCGAGCTGCACAGCACCCTCGGCATCGGCGACTCGACCGTCGTCTTCGGACGCGTCGTGCACGCGGCGGTGTCGGAGGAGGCCATGGTCGACGGCCACCCCGACATCACGAGGCTGCTGCCGCTGTCCCGCCTCGGCAAGGACGAGTGGGGCACGCTCGGCGACGTCCGCGAGCTCGGCCGCGTGCCGTACGCGCGATGGGGGCGCGGGGACGCCTGAGCACCCCGCCGACCTGAACTCACCGCAGCAGTACACCAGTTGAGCCAACCAACCGGCTCACCGAACGCACCCACCCCGAGGACCGAACCCCATGCCGCACAGCACCTTCCAGTCCGTCCCGTACGCGGCGGAGAGCACACCCACGCCCCGACTCCTCGACATCCACCGCCCCTCGGACGCCCCCGGCCCGACCCCGGTCGTCCTGCTCTGGCACGGCAGCGGACCCGACGAGCGGTACGTCCTCGCGCCGCTCGCCCGCGAGGTCGCCGCGCACGGCGTGACCGTGTTCGTCCCCGACTGGCGCCCCGACGCCCCCGACGGCGGCCGCGCGCACCTCACCGCGTCGCTGCGGTACGTACGGGAGAACGCGGCCGGGTTCGGCGGCGACCCGGGGCGGCTCGTCGTGGCGGGGTGGTCGGCCGGGGCGGGCGCGGCGATCGGGACGGCGCTGCGCCCGGACCTGGTGGGCGGCCCGCCGCCCCGGGCGGTCGTCGGCATCGCCGGGCTGTACGGGCGCCCGGCCCGCAGCACCGGTTCCGTCCCGCTGGAGGACCTGGCCGCGGCGCCCGCGACCGGTGTGCCCGTCGTGCTGGTGCACGGCACGGCCGACACGGCGGTGGACTGCCGCAACTCCCGCGACTTCCTGGCCGCCCTCGCCGAGCGGCACTGGCCGTCGAGCCTGCACGAGGCGGAGAGCGACCACGCGGGCGTCATCATGGCCGAGTGGGACCCGGCGGCCGGCCACTGCGTACCCGCCACCGGTGCCGGCGCCCTGCGGGCCGGCCGGGAGACGGCCCGCCTCATCGCGGGCGCCGCCCTCGGCTGACGGGCCCCGGCCGGGCGCGGGGTCCGGGTTCGCGTGGCTGGTACCGGCCGGTGCGACCATGCTGGAGGCGTGATCACCGTGCTGCTGGTAGCCGCCGACGAGGAAGCCGCGGTGCTGCGCGCGCGGATCCACCGCGACCGGCACTTCCGCGTCATCGCCCACACGCCGAGCCCGCGGCTCGCCCTGGCGCAGGCCCATGTCCTGCTGCCCGACGTCACCGTGCTCGACCCGAGCATGAACGGGGACAGCGATCCCGTCACCCTGTTCACCGGGCTGCGCTCCCTCGATCCGCCCAGCGGCGTCATCCTGCGGACGACCCCGGCGACCGCCCCGCTCCCCGAGCTGTGGACGGTCCTGGAGGAAGGGGCCGTCCACATGGCGGCCCGGGGCGACGACGAGGCCCTCATGCTCGCTCTGCGTACGATCGGCCGCCGCAGAGCGAGCTGCGATCCGGACCGCTGACCAGGTGGCAGGGGTCGAGGGCGTCCGCCACCACGCACGGGCTACCAGAAGTAGCCGAATGAGCACAGCGCGGACAACCCCGACATCGGCTCGTGCGGTCGGATCCGCAACGCGAGCTCCGGGGTGCGGCGCCGGACCCGGCGCGCGATAATGCAAGTGACTATGTGCCGGTTTGCCGAATTCCTGAGAGCGAGGGTTTTCGTGACACCGTCACCGAGAGACACAGAAACCGGGGCCGCCCACGGCGCGCGCCCTTCGAGCGCGGATGCCTTCGGCGCGCCGTGCTGGGTGAGCCTGATGGCCAGGGACCTCGATCCGGCCCTGGACTTCTACGGCGCGGTGATGGGCTGGACGTTCCGGCCCGGATCCCTGGGCGAGGAGTTCCGCATCGCCCTCGCGGACGGGGTTCCCGTCGCCGGTATCGGGGCGCTCGCTCCGGCCCTTCAGGTGGCGGTCTCCTGGACGCCGTACTTCGCCGTCGCGGACGCCGACGACACCGCCGCCCGCATCCGCGAACGCGGCGCCACGGTCGCGGTCGGCCCCGTCGCCCTGCACACCGGGCGCGGCGCGCTCGCCGCCGACCGCGACGGCGCCGTCTTCGGCATCTGGCAGGGCTCGCTCATCACCAACTGGGAGTCCTGGCGGGACACGTCCCCCGCCTGGACCCGGCTGCACACCCGCGACGCCTTCGAAGCCGCGATCTTCTACGGCGAGGTCCTCGACTGGGCCTGCGGGCGCCCGGGGTGCTGCGACGTCCAGTACGAGCACGACGAGGTGGTCCTGCGCCATGCCGGACACGTCGTCGCCCGGCTGACGTCCGGCGCCGTCGAGGCCGCCCCCGACCCTTCCCTGCGGCCGCACTGGCACACCCACTTCGCCGTCCAGGACCCGCACGGCCAGGCCGAGAAGGCCCGCGCGTACGGCGCGACGATCCTGGCCTCCGGTGCCTCCCCCACCGGTTCCTGGGCCCGCCTGAGCGACCCCGACGGGGCGACCTTCACCCTGAGCGACAACGTGTCCTGACCCCCAACGGGCCGCCGCCTAACGGCGCTTGAGCCGCGAGCGGCGCAGGACCAGCGCGAGCACTCCGGTCAGCGCCAGCCCGACGCCCCCCAGGGCCAGCCAGCGGCCGTAGTGCGTGACGACGGGCCTGCCGCCCACCGACAGCTGTGCGGTGCTGGTCCGCTTTCCCTGGTGGCTGGCGACGGTGAGCGCGTACGTCCCTGCCGGGAGGTCGCCGCGCAGGGTGGTGTGCCCCGCGTACACGGTGGCGCCGTCGTCGCACTTGCAGCCGGGGTCGTCGGAGTTGTCCGTGCTGATGGTCAACGGCTCCCGGAACGCCTTGGACCGGACGGTGAGGGTGGCCTCGTCGCGGGCCGGGTTGTGGTCGGCGAGGAGCACGACGATCTCGCTGCCGGGCCGCACGGTCACCCGGGGCGTGGAGTCCGCGCTGCCCAGATTGCCGCTCTTGGGGCCGGCCACGAACCGGGTGATGAGCGCGGGGGCCGGTGCCGTGACGGTGAGCCGGGTGGTGGCCACGGTGTGCCCGTCGCGGGTGGCGGTCACCGGATAGGTGCCCGGCGCGATCCCGGAGCGGACGTCCTCGCCCTCCGATTCGGGGAACCGGCGCGAGTCGGGCGCGCCCCTCCGCTTGGGGGTGAGGCGGACCGGCGCCTCAAGGGCGGGCGAGCTGACCGTCACGGCGTCCCAGCCCGCGGGCATGCCCGTGATGCCGACCCCGACCCAGCCGCCCACTTCGACCTGCTCCCAGTCGAGCACCAGACGCGGCCCGGCGGGACTCGCGTCACGCGCGGGGGCGTCCCCGGCCGCGGCGGCGCCGCCGGCTCCGGCCCCGAGGAGGGGAAGCAGGGCCAGACCGGCGACGGTCACGGCACGGACCGCTCTGCGGAACACGGCTCTCCTTCTCCCGGGAACCGGCGAGGGCCCGGGGGTTTCTCAGGGGGTTGCTTGTCGCTTGCCCGGGAAGAGGGAGGCCGAGCGCGGTGCGTTGCGCCGTACGCGAGTGAATTCGGGTCAGTGTACGGGCGCCCGGTCGCGGCCGGATCGCGCCGCGCCCACCACCAGCCAGCGGGACGGCAGCTCGAGGCGCCGCCCCTCCTCGGTGAACTCAGTTGTGGTGAGGGGCAGTTCGCCCTCCGCGAGGACGGTGAGACCGGCGGCCCTGAGCAGGCCGGCCAGGGCGTCGTCGGTGACCTCGCCCGGCGCGATGCCGTGGGCGAAGACGGGGCGGAGCTTGGGCGGCGGCCCCGCCGGACCTGCGGCGAGTCCCATCAGGACCGGCTTCGCGGCTTCGGCGAGCTCCACCACGAACGCCCGGCCCCCCGCGCCGACCAGCGTCGCGATGGCGTCGGCCACGGGCTGGCGGTCGGCGGGTTCGCACTGGTGCAGGACGCCCCGTACATACACGTTGGCGTCGCCGAGCCGGGTGTGCAGCCCGTCGACGGCCTTGGGATCGGCGGCGTCGATCTGAGCGAACTCGGCAAGGCCCCGCGGGTCCTGGTGGCGGGCGTGCTCGACGGCGGCGAGCGAGAGGTCGACCCCGGTCACCTGCGGGTAGCGCTCCGCGAGGTACCGGGTCTGGGTGCCGTTGCCGCAGCCGAGGTCCACCATGGGCAGGTCGGGCAGGTCGATGCGGGGGGCGAAATGGGCCAGGTGGCGGGCGGCCGTGAGGGCCGGTTCCGCATCCCAGAAGACCGCGCCCGGCTCGTTCGGCGCCTCGCGCCAGAAGGCCTCCCAGGCGTCCCTGTACCTACTTGTCACACTCACGACCGACTCCCCGGGCAGCATGCACAGTGTCAAGATCGGTCTACCGCGCCGGGCCGCGCGCGGACAAGCGCCCGGCGCATACCTTCACCTGCCGTTCGAAGAAGGGGAGTTGAGGGGGCGTGTTGAGGGGGCGCCGGAAAGGGCGGCACAGGTCAGCGGGGCCCGCGCCGGGTGCGGGGAAGCGCCACGTCGAACCAGACGGTCTTGCCGTCGCCGGTGCGGCTGGTGCCCCACTCCCTGGCCAGCGCGCTGACCACCCGGAGCCCGCGGCCCGCCTCGTCGCGCGGGCCGGCGCTCAGCAGCGTCGGCAGAGTGTGGTCGTCGTCCACCACTTCGCACAGCAGCGCCTCGGCGCGGACCAGGCGGAGCTCCACCCGGCGGCCGTGCGCATGCCGGATGCCATTGGTGACGACCTCGCTGACCAGCAGCTCGACCGTCTCGGAGATCTCCGGCAGGCCCCACAGCGCGAGTTGCCGGCGGACCAGGCGGCGGGCCCGGCCCACCTCCCGCGGATCTGTGGCGAGCCGCCACTCGGCGACGTCGTCACGGCCGATGCCGTTGAGCCGGGCCATGAGCAGCGCCACGTCGTCCTTGCGGCCGCCGCGGGTGTTGAGGGCGCGGATGATCGCGTCGCAGGCGTCGTCCATGGAGGCCGCGGGGTGGGCCGCGTACTCGCAGAGCGTGGCGAGGCCGACGCCGATGTCCTCGCCGCGCACTTCCACCAGACCGTCCGTGCACATGACCAAGCGGTCACCGGGCTCGACCCTGATGCGGGCCGTCTCGAAGGGCACCCCGCCGACGCCGATCGGGGCGCCGGTGGGCAGTTCAAGGAGCTCGCTGCGGCCGTCGGCGGACCGTACGATCACCGGCGGCACATGGCCCGCGTTGGCCATGAGCAGCTCGCCCCTGATGGGGTCGTACACGGCGTAGAGGCAGGTCGCGAGGTAGTGCTCGCCCAGGCGCTGCGCCAAGTCGTCCAGGTTGCGCAGGAGTTGGCCGGGCGGCAGGTCGAGGGCGGCCATGGTCTGCACGGCCGTACGCAACTGGCCCATCATCGCTGCCGAGTTGAGGCCGTGGCCCATGACGTCGCCGACCACCAGGGCGGTCCGCGAGCCGGGCAGTTTGATCGAGTCGAACCAGTCGCCGCCGACCCGGCCGAGGAGGGTGCCGGGCAGATAGCGGGTGGCGGTGTCGCAGCCCGCCATGCGCGGGGTGACCTGCGGCAGCATCGAGTCCTGGAGCGTCTCCGCGACGCTCTCCTGGTAGGTGTACATGCGGGCGTTGTCGAGTACGAGCCCGGCGCGCGCGGCGAGTTCGGCGCCGGTCACGCGGTCCATGTCGTTGAACTCGGCCCGCTCGGCGTGCCGCAGCAGGATCATGAAGCCGAGCACCACGTTGCGCGCCTTGAGGGGGACCACCAGCATCGAACGGCCGTTGATCAGCGGCCGGATGTCGCGCTTCTCGAACTGCGAGGCGATGGCGGTGCCCATCTGCTCGCTGATGCGGGGCACGAGGACGGGCTCGCCCGAGGTCATGCACTGGAAGAACGGGGTGTGGGCGGGGAACGGCATGGACTCTCCGACCGGCACCACGTCGTCCCAGCGGCCCGGTTCGTCCACGTGCTCCACGGCGACGCGGTGCCACAGGGTCCGCTCGTCCGGCGGCCCGTCGGGGAAGCCCTCGCCCGCTATGACCTGTTCGCGCAGGTAAGTACCGGCGACATCGGTGAAGCGCGGCACGACGGCCGCGCTGACTTCCTGGATCGTGCGGGACAGGTCGAGCGAGGAGCCGATGCGTCCGCTGACCTCGTTGAGGAATTCGAGCCGCTCGCGCACCGCCGCGTATTCGAGGTCCGCGGCGAATTCGGGCGAGGGCGGGAAGGTCCGCGACACCGGCTGCAAAGGGTGCAGACGCCGGGCGGAGCGCGGTTCGGCACGCCGGGGCACTCCCCAGTCGGGTGTCACCGGGACGCGGTCGTGCTGGCTGAACTCCAGGACGGGATAGCCCAGTTCGAGGACCTGGGCGACGATGCGGGAGCTCTCGCCGACGCTCATGCTGGGGAGGATCTCCGGCAGCCGCCGGGCCAGTTCGTCGGCGCCCGGGAAGTCGGTGTGCAGGGCGAATCCGGGCGCTATCCGCTCGACGGGGCCGCCGTCGGCGCCGGTCTCGTGGTGGAGCTGGGCGACGTCCGCGGCGAGCACCAGGAGGCGGCCGGGGCCGGGGCCGATCAGCGGGTACGCCCACCACAGCACGTCGGCCCGGTCGCGGCCGGGCTCGGACAAGGCGGCCCGGCCCGCGCTGGGGTAGGCGGTGCGGCCGTTCAGCGGGGCGTCGAGCCCGGGGCCGAACTCCTCGAACGCCTCGTAGTCGTCGTATCCCTGCTCCAGCGCCCCGGAGACCGGGAGCAGATCCGCGGCGGGCCTGCCGACGGCCTCCTCCTTGGCGGGGCCGAACAGCCTGCGCGCACCGGAGGACCAGTGCGACACCAGGCCGTCGCCGTCCACGACGATCACGGCAAGCGGAATCCGGCCGGCCACGGCGAACTGCCGCAGCGGTGTCGGCGGAGTGCCACTGTCCATGGGTGGAAGGCTCCTTCCCCGCCGCCTCGATCCGCGGCAGTACGACCACCGTACGGCCATCGGGCGTCCGCGCGCGGGGCAACTCCGCAAGAGGCGCACGCCCGCGCGGAGGGGCCGCCGGAGTTGAAGAAGAGTCAGTCCTCGTGGCCGAGTTGGAGGTCTCTTTCGGTGCGTCCGCCGCCCGCGATCTGGAGGACGGTGGCGACCGGCGGATAGCCCGCCGCGATCACCGTGTACTCGCCGGAGGACAGGTCGACGAACCGGAAGATGCCGTCGGGTCCGGTGGTGAGGGTGTCCACGACATTGCCCGCCGCGTCGAGGAGGGTCACCCGGGCGTCCTCCACAGGGCGTCCGCCGCCCGCTCGGACGGTGCCGCGCAGCACGGCCCCGCCGGCCAGCTCGATGTCCTGCCGGGTCTCGCGGGACGCCTGCACGCTCACCGGCAGGGCGGCTGGCCGGAAGGCGGGCGCGCTGGCGGCCAGGGTGTACTCCCCCGCCACCAACTCGCCGATCACATAGCCTCCTTCGCGTCCGCTGCGGGTGGAGGCGACGACTTCGCCGCGTACGTCGGTGAGGGTGACGGCGGCGTCCCGCACGGGGCTGCCGTCGGCGGTGACGACGGCCCCGGCGAGCCGGCCCGCGCCGCCGAGCACCACGTCGAGGTCGACCGCCCGTTCGCCGACGGTCACGGCGACGGCCTGCGGCTGGTGCCCGCCGGCCGCCGCGATCAGGACGTACGATCCGGCGCCGGGCACGCTCAGCGCGTACCGCCCGTCCGCGCCGCTGGCCCCGCGCCCGACCTGCTGGCCCCGTACGTCGACGAGGGTGAGGGCGGCGCGCGGCACGGTGGTCCCGTCGTGGTGCTGGACCGTGCCGCAGACCGGAACGCCGCTCTGGTAGCCGGAGTTGGCGGTGCGCGCGTGGGGCAGGGGGGCGGTCTCGGCGGCGGGGGCGTTCTGGGACACCAGCGGTTTCTCCTTGAGGAAGAAGGCGAGCACGAAGCCGAGCACGAGCACCGGCACGAGGTAGAGGAAGATCCGCGGCATGGCGTCGGCGTACGCCCGGATGTAGCCGTCGCGCAGCGCGGGCGGCAGGGCGTGGACCAGTTGCGGAGTGATCGACTCGGGGTCGGGCAGTCGGGCTCCGGCCGGGAGTTGCTCCGTGAGCGCGTGGGCGAGGCGGTTGGTGAAGAGGGTGCCGAAGACGGCGGCGCCGACGCTGCCGCCGATCTGCCGGAAGTAGGTGTTGGCGCTGGTGGCGGTGCCGAGGTCGGCGGGGTCGACTGCGTTCTGCACGGCGAGGACCAGGACCGGCATCACGAGGCCGATGCCGGCGCCGAGCACGGCCATCCAGATGCTGTAGTCGAGGCGCGGGGTGTCGGTCCCGAGGCGGGAGAGCAGCCACATGCCGACGGCGGAGACCGCGCCGCCGAGAATCGGGTAGAGCTTGTAGTGCCCGGTGCGGCTGATGAGCTGGCCGGAGATGATCGAGGCGGCCACGATGCCGCCCATCATGGGCAGGACGAGCAGCCCGGACTCGGTGGCGCTGGCCCCGTCGACCATCTGCAGGAAGGTCGGCAGATAGCTGGCGGCGCCGAAGAGGGCGACGCCGATGACCGCGCCGACGAGCCCGGAGACGTTGAAGATCGAGTCGCGGAACAGCCGCAGCGGGATGACCGGTTCGGCCGCGTAGGTCTCGACCACGAGGAACAGCAGGGTCGTTCCGGCCGCCCCCGCGGCGAGCCCGAGGATCGTCCGCGAGCCCCAGGCGTACTCGGTGCCACCCCAACTGGTCAGCAGGACCAGGCAGGTTGAGGCGGTGGCGAGGAGCAGCGCGCCGAGCACGTCGAGGCGGGGGCGTGCATCGGGCCTCGGCAGTTTCAGTACGACGGTGATGACGGCGAGGGTGGCCAGGCCGAACGGGACGTTGATGTAGAAGCACCAGCGCCAGGAGGCGTGGTCGGTGAAGAAGCCGCCGAGCAGCGGCCCCGCCACCGAGGCGAGCCCGAAGACGGCGCCGATCAGGCCCATGAACCGGCCGCGCTGCCGCGGCGGCACGATGTCCGCGATGATCGCCTGTACGCCGATCATGAGTCCGCCGCCGCCGATGCCCTGGATCGCCCGGAAGGCGATGAGCTGGTCCATCGTGCGCGACCAGCCGGCCAGCGCGGAGCCGGCGACGAACACGACGATCGCGAACTGGAAGACGGGTTTACGGCCGAAGAGGTCGCCGAGCTTGCCGTAGATCGGCAGTCCGATGGTGGAGGCGAGCAGATAGGCGGTGACGGCCCAGGACACCTTGTCGAGGCCGTGCAGATCGCCGACGATCTTCGGCAGCGCGGTCGCGACGATCATCTGGTCGAGCGCCGCGAGCAGCAGGGTGAGCATCAGCCCGAAGAAGATCGTGCGCACCCGGCGGGGGGTCAACGGCGGGTGTGGCGTGGGGAGTTGGCCAACCGGCGGTTGGGCCGCCGGGGCCGCGGCGGGCTCGGCGGCCCGCTCGTCCTTCACCAGAGTGATCCCGCCCACGTAACTCTCCCCTCGTCGCGCTTGCGCCGATCATTTCTCGCATTACGCGACAACCGGGGCAAGCGAGACGAGTGGGGACGGGCGGCGTGCGCCGGGGGCTTATGCGCTGGCGGGGGCCCCTGCGGCGCACAACGGAACGGTACGGAAAACCACCCGAACCGGTGACCGGGCGGGAGACCCCCTCCGGCTACTTCTCCACCTCGGCGGCCAGCTTGCCGAGCAGGGCGTCGTAGATGCGGCCAAGTCCCTTGGGGGCAAAGGTCCTTTCGAAGAATCCGCCGATGCCGCCGGCGCCGTTCCACACGGTGCTGACGACGACCTTGGAGCGGCCCTCGCCCGCGGGCGTCACCGTCCAGGTGGTGACCATGGAGGAGTTGCGGTCCTTCTCGACCAGCTGCCCCTCGGTCGGCTCGGTGACCTCCAGGAGGCAGTCGCGCACCCGCTTGCTGGTGGCCTGGAGCTTCCAGTGGACGAGGGTGCCCTCGCCGTCGCCGCCCTCGCGCACCTGGTACTCACTGAAGTGCTCCGGCAGGAGCCCCGGGCGGCCGTCCTTGTAGTCGGCGAGCGTGTCGAACACGGTCTCCGGATCCGCCGCGATGATCCGCTCCGTCGTGGCCTCGACCTGCGCCATGGCACTTCCTCCAGCAGTTGTGTTTCCGGGGTTTTCGGGGTGCGCCAAGCCAATCACCTCGGGCTCGGCCGCCACAATCCGGGTTGCGATCAAGAAGGGAACATGTGTTCTATTCTGGGGTGGGAGTGACCGAGCAGGCCCGTGGGACCGGAGGAGGCGTTCATGCGCTGGGAGAATCTCGCCGATGACGACGACTCGGCCGTCCGGGCCGGGGCGGCCGCGCTGTTCGCCGCGGACGCGGTGACCACCCGGACGTTCGACACCCCGGAGTTCCGCGGGATCACCTTCCACGAGATCCGGGCGCGTTCGATCGTCAACCGGGTCCCGGGCGCCTCCCGCATGCCGTTCGAGTGGACCGTCAACCCGTACCGCGGCTGCTCGCACGCCTGCGTGTACTGCTTCGCCCGCAAGACGCACAGCTATCTGGACCTGGACACGGGGCTGGGTTTCGATTCGCAGATCGTGGTGAAGGTGAACGCGCCGGAGCTGCTCCGGGGCCACCTCGCCTCCCGCCGCTGGCAGGGCGCGCACATCGCGATGGGCACGAACGTCGACTGCTATCAGCGGGCGGAAGGCCGCTACCAGTTGATGCCGGGCATCATCGCGGCCCTGCGCGACCACGCGAACCCGTTCTCCATCCTCACCAAGGGCACGCTCATCCTGCGCGATCTGGAGCTGCTGAAGGAGGCGGCCGCGGTGACCGAGGTGGGCATCTCGGTCTCGGTCGGCTTCGTGGACCGGGAGCTGTGGCGCACGGTCGAGCCGGGTACGCCCGCACCGGAGCGCCGCCTGGACGTCGTACGCACCCTCACCGAGCACGGCATCGGCTGCGGGGTCCTGATGGCCCCCGTGATCCCGTTCCTCGGCGACCACCCCGACCAGCTGCGCGCCACGGTCCGCGCGATCGCCGCTTCGGGTGCGACGTCGGTGACCCCGCTCGTGCTTCATCTGCGGCCCGGGGCCCGCGAGTGGTTCATGGCCTGGCTCGGGCAGCACCACCCCCATCTGGTGCGCCGGTACGAGCGGCTGTACGCGGAGGGGGCGTACGCGCCGAAGTGGTACCAGCGCCGGATCACCGGCCAGGTGCACGAGCTGGCCACCGAGTTCGGCATCGGCCCGGCCCACCGCGGCGCGGCCCGCCGCATCCCGGCCGCGGTGGCACCCGCCCCACCGGAGCCGACCCAGCTGACCCTGCTGTGACCTGGTCACCGGGCCCCGGGGCCGGATTGTCAGTGGCGTGCGCGAGGATGTCCGCATGACTTCGCTGACTCGCATCTCCGCGCCCGAGGGCGTCGCTCCCGGCAACGGCTACAGCCATGTGGTGTGGGGCACCGGCCGGTTCGTCGCGATATCGGGCCAGTGCGCGCTGGACGAGAAGGGCGCCGTGGTCGGCGAGGGCGACGCGGGGGCCCAGGCCGAGCAGGTCTTCGAGAACCTGCGCCGCTGCCTGGCCGCGGCGGGAGCCACGTTCGAGGACGTGGTGAAGCTGACCTACTTCGTCACCGACATCGCCCATCTGCCGGCGGTCCGGGCGGCCCGTGACGCCGTGATAGGCCCCGACCATCTGCCGGCCAGCTCGGCGGTCCAGGTGTCCGCCCTGTTCCGGCCCGAACTGCTGGTGGAGATCGAGGCGTTCGCGGTGACCGGGGAGGCGTGAGGCCGGTCCGGGCGTTAACTGCCGCCGAAACGAAGGGCGTTCACGCCCGGTTCGCCGTGATCCGGCGCAGCGACATGGCCGCCGCTCGGGCGAGGCGGGGGTGGGCCAGGGCCTCGGTCAGGACATCGGCGGCCCGCTCGTCGCCGAGTTGGCCCAGACCCTCGACGCAGGCCAGCGCCACCCGCCAGTAGGGGGTGTGCGCAGACAGAAGCGGCTGGAGGGTGGCGATCAGGGCCGGTACGGATTCGGGGGCGCGGAGTTCGGTGAGCAGCCGGACCGGGTGCAGCGCGTAGGCCGTGCGCAGTCCATTGGTCGCCAGGGCCGCCGCCGCGCGCGCGGTGCGCGGGTCGCCCAGCCTGGCGAGCGCGTACGCGGCGCTCACACAGCGCTCCGGATCGCGGTGGTTGAGCAGCAGGACCAGCGACTCGAAGGCCCGCCGGTCGCCCGCCACGCCGAGCCGGAACGCGGCGATCTCCCGCGCCCACAGCGGGCGTTCGCGCTCGGTGAGCACCGCGGCCAGCTCGTCGTGGTCGGTGGTGGCGAGCAGCCGTCCGTACGACTCCGACGCGCCCGCCTCGTCCCGCACCCGGTCCGCGAGCGACCGGAACTCCTCATCCATGACCAAAAGCCTAGGGGGTGTCCGGCGGATCAGGGCCGGGTAAGGCGCGGCGTCCGGGCCGCGCCACTGGGGCGAGCCAGATCACATCGACTGCCTGTATCCAGGGTCTGGCGCGCTCGTTACTCGCCAGTTAACCTCAAGTGAGCGGGTAACCCCCGTCGACTCCGGTGGCCTGGTGACGCAGCCACCGCGAGTGTTCGTCGGTTCGGCAGTTCTGTACGACGCGCCCCGGGACAGGGCCGTCGGCCCTTTGCACCACGACTCAACTCCCGCACGCCGTACGCCCGTCGGCGTATCCGAGCGTTCCCGTACGCCGGTTCCGTGCGCCCCTCTCTCAGTCGTCACTCATCCCTGGAGTCCCGTGATGGACATCCCCCTGAACACTGTCGCCGTCGTCGGCCTCGGCACCATGGGCACCGGCATCGCCGAGGTCCTGGCCCGCGCGGGCCGCGAGGTCATCGGCATCGACATCAGCGAGCGCGCCGCCCGCCAGGCCGTCGTCTCGCTGGAGGCCTCCACGGCCCGTGCGGTGGCCCGCGAGCGGATCACCGAGCGGGAGCGCGGCGACATCCTCGCCCGGTTCCGTACCTTCACCGACCTCCAGGCCGCCGCCGAGGCCGAGCTCGTCATCGAGGTCGTGCCCGAGTCGTACGAACTGAAGCAGCAGGTCTTCCACGCGCTGGACACCATCGTCGCGCCCACCGCGATCCTCGCGACCGGCACCAACGCCCTCTCGGTGACCCGGCTCGCCGCCGACTCCGCGCACCCCGAGCGCGTCCTCGGTCTGCACTTCTTCAACCCGGCGCCCGCGATGAAGCTGGTCGAGATCGTCTCGTCCGTGCTCACCGCTCCCCCGGCGGTCGACGCCGTGCAGGCGCTCGCCGTCGAACTCGGCAAGGAGCCCGTCGCGGTCGGCGACCGCCCCGGCTTCGTCGCCGACGGGCTGCTCTTCGGCTACCTCAACCAGGCCGCCGCGATGTACGAGTCCAAGTACGCCTCCCGCGGGGACATCGACGCCGCGATGAAGCTGGGCTGCGGGCTGCCGATGGGCCCGCTCGCGCTGCTCGACCTGATCGGCATCGACACCGCCCGCACCGTTCTGGAGGCCATGTACGCCGCCTCGCACGACCGGCTGCACGCCCCCGCGCCGATCCTCGGCCAGCTCGCCGAGGCCGGACTCACCGGCCGCAAGACGGGCCGCGGCTTCTACACCTACGAAGCCGAGGGCAGCTCGGTCGTGGTGGCCGACGCCCAGACCCCGGACCCGACCGCGGGCTCGGGCGGCGGCCGCGAGATCCGCTCGGTCGGCGTGGCCGGCTCGGGGACCATGGCGTCCGGCATCGCGGAGGTCTTCGCCAAGGCCGGGTACGACGTGGTGCTCGCGGCCCGCGGTCTGGAGAAGGCGGAGACCGCCAAGTCCCGTATCGGCAGGTCGCTTTCGCGCTCCGTCGAGAAGGGCCGGATGACCGCCGAGGCACGCCAGGAGACGCTGAACCGCATCTCGCCCGCCGGCGCCCTGGAGGCCTTCGCCGAGGTCGACCTCGCGGTCGAGGCGGTCGCCGAGGACCTGGCGGTCAAGCAGCAGCTCTTCGCCGCCCTCGACAAGATCTGCAAGCCGGGCGCGGTGCTCGCCACCACCACCTCCTCGCTGCCCGTCGTCGCCTGCGCCCGCGCCACCTCGCGCCCGCAGGACGTGATCGGCATGCACTTCTTCAACCCGGCGCCGGCCATGAAGCTGGTCGAGGTGGTCCGCACCGTGCTCACCTCCGACGAGGTGCACGCCACCGTCCGCGAGGTCACCGCGAAGATCAAGAAGCACCCGGTGGACTGCGGCGACCGGGCCGGGTTCATCGTCAACGCGCTGCTCTTCCCGTACCTCAACAACGCGATCAAGATGGTGCAGGAGCACTACGCGACGCTGGACGACATCGACGCCGCGATGAAGCTCGGCGGCGGCTACCCGATGGGGCCCTTCGAGCTCCTGGACGTGGTCGGCCTGGACGTCTCGCTCGCCATCGAGAAGGTGCTGCACGCCGAGTTCCGCGACCCGGGCCTGGCCCCCGCGCCGCTGCTCGAACACCTCGTCGCGGCCGGCTGCCTGGGCCGCAAGACGGGCCGCGGATTCCGCGAGTATGCCCGGCGCTGACCCGCAAGCAGGGTGGGGCGGGCTGCTCCAGCCTCCCGGCAGCTCGCCCCCAGGGACGCGGCTTCCTGCACATATGCAGTACGTTCGGTCCATGCCCCAGCCAGCCAGGTCCTCCCGTACGAACGCTGTGCCCGACGCCCCGGAGAGTGCCGCGGGCAGCCGGGCGGCCGCCCAGCGTCTCAAAATGCGCCGCGAGCTGGCGGCCGCGGCGATGGAGCTGTTCTCCGCCAAGGGGTACGAAGCGACCACCGTCGACGAGATCGCGGCCCGCGCCGGGGTGGCCCGGCGCACCTTCTTCCGGCACTTCCGCTCCAAGGAAGAGGCGATCTTCCCGGACCACGACGACACCCTGGTACGGGCCGAGGCGGTGCTCAACGCCGCGCCGCCGCACGAGCATCCGCTGGACACGGTGTGCCGAGGCATCAAGGAGGTCATGCGGATGTACGCGGCCTCCCCCTCTGTCTCCGTGGCGCGCTACAAGCTGACCCGCGAGGTGCCGACCCTGCGCGAGGCCGAGATCGCCTCGGTCGCCCGCTACGAACGCCTCTTCACCCGCTACCTGCTGGGCCACTTCGACGAGCACGACCACCAGCCGGGGAACGACGACCCGCTGCTCGCCGAGGTCGCCGCGTCCGCGGTCGTCACCGCGCACAACCACGTGCTGCGCCGCTGGCTGCGGGCCGGCGGCCAGGGCGATGTGGAGGCCCAGCTCGACCACGCCTTCGCGATCGTCCGGGACACCTTCGGATCCGGCATAGGAGCGGGCCGCACGGCCAAGCCCCGGCCGGCCGCCGCCACCGTGTCGACCAGCGACGAGGTGCTGGTCGCGGTGGCCCGCACCGACGCGCCGCTGGACGAGATCATGCAGAGCATCAAGCAGGCTCTCAAGACCAGGTAGCCGCGCTCCGCCCCGATGGCCGCATCCCTCACCGAGGGGTGCGGCCATCGGCGTACGCCCTGACCTGCAACGATCGATCATCGCTCATCTGCGCAGGTCATTACGCAATTGAGAGAAATTGTTGGCACGCAGTGCCTTGTCAGTTGGCACCGGGTGTCATACGTTGATGTTGTCCGGGCGGCCGGCGTGCAGAGACCTTTCGTACGCCGGCTGTCCCCACAAGCCGCCACTGGCGAGTGCGCCCGGACGCCTGCGTCACAGGCACCCCTCCCGCGCCCACCAGGCGCCGCCGCACGAGCACCACACCGCCGAACCGACGGCACACCTCCACAGCACCACCCCCGAAGACCCTCAACGCCCCTTTCGGGCGCTTCGCCGGAGGCAACACCGTGAAGGAAATCCTGGACGCGATCCAGTCGCCGGAGTCCACCTCCGCCGACTTCGCCGCTCTGCCGCTCCCCGAGTCGTACCGCGCGATCACCGTGCACAAGGACGAGACGGAGATGTTCGCCGGGCTCAGCACCCGCGACAAGGACCCCCGCAAGTCCCTGCACCTGGACGACGTGCCGGTGCCCGAACTCGGGCCGGGCGAGGCCCTGGTGGCCGTGATGGCCTCCTCGGTCAACTACAACTCGGTCTGGACCTCGATCTTCGAGCCGATGGCGACCTTCGGCTTCCTGGAGCGCTACGGCAAGCTCAGCGAGCTCACCAAGCGCCACGACCTGCCGTACCACATCATCGGCTCCGACCTGGCGGGCGTCGTGCTGCGCACCGGGCCCGGCGTGAACGCCTGGCGCCCCGGCGACGAGGTCGTCGCGCACTGCCTGTCGGTCGAGCTGGAGAGCTCCGACGGGCACAACGACACGATGCTCGACCCCGAGCAGCGCATCTGGGGCTTCGAGACCAACTTCGGCGGCCTCGCCGAGATCGCGCTCGTCAAGTCCAACCAACTCATGCCGAAGCCGCGGCACTTGAGCTGGGAGGAGGCGGCGGCGCCCGGTCTGGTCAACTCGACCGCGTACCGCCAGCTGGTCTCCCGCAACGGCGCCGGGATGAAGCAGGGCGACAACGTCCTGATCTGGGGTGCGAGCGGCGGACTCGGCTCGTACGCCACGCAGTTCGCGCTCGCGGGCGGCGCCAACCCCATCTGCGTGGTGTCCTCGCCGCAGAAGGCGGAGATCTGCCGGGCCATGGGCGCCGAGGCGATCATCGACCGCAATGCCGAGGGCTACAAGTTCTGGAAGGACGAGCACACCCAGGACCCCAAGGAGTGGAAGCGCTTCGGCAAGCGCATCCGCGAACTCACCGGCGGCGAGGACGTGGACATCGTCTTCGAGCACCCGGGCCGCGAGACCTTCGGCGCGAGCGTGTACGTCACCCGCAAGGGCGGCACCATCGTGACCTGCGCCTCGACCTCGGGCTACAACCACGAGTACGACAACCGCTACCTGTGGATGTCGCTGAAGAAGATCGTGGGCTCGCACTTCGCCAACTACCGCGAGGCGTGGGAGGCCAACCGCCTGGTGGCCAAGGGCAAGATCCACCCGACGCTCTCCAAGGTGTACTCCCTGGAGGAGACCGGGCAGGCCGCCTACGACGTGCACCGCAACCTGCACCAGGGCAAGGTCGGCGTGCTCGCGCTCGCCCCCCGCGAGGGCCTCGGCGTCAGCGACCCCGAACTGCGCGCGCAGCACATCGACGCCATCAACCGCTTCCGTAACATCTGAGGCCAGGACCATTCATGACAGAGCGTCAGAAGGATCGGCCGTGGCTCATGCGGACGTACGCCGGCCACTCGACCGCCGAAGCGTCCAACGAGCTGTACCGCCGCAACCTCGCCAAGGGTCAGACGGGTCTGTCGGTCGCGTTCGACCTTCCGACGCAGACCGGATACGACCCCGACCACATCCTCGCCCGCGGTGAGGTGGGCCGGGTCGGGGTCCCGGTGTCCCATCTCGGCGACATGCGGCGGCTGTTCCAGGACATCCCCCTGGAGCAGATGAACACCTCGATGACGATCAACGCCACCGCGATGTGGCTGCTCGCGATGTACCAGGTGGTCGCCGAGGAGCAGGGCGCCGACATCACCCAGCTCCAGGGCACCACCCAGAACGACATCGTGAAGGAGTACCTCTCGCGCGGGACGCACGTCTTCCCGCCGGGCCCCTCGCTGCGGCTGACGACAGACATGATCTGTTACACCGTCAACAACATCCCCAAGTGGAACCCCATCAACATCTGCAGCTACCACCTGCAGGAGGCGGGCGCCACCCCGGTCCAGGAGATCGCGTACGCGATGTCCACCGCGATCGCCGTGCTCGACTCGGTGTTCGCCTCCGGGCAGATCCCCGAGGACCGCAAGGGCGATGTGGTGGCCCGGATCTCCTTCTTCGTGAACGCGGGCGTCCGCTTCGTCGAGGAGATGTGCAAGATGCGCGCCTTCGGCCGCATCTGGGACCGGATCACGCGGGAGCGGTACGGAATCGAGAACGCCAAGCAGCGCCGCTTCCGCTACGGCGTCCAGGTCAACTCCCTCGGACTGACCGAGGCCCAGCCCGAGAACAACGTGCAGCGGATCGTGCTCGAAATGCTGGCCGTGACCCTGTCGAAGGACGCCCGCGCCCGCGCGGTCCAACTCCCCGCCTGGAACGAGGCGTTGGGCCTGCCGCGCCCCTGGGACCAGCAGTGGTCGCTGCGCATCCAGCAGGTCCTGGCGCACGAGAGCGACCTCCTGGAGTACGAGGACATCTTCGAGGGCTCGCACGTCATCGAGGCCAAGGTGAGCTCCCTGGTCGAGGAATGCCTCGCCGAGATCGACCGGATCCAGGAGATGGGCGGGGCGCTCGCCGCCGTCGAGTCGGGCTACCTCAAGTCGCAGCTCGTCTCCTCGCACGCCGAGCGGCGGGCCCGCATCGAGGCCGGCGAGGAGAAGATCGTCGGCGTCAACTGCTACGAGTCGACCGAGCCGAGCCCGCTCACCGCCGACCTGGACGCCGCGATCATGACGGTCGACCCGGCCGTCGAGGCCCGCGTCGTCGCCTCGCTCAAGAACTGGCGCGACTCCCGCTACCAGCCGCCCTTCAACCACCCGCGCCCCTGCAAGGCGCTGGAGAAGCTGAAGGAGGCCGCCCAGGGGACCGGCAACCTCATGGAGGCCACCCTGGAGTGCGTGCGCTCCGGGGTCACCACCGGCGAGTGGTCCGAGGCGCTGCGCGAGGTGTTCGGCGAGTTCCGGGCGCCCACCGGCGTCTCCTCCGCCCCGGTGGCGGTGACCGCCGAGGCGGGCACGCCGCTCGCGCTGGTCCGCGAGAAGGTGGCGCGGACGGCCGAGGACCTCGGCTCGGGGCGGCTGCGCCTCCTGGTCGGCAAGCCGGGCCTGGACGGGCACTCCAACGGCGCCGAGCAGATCGCGGTGCGTGCCCGGGACGCCGGCTTCGAGGTGGTCTACCAGGGCATCAGACTGACCCCCGAACAGATCGTGAGCGCCGCCCTCGCCGAGGACGTGCACTGCGTCGGTCTGTCCATTCTGTCCGGCTCGCACGCCGAACTCGTCCCGGACGTCCTGGTACGTCTGAGGGAGGCGGGCGCGGCCGACATTCCGGTGATCGCCGGCGGGATCATTCCGCCCGCGGACGCCGAAGAGTTGCGCAAGGCGGGCGTTGCCGCCGTTTTCACCCCTAAGGACTTCGGTATCACGGAGATCATCGGCCGTATCGTCGACGAGATCCGGAAAGCGAACAAGCTCGACCCTCTGGAGGTCCCCGCATGACCACGGTCAACCGTCTCCGCCCGCGCCGTTCGTGCCTGGCGGTACCCGGCTCGAACCCCCGCTTCCTGGAGAAGGCCCAGGGCCTGCCGGCCGACCAGGTCTTCCTCGACCTGGAGGACGCCTGCGCCCCGCTGGCCAAGCCGGAGGCGCGGCACACCATCGTGAAGTTCCTCAACGAGGGCGACTGGACGGGCAAGACGCGGGTCGTGCGCGTCAACGACTGGACGACCGAGTGGACGTACCGCGATGTCGTCACGGTGGTGGAGGGCGCCGGGCAGAACCTCGACTGCATCATGCTGCCGAAGGTCCAGGACGCCCAGCAGGTCGTGGCGCTCGACCTGCTGCTGACCCAGATCGAGAAGACGATGGGCTTCGAGGTCGGCAAGATCGGCATCGAGGCGCAGATCGAGAACGCCAAGGGCCTGAACAACGTCAACGCGATCGCCGAAGCCTCGCCCCGTACCGAGGCGATCATCTTCGGCCCGGCCGACTTCATGGCCTCCATCAACATGAAGACCCTGGTCGTCGGCGAGCAGCCGCCCGGCTACGGCGCGGACGCGTACCACTACATCCTCATGAAGATCCTGATGGCCGCGCGGGCCAACGACCTCCAGGCGATCGACGGCCCCTACCTCCAGATCCGCAACGTGGACGGCTACCGCGAGGTCGCGAAACGCGCCGCGGCGCTCGGCTTCGACGGCAAGTGGGTGCTGCACCCGGGCCAGGTCGAGGCTGCGAACGAGGTGTTCTCGCCCTCGCAGGAGGACTTCGACCACGCCGAGCTGATCCTGGACGCGTACGAGTACTGCACGTCCGAGGCGGGCGGCAAGAAGGGCTCGGCGATGCTGGGCGACGAGATGATCGACGAGGCCAGCCGCAAGATGGCCCTGGTCATCTCGGGCAAGGGCCGGGCGGCGGGCATGCAGCGCACGTCCAAGTTCGAGATCCCGGAGGCGTGAGCACCATGCAGTTCGGCCGCACCTATGAAGAGTTCGAAGTCGGCGCCGTCTACAAGCACTGGCCCGGAAAGACGGTCACCGAGTACGACGACCACCTCTTCTGTCTGCTCACCATGAACCACCACCCGCTCCACATGGACGCCAACTACGCGGAGAAGACGACCGACTTCGGGAAGAACGTCGTCGTGGGCAACTACATCTACTCGCTGCTGCTCGGCATGAGCGTGCCGGACGTGTCCGGCAAGGCGATCGCCAACCTGGAGGTCGAGTCGCTCAAGCACGTGGCGCCGACCTTCCACGGCGACACGATCTACGGCGAGACGACGGTGCTCGACAAGACCCCGTCGAAGTCGAAGTCGGACCGCGGCATCGTGTACGTGGAGACCAAGGGCTACAAGCAGGACGGCACCATGGTGTGTGTCTTCCGCCGCAAGGTGATGGTGCCGACCGAGACGTACATCAAGGAGCGCGGCGGGGAACAGCCCGGCCGCCCGGAGCTGATCGAGCCCTCGAAGAAGTCGGAGAAGTAGCGATGGCACGTCTCGCCCAGACCGCCGGTCTGACCGACATCCAGCAGGAAATCCTGGCCACCGTGCGGGACTTCGTCGACAAGGAGATCATTCCGGTCGCGACCCAGCTGGAGCACAAGGACGAGTACCCGACGCAGATCGTCGAGGGCCTCAAGGAGTTGGGCCTGTTCGGCCTGATGATCCCCGAGGAGTACGGGGGCCTGGGTGAGTCGCTGCTCACGTACGCGCTGTGCGTCGAGGAGATAGCGCGTGGCTGGATGTCGGTGTCCGGCATCATCAACACGCACTTCATCGTCGCGTACATGCTCAAGCAGCACGGCACCCAGGAGCAGAAGGACACCTTCCTGCCGCGGATGGCGGCGGGCGAGGTGCGCGGCGCGTTCTCGATGTCGGAGCCGGCGCTCGGCTCGGACGTGTCGGCGATCACGTCCAAGGGTGTCAAGGACGGCGACGAGTACGTCCTGAACGGCCAGAAGATGTGGCTGACCAACGGCGGAACGTCGTCTTTGGTGGCCGTTCTGTGCCGGAGTGACGAAGGACACCCCGAGGGCACGGCGCCCCACAAGTCGATGACGACCTTCCTGGTGGAGAAGGAGCCGGGCTTCGGCGAGGTCCGGCCCGGACTGACCATCCCCGGCAAGATCGACAAGATGGGTTACAAGGGCGTCGACACGACCGAGCTCATCATGGACGGACTGCGCATTCCGGCCAATCGCGTGCTCGGCGGGGTCACCGGCCGAGGGTTTTACCAAATGATGGACGGCGTCGAGGTCGGCCGCGTCAACGTCGCGGCACGTGGCTGCGGGGTCGCGCAGCGTGCATTTGAGCTCGGCGTCTCCTATGCCCAGCAACGTCACACTTTCGGCAAGCCGATCGCCCAGCACCAGGCGATCCAGTTCAAGCTCGCCGAGATGGCTACCAAGGTCGAAGCCGCCCATGCGATGATGGTCAACGCAGCACGCAAAAAGGACTCCGGGGAACGAAACGACCTCGAAGCAGGGATGGCGAAGTACCTCGCCTCCGAGTACTGCAAGGAGGTGGTGGAAGACGCCTTCCGCATCCACGGCGGCTACGGCTTCTCCAAGGAGTACGAGATCGAGCGCCTGTACCGCGAGGCGCCGATGCTGCTCATCGGTGAGGGTACCGCCGAGATCCAGAAAATGATCATTGGGCGCCGGCTTCTCGAGGAGTACCGGTTCCAGGGTTGATTGCCGCTTTTAGGTCGGTTTGGCCGCGAAGAAGATCACACCCTGTCATCGTCTTCCGGCCGCCGACTCGGCTTCTGGCTTGCCCAGTTGCGGCTCGCAACCGATACCATCGCCGGTAAACCAGCCGCCGTCCCCCGTTGCCAGCGCGGCATCATCCGCTACGAAGGTCATCCATGCCCCACAGCCAAACCTCTGCAACACGCGACGGCTTCCTCAAGGGACGCCTTGCTCGCGGAGCATCGCCGTGGCTTCTGCCGACCGTCGCCACCGCAGCCCTCAGCCTGGCCCGATCGCGCCGCTCCAGGAGCGCCGCGATCGTGGCCGTGCCCGCCACCGCTCTCGCGGCGGGCATGCTGTGGTTCTTCCGCGACCCCGAGCGTGAGATCACGCAGGGGCGGGTCATCTCCCCCGCCGACGGTGTGGTGCAGAGCATCATGCCGTGGAAGGACGGGCGTACCCGCGTCGCGATCTTCATGAGCCCGTTGAACGTCCACGTCAACCGCGCGCCCCTCGCGGGCACGGTGACGTCGGTGGAGCACATCCCCGGTGGCTTCGTTCCGGCGTTCAACAAGGAGAGCGAGAACAACGAGCGCGTTGTCTGGCACTTCGACACCGAGCTCGGCGACATCGAGATGGTGCAGATCGCCGGTGCGGTCGCGCGGCGCATCGTGCCGTACGTCCCGCAGGGCACCAAGGTGGAGCAGGGCGAGCGCATCGGCCTGATCCGCTTCGGCTCGCGGGTCGACATCTACCTCCCCGAGGGTGTCGAGGTCGCGGTCGAGGTCGGGCAGGCGACCACGGCGGGGGTGACTCGAATTGACCGTGATTGATCCCGAGACACAGGCCGGCTGGGTCCCCGAGGCGGAGTCCGAGGACGACGTCGAGGAGATGCCGCTGTCGCTGCGGCTATCGATAGCGGACACCCTCACCCTCGGCAACGCCACGTGCGGATTCATGGCGGTGTACTTCACCACCACGGGCATCCTCATCCCGCACCTGTCCGGCAGCCAGGAGACCGGCATGGCGCGGCACTCCGCCGCGACCGCCGTGATCCTGATGCTGCTCGCGGCGATCTTCGACCTCTGTGACGGTCTGGTCGCCCGCAAGCTGCGCAGCTCGCCGATGGGCGCCGAGCTGGACAACCTCTCCGACCTGATCAGCTTCGGGCTCGCCCCGGCCTACTTCGTGCTCGTGTACGGAATGGTCGCGGACGACGCCCACCAGCGGGTGGCCGCGGTCGCCGCGATCACGGTGCTGCTCGCCGTGGTGCTGAGACTCGCGCGCTTCTCGTGCGTGACGATGAAGGACGGCATGTTCCAGGGCATGCCGAGCCCGTTCGGTGCGCTCACGGTCGTCTCGATCGTCCTCCTTGAGCTGCCGTTCGTCCCGACGCTGCTCGCCGTCATCGGGGTCGCCTGGCTGATGGTGAGCCGGGTCGAGTACCCGAAGCCCCGGGGCATCCTCGCGGTGGCGATGCTCAGCTGGATCATCGGTGCGATGGGGCTGCTCGCGGCGTGGGCGTTCGACGCTCCGGGCGGTCAGATGCTGCTCCAGACCGGCTGCGCTCTGCAGATCGTGCTGGCGGCGACGATCCCGCTGTTCGCCACGGCGCGCCGGGTGAACACCTTCCGCGACAACCGCCGCGAGGCGCGGGCGGCGCAGCTTCCGTAACGCTGCGCGGCGTGAGCGAACGAAGTGGCCCCGGACCATCTGGTCCGGGGCCACTCGCTGTTTGCCCGGAGCCGGGCGGCCGCCCGGGTGCCGTCCTCAATCTCCCCCAAGGCCTGAAGGGCCAGGGGGACCCCCATGACGGGCTTGAGGTGGTCAGTGGGCGTGTTCCGTAGGGCGGAGGTCCTTCGGGATCTTCGCCCAGGCCAGTACGGCGGCGGCCAGCGGCAGGGCCGCGGCGAGCAGGAACGTCGGCGTCATGCCCGAGGTGAACGCCTCGGAGACCTTGCCGAGCAGCGCCGCACCCGCGGGGCCGCCGATGCCCGAGGCCACGTGCGCGGCCTCGCCGACGGAGTCCCGGACGGCCTCGGCAGTCGGGCCGGCCAGGCCGAGGTCGGGCAGGTGCACCCGGTACAGGGCCGTCGCCACGCTGCCGAGGACCGCCACGCCCATGGCCGCACCCAGCTCGTAGCAGGTCTCCTCGACGGCGGCCGCGCCGCTGACGTCCTTCGCGGGGGCGGAGGCCATCAGCGTCACCGAAGCGGCCGTGGTGGCGATGCCGACGCCGCAGCCGATCACGGCGAGGGCCAGCGCGACGGCCGGGTATCCGAGAGCGCCGGACTGCCCCAGGAACCAGGGCAGCGCGAGGCCGGCGGTCATGAGCAGCAGTCCGCCGCCGAGCACGTACCGGATGGGCAGGCGGTGCATCAGCGCCGGGGTGGCCATCGAGGTGGCCATCAGACCGAGCGGCGCCGGCAGCAGCCGCACGCCCGCCTCCAGCGGGGTGTACCCCTGCCCGTACTGGAACCACTGCGTGACCAGGAACAGCGCGGAGCCGAGGGCGATCATGCCGAGGAAGATCGAGACGGCGGCGATGGTGAAGGAACGGTTGGCGAACAGCCTTACCTGGAGCAGCGGTTGGGGCAGTTTCAGCTGACGCCGGACAAATACTGTCAGCGTCACAGCCGCCATCACCAGCAGCCCCCAGGCGAGCGGGTCGGCGGGGCCGCCCTTGCCGAGCTGCTTGATGCCGCTGGCGAGGGCGAGCATGCCGACGATCGACTGGGCCACGCCCCACCAGTCCCAGCGCCCGGCGCGGGGCTGGTGGGACTCGGGGATCAGCCGCACGCCGAGCGCGATGATGACCAGCGCCACCGGGATGTTGATCAGGAACGCCGAGTGCCAGCCCTGCTGCTCGACGAGGAGTCCGCCGACGACCGGGCCGAGCGCCATGCCGCCGCCGAACACGGCGGCCCACACGGCATAGGCGAAGGCGCGCTCACGGGCGTCGGTGAAGACGTGGCGCAGGATCGACAGGGTCGACGGCATGATCGCGGCGCCGCCGATGCCGAGCAGCGCCCGAGCGGCGATGAGGTGCCAGGCCTCGGTGGCGAAGACGGCCATCAGCGAGGCGGCCGCGAAGATGCCGAACCCGATGAGCAGTAGCCGCTTGCGCCCCCAGCGATCTCCCAGCGCACCCGCCGTGACCAGCAGGCCGGAGAGCGCGAGGGCGTAGATGTCGATGATCCACAGCTGCTGTACGGAGCTGGGGCGCAGGTCGCCAACGAGGGAGGGGAAGGCGACGTTGAGGATCGTGGTGTCCATGGCGATGAGCAGCAGGCTGCCCGACAGAATCGCGAGGACGGCCCAGCGCCGGGGGTCGAGGTGCGCGGTCATGGAACACTCCAGTATCGAATGAGACATCAGTGTCTCACAATTCTGCTGGGTGTGCCTCTCGGGTGCCCTGCGTCCGCCGGGATACGAAAACGGCCCCCGGCGCGATCACTCGCGTCGGGGGCCGTTTGTCGTGCGGGGGGCTACCGCAGGAAGTCCTGCGCGATGTTCTGGGCGACGCGCTCCAGGAGCGGGCCCGCGTTGGCGATGCACTGGGCCGGGTCCGGCTCCAGTTCGGTCAGCGGGTAGGCCCGGCGGATGCCCGCGTCGCCGAGCTGCTTGGGCTGGAGGGCGAGGCGGCCGCATACCGCGACGACCTCGATGCCGGCCGCGCGTGCCGCGGCGGCGACGCCCGCCGGAGCCTTGCCGTGCAGGGTCTGCTCGTCGAGCGAGCCTTCGCCGGTGATCACCAGGGTGGCTCGGGCCAGCGCGGGCGCGAAGCCGAGCACGTCGAGCATGACCTCGATGCCGGGCCGGAACGCGGCGTCCAACGCGACAAGCGCGCCGTAGCCGATGCCGCCGGCCGCACCGGCGCCCGGGGCGAGCGCCGCCGCGGCGGCCTTCGCGCCGAGCGTGGCTTCGAGGACCTTGGCGTAGTGGGCCAGGGCCGCGTCCAGGGCCGCCACGTCCTCGGGCGAGGCACCCTTCTGCGGGCCGTAGACCGCGGGGGCGCCCTTCGGGCCGGTCAGCGGGTTGTCGACATCGCTGGCGAGGACGAGCTCCACGCCCTCGAAACGGGGGTCGAGGCCCGAGAAGTCGGCCGTCGCGAGGTCGGCGAGCGCACCGCCGCCGGGGCCGACCGGCTCGCCCGACGCGTCCAGGAGGCGGGCGCCGAGCGCGGCCAGCATGCCGGCGCCGCCGTCCGTCGTCGCGCTGCCGCCGACGCCGAACACGATGGTCCGCGCGCCCGCTTCGAGCGCGGCGAGCAGCAGCTCCCCCGAGCCGTAGGTGGTGGCGGTGAGCGCCGCGAAGACGCCCTCGGGAAGGTGCTGGAGCCCGGAGGCCTCCGCCATCTCGACCACGGCGACACCGTCGCGTACCGCGTACGCCGCGGTCACGGGGGTGCCGAGCGGCCCGGTGACCCGCGCCTCGCGGCGCTCGAATCCGGCCGCCACCGCGGCCGCCACCGTGCCGTCGCCGCCGTCGGCGACCGGCAGGGTCTCCACCCGCAGATCCGGGACGACCCGCCGCAGCCCGGCCGTCACCCGCTCCGCGACCTGTACGGCCGTGAGCGAGCCCTTGAACTTGTCCGCCGCCACGAGTACGCGGGCGGTCTCCAAAACTGCGCCGTCCGTCACCTTGCTATCCCTTGCTTTCGAACAGGCAGTCGCGCCGCTTCAGACCCTATCCGCCCGGCGCGCGCCTGCCCATAGCTGCCAGGTCCCACGGACGGCGCGCCACCCCGCAAAATGCAAAGATTCCACACCATAGTGGGGCGCCATGAGTAGCGATTCGATCGATCATTCCGCCTCGGGCCCTCCGCCGGGCGGCCCCGCCCCGGCGCCCGATCCCTCCCCCGACCACACCGTCATCGCCATCGGTGTGGTCGCGGTGGCGGCCGTGGTCGCCTGGGCGGCCCTGGGCAAGAGCTCCTTCGACAGCGCCTCGTCGACGGCGCTGGCCTGGGTGCTCGACAACTTCGCCTGGCTCTTCGTGGTCGCCGCCGACACGTTCCTCGTACTGTGCGTGGTCCTCGCGATCAGCCGGTACGGGCGGATCAGGCTGGGCGCCGACGACTCCGAGCCGGAGTTCACCAATCTGGCCTGGATCGCGATGATGTTCAGCGCCGGCATGGGCATCGGGCTGATGTTCTACGGAGTCGGCGAACCGCTCACCCACTTCCTGACCCCGCCGCCGGGCGGCGCCAAGAGCGGCACGGGCGACGCGGCGCGCACCGCGCTGGAGTACTCGTTCTTCCACTGGACGCTCACCCCCTGGGCGATCTACGGCATCGCGGGGCTCGCGCTGGCCTACGCGGGGTTCCGCAAGGGACGCGGCAACCGGCTCTCCTCGGCGTTCGTGCCGCTCATGGGCGAGCGGCGGGCGGCCGGCTCGCCCGGCAGATGCATCGACCTGCTCGCGGTCTTCGCGACCGTCTTCGGCACCGCGACCAGCCTGGGCCTGGGCGCCCTCCAGGTCGCCGAGGGCCTCGACATCACCTCGAACGTGAACAACTCACAGTCGACACAACTCGTCATCATCGCCGCGCTCTCGGCGGCCTTCGTGCTCTCCGCGTTCTCGGGTCTGCACAAGGGGGTGAAGTGGCTGTCCACCATCAACATCGTGCTCGCCGCGCTCCTGATGGCCTTTGTCTTCCTGCTCGGCCCCACCGTCTACATCCTCGACACCGTCCCGGCCTCCATCGGCGGCTATCTGCACGATCTGCTCCCCATGGCCAGCCGCACCGGCGCCTTCACCGACCGCGCGTGGCTGGGCGCCTGGACGATCTTCTACTGGGCGTGGTGGCTGTCCTGGGCGCCGTTCGTCGGCACCTTCATCGCCCGGATCTCGCGCGGCCGCACCATCCGCGAGTTCCTCATCGGGGTGCTGCTCGTGCCCAGCGGCGCGACCGTCATCTGGTTCTGCGTCATGGGCGGCACGGCGATCCGGCTGGAATCCACCCGCGCCGCCGACCTCGCGGGCGCGGTGAAGAACGGCGCCGAGGCCTCGCTCTTCGCGATGCTGGACGCGCTGCCCATCGGCACGGTCACCTCGTACATCGCGATGGCCCTGGTGATGACCTACTTCGTCACCAGCGCGGACTCCGCCTCCCTCGTGATGGGCTCGCTCACCAGCCGGGGCTCGCTGCACCCGCCGACGTGGCTGGTGGTGATGTGGGGCGTGCTGATGGCGGCGGTCGCGGCGGTGCTGCTCGTCGCGGGCGGGCTCAAGTCCCTCCAGACGGCGACGATCCTGGTCGCGCTGCCCTTCGTGCTCGTGATGCTGGGCCTGTGCTGGTCGCTGGTGAAGGAACTGCGCGAGGACCCGGGCGCGGGCCCCTCCCGCCACGGCGCGCTGCACGGGCTCGGCGACGCGGTACGGGCGATGGTCGGCGACGCGATCACCGAGCAGGGTCCCGCCCTGCACCACCGTCTGCGCCGCGCCGCCAAGTCCCGTACGAGCGAGGACGGTTCGGGCACGCCGGAGGCCTGACGGCGGCGGGCACCGGCGTTGGCCAAGGCTTCGGCGGCCGCCGCGCGCCCCCTACCCTGGCCACGTGACCGACAACATCAGCAACGACTACACCACCTACATCGCCGGGCTCCCCCGCGTCCTGGCCGGAGCCGCCGCCCTGTTCCGGGACGCCGAGGGCCGGGTGCTGCTCGTCGAGCCCAACTACCGCGAAGGATGGGCGCTGCCCGGCGGCACCATCGAGTCCGACACCGAGGAGACCCCGCGCCAGGCGGCCCGCCGCGAGACCTTCGAGGAGATCGGCCTCGACGTGGAGCCGGGCCGGCTGCTCGCGGTGGACTGGGCCCACGGCACGGCGCGTCCGCCGATCGTCGGCTACGTCTACGACGGCGGGGTGCTGGACGAGGAGCAGTTCAAGGCGATCCGGCTCCAGGAGGAGGAATTGCTCTCGTGGCGCCTGGTGCCGCGCGAGGAGCTCGCCGGCCATCTCTCCGGCGCGCTGTACGGCCGCGTGCTCGCCGCGCTGGACGCGGTGACCGGGGGCCGCGGCACGGTGGAGCTGGAGAACGGCCGCCCGGTGGCACCGGACGCCCCTTAGGGGGTGTCCGGCGGATCTTGTCTGGGACGCGGGGGTCTGGCACGCACATCTGCCGCGTTGTCGTCACTCGCCGACGCTCCGCGTCGACTCCCTCCTCCGCCTTGCAGCTGCACGCACCAGACCCCCGCTCACCAGCGCCCAAGGGGCACCGCCCGCTGTGGGCGACCAGATCCGCCGGACACCCCCTAGCCGGACGCCCCTTCAGAAGAGCGCGTCCGCTGCCTCCCCGCGCTCGAAGGCCAGCAGCCGCTGCTTGCGGTCGAGGCCGCCGCCGTAGCCGGTGAGGCTGCCGTTGGCGCCGATGACTCGGTGGCAGGGCACGATGATGCCGACCGGGTTCTTGCCGTTGGCGAGGCCGACCGCGCGGGAGGCGTTCGGGTTGCCGAGGGCCTCGGCCAGCTCGCCGTAGGAGCGGGTCTCGCCGTACGGGATCTGCTGGAGCTGCGCCCAGACGCGCTGCTGGAAGGGCGTGCCCCGAAGGTTCAAGTCCAGCTTGAACTCGGTGAGCTCACCGGCGAAGTACGCCTGAAGCTGGCGGACGACCTCGGGGAAGGGGCCGTCCGGGTCGGGCTCGCCGAAGGTCTCCTCGGACGGCCGGTGGCGCTGGCCCTCCATGTAGAGGCGGCTGAGGACCCCGTCGGCGGCGACGAGGGTGAGCGGGCCGTAGGGGCTGCCGATGACCGTGTGGGTGATGTGCACGACTGAACTCCCTTATGCGGGAAGGTGGTTGATGGCGTGGTCTTCCGTCGCCCAGAGGTACTGCACCGCGTAGGCCCGCCAGGGTCGCCAGGCGGCGGCGCGCGCGGTGAGCGCGGCGGGGGTGGACGGCAGTCCGAGCTTTCCGGCCGCCCGGCGCATGCCGAGGTCGGAGGGCAGGAAGGCGTCCGGGTCGCCGAGCGCCCGCATCGCGATCACCTCCACGGTCCAGGGGCCGAACCCGGGCAGCTCCATGAGCTGGGCCCGCGCCAGGTCCCAGTCGCTGTCGAGGCCGAGCTTGAGGGTGCCGTCGGCGAGCGCGGCGACCAGCGTGGTGAGGGTGGTGCGGCGGCTGCGCGGCAGGGCGAGCCGCTCCGGGTCGATCTCGGCGAGCTGGGCGGGGGTCGGGAAGAGGTGGGTGAGCCCGCCCGCCGGGTCGTCGATCGCCCGGCCGTGCGCGACGACGAGCCGGGCCGCGTGGGTGCGGGCGGCGGCTGTCGAGACCTGCTGGCCCAGCACAGCCCGTACGGCGAATTCGGCGGCGTCCACCGTGCGCGGCACGCGGCGGCCCGGCGCCTTGTCGACCAGCGGCGCGAGCAGCGGATCGGTGCGCAGCCGGTCGTCGACGGCGACCGGGTCGGCGTCGAGGTCGAGCATCCAGCGGCAGCGGCTGATGGCGATGGTGAGATCGCGCAGATCGGTGAGGTGCAGCACGCATCCGATGTGTTCCGGCTGCGGGGTGAGTTCGGCGATGCCGTGGCCGTACGGCAGCGACAGCGTGCGGCGGAAGGAGCCGTCGCGCCACTCCTCGACTCCGGGGACGCCGGTCGCGGCGAGGTGGCCGAAGAGGTTGTCGGGATTGAGCGGGGCACGGAAGGGCAGCCGGAGCGTGATCGCGCCCGGCGTCTGGTGGGCGATGCCCCGGGCGGCGCGGGCGCGCAGCTCGGTCGGGGCGAGCGCGAAGACTTCGCGGACGGTGTCGTTGAAGGTGCGGATCGAGGAGAACCCGGCGGCGAAGGCGACCTCGGCCATGGGCAGCGGGGTCGTCTCGATGAGGATCCGCGCGGTCTGCGCCCGCTGCGCCCTGGCCAGGGCGAGGGGGCCGGCACCGAGCTCGGCGAGCAGTTGGCGTTCGATCTGGCGGGCGCTGTAGCCGAGGCGGGTCGCGAGGCCGGGGACGCCTTCGCGGTCGACCACTCCGTCCCTGATCAGGCGCATGGCGCGGGCGACGGTGTCGGCGCGGGCGTTCCACTCCGGCGAGCCGGGCGTGGTGTCGGGGCGGCATCGCTTGCAGGCCCGGAATCCGGCCTGCTGGCAGGCGGCCGCGCTCGGGTGGAAGGTCATGTTCTCGACCTTCGGCGGCACGACCGGGCAGCTGGGCCGGCAGTAGATGCGGGTGGTCAGGACGGCCGTGAAGAACCAGCCGTCGAAGCGCGCGTCCTTGGACTGGACGGCGCGCACGCAACGCTCGGTGTCGGTGTGCATCGGGGCGGGAGCGGCGGGGTGCATGCGTCAAGCATCGGGCACGGGCACCCGCCCCGGCTGGCGAGAATCCGACATCGACCTCGCCGGGCCAGCGGGTCACCCACCGGCGCGGGCGATACCGGTTCGGCGGACCGCCGCACCGGGCGAGGCACGGCAGGTCGCCCGCCACTTCCCCGGAAGCGTCTGAACACAGTTGCGCCCCGGTCGCCCATCACGACGGCCGGGCCGCAACTGCCCATATTCGCCTACGACTTGGTGACACGCACCGTCTCTCCGTACCCGTCCGCGCCCAGCACATCGATGCGCACGCCGGCAGAGGAGTCGGTGAACGACTCACCGGCCCAGTACGGAGCGTCGTCCAGCGGGCGGCAGCCGCTCACCGGGGTGGCGGCGGGCTTGGCGTCCATGACCTGGATCGGGCCGTAGCCGGACTGCGCGGACGTGTCGACCTTGTAGATCAGCGCGCCGGTCGAGCAGGCCCCCGCATCGGCCTGGACGGCCCGGCGGGACTCGACGACGTACGCGGTCGTCGGTCCGGTGGGCACCACGGCGAACTTGGTGCCGCTGCCGTACTCGACGGCCGTGAGGGACACGGTGCCGCTGCCGCTCGAAGCCTGGCAGTAGACCTGGCTGTCGTCGGTCCAGCCGAGCTTCCAGGACTCCCAGCCGAAGTACTGCGGCGCCTTCCCGCCGACCAGGCCCATCACGTCCCAGCCGCCGACGAACCGGTGGGCGTCAGTGCCCGCGTCGAAGGCGTACAGGTCGGGCAGCCCGAAGGTGTGCGCGGTCTCGTGGCCGAGCAGTTTGGGCCCCCAGTTCCACATGTCCTGGCCGAAGGTGACCGCCCATTTGATGGTGGTGCCGTCGGCGACGACACCGGCCGTGCCCGGCTCGTACACATAGGTGGGTGTGAAGGAGATGGCCGCCGCGTTCCTCGTGGGGACGACATAGACCATGTCGTACTGCGAGAAGTCCACATCGGGGTCGGCGGCGGTCACGGCGTCCTTGACGTACGCCTCGTGTGCCTCGTGGCTCAGTCCGCGCGCGAAGCCGTAGTCGGTGGAGTTGCGCGGCATCCGCACCCACTGCTGGTGCTGCGAGATGGCGAGCCACACCTTCCCGTAGGAGGCGTTCCACACCCAGTCCGCGCCCGGTGTGAGCTGGGCGGCGTCGCTCGCCGGGGACTCGGTGGCCGGGGCGTCCGGGAAGTCCACGAAGATCATGGCCACCCTGATGGTGCCGGCGGGACGCTGGAAGACGGAGTAGTCGGTGTCATGCCCCTCGTCCGTCCAGCCGGTCGTCCCGTGCAGAGCGCAGGCGGACGCGCCGTCCCCCTGCGCATGGGCGGCCGGTGCGCCCAACAGGAGCAGGAGCAGGCCGGTGACCAGGGCGGACAGGAGCGTTTTGCGGGCTGCCGCCCTTGGAGAATCGGAACGTCTCATGGATGCGCGACCCCTCAATGAACGCCGTGTGACATTTCACATAAGACTGAAGGAGGCCGTCTCTGGCCGAAAGATGTCGGCGGTCCATAACATCCGCGCCATGGATCTTGAGGTACGGCACCTGCGAGTGGTCTGCGCGATCGCCGAGACCGGCAGCCTCACCAAGGCCGCCGCCTCACTGTGCATGACCCAGCCCGGGGTCAGCGCCCAACTGCGACGCATCGAAGCCATGCTCGGCGGGATGCTCTTCGACCGCCGACGATCCGGTGCGGTCCCCACCGACTTCGGCGAACTCGTACTCGCCCGCGCCCAGACCATCCTGCCCGGCATCGACGCACTGCTCGCCGACACCGCCCGCGCCACCCGCCACAGGTCACCCGTAAACCGCCTTCGCCTGGGATCCGTCGGCGCCCCCCTGCTCGCCCATCTCATCCTGGCGGTACGGGAGTTGCTGCCCGGAGCCGACGTGACCTCGCGCTGCCAGCACTCCCCGGCCCCGCTCCTGGACGACCTGGCGGCGGGCCGCCTGGAGGCCGCCGTCCTCGGCGACAACCCCGAGCAGGAACTCCTGCCGCGTGATGGCGTCACCCTCGCCCCGCTCGTCACCGAGCCCGTGTTCGCGCTGCTTCCCACGGCCCATCCCCTGGCCGCCCAGGAGGACGTCTCCCTGGCGCAATTGCTCGACGAGGACTGGGCGGTGCCGCGCCCCGACCGGGACCGCACCCGGGAGTACTGGTCCTCCGTCTGCGCCCTGACGCACCGCCGTCCCTTCACCCCGTACGAGGCCGAGGGCAGGCAGCTGGTCGAGATCGTACGGGCGGGACTGGCCGTCACCCTGTGCCAGGCCACCTTCATCGAGGTCCCCGGAGTCACCGTCCGCCCGCTGGCCGGAAACCCCCTCTGGTACCGCCACCTTCTGGCGTGGCACCGCACCGGACCGCTCGCCGCCCACGGTGCCGAGGTCCTGCGCAGGGTCGGCGACGGCTACCTGGCCGCCTGCGCCGGGAACCCCGCGTACCCCCGCTGGCGGCAGCGCTTCCCCCACCTGGCCCGGGTACAGGCCCAGGGACCCGGATGAGCGTGTCCCCGCAGCAGGACGGTCAGCGGATCTGCCGGGCGAACGCCTCGTACGCCGCCTCGTCGAAGAGGACGAACCTGACCTCCTCGACCGACGTCTCCGCCGCCCGCACCGTCTCCACCGCGATCCGCGCAGCGTCCTCCATCGGCCACCCGTAGACGCCCGCGGAGACCGCCGGGAAGGCGACGGTACGGGCGCCCAGCTCATCCGCCACCCGCAACGACTCCCGGTAGCAGGAAGCCAGCAGCTCCGACCGGTCCACCGCGTCGGTGGACACAGGACCGACGGTGTGGATCACATGGCGCGCGTGCAGCCGCCCGGCGGTGGTGGCGACCGCCTGCCCGGTCGCCAGACCCTTGCCGTACTGGGAGGCGCGCAGCCTGCGGCAGTCTTCGAGGATGGCGGGCCCGCCTCGGCGGTGGATCGCGCCGTCCACGCCTCCGCCGCCGAGCAGTGAGGAATTGGCCGCGTTGACGATCGCGTCCACCGACTGCTCGGTGATGTCGCCGCGCACCAGCACGATGTCCGCCCGGGGCCGGCTCATCGCTGATCGGCCTTGCGCAGGCTGCGCCACACGGCCTTCGCCGCGTTGTGACCGGACATTCCGTGCACGCCGGGGCCCGGCCAGGTGGCCGAGGAGCACAGGAACACCGACGGGTGCCGTGTCGTGTACGGGAACAGGGAGATCTTGGGGCGGAGCAGCAGCTGGATGCCGCGGGCCGCGCCGCAGGCGATGTCGCCGCCGACGTAGTTGGCGTTGCGCGCGGCGAGCTGGGGCGGGCCCGCCGTCGCGCGGGCGAGGACGCGGTCGCGGAAGCCGGGGGCGAAGCGCTCGATCTGTCGCTCGATGGCGTCCGTGAGGTCGCCCTCCCAGCCGTTGGGGACGTGTCCGTACGCCCAGAACACCTGCTTGCCCTCGGGCGCGCGGGACGGGTCGACCAGGCTGGGCTGGGCGGTGATCAGGAAGGGCGTCTCGGGGGCCGTGCCGCCGGAGGCCTGGTTCAGGGCGGTGCCGATGTCGCGGCTGGAGGGGCCGATCTGGACGGTCCCGGCGATTCTGGCCTCCTTCGCCGTCCACGGAACCGGCCCGTCCAGGGCGTAATCGATCTTGAAGGCGGCGGCGCCGTACTTGTAGTGCTCGTACGCCCTGCCCAGGCCCGCGATCCGGGCGAGGGCGGTGGGCGAGGTGTCGAAGACGTAGGCGCGGGCCGGCGGCAGGTCGTCGAGCCGCTTGACCTCGAAGCCCGTGTGAACCGCGCCGCCCAGGTCGCGCAGGTACGCGGTCAGGGCGTCGGAGATCGACTGGGAGCCGCCGCGCGGCAGCGGCCAGCCGTTCTCGTGCGCGGCCAGCGCGAAGAGCATGCCGACGCCTCCGGTGGCGAGGCCGCCCAGCGGGGCGATGACATGGGCGACGAGCCCGGCCATCAGGGCGCGCGCCCGGTCGTCCCGGAAGCGGCGCATCAGCCAGGTGTACGGCGGCAGGCCCACGGTCCCGAACCGGGCGAGCCCGATGGGATCGCGCGGCAGCGCGGTGAGCGGCAGCGACATGAAGTCCCGTGCCAGCACGTCCCACTTGCCGTGGTAGGGGGCGAGCAGACGGCGGTACGTACCGGCGTCGCGCGGTCCGAAGGAGGCCGCGGTCTCGGCGACCGAGCGGGACAGCACGGCGGCCGTCCCGTCGTCGAAGGGGTGCGCCATCGGCAGCTCGGGGTGCAGCCATTCCAGCCCGTACCGGTCGAGCGGCATGTTCTTGAAGGCGGGCGAGCCGATGCCCAGCGGGTGGACCGCGGAGCAGGGGTCGTGGCGGAAGCCGGGCAGCGTGAGCTCCTCGGTCCTGGCTCCGCCGCCCACGGTGTCCTTGGCCTCGAAGACCTCAACGCGCAAGCCCCTCCTGGCCAGTTCGACGGCAGCGGTCAGTCCGTTGGGCCCCGCCCCCACGACGACGGCATCGATCATCGACGGCACCTCGGACTCCTCACGCCACGTCGGCCAAGGCACCCAGGATATTCCGGTGCACCGACAATCCGGCTCGGGGTAGCGTCCGGCCGGTGAACTCGCCCGCGCACCCCGCTGTCAGCCACCGTATGGCCGCCCTCGCCGAGCGGCTCGCCGAGGTGCCCGGGGTGCGGGCCGTCGCCCTGGGCGGCAGCCGCGCCCGAGGCACCCACCGCCCGGACTCCGACTGGGACCTGGGCCTGTATTACCGCGGTGACCTGGACGTTCCCGCACTGTCCCGGCTGGCCTCCGAGGTCTGCGGCACTCCGGTCGAGGTGGCCGGGCCGGGCGGCTGGGGCCCCTGGGTCAACGGCGGCGCCTGGCTGACGCTCGACGGCGTCGCGGTCGACTGGATCCTGCGCGACCTGGACCGCGTCGAACGCGTCTGGACCGATTGTCTGGCAGGCCGGTACGAGGTCGGTGTCCAGCCCGGCCACCCGCTGGGGTTCTGGTCGCCCGCCTATCCGGGGGAGGTCGCCCTCGGACTCGTACTGGCCGATCCGCAGGGCGAGTTGACGGTCCTTCAGGAACAGACCCGCCACTACCCGGAGCCGTTGCGCGCGGCGCTGGTCGCGACGGCCTGGGAGGCGGAGTTCTCGGTGGCGGCCGCTCGCAAGTCGGCCGGTTGTCGCGACGCGCTGCATGTGTCGCTCTGCCTGTCCCGCGCGTTCGGCGTCCTGGCCCAGTCCCTGCACGCCCATCACCGGCGCTGGCTCCTCAACGAGAAGGGAGCGCTGGCCTCGGCGGCCGCTCTGGACGCCGCCCCGGCCGGTTTCGCCGAGGGGGCGGCGGCAGCCCTGCGCGCGCTGGACGCCGGGGCGGTCGATCTGGCCGACGACCTGGTGCGCGAGGTGCGAGCAGCGCTCTCCTGAGCCGTGGCCTCGGTCCCGCCCTGGGACGAGCCGTGGCCTCGCTCCCCCGCGAGCGAGCCCAGGCGGACCCGGGCGAGCCGCGGACCCGGGCGGGGGCTCGGACACCGGCTCCTACTCGCCCGCGAGCAGCCTCCGTACCAGCTCCGCCGTCGCCGCGTCGCGGGCCGCGGTGAACGGGAGCGCGTTGCCCCCGGTGATCCGGAACGGCTCGCCGGCGACCGTGGTCTGGGCGCCGCCCGCCTCGGCCACCAGGAGCAGCCCCGCCGCGTGGTCCCAGGCGTACTCCCAGGAGAACGCGAGGGCGTCCAGCTCGCCGCGGGCTATCGCCAGGTATTCGAGACCCGCCGAGCCGCACGGCCGGGGCTGCACACCGTCGACCCGCAGGCCGAGCAGGGCGCGCTTCTGCTCGGGTGTCGTGTAGTCCGGGTGGGAGGTGGCGACCTCGATGACGGCGCCGGGTTCGGGCGAACCGGCGTGCAGCGGCTCGCCGTTGAGGGTCGCGCCACGGCCCCGGACGGCCACCGCCATCTCGTCCAGCGCCGGCGCGTACGTCCAGGAGGCCAGCAGCTCGCCGCGGTGGGCGAGCGCCACCAGGGTGCAGAATCCGGCTTCGCCGTGGACGAACTGGCGGGTGCCGTCCACCGGGTCGACGATCCACACCGGCGCGTCGCCGAGCAGCGCCTCGTACACCGCCGGGTCGGCGTGCACGGCCTCCTCGCCGACGACCACCGAGCCGGGAAGTATCGCGGTGAGCGCGGCGGTCAGATGCTCTTCCGCCAGCCGGTCGGCGACCGTGACCAGGTCGTGCGGGCCGTTCTTCTCGACCACCTCGTGCGAAGCGAGCTGCCGGAAGCGCGGCATGATCTCGACGGCGGCCGCCTTGCGGACCGCCTCTTCGACCGCTGCCGTACCACCTGCGAGAAAGCCTTCGTCGATCATGTGTCCAGCAAATCACGCGGCACTGACAATCGGCGAGCCTCCTCCGACGAACCGGCCAACACCGCAGGACATCGAGGTGAACGGGCCGCACGTGGCAACCCGGCGCCGCCACGTCCCGCGCGCCGGCAGCGGCGCCGGAATACGACGGGTCCGATTACCGTTGAGCCCGCTCGGAGCAGATGGAGGCAAAGCGGTGCACGGCGAATACAAGGTCCCCGGCGGCAAGCTCGTGGTGGTCGATCTGGACACCCGCGACGGAGTCCTGCGGGACGTGACGGTCGCGGGCGACTTCTTCCTGGAGCCCGACGAGGCGATCCTGGCGATCAACCGGGCCCTGGAGGGCGCCCCGGCCGACACCGACGCGGCGGGACTCGCGGCCCGCATCGACGCGGCACTGCCGCCCGGCACCACCATGTACGGCCTGACCTCGGAAGGCGTCGCGGTCGCCGTCCGCCGGGCGCTCGCCCACGCCACCGACTGGAACGACTACGACTGGCAGCTCATCCACGAGGCCCCGCAGTCCCCCGCGCTCCACATGGCCCTGGACGAGGTCATCACCGCCGAAGTCGCCGCAGGCCGCCGCCCGCCCACCCTGCGCGTGTGGGAGTGGGGCGCCCCCGCCGTCGTCATCGGCAGCTTCCAGTCGCTGCGCAACGAGGTCGACCCGGAGGGCGCCGAGCGCCACGGCATCACGGTCGTGCGGCGGATCAGCGGCGGCGGCGCCATGTTCATCGAGCCCGGCAACACGATCACGTACTCGCTGTCCGTGCCCGACGCCCTCGTGCAGGGCCTGTCGTTCGCGGACAGCTACGCCTACCTGGACGACTGGGTCCTCGGCGCGCTCGGCGACATGGGCGTCAAGGCCTGGTACCAGCCGCTCAACGACATCGCGACCGAGGCCGGGAAGATCGCGGGCGCGGCGCAGAAGCGGATGGTGGCGGACGACGGCGCGGTGCTGCACCACGTGACGATGGCGTACGACATCGACGCGGACAAGATGCTCGACGTGCTGCGCATCGGCAAGGAGAAGCTGTCCGACAAGGGCACCAAGAGCGCCAAGAAGCGCGTCGACCCACTGCGGCGTCAGACCGGTCTGCCGCGCGAGGCCGTGATCGAGCGGATGATCGCGTCCTTCCGTTCCCGGTACGGCCTGTCCGAAGGCAGGGTCACGGACGAGGAGATGACCCGGGCGCGGGAGCTCGCGGCGACGAAGTTCAGCAGCGAGGAGTGGACGGCGCGCGTGCCGTAGGCGCGGGCACGAGCGCCTGCGGCTACCGCTGACCGGCGCCGCGCCGTGCGGAACCCGGGCCCACCGACAGCAGGACGTACAGCACCAGCGCCGACCCGAGCCCCACCGCCCAGCCGTAGTCCGCCAGGGGCTTCAGGAACGGGATCAGGCCGTCCGCCGGGAACGGGCCCAGCTTGGCTCCCTTCGCGTCCAGCGTGGAGTACGAGCCGCCCACCGCCAGCAGGCCGCCGGCCAGGAAGGCGGCCACCGCCCGCCAGTTCCAGCCGCCGGTGTACCAGTAGCGGCCGCCCGGCCGGTACAGGTCGGCGACATCGAGGACCGTGCGGCGCACCACCCAGTAGTCGGCGATGAGGATCCCGGCGACCGTGCCGAGGAGCCCGCCCACGACGCCGAGCCAGGTGAAGATGTACAGCTCGGGAGTGGAGGTCAGCTTCCACGGGAGGATCACCACGCCGATCACGCCCGTAAGGAGCGCTCCCCTGCGGAAGTTGATGAATTTCGGGGCGAGGTTCGCGAGGTCGTACGCGGGTGAGACGACGTTCGCCGCCACGTTGACGGAGACGGTGGCGACCAGGACGGTCAGCAGCGCGAAGAGCAGGCCGAAGACGTTGTCGGTCTTGGCCACCAGGTCGACGGGGTTCCAGATCGGCGTCCCGTACACCGCCTGGGAGCCGGAGGTGACCAGGACGGAGAGGAGCGCGAACGCCGTCATGGTCGTGGGCAGGCCGAGCGTCTGACCCCAGACCTGGGCGCGCTGGCCCTTGCCGAAGCGGGTGAAGTCCGGGATGTTCAGCGACAGCGTCGCCCAGAAGCCGATCATGCCCATGAGGGACGGGAAGAACACCGGCCAGAAACCGGGGCCCCAGCCGTGCTTGGAGGGCTGGTCCAGGAGCGGACCGAAGCCGCCTGCCTTGTGGGCGATCCAGATGAGCAGGACCAGCGCGCCGACCAGGACGAAGGGCGCCGCCCAGTTCTCGAAGCGGCGCAGGGTGTCCATCCCCCGGTGGATGAGGGCGAGTTCGAGCGCCCAGAAGACGAGGAAGCAGAGCCAGAGCGTCCACGGCTGGCCGCCGATGTGCGACACCTCGCTCCAGCCGCCGAAGATCTTGCCGAGCAGGACGAAGATGCCCTGCCCGCCGATCCAGGTCTGGATGCCGAACCAGCAGCAGGCGACGGCGGCGCGGATCATCGCGGGCAGGTTGGCCCCGCGCAGTCCGAACGAGGCACGGGCGAGCACGGGGAACGGGATGCCGTATTTGGGTCCCGCGTGCCCGGTCAGGAGCATCGGGACCAGGACGATCAGGTTGGCGAGCGCGATGGTGAAGACCGCCTGCTTCCAGTCCATGCCGAGGGCGACCAGACCGGAAGCGAGCGTCCAGGAGGGGATGTTGTGGGCCATGCCGACCCAGAGGGCGGCGAAGTTGTACGTCGTCCAGCGGCGCTCCCCGGGCGGCACCGGCCGCAGATCCTCATTGGCGAACCGGCCGTCGGGAGCGTCGTCGGTGGCGGGTACGGGTATGACGGTGGGTTCGGTCATGAAACAGGCCATTCGTTCGGGGAGACGATGCGGGAGGCGAACGGGCCGTGCGGGTAGGGGAGTTGAGCGGCGGTGGGTCAGCGCAGGGCAGGGATGATCTGCTGATCGTAGGCGTCTACGACCGCCAAGGAAACGCGCACAGCAATGCCGTCACGCACTCCCCGACCCTGCGCCGTGACCAAGGCCGTCATCCCAGCGGCCGGCCTCGTCACCCGCCTCCTGTTGGCGACGAAGGCCACGCCCAGGAAGATGCTGCCAATCGTCGATAAGCCGGCCATCCAGTACGTGGTCGAGGCGACGCGGGCGGCGGGCCTCTCCGACATCCTGGTGATCATCGGCTGGACCCAGCGCGCCCTGGAAGACCACTTCGACCGCAACCACGAGCTCGAAGAGGCGCTCATCCGCAAGAGCGACGGCTCCCGTCTGGCCCGGGTACGGGAGTCCAGTGAACTGGCCACCCTGCACTACGTGCGCCAGGGCGACCCCGAGGGCCTTGGGCACGCGGTGCTCTGCGCCGAACCCCACGTAGGCGACCAGCCCTTCGCCGTGCTGCTCGGCGACGACCTCATCGCCCCGCGCACCCTCTGCTGTCCCGCATGATCGACCTGCAGGAAGATGCGGCGGCAGCGTCACCGCCCGGCGAGGCCCCCTCCGCCTACGCGATCACCGGCCGGTACGTGGTCGACCCGGCAGTCTTCGAATCCATCAAGAAGATCCCGCCCGGCCGCGGCGACAAGATCCAGCTCACCGCCGCCCCGCAGGAGATGTCCCCCAGCGAGAACGACGACGGCCCCCGTATACGGCGTGGTCTTCATCTACCGCCGTTACGACACCGGCGACCGCAGCGACTACCTGCGCGTCATCGTCCGACTCGCATGCGAACGCGCCCTAGCTGGCATGCGAATCGCGGTCCAGCGGACGTCGTTCAGGGGACCAGTGCAGGTTGGCCAGGTGATGTCGGTCGTGGATTGGAGTCGGGTGGCATTGCGGGAGTGCTGGCGGAAGCTGACTGCGATGTTGGCGTGGCCGGCGAGGCTAAGGACTCCGATGGCCAGGTCGCACAGGCTGGCCATGGCGTGGGGTGGTGGATCTTGTTCTCGACGTCCCAGGGCCGATGCAAGCGGTGCGCAATCTCGGGGGTGCCAGCCTGGTGGGCCGTCAGGTCGGTGACTGCGTAGATGCGTACGAGGGTGACGTGGCGTCGGCGGTGATAGTGCAGCGGCGAGCCGATCCCCCCGGAATGAGTGATGATGGACGGCCAGGTGCGGTCTTCCGTCGGCGATCAGGGACTCGACACCTCGAGATCGCGCAGGGGTCGTGCCTGACTCTGTTCCGGTACAGCCCGCGAACTGCCCACCCGACTCAGCTCCCTACAGCAGCCAGGTGTAGCCGACGGCACGAATAGAAGCCCTGGCCGCACGCAGTGGAGTTCACAGTGAAGCCGGCCGAAGTAGCACAAGCTCCCGGGCGCAGGCTGCCTGGAAGAGAGACATCGCCTCCCGTTGTTCCCAGCCTCCATCCAGACGCAGGATCAGGCCGCCTCGTTGCACGAGCTCGGCTGTTTCCGTCGCCAGCCGCGGATCGCCAGAGAAGACGAACATGCCCCAGGGGCAGCGCCGTTCCATCTGGATAGGCTTCGTCTATCTATGACCGATCAGCACTTGCCTCAGTGCAGCCTATGCAGTAACAGATCAACCCCGGCGGCTAATTAGCAGTGCCAGCCGGGATTTTAACGACGACAGCGATAAGACGTCACAAGGTGTGCAGCTGCAGTGCAGAAGCTTCGCCGGAGCGACCCCCGGCGAAGCTTCCTGCACTTTTGGCACATTACTGGGTTGCGGATTCTCCGGCCTCGCTAAGCCGCTTCCTTAGACCCGCAAGAACTGCACGAGAAAATCCACTTTCAATGTCTGGCGTCACCACCGAAACCAGATGAAGCCGGGGCCCGACTAGCGTGACGTCATAGGGATCGTAACCGAATCCATCGCGCACATATGGATCCTCGAGAGCGGTTACGTTCAAGGTCCTGCGCTGGCAAGGCTCATACGCGATACAGAACGGACCCTCTTGACTTGAATCAAGTTCGTAGCCGAGTTCATCCCACTCTGCTTCCATTACTTCATCTCGAGCAATGAGAATTTGGCCCGAGTCTGGGATCCTCAACTCGGCCGAAGCCCAAGCAGAAAATCCCACCTCAGGATCGTCGCCAAGCGCGATCCTGAGCTCCGGCCATCGGAGTAGCCAATCATCCAGGAATCGCTCGATGGTTCTTGAGACTGGCCCACATGCCACGAAGACGCTGTCACTACCTGTGATCACTGGCCGCTCCAACCGTTCGTAGGTCCGAAGTATGGTGCATTAGGCCTCGGAATAGTGACTCCCTGAGGGATCGTAAAGATGAACTGGCCGCGATCGCCGCGCAGCGGCACGAGCGAACTCCTGGGAACTGTAAACTGCATCACAAATTGCGACTTGGCATTCGTGATCCCGAGCTTCTTAAATGCACTCGGAGCAGTCAGGTCATCTGGGCTCTTTGTCGTAAAGAACGGACCAGCCCCATTCTTTGAGTCACCAGGATCGATTCGGTAAGGGCTTTGGCTCCGGATTCCATTGAAGCCCTTCTTGTCGGTGTAGTGGAAAACAGTTACGTCGGGGCAGTTGGAATTATGCACCAGCACCGGCGTTGCCCCTGCCAGCACATAGTACGTGTGGACGTCGGCAACGGTCAGGTTGTAGGTGCGTGTGCGCTTACTGAAGGCGCGATTGGCCTGGAGGGTGACCGTTGCGCCCTGGTCGGTGAGCAGGGCGGTGCCGGGCTTGAGGTCTGCGGCCAGTACCCAGCGCTGTTCGGCGGGGACCCAGAAGGGGTGTTGGCTTGTGGCGGTGAGCTTTTTCGGGCCGTCCTTGGTGGTGATGGTCAGTTCGTTGAGGTGCTTGTCTCCCTCGGTGACGATGAGGGCGGTGACCTTGTTTCTTGATGCCCTGCCGGTTGTTGGGTCGGTGGCCAGTACTTCTTCGCCGACCTTGATCTGTTCGATGTTCTTGGTCGACTTGTCGGCCATGAGGACCTGGGTGCCGGCGAGGAAGCAGTTTCCGAGGGATCCGGCTGTTTTTCCTTCGCCTGCCTCGGAGCCTCCCTTGAAGAGGTTCCAGGCTGTGTCTCCCGCCCCGATTGTTGCTGCTCCGGTGCCGGCAGCCTGGAGCTCGATGGAGGCGGTGCCTCCAGCCGCGAGGTCTGCCATTCCGGTCAGGCAGGCTTCCCAGAGCAGCGCGCACCCGATCACTGCGGTGCCGCCAAGTGCCACCTTGCATGCGGTAGTGCACGGGCCGTTCTGGCTGGGGTCGCCGACGGGGTAGCCGCCCGGATTGCCCCGGGGGTTGTAGGTGTTGGTGGTGTCTCGTGTAGCGTCTGCGGCCGCCGGGGCACCGCCGTCGCTGCACATGTTCATCCCCATCGCGTAATAGCAGGTGGATTTGCTGGACGTGTCGTCGCTGGACGAGTCATCCCTTACAGGGCCGCTGCCGATGCTGCCGAGCCGGTCATTGCACGACTTGCATTCCACGTCGCCCGGTCGTTCGCCGGTGTAGCCGCGGGAGCCGTCTCCGCCGATGAGGTAGCCGTCGCCGCAGAGGTCGCGTGGGCACAGTCCGGTGGGGTCGGAGAGGTTGACGGGGTTGTTGTTGCTGTAGGCATAGCCGTTCCACTGCTGAGGCTGCGCCTGGTCGAGGATCGGGTCGGGGTTGATGAAGCGGCCGGTTGAGGGCTGATACTCGCGGGCCCCGAGGTTGGTCAGGCCGGTGGCCGGGTCCTGGGTGCCGCCGACGAAACCGTGGTCGCCGGCCCAGCTGGTGGGCTGGGTGCCGCGGGGGCTGCCGAAGGGGTCGGTGGGGCGGCGCGTTTCGGCGAGGGTCTTGGAGTCGAGGGAGAGGGCGGCGGTGCCGTGGTTGTCACTCGACTGCCAGGTGATGGCACTGCCGGTGCGGACGGCGCTGAGGCCGTTGGGCAGGGCGTAGGTGCGGGTGTCGGTGACCTGGTTGGTGTTGGTGTCGAGGGTGAGTTCGTCGGTTCCGATGGTGAGAGTGGTCTTGCCGGGGTCACGGCGGACGAGCTGATTGCCGGACGTGTCGTAGACGTAACTGGTGGTGCCGCTGCTGCCGGTGGAAGCGACGGTGGCGAGCTTGTCCTCGGCATCCCAGGTCAGGGACGTGGTGCCGGCAGTGGTGGTGATGGCGGTGGTGTTGCCGGTGGCGTCGTACTGGTATGCACTCGAACCGGGGTTACCGGGACCGCTGCTGGTGGTGGAGAGCAGGGCATGGGCGCCGCCGGTGCCGCCGCCAGTGTTCGCCGCCGTGGTCGGCTGGTTGGCCTGTCCGGCAGGGGCGAATGCCGGGGTGGTGGTGACGTCCTTGGTGGTGTCACCGGAGGGATCGTGCTGGGTGAGGCCGGTGCGGTTGCCGGTGGTGTCGTAGGCGTAGGAGGACCAGTAGGCGGCCGGCCCGCCGACGGTGGTCTTGCCCGCTGCTGCCCCGCTGGTGGGCGTGGTGTTCTTGCAGCCCCCGATGTTCGGCACGGACGGTTGCGCCTTGGCGCTGGTGGCGCCGGTGTCGGTCCATGCGGTGGTAAGGCGGCCTAGGTAGTCGTAGCTGAAGCACTGCAGGTCTGTCTGGGCCGGGGCGTTGTCGGGGATGTTCTGGATGGCGGTGAGCTGCCCGGCCGGGTTGCGGCTGTAACTGGTCTGCTGAACTGCGCCGTTGGCGGCGGTCTGCTTGTCGATCCAGGAGGAGAGCAGGTTGCCGGTGGCTTGGTCGTAGTTGTCGGTCGCGACGATCTGGGTGCCCCACGGGTTGGCCGTGGTACGCACTGCCCGGCCGAACGCGTCGTAGTCGGTGGACACGTCGTAGGTGGTGGCACTCGACCCGAAGGAGCCCAGCGGACCGTAGACGTCGTAGCTGTAGTCCAGGGTCTCGGCGGGAATGTCGCCGCGGGCGCCTGTGGACGACTCGGTCACTTCCCCGGTGACCGGGTCGTAGGTGGCCGTCGACGTATACGTCCCGGCGAGCTTGCCCTCGCTCGCCGGGATGGTGACCGTGGTGGCGGTGGCCCGGTAGCCGTTGTCGTACCCGGTGATCTCGCTGGTGTAGGGGGCGTCGGTCTTGCCGTTCACGAACCGGCTTGCCTTGACGGGCTGGCCCTTGGCGCTGCTGACGCTGTCGTACGACCAGGCCGCGAGCGGCACCGGGGTGGTGGACGGCGAGGTGGTGCTGTATTCGGCGGTCTTGCGGCCGATCAGGTCGTAGTCGTAGCTGAGTGTCTGCTTGCGCGCGTCGGTGGAGGTGGCCAGCCGCCCGTCGCGGTCGTAGGTGAGGGTGGTGGTGCCGGTGTCGGGGTCGGTGGTGGAGGTCTGCCGGCCGATGAGGTCGTAGGTGTACGACCAGCGGTTCTGGCCGGTGGCATCGGTGTGGGTGGCCGGCTTGCCGTCCGGTGTGTAGGTGTACGCGGTGACGTCGGCATCGCTGGCGTGGCCGGTCGCCGTCGGTGTCTTGTACTGCCACCGCTCGCTGGTGTGCCCAAGGGCGTCTGTGATGGCAGTGGTTGGGGTGCCGCCCTGGGGCGGGGTCACATCCGTCTCGTCCACGCCCGGGTATGCCGTGGTGGTGCGCCATTGTTCGGCGGCGTAGGAAGAGAAGACGGACGCGGTCGGGCGTCCCTGGCCGTCGTAGACGGTGCTGGTCCGGCCAGGGGTCTGGTTGTCAGTGGTGGTGACCAGGCTAGTGCCGGGGGCGGTGGCGTCATCGTAGTACGGGCTGCGGGTCTCGACCGGCCAGCCATGGGAGTCGTAGTACGTGTCGGTGATGAGCCGCCCGGTGAAGGCGGACAGGCCCGGGGTGGCCTGAGTCTGGCGTTGCCGCCCAAATCCGTCGAAGAGGGCGAACGACTGCTTGTAGCCGTCGTCGTTGCGCAGCACACCCGAGGTGACCGTGGATGGGCCGGTGCTGCCGTTCACGGCGTAGGTGAACGTGGCGTTTGCGTTCTGGGAGGTGGTGCGGCCCGGCGCCCACACCGCGGTGACGCGGCCGAGCGCGTCGTATCTCTTGGTGGTGGTCTTCCCGTTGAGATCCGTGCTGGCGAGTACCTGATTGCGCCCCACGTCCATGGTGGTGGTGGACGTCCAGTCCGTGCTGCTGCCCGGGGCGGGTTTGGTGACCGTGACGGTGGCGGGCAGCTCGCCGGATTTGGCCGGCGTGTAGACGGTGCTGGTGGTGGCACCGCCCGGGTGCTGGGTGTCGGTGGTGTTGGGGTCGGTTACCGACGTGATGCGCCCGTAGCCGTCGTAGGTGTTGACTCCGGTAGTGGTGAATACCGGGGTCCCCGAGCCGTCGTAGTGGTCGAGCACTTGGCCGCTGGTGGCGTCGCCCTGGGTGCCGGACTTGCCGAAAGGCTGCCCGTCGAACAGGGTGCGGGTGTCCTTCACCGTGTTCGCCGCAGTCGGGGTGGCGGTGCAGGCACCGCTGCCGGACAGTGTCTTGACCTCATCGGCCATGCCGGTCATGAGGGCGTTGCTGCTGTCGGCGTACGAGGTGAGGGTGCACTGCTCCGGCTGCCCGTCGGCGGCGACGTCCACGCTGGTGGTGCGGTTCGCATGGGCCGCGTCGGTGCGTGTAGTCGTGACGGTGGCGCGCCAGGTTCCGTCCGCCTTGAGGGCCTTGGACGTGGCAACCGCGGTGGTGGCGTTGTAGCGGGCAACCAGGTCGGGCAGTCCGGAGCCCCGCACGTGGGTGGCGGTGGTGGCGGGGTCGGTGGCGGTGGTGACCGAATAAGCAGTCAGGCTGCCGCCGGCTTTGTTGTACGTGTCGGATTCCAGGGTCCGGCCGGAGAGCCAGTCGGAGTCGGTGACCTGCTCGCCCAGCGAATCGGCGACCTTGACCGAACGGGTGCCGCCTCCGGGCAGGGTGTCGCCGTCCATGCCCTGCAGATATTTGGTGACGGCCTGGGTGACCGGGCCGTCCTGACCATTGCCCGTGGCCGTGGTCACCGACGCGAAGCCGCGGAACTCGTCCCAGGTACGGGTCTTGGGGTCGATCACCTCGCTGGTGCCGTAATGCCAGGCGGCGGCACCGTACTGGTACTTGGTCACCTTGGAGGTGGTGTGCGCAACCGGGTCGTTCTCGGTCACGCTGGCGACGGTGTAGCGGTTGAACCAGTCCGAGGCCGGGTCCGCCCCGTAGATGCTTCCCGGCGGATACCACTTGACGTTGTAGCAGGCCAGCGTGTCCGTGTCGGCCGAGGCTGGCATGACCTTGTTCACCCGGGAGCAGGCGGGCAGGTTGTAGTCGACCTGGATCTGCTCACCGGTCTCGGTGGTGATCGTCTGGATGCGGGGCCGGTTGAAGATGGTCGGCGCGGGTACCAGGCTGGTCCCGTCGACCCGGTTCGGCAGCTCGGCTGCCGTGAACGACACCTGGGGCAGCGTGATCGCCGGGGTGCCGTCCTGGCCGGTGCGCTGGATGCCGGCCAGCCACATGGTGGGCTTGTTGCTGTCTGCCGGGTCCGGGTAGGTGTGGGTCAGCGCGTAGGTATCGACGTTCTTGTACGCGCCGTTGGACAGCACCTGCGTGCTGATCGACGCCAAGCGGATATTGGACCAGAAGTTCGGCGCGTAGTTGGTGCAGGTACCGGTGCTGGTGCAGTTCTGGTCGTACGGAACATCAGGCCAGTGGGCCGCGTTCGAGGCGGACAGGGTCGCGCCGGTGCAGGTGAAGCTGCCCGCGGTGGAGCAGCGGCCCTCCGCCGCCGCGTTGAAGAGCACCTTCGCTGCGGGATTGAGCTTGCCTTTTGCGGTCACCTGGTCGGACAGGAGTTGCCCGTAGGCGATGGAGGCGAGGGCTCCGCCGCGGGTGTAGGAGGTCTGGGTGCCCGTGCCCTGGTTCTGACCGCCGCCGCGCGCGTAGTAGTTGGACTCGGCCGTGTAGCTGTACGTGGTGAGGTTGCCGTGGGGGTCCACGGCGTAGTCGAGGTTCCACCGCCAGCCCATCTGGCACCAGGAGGCATCGCCCTTGGCCGCGTCGTAGCAGGCGTCACCGCTCTTGGGCGAGTACACCGGCTTGGTCCAGGCCGAGTTGGCGGCCGGGTCGCTCTTGTCGCCGCCAGGCAGGTGGTTCAGTCCGAAGTAGTAGGTGCTGCCGGAGGTCGTGGAGACCTTGATGTACTCGCCGGTGCTGGTGCCGTTGTCGGCGCCGGTGAGGAATTCGACCTTCGAGCCGTCGTCGTTCTTCAGTCTCCAGGTTCCAGAGGTGTCGTCGCGTACCAGCTCGCTGGAGTGCCCGGGCAAGGACAGGGTGGCGTTGTAGCCGCCCCAGCAGGAGTCGCCGGAGTACTTCAGGCCGTCCTGGTCACAGGACTTGTACGTGCGCTCGACAAAGCCCGGTGAATAGTCCCAGCCGTCCCCGATCCACGACGCCTGGCTGTTGGTCGAGGAGGTGCGTCCGTCCACCGCGGACGAGTCGTACGACAGGGCGATCTTCGGCGCGTCCCCGCCCATCGGGGTGGGGACCTGGATCGGGTAGCTGTAGGTGAAGCCGCCGCTGCTGGATCCGGCCTCCCAGGCCGCGCTCGGCGAGAGGCTGCTGGCCGTGTACGTGCCGCCCCCGCCGCCGGAGGTCGTCGTCGCGGCGAGCACCAGCGGCTGGGTATCGACTGCCGCGGACTTCTCCGCCGAGGCGGGGGCCGGTGCCGCGGCGGGCAGGGTGACAGCGGCCACCAAACGGCCCGTTGCGGAGTCAAAGCGGGAGGGAAGGAGGGTCTGCTGGCGACAGTCCGGCGCCGCGGGGGTGGTCAGTGCGCAGGCCGGCAGGGCGACCAGACGGGACCGCGACGACGCGTCGGCGCCAAAAGATGCATCGAGCTGGCGGACATCGAGGCCGACCTCGATCCGGCCTGCCGGGCCGGCTCCACCGCGGTCCACGGTCACCACGGGCCCCTGGGCGCCGATGGAGTGTGCCGTCGCGGCATCAAGGACGCCGACCGTCAACGCCGTGCCAGCTTTGGCGGGCTGAGCTGTCTCGGCCTGCCGGTCAGAGGCCGCTTGCTTGCGTCCGCCGTCGGCCGGGGTCACCCAGACCGGGAGCTTGCCCGCTCGGGGAGCCTGCTTCGAAGCCGCGTCCACCTGGGCAGTGAGAGTGAGCGGTGCAGTGCCCTCGGGAGCCGGGGCCGCAGCTACCGGTCCGGCCCAGTTTCCTGGCACCTTGTAATGCGTTTTCACCGCCGACGGGCCTGGCGCCTTGGTGGTGTGCACGGGGATGGCGCGGGGAAGAGCGGTGTGCGGCGGGGTCCACTTCTTGTGCGAATCCACCGGCTTGGCGGCGTCCATCGCCTGCGCGGGCACCGGGCCCATCAGCGTCGCTGTGGTCACCACCACAGTGACCGTGCCAAGCCAACCGCTCCGGCGTCCGCGCGCCCAGCGGCGCCACGTTCTACCCCAACCCCCCACGATGTACCCCACCCCTCACACAACAAAGAACCGCCATGCCCATGGCAGACGGCGTCAACTTCGCGACGGTAACGGGGATTTCGAACACCAAACCAACACATGACCCACACTTGGCCTCATCATTAGCTTGCGGTGCGTGAATAACACCCGCCCTGTCAGCAGGTAGTGGGGAACATCCGAAATGTGTCCTTGACCTGCATCTCTTCAGCCCGGCTACTGTGCTCCAACCACGCGCCCATACCGGCGCGTTCGCTTTTGGGAGGGGAGCCCGCATGGGGGGCAGCAGTACGCACAGGCAGGGCAGACGGCGCAGATCGCAGCGGCGGCGTACGGGCGGATCGCTGGTCATCGCCCTGGTCACCGCCGTGTTCGGGCTGGCCTTGCCGGCTCAGGCCGACACACCGCCCGACCCGGCGCGGGGCGACGCCCAGCATCTGGCCCAAGTACCTCCGGACGAGGCGGCGACCGCCGCTGCGCAGGCCAGGGCCAAGGCCACCGGGCAGGCCCAGGTCATCGATACACTGACCACGCCCTATGCGCAGACATTCGCCAACCCGGACGGCACCCTGGCCACGACCACCGGCATGCAGCCCGCCCGGGCCAAAAGTGGCTCGAACTGGGTCCCGGTGGACGTGACGCTGATATCGAACAGCGACGGTTCCATCTCCCCGAAGGCCGTGGTCGATCCGGTGCGGCTGTCGGGTGGCGGCAGCGGACCGCTGGCCACGCTGACCAACGCAGCGGGCAAGACACTGTCGGTGAGTGTGCCGTTCACCCTGCCCAAGCCGACCCTGGTCGGGGATGACGCCACCTATGCCGAGGTTCTGCCCGGCGTCGACCTCCAGGCGAAGGTCACCGCGCAGGGCGGCATCCGGCATGTGCTGATCGTCAAGTCCGCTACGGCCGCAGCCAATCCGGCTCTGGCGCAACTGAAGCTGGCCACCTCGGGCAGCGGACTGAACGTCTCAGCCGACGCGAACGGCAACCTTCAGGCCGTCGACACCACCAGCAATACCCCAGGCTTCGTCGCCTCAGCCCCGTTGATGTGGGACTCCAGCACCACCCCGGCCCCCAGCAAATCCGCTTCACGGCTGATGACGGCCCGAGCCGCCAGTCCCGCTGAAGTCGCCAGTCCCAACCCGGCCGCGAGCAGCGCGGACGGCCCCGGTTCCCGTGCGCAGACCGCCGTGATGTCCACCTCGGCGAGCGCCGGCAACGTGAACATCACTCCGGTGCAGAGCGTGCTGGCCGGCTCGGGCACCCAGTACCCGGTCTACATCGACCCGTCCTGGCTCCCCTTCGACTCCACGGCCCCCGACTGGACGTGGATCCAGCAGGCGTATCCGGGCACCTCCAATTTCGGCAAGACCGGCGGAGACAGTGACCATCCCGGAATCGGGCTGCAGGACTACCAGGTAGCAACGGGCCTGGAGCGGACCTTCTACCAGTTCAACAACATCGGTGCGCTGGGCGGCGCCGTCATCCACTCCGCGACGCTGAACCTGTCCGAGTACCTCTCGTCCGACTGGTCGTGCACCAACACCTACCCGGTGTACCTGGAACTCGCCGAAGCAGGTATCACTAACAGCACCACCTGGAACAACGCTCCCACCGAAGTCTCCCTCAACCAGAACGTGCAGGTCGGCGGCTCAGGCTCGTCCGGCTGTTACGGCAACGTGCCGTTCTCCTTCGATGTCACCTCCACACTTCAGCGCGCTGCCAGCGGCAACTGGACTCGCATCGCCTTCGGCCTGCACGGCATGGAGGAGGACAAGATCGGCTTCAAGCGCCTGACCTACAGCCCCAGCCTCACCGTCACCTACGACCGGACCCCAAGCCTGCCCACGTCCCTGAATGCAACACCCAACCCGCAGTACACCTCTACGAACACCACCCAGCCGTGCGAGCCCACCACCAACCCCACCGACCGGGCCTTCGTCGGCAACCCGGGCCTGGCCCAGGGTCTCCAGCTCAACGCCACCGTTACCAGCCCCGCCTCCCAGCCCGTGCGCGGCTACTTCGACCTGTGGGACGACTCCGTCAGCGGATTCCCCACCACCTCGCACGGCGCCGGCTACAGCAACGGCGGCGGCTACGTGTCCTCCGGCAAGCAGGTGTCCTTCACCATCCCGCAGAGTGACCTCACCGACGGCCACGCCTACGCCTGGGATGTATCGGCCAGCGACGGCCTCCTCGCCTCAGCGGCCAACGGCACCTGCCACTTCCGTGTAGACCTCACCCCGCCCACCGTCACCACACCCACCGGCCAGGTCGCCGACCCGAGCACCACGTTCCCTCCCGCCGGCAACGGCCAGACCACCACCCTGCACGTCGGGCAGAGCGGGCAAGTACCCTTCACCGCCGCCGACCCCAGTCCCGCAACCGGGATCGCCTCCGGACTCGCCTGCGTTCGCTGGGGCTTCGATCCCACGATGGCCGGCGCCACCTGGCAGTGCGGCAGCACCCGCCCCACCGGAAATCTGACGGTGACCCCCACCCACTGGGGCACCAACATCCTCTACATCCAAGCTCAGGACAACGCCGGCAACTACTCCCAGATAGCCCCCTACGCCTTCTACGTCCCCTGGAACCCCAGCGGCCCCGCACCAGTCTTCGGCGACACCACTGGCGACGGCTCCCCCGACATCCTCGTCCCCCACAGCGACGACAACCTCTACGCCCACAGCGTCCCCGGCAACACTCAGGCCACCAGCCCCGCCACCTCGCTCGCTGCGGTCAAACTGAATTCGCTCAACGGAGACTCGTGGAAGAACTACCGTTTCACCCACCGAGGCAGTCTGCGCGGCGGCCTCAACGTTGACGATCTCATCGTCCACAAGGACGGCGCCAGCTCGCTGTTCTTCTACTACAACCCCGGAAACACCGGCACCGACGGCCGCTTCGACAAGCGTGTATCCATCTCCAAACCCACCTGTGCGGACAGCAGTTCCGGCACCGACTGCACCGGCTACCAGAGCGACTGGTCCACGGCCACGCAGATCGCAGCTCTCGGCGACGTCTCCACCACCACCCTGAACGCCGGACACTTCCAAAACCGCACCGGCCTGCTCACCGAGGAGACCAACCCGTCAGGGGACGCGGCCCTGTGGTTCTACCCCATCGTCTCCGACTCCCATCTCGGATCCCCCGTCCGCCTGGCGGCCACCGGCTGGAAGAACCTGGACCTCATGTCACCCGGCGACTGGAACCACACGGGCCGCCCCGGCCTGTGGGCTCGCGACCGCACCACAGGCGACATCACCGCCTATGCCTTCACCACCGGCACCACTCCTGTCCCGGGCAGCACCGACACACCCCCGGCAACCGTGCCCACCCTCACCGGCATCTCCACCGGCACCAAGATCGGAAACCTCCCGGCCGCCGATTACCCGACCGTCGGCTCCGACGGCGACCTCACCGGCGACGGCATCTCCGACCTATGGGCCGTCACCAGCGACGGACAGGTGAAAACCTGGGCCGGCAAGACCACGGACGGCACCGCCTCCACCGCGGTCACCGCGTTCGACACCGCCAGCACCATAGGCAGCACCAACATCGCCGCCGACCAGTGGCGCCTGGCAGGCAACACCACCGACACAGACGGCCCCAATCCGGCAACGGCCTACAACACTGTGGGCTGGGGCCCCGGTCACACCGGCACCGCCTCCAGTGCGGCCACCTTCGACGGCACCGGCGGCTACCTCGCCACCAAGAACACAGCCGTGGACACCACCCACAGCTACACGGTCTCCGCCTGGGTCAATCTCAACTCCCTGGCCACCACCGAGGTCGCCGTCAGCCAAGGAACCGCCAACCACCAGGCGTTCTACCTCGGCTACACCAGCAACAAAACCTGGCAGTTCATGACCACCACCGCCAGCGCCAGTCCGAGCACCACCTACCCCACCGCAACAGGCGGCCCCACACCCACCACCGGCACCTGGACCCACCTCACCGGCGTCTACGACGCGGACAGCCACGTCGTATCCCTCTACGTCAACGGCATCCTCACCCAAAACGCCGCCATCAACAACAACCCTGCCTACGACTCCTCAGCGCCGCTCACCATCGGCGGCAACACCTCCACGGCAGACACCACCCACCAGCCGTACGACCCCATGAACGGCTCCATCTCCGACGTCCGCACCTACCCGATGGCCCTCACCGCCACCCAGATCCAGACCCTGTACAGTCACTCCTAAATCAGCACAGCCCGACCAATGTGCCTTGAAAGGTGGCGTCTGCAGCACATCAGGTTGAAAGCCCTGCAGGCCAGTGAGAAACAGCGAGCGCAGTTCCTCCTAGCCTGCAGGAGCTCCGTGTAGAGCGCAGGTCAGCACCCGATGCCGTTCTGAACGTCACGGCAGCGAGGCGATAGGGAGTCAACTCCTCCTGACCCGCCCGTTCACTCTCGGTCAGTCCCGCAACGCCGGAATCACGGTGGCCCCGTAGCCGTCAATGACCCTTTCGCGGGCGTCATGCATCGCATAGACAGCGAACTGGTCGACGCCCAGCGCTTTCAGCCGTTTCAGCTTCTCGATGTGCGCCTCGGCCGGTCCGAGGAGGCAGAAGCGGTCGACGATTTCGTCGGGTACGAAGGCGGTGTCGGGGTTTCCGGTGCGGCCGTGGTGGCTGTAGTCGTAGCCCTGGCGCTGCTTGATGTACTCGGTGAGTGCCTCGGGTACGAGTCCGGAGTGCTCGCCGTAGCGGGTCACCAGGTCGGCCACGTGGTTGCCGACCATGCCGCCGAACCAGCGGCACTGCTCGCGCGCGTGGTCGAGGTCGTCGCCGACGTAGGCGGGTGCGGCGACGCAGATCGTGATCGACTCGGGATCACGGCCGGCGTCCGCCGCCGCCTTGCGGACCGCCTTCACCATCCACTCGGTCAGGAACGGGTCGGCGAGCTGGAGGATGAAGCCGTCCGCCTTCTCCCCCGCCAGGGCGAGGGCCTTGGGGCCGTACGCCGCCATCCAGATCGGCAGCCTTCCGTCCTTGACCCAGGGCAGTTGCAGGCGCTTTCCGTCGACGTCGGCCGCTCGACCCTCGGAGAGGTCGCGGATGACGCCCATGGCCTCGCCGAGCCGGGCCAGCGTGTTGGGTTTGCGTCCGGCCACCCGCATCGCGGAGTCGCCGCGGCCGATGCCGCAGACCGTGCGGTTGCCGTACATGTCGTTGAGGGTGGCGAAGGTGGAGGCGGTGACCTCCCAGGTGCGGGTGCCGGGGTTGGTCACCATCGGGCCGACGGTCAGCCGCTTGGTGTTCGCCAGGATCTGGCTGTAGATGACGAAGGGTTCCTGCCACAGCACGGCCGAGTCGAAGGTCCAGCCGTAGCGGAACCCATTGCGCTCGGCCCGCTTCATCAGGCTGATGACCTGTGCGGCCGGCGGATCGGTCTGCAGGACGAGTCCGAAGTCCATGGTGCGGTGCTCCTAGCCGAGGTACTGACAGGTGGCGCGCGGGACGTAGCTGCCGTGTCCGGCCCGGCCGGTGAACTGCCGCTCGTGGACGACGAGTTCGCCCCGCGACAGCACCGTCTCGACGCGGCCGGTGACCCGCCTGCCCTCGTACGCCGAGTAGTCCACGTTCATGTGGTGGGTCTCGGCGGAGATGACCTGCTCGGCATGCGGGTCGTAGATGACGACGTCGGCGTCGGCGCCCGGGGCGATCGTGCCCTTCTTCGGGTAGAGCCCGAACATCCGGGCCGGGCTCGCGCAGCCGATCTCGATCCAGCGGCGGCGTGTGATGTGCCCGTCCAGGACGGCCTGGTGCAGGAGGTCCATGCGGTTCTCCACCCCGGGCAGGCCGTTGGGGATCTTGGAGAAGTCGCCGCGGCCCAGCTCCTTCTGTCCCGCGAAGCAGAACGGGCAGTGGTCGGTGGACACCACCTGGAGGTCGTTGGTGCGCAGCCCGCGCCACAGCGCCGCCTGATGTTCCTTGGGGCGCAAGGGAGTTGAGCAGACGTACTTCGCGCCCTCGAAGTCCGGCTCGGCGAGGTTGTCGGTGGACAGGAAGAGGTACTGCGGGCAGGTCTCGCCGAAGACCGGAAGACCCTTGTCCCGGGCGGACGCGAGTTCGGCCACGGCCTCCTCGGCCGATACGTGCACGACGTACAGCGGAGCCCCCGCGACCCGCGCCAGCTGGATCGCCCGGTGGGTGGCCTCGGCCTCCAGCAGGGCCCTGCGCACCTCGCCGTGGTAGCGCGGGTCGGTCTCACCGCGCGCCAGCGCCTGCTCGACCAGGACGTCGATGGCGATGCCGTTCTCGGCATGCATCATGATCAGCCCGCCGTTGGCGGCGGAACGCTGCATCGCTCGCAGGATCTGCCCGTCGTCGCTGTAGAAGACGCCGGGGTACGCCATGAAGAGCTTGAAGGAGGTGATGCCCTCCTCGACCAGCAGGTCCATCTCCTTGAGGGAGGACTCGTTGACGTCGGAGAGGATCATGTGGAAGGCGTAGTCGACGGCGCAGTTGCCGTCGGCCTTGGCATACCAGGCGTCGAGCCCGGCTCGCAGCGACTGGCCCTGCGACTGCACCGCGAAGTCCACGATGGTGGTCGTGCCGCCCCAGGCGGCGGCCCGGGTGCCGGTCTCGAAGGTGTCGGAGGCGAAGGTGCCGCCGAAAGGCAGTTCCATGTGGGTGTGGGCGTCGACGCCGCCCGGGATGACGTACTTGTCGGTGGCGTCGAGGGTGCGGTCCGCCGTCCAGCTCTCCGCGGCGGCCGAGCCGTGTGCCGCTATGGCCGCGATCCGGCCGTCCTCGATCAGTACATCGGCGTGCATCTCGTCGGCGGCGGTGATGACCAGGCCGCCGCGGATGAGGGTGCGGGTACTCATGGGTGGAGCTCCCTTTCGTACACGTACACGTTCGCGTGCACCATCACGTACACGTTCACGTACACATCACGTACAAGTTCTTCAACTACACCGTGTGCAGGGCGCGTTCCAGGATGGCCGCGCCCTCCTCCGCCTCGGCGACGGTGAGGGTGAGCGGTGGGGCGATGCGCAGCACGCTGGTGTCGTGGCCGCCGCCCTTGCCGATGAGGAGGCCGCCCTCGCGGGCCGCTTCGAGCACCGCTGCCGCGGCTTCGGGGTCGGCCTCGTCGGTGCCCGGCTTGACCAGTTCGATGCCGGCCATCAGGCCGCGGCCGCGCACCTCGCGGACGACGGGGAGCTGGGCGGCGATCGCGCGCAGCCGCTCGATGAGCAGTCCGCCGACGCGGCGGGCGTTGCCCTGGAGGTCGTGTTCGAGGAGGTAGGTGAGGTTGGCGAGGCCCGCGGCCATGGTGACCGGGGAACCGCCGAAGGTCGAAATGGAGTTGCTGTCCAGGCAGTTCATGACCTCGGCGCGGGCGACGACACCGCCGATGGACATGCCGTTGCCGATGCCCTTGGCGAAGGTGAGGAGGTCCGGCGGGCCGCTCCGGGCGTGGGCCTGCCAGCCCCAGAAGTGGTCACCGGTACGGCCCCAGCCGGTCTGCACCTCGTCGGTGATCCACAGGATGCCGTGCCGGTCGAGGACCTCGCGGAACGCGGCGTACAGGCCGTCGGGCGGCGAGGTGAAACCGCCCACGCCCTGGATGGGTTCGGCGATCAGCGCGGCCACGTTGCGGGTGTGGCCGAGCAGGTCTTCGAGGTCGACGACGCAGGCCTCGACGAACTGGCTGTCGCTGAGGTGCGCGTACGGGCCGCGGGCCCGGACGCCCCCGTGCACGTACAGCGTCTGGAGGGGCGAGAGGCTGGTCGGCGACCAGGCGCGGTTGCCGGTGATGCCCACCGCGCTGAAGGAACGGCCGTGGTAGCTGTTGCGCATCGCGAGGACCTGGTTGGAGCCGCGGTACGCGGTGGCGAGCAGCAGGGCGGTGTCGTTGGCCTCGGTGCCGGAGGTGGTGAAGAAGACCCGGGCGTCCGGGATTCCGGACAACTGGGCGATGCGCTCGGCCAGTTCGACCATCTGGTGGTTGAGGTAGAGGGTCGAGGAGTGGATGATCCGGCCGGCCTGTTCGGCGACGGCCTTGGTGACCTCGGGCAGGGCGTGGGCGGTCATGGTGGTGAGGATGCCGCCGAAGAAGTCGAGGTACTTGTTGCCGTCGGCGTCCCAGACGTGGCGGCCCTCGCCGTGCGTGATCTCGATGGGCTGCTTGTAGTAGAGGGCGAGCCAGTCGGGCAGGACGGCCTTGTGGCGGTCGTGGAGGTGACGGGTCACGGCTTCACCAGGCCCTCGTAGGCGTCGGGGCGGCGGTCGCGGTAGAACGCCCACTGCTGGCGCACTTCCTCGATGAGGCCGAAGTCGAGGTCCCTGACGAGGAGTTCCTCCTCCTTGTCGCTGGCGACCTCGCCGACGAACCGGCCGCGCGGGTCCACGAAGTAGCTGGTCCCGTAGAAGTCGTTGTCGCCGTACTCCTCGCGGCCGACCCGGTTGATGGCGGCGATGAAGTACTCGTTGGCGACGGCGGAGGCGGGCTGCTCCAACTGCCAGAGGTAAGCGGAGAGTCCGCGCGAGGTGGCCGAGGGGTTGTAGACCAACTGGGCTCCGTTGAGGCCGAGTTGGCGCCACCCCTCCGGGAAGTGGCGGTCGTAGCAGATATATACGCCGACCTTGCCGACGGCCGTGTCGAAGACCGGCCAGCCGAGGTTGCCCGGTTTGAAGTAGTACTTCTCCCAGAAGCCCTTGACCTGGGGGATGTGGTGCTTGCGGTACTTGCCGAGGTAGCTGCCGTCGGCGTCGATGACGGCCGCGGTGTTGTAGTAGAAGCCCTCGCCCTCGATCTCGAAGACCGGGACCACGATGACCATGCCGGTCTCGCGGGCGAGTTCCTTCATCCGGGTGACGGTGGGGCCTTCCGGTACGGGTTCGGCCCATCGGTAGTGCTCGGCCTCCTGCACCTGGCAGAAGTAGGGGGCGTTGAAGACCTCCTGGAAGCCGATGATCTTCGCACCCTGCCGGGCCGCCTCGCGGGCGTGTTCCTCATGCTTGGCGATCATGGATTCGGTGTCGCCGGTCCAGGTCGCCTGAACCAGTGCGGCGCGCACGACATTGGCCATGAGCTGCTCCTTCGACGGGTCGTCAGCCAGCCAAATCCACACGCGTAGATCCGCGTGTGGATGAGACCGTAAGGCGCGTCACGCACCGTGGCAAGACCATCGCAGTTACGGCGAGGCTAATTGCGGCGCCACAGGTCAGCCGATGGCGGTGCGGGCGGTCGGGCGTTTGACGGACCGGCCGACGACGACGGCCGCGAGCCGGGCGATCCGCCGCCGGCCGGTGGACTCGGGCCGGCCGCTTCGGGCCGCCACCGCGGCGGGCCGCAATCTCGGACCGGCCACTCGGCGTTCGTACGGGTCCTGGGGCCCGGATCCGAGTCAGTGGCCGCGCGGTTCGGGGGCCGGGAGGCGGTTCCAGTTGCCGCGGCGGGCGTGCCGGAGCAGCACCGGGTCGTCGCCGACCACCACGGGGTGTCCGACCTCGGCGAGCAGCGGAAGGTCCGCCGCCTCGTCCGCGTAGGCGTACGAGGCGGCGGCCGCGATGCCGTGCTCGCGGAGCAGGTTGCGGGCCGCGTATCCCTTGCCCTGGCCGAGCATGGGGGCCTGCGGCCGGGAGCAGAGCACGGCGTCGGGGCCGAGGTGCCGGACGACCGGTTCGAGCTCGGCGGCGCTGGCGCCGGAGACCAGCACCACGAGGTGCCCGCACGCCGCGTGGCCGTGGAGCGCCGCCAGGACCGGCGGATGCCACAGCCGGCCGAGCGGCTGGGTGACGGCGGCGAGATCGGACGCGGCGAGCAGCGTCCCCTCCACGTCGAAGAAGGCAGCGGCGGCGGGCCGTCGCTCGCGGCCCTCGGGGTGGATGCGGGTGTTCATGTCCATTGCTACGGACCATGCCCACCCGCCCACTCACCTCAATCCCAACTTTTCAACGTTCTGTTGAAAGTCCGGAAATGCGCGGTGCGCGCGTCCATCGCGGCTTCTCGGTCTCGGGCAGTTCCGTGTGCAGCCGGTTGTGGAGGTGGTTGAGCGCGACCTCGACGTCCGGGCCCATGGAAGCACGATCATGCCGCCGCACGGCCAGCTCGGGACCGGCGCGCCCGGTTGGCGGCGGGCGTGGAACTCCAGGGCCGCCTTCAGCCGCTCGGCCGTCGGCCCGTACAGGTCGACGCCCTGCCGCCAGGACGCCTCCGCGATGTGAGCCGCGCCGATCAGGCAGCGCGGGGCCTCCCCTTCGTTCAGGCCCCGCGCAGATAGGAGGCGCGGGCCTCGGCGATCTGGGGCACATGGCTGCGGGCCCAGTCGCAGGCGGCGTCCAGCGGCCCGAGCAAGGAGCGGCCGAGCCCGGTCAGTTCGTACTCGACGCGCGGCGGGTTCTCGTCGTACTCGGTACGTGTCAGGAAGCCGTCCCGCTCCATCGCGCGCAGCGTCTCGGTGAGCACCTTCGGGGTGATCCAGTGCAGCGGAACCCGCAGTTCGGAGAACCGGCGCGGACCGCTCTCCAGGCAGCGCAGCACGAGCCCGGTCCATTTGTCGCCGACCCGGAACGGCTGCAACCGTCCCGAGCAGTCCGGATCGTCGAACATGTCGGGCGTCAGGCGGTCGGTCATGGGCTGACGCTAGCCCAGTACCTTTGCAGTAACCAGGGGGTTCCGTCCTAACGTCCCCGCCATGACCTCAACGAACTCTTCCCTGCGCCTTGTTGTCCTCGGAGCCGGCGGCCGCGTCGGCCGGGCCGTCGTCGCGGAGGCCGTGTCGCGCGGCCATCGCGTGACCGCCGTCGTCCGCGACCCCGCCAAGTACGCGGATCTCGCGTCGGATTCCGTCACCGTCGTACGCGGTGACGCGACCGACCCCCGTTCGGTGGCGGCGGTCGCCGCGGGCCACGACGCGGCCGTCAACGCCTCCGTACGGCTGGACGTGCCGTCCGAGGAGTACCTCGTCTCGGCGGCGAAGGCCCTCATCGAGGGTCTTGCCGAGGCCGGTGTCGCCCGGCTGGTGGTGCTGGGGATCGCCACCACCCTGGAGACCTCGCCCGGTGTACGGATCATGGACGCGCCGGACTTTCCCGAGCAGTACCGGCTCTTCTCGCAGGGCCACGTCGCCGAACTGGAGACGCTGGCCGGCGCCGGGGGCGGGCTCGACTGGCTGATGGTGGTGCCGCCGATGGACCTGGACGCCGCCGCCCCGCGCACCGGCCGCTACCGCTCGGCGGTGGGCACGGCGATCGAGGGCCCTGGGCACATCGCGCACCCCGACCTGGCCGTCGCCGTCCTGGACGAGATCGAGGAGCCCCGGCACTCGCGGGTTCAGCTGGCGGTGTCCGACTGAATCCGGGCAGGACGGGCCGCCCGCCTCGCCGCGCGGGCGGCCGCGTGTCTCATGCGGCGACCGCCGGCGGGGGTTCGCAGGCGGTCGCGATCTTGTCCATGGACAGGCCGAGGACCGCGGCCAGCGCCGCCACCGTGAAGAACGCCGGGGTCGGGGCGCGGCCCGTCTCGATTTTGCGCAGGGTCTCGGCGGACAGGCCCGCCGCCGCCGCGATCTGCGTCATGCTGCGGTCGCCCCGCGCCGAGCGGAGCAACCGGCCGAGCCGCTCGCCGCGTTCACGCTCTTCGGGGGTGAGAGGAGTGCGGACCATGTGGCGATTCTAGGGGGTGTCGGGTGGCACGGGCCCGGCCGTGACCGGCCGGTCACGAGGCCGCCCGGCGTCACGTCACTCGGGGCCCTGCGCCGACCAGCCCGGGACCTGGAACCGTACGGTCATGTCGGAGCGGTGCACCTCCTCGCCGCAGCAGCGGCACATCACCGCCGGGTCGAGATCCGCCCCGCACTTGTGCCGCCACACCGTCGGCGGCACCTCGGCGAGGTGGCGGTCGCCCCAGTTCATCAGCATCAGCAGGACCGGGCGCAGTTCCTGTCCCGCCCGCGTCGCGCGGTACTCGTAGCGGGCCGGGCGTTCGCTGTAGAGGGTGCGCTCCAGGACGCCCGCGTCGACCAGGCTGCGCAGCCGGGTGGTCAGGATGTCGCGCGGGGCGCCGATGTTCCTGGCGATCGCGTCGAAGCGGTGGACGCCGAGGAAGATCTCGCGCAGGACGAGCAGGGAGTACTTCTCGCCGACCACCGCGAGGGCGTCGGCGATCGAGCACGGGCGCGGGTTCTTGCCCCGCGCCGCCCGGGAGGAACGGGGGGAACGGGAAGCCTCCGAGGCCCCCGAAATCCCGGCGGTCCCTGAAGTCCCCGACGTGCGGGACTGCTGCCCGGCGGCGCTCCGGGACGGCTTCTGCTGCGGCTGGTCGGACACGGTCATGGCCCCACCGTAATCCAGCCGCACCCAGTCCGTTGGATTTCCCTACCCACAGAGATACAGTGAATCCAGTTTTCCAACCTACTCGCGGGTACAGCCGAGGGAGCGCATCATGCGTGACGCCGTGATCGTGGAAGCCGTACGCACACCGATCGGCCGGGGGAAGCCGGGCGGGGCCCTCTCCGGGACCCATCCGGTCGAGCTGCTCGCCCACACCCTGCGCGCCCTCGTGGACCGCAGCGGCGTCGACCCGGCGCTCGTCGACGACGTCATCGGCGGCACCGTCGACCAGGTGGGCGAGCAGGCCATGAACACCACCCGGTACGCCTGGCTGTCGGCCGGGTTCCCGGACTCCGTGCCCGCGACGACGGTCGACCGGCAGTGCGGCTCCTCGCAGCAGGCCGTGCACTTCGCCGCGCAGGGCGTGATCTCCGGGGCCTACGACCTGGTCGTCGCGTGCGGCGTCGAGTCGATGAGCCGGGTGCCGATGTGGTCCAACGTGCCTGCGGGGAAAGACCCGTTCGGGCCAGGGGTCGCCGCACGTTATCCGGAGGGACTGGTTCCGCAGGGGATCAGCGCCGAACTCATCGCCGCCAAGTGGTCGATCGGGCGCGGCGCGATGGACGAGTTCGCCACGGCCTCGCACCACAAGGCCGCCCACGCCTGGAGCAACGGCCTCTTCGACGCCGAGACCGCGCCGATCGCGGGCCTCACCCGCGACGAGTCGGTACGCCCCGCCACCACCCCCGAGATCCTCGCCGGGCTCAAGCCGTCGTTCATGGACCCGGGCTTCGGCGAGCGCTTCCCGCAGATCGACTGGTCGGTGACGGCGGGCAACAGCAGCCCGACCAATGACGGCGCCTCCGCGGTCCTGATCACCTCCAGCGAGACGGCGGCCCGCCTCGGGCTGCGCCCGCTCGCCCGGCTGCACAGCTTCGCCGTGACGGGCTCCGATCCGGTCCTGATGCTGACCGGCGTCATCCCGGCGACCGAGAAGGTGCTGCGCAAGGCGGGGCTCGACCTCGGCGACATCGACCTCTTCGAGGTCAACGAGGCCTTCGCGAGCGTGGTCCTGGCCTGGCAGCAGGAGACCGGCGCCGACCCGGCGAAGGTGAACGTGCACGGCGGCGCGATCTCCCTCGGCCACCCGCTCGGCGCGAGCGGCGCCCGGCTGATGACCACGCTGGCGCACGCCATGCGGGAACGCGGGGCGCGCTACGCGCTCCAGACCATGTGCGAGGCGGGCGGCCTCGCCAACGCGACGATCCTGGAAGCTGTCTGACGCACCGTCACATCAAGACTCTCGCCCGTCAGTCCGGAACCCCGGCACGCACCCCATTCAAATACCGGTATAGTAATGGGCATGGTAGAGATCAAGAGCGATGCCCAGATGGATGCGATGCGCGAGGCCGGCCGCGTGGTCGCGAACGCCCTGGCCGCGGCGCGTGACGCGGCGGACGTCGGGGTGAGCCTGACCGAACTCGACGCCGCCGCACAGGAGATGCTGGGGAAGGCGGGCGCCACCTCACCCTTCCTGGACTACCACCCCGAGTTCGCGCCCGTCCCCTTCCCCGCCACCGCCTGCGTCTCCGTCAACGACGCGATCGTGCACGGCATCCCGGACGGCTACCGGCTGCGCGACGGCGACCTGGTCAGCGTCGACTTCGGCGCGGTGCTCGACGGCTGGGCCGGGGACTCGGCGATCAGCTTCACGGTCGGCCGGGCCCGGCCCGAGGACGTACGCCTCGTCGAGACGGCGTTCCGGGCGCTGGAGGCGGGCATCGCGGCGGCGGTCGTCGGCAACCGCATCGGCGACATAGCGCACGCGATCGGGCAGGTGTGCCGGGGCGCGGGCTACGGCATCCCGGACGGGTTCGGCGGGCACGGCATCGGCCGCCACATGCACGAGGACCCGGCCGTGCCCAACGAGGGCCGGGCCGGGCGGGGCATGGTGCTGCGGCACGGGATGGTGCTCGCGATCGAGCCGATGCTGATCGCCGACGGGAGCGACGGCTACTACCCGGCGTCCGACGGCTGGACCCTGCGCACGCTGAGCGGGGCGCGGGCGGCACACGCCGAGCACACGGTGGCCGTCACCGATGCCGGACCCCGGATCCTCACCCGGCCGTAGGGCGCCGGCCGTCGACCCCGTACGCCCCATGCCGGCGCGCCGCGCCCGAAGAGGAAACCGGTACTGAGCACCCACACGTCAGGTGCCGGTCTCGTACGCGGTCAGCAGCTCCGGAAGGGCCATGCCGAGGCGTACGTGGAGACCGTGGGCGGCGTGCAGGCAAGCCTCCGCGCGTTCGGTGTGGCCCGCGGCGGACAGTGTCGTGCCCAGGGCGAGCAGCGCCATCGCCTGGAGCGGTTCGTTGCCCAGTCGCCGCGCGCCCGCAAGGCTCCGCTCCAGGTGTGCTGCCGCCTGTCCGTACCGGCCGAGCGCGTGCATGGCCTCGCCCAGACCGCGCTCCACGATCAACTCCATGTGCTCCGAGCCGATCTCCCGGCAACCGCCCAGGGCCTTGGTGTAGCTCACCACCGCCTCGGCGGTGCGGCCGAGGTGGACCAGGGTGCGGGCGTGGCCCGCCTGGATGTACACCCGAACCAGCGTCCAGCCGAGGCAGGAGGCGCGGGACAAGGCCTCCGTGAGGCAGTCCAGAGCCTCCGGGGTGCGGCCCAACCGGCGCAGCGGATAGGCGCTGTTGTAGCGCGACTCCAGCTCGCCCCAGAGGTTTCCGCGCCGGGCGTGGACGGCGATGCTCTCGCGGAACAGGGCGAGACCGACCTCGTAACCCTCGGGGATCGACGGCCCCGTCGACTCCAACAGGCCGCTCACATTGAGGAGTTTGCCGAGCATCACCTCGTCGCCGGTGGCGCGGCTCAGCTCCAGTGCGCGGACCACCTGCGCGCGCCCCTCGTCCGAGTGTCCGACCTGCCACAGTCCGCCGCCCAGCATGTAACGGGCGCGGATCTCGGCGTCCGGCTCGCCGCGCACGGCGGCAGCGTCGGCGAGGGCTGCGGCGGGGCCGTTCAAACGCGGCCACAGGAAGTCGAGTTCGCCGAACGGGTCGAGAGCCAGGAGCAGGTCGGCCGCGGGCGCGAGCCGCACGCCCGGTCTGCGGGCGGACTGCCGCAACACGTCCAGCAGCGTGTCGATTTCGTCGCGCACCCATGCGAGGCCGGCTGCGGAGTGGTCGAAGCGGACGGGGGCCGAGCTCGTGGCCGCCATGTCGTCGGGGGTGGTGCAACCGGGGCGCGACAGCCGGTACGCGCCGCGTACGGTGGCCAGGCAGAAGTCGACGAGACGGTCGAGTGCGGCGTCGACTTCCGACTGCCTCGCCCCGCTCGCCGCTCCCGTTTCGGCGGCGCCCGGACTCGCCTCGTCGGCCCGTGCGCGTGCGAACAGGCGCAGCAGGTCGTGGTAGCGGTAGCGGCCCGTGCCCGGTGACTCCAACAGCCCTACGTCCACGAGCTGTTCGAGAAGCGAATCGGTCTGCCGCTCGTCCCGGTCCAGCAGGGCGGCGGCCATCGGAACCGAGAGCAGCGGGCCGTCGGCGTGCGCGGCCAGGCGGAAGGCCCGCGCGAGCTCCGGCGACAGCTGGTCGTAGCTGAGCCGGAACGTCGCGTCGACCGCCAGATCGCCGATCTCCAACTGCCCGAGCCTGCGCCGCTCGTCGGCGAGCCGGTCCACGAGTCCGGCGATCGTCCAGGCGGGGCGGTGGGCGAGCCGGGCGCCCACGATGCGTACGGCGAGCGGCAGTTGGCCGCAGGCGGCGACCAGCGCCGCGGCGGACTCCGGCTCGGCGGCCGTGCGCGCGGGGCCGACGAGCCGGGACAGCAGCACCATCGCCTCGTCGGCGGGCAGGACGTTCAGCTCGACGGCGTGGGCGGAGGGCAGATGGAGTCGGACCCGGCTGGTCACCAGGGCGGCGCAGCCGGGGGTGTCGGGCAGCAGCGGCGCGATCTGCCGCATGTCCGCCGCGTTGTCGAGGAGGACCAGGACCCGGCGCCCGGCGAGCGCGGAGCGGTAGAGCGCCGCCCGTTCGTCGAGACCGTCCGGCACGGAGTGGATGCTCAGGGCCCGCAGGAACCGGGCCAGGACCTCGGCCGGTTCGACGGGGACGGCCGACGCGCCGCCGAGGTCGGCGTGGAGCTGGCCGTCCGGGTAGCGGTCGCGCACGCGGTGGCCCGCGTGGAGGGCGAGCGCGGTCTTGCCGACTCCGCCGAGACCGGACACCGCGGCGACGACGGACCGGGGCGACTCGGTGTCGAGCGCGGCGACAAGGCGCTCGACCACAGCCGTGCGCCCCGTGAAGTCGGCAGGAGCCGCCGGGAGCTGGGCGGGTATCGGATGCCGGTAGCCTGCCGCCTCGCCCGGCCAGGTGCCCGACGGCGGCGGACCCTCCGCGGCCTCCGGGGACGGGGCGATGGCCAGCGACGGGTCGGACCCCAGCACCCGCTGGTGCAGGTCGCGCAGTTCCGCCCCCGGGTCCACGCCGAGTTCGGTGGCGAGCAGGGAGCGGACGTCGGCGTACGAGGCGAGCGCCTCCGCCTGTCGCCCGCAGCGGTAGAGGGCGAGCATCAGCAGGGCCCGCAGGCCCTCGCGCAGCGGGTGCTCGGCGGCCAGCAGGGTCAGCTCCGGGACGCTCCCGGCGTGCGCGCCCGACTCCAGGTCGAGACGGATGCGGGCCTCCACGGCGGTGAGCCGACGCTCGGCGAGCACGGCCCGCAGGCCCTCGGCGTGCGGCCCCGAGACGCCGGTGAGCGGTTCGCCGCGCCACAAGTCGAGTGCCGTGCGCAGGAGTCGGCGGGCGTCCTCACGGTGACCGTCCCGGACGGCCCGGTCGGCCTCGGCGAGGAGCGTGTCGAACTGGTCCAGATCGCAGGCGCCTTCGCCGGTCAGCAGCCGGTAGCCACCAGGTGCGGAGACCAGGACCGCGGCGGGCGTACGCGGTGGCCGGCCGGGCTCCAGTTTGCGGCGCAGCTGGGAGATCTGGGTCTGCAAGGTGGAGTGGACCCGTGCGGGAACGGCGTGGCCCCACACCCCGTCCACGAGGTCGACGGCGGTGACGGCCCTGCCGCGCCGGGCGAGCAGCATCGCCACGATCGCCTGCTGCTGCGGTGTGAGCGCGATGGGTTCCCCCTCGTCGCCCACCACCCTGACCGGCCCAAGCAGCGCATAGCGAAGCTTGTCTCCGTGCATGTCCCCTGTACTTTCCCGTGCCCCCGGCCACGCGTCCGCGTTCCCGGGGCGGCTGAGTAGTCCGGAACATCATAAGGAGCAACCGCGCGACCCCGGCCGTGATCCGCCGGACACTCCCTAGTTGTTAGCCAGGAACCGCCGGGCCAGCTTCTCGCCCAGGCTCACCGCCGCGCTGTGGCTTTCGATCGGCTTGACCTGGGAGTTCTTGAACAGGATGTAGGTGACGCCGGAATCGGCGCCGCCCGTCTTCGGATCGGGGTCGATGCCGAGCGCCTTGGCGGTGGCGTACGAGGCTTCGCCTGTGACCGTGCTCGGCCCGGTGTCGCCGACGACGGCGTACACGACCTTGTGGTGGTAGATGACGGCGACCGCACCGCCGCCCTTGATGCCGGCCGAGGCGTAGTTCCAGATGGGGCCGGCGCTCGGCACCACCACGTACGGCAGCTTCTCCGCGTTCAGCGACTTGCCGTTCGACTGGCGGAAGCGGGTGTCGGGCTGGAACCAGGGGTCGGTGTCCTCGTTGCAGGCCGCGGTGGTCTGGCCGTCGCAGTCGATGTGCAGGTCGGCCTTCCAGAACACGGCCCCGATCTTGCCGCAGACCGGGACGGTCGCCGCGGCCTGCGTGTCCGTCTTGTACTTTCCCTGGGAAATCTGGGAGCAGGTCGTCACCTTGGCCAGGAGCGCGGCCGCGCTGACCGAGCCCTCCGATGCCGAGGCGGGCACGCCGACGACGCGGGCGTCCCGCGCGGTGGCGGGGAGCACCGCCGAGGCGAGCAGGGCGGCACCGGATGCGGCGGCGAGGGCGAGCGTTCTGGTACGCACGTGGGCACCCTTTCTGTTAGGAAAGTTCCTTACCCGTTGCGCAACGATCCGGCTCCTCGTCACGATCGCGTCAATCCCGCGCACATCAAGAGGCCCGTGGCTCCCGGCCGTTCAGGACGGGGCCACGGGCCTCACCGGCAACTTCAGCCGGGGCTACTGCTTTCCACTCGGATGGACCACCATCGCGGAGCCGCCGCCGCGCCGCACCTTCTCGGCCGCGGCCAGCCAGCGGCCGTCGGGCAGGCGCTGCACTCCGGTCGCCGCGCCGATCTCCGGGTTCAGCGTGAAGGAGTGCCCCAGCGCCTCCAACTGGGCCCGCAGCGGGCTGTTGTAGAGGGCGGGTTCGAGTTCGGTCTTCGCCGCGTTGCGCTGGCTGGCGCGCGGCGCGGCGATCGCTTCGACCAGCGGCATGCCCCGGTCCAGGTGGTTGATGAGCGTCTGGAGGACGGTGGTGATGATGGTCGCGCCGCCCGGCGAGCCGAGCGCGAGCACCGGCCTGCCGTGCCGGTCGAGGACGATCGTCGGCGAGATGGAGGAGCGCGGCCGCTTGCCCGGACCCGGCAGGTTCGGGTCGGGGACGGCGGGGCTCGCCGGCGCGAAGGAGAAGTCGGTCAGCTCGTTGTTGAGCAGGAAGCCCCGGCCGGGCACGGTGATGCCGCTGCCGCCGGTCTGCTCGATGGTGAGCGTGTACGCGACGATGTTGCCCCACTTGTCGGCGACCGTCAGATGCGTGGTGTTCTCGCCCTCGTACGTGGTCGGCGCGGCGGCGCCCGACGTTCCGCAGGCCGCGGGGTGGCGGGGGTCACCGGGCGCGAGCGGGCTGGTCAGGACCGCGTTGTCCTTGATCAGGCAGGCCCGCGAGTCGGCGAACCGCCGGGAGAGCAGCCCCTTGGTGGGTACGTCCTCGAAGGCCGGGTCGCCGACCCAGCGGCCCCGGTCCGCGAACGCGATCCGGCTCGCCTCGATGTAGTGGTGGAGGTACTGCACGTCCGAGGCCTTGGAGAGGTCGGTGTGCTCCAGGATGTTGAGCGCCTCGCCGACCGATGTGCCACCGGAGGAGGACGGCGCCATGCCGTACACGTCGAGGCCCCGGTAGTCGACCTTGGTGGGGGCCCGGAACTTCGCCGCGTAGCCGCGCAGGTCCTTATCGGTCAGGTCGCCGCCGCGCACCTTGCGGGTCGACTTGGGGTCGACGGGCGGCTTGCGCACCGTCCGTACGATGTCCTCGCCGAGGTCACCCCGGTAGATCGCGCCGACGCCCTTGCGGCCCAACTCCTCGTAGGTGCGCGCCAGATCGGGGTTCTTGAAGGTGGAGCCGACCACCGGCAGCTGCCCGTTCGGCAGGAACAGCTTGGCGGTGTCGGGGAAGTCGGCGAACCGGGCCTGGTTGCCCGCGGTCTGCGAGCGGAAGGTGTCGTCGACGGTGAACCCGTCGCGCGCGAGCCGCTCGGCGGGCTTGAGGAGCGTGCGCAGCGACGTGCTGCCCCAGGTGCGCAGCGCCGTGTCCCAGGTGGCCGGGGTGCCCGGGGTGCCCACGCTGAGCCCGCTGGTCACCGCGTCCGCGAACGGCAGCGGCTGTCCGTTCTCCAGGAAGAGCGAGGAGGTGGCCGAACCCGGCGCGGTCTCGCGGCCGTCTATGGTGTGCACGGAACGGCTCTTCGCGTCGTAGTAGACGAAGTAGCCCCCTCCGCCGACGCCCGCGGAGTACGGCTCGGTGACGCCGAGCGCCGCGGCGGTGGCGACGGCCGCGTCCACCGCGTTGCCGCCGTTCTTCAGGACCTCCAGGCCCGCGGCCGACGCGTCCGCGTCGACGCTGGAGACCACTCCCCCGTAACCGACCGCCTCCGGCACCTTGGCGGGGGTCCGGGCGGGCGGCGCGGCCGTCGTGGGCGGGGCCGCGGCGACCGAGGCGGCCACGGCGGCCGCGACGGCGAGGAGGGACAGACTCCGGGCAGCAGGACGACGCATGCATACCTCCCGTTGGCGAACGTCCGCGCAGCGTAACGCCGTCACGAGGGTCACGTCATGAGCACGTCGAACAGGGGGGCGAACTCCCGCTAGCATGCCCGCCCATGAACGACGACGTACGCAACATCGTGCTGGGAGTGGTGGCCGCGGGCATCAGCGCCGCCCTCGGCTGGCTGACCCGCACCTACCTCTGGAAGCGGAAGCTCCACCGCAAGCAGGCCTTCTTCGGGCTGCCCGACAACTCCGAGTGCCTGCTCGTCGTCAACCGCGACGCGGGACACGACGGGGCCGTGCACCGCTTCGACGTGTTCGCGCTCCTCGAACTCGCCTCCCTCATCAAGGACTGCGGGGCACACGCCCAGATCATCCAGAGCGACCTCGCGCAGCAGGGCTTCGGCGAGCGCACCGAGTTCTGCCTGGGCGGCCCCTATTCGAATCGCCGGACGGCGGCGCACCTCGGCTCCCTGCTGCCCGGCGTGAAGATCAACCTGGACACCGACCCGAGCCCCGACCGCGGCTCGTTCCAGATAGGCCCCGAGCGCTACCGCATGGAGCGCGGCGTCGCCGAGTACGTGATCCTGGCCCGGATCACGGCCGGTCAGGACGCCCGCCCGGTGTTCCTCTTCTGCGGCCAGCGCGCGATCAACAACCAGGCCGCCAGCCGCTATCTCGCCCGCAATGCCGACAAGCTCGCCCGCAAGTACGGCAACCACTCGTTCTGCCTGCTCCTGAAGGTCGTCAATTCGCAGGCGTACGGACCCGACGTGGTGGAGCTGGTCGCCGACGTGACACGGGCCGCCCAGGAACCGGCCCCGGTGATCCGCACCTCGCACCGGGCAACCGGCTAACTCACCTTCAGCGGAAGGGACTTGATGCCGTTGATGAAGTTGGAGACGAGGCGCCTGGGCGGCCCGGCGAGTTCGGTGCCGGGCAGGACGCGCAGCGCCTCCTCGTGCAGCACCCGCAGTTGCAGCCGGGCGAAGTGCGCGCCGAGGCAGACGTGCGGGCCGCCCCCGAAGGAGACGTGCGGGTTCGGGGTGCGGCCGAGGTCCAGGCGGTCCGGGCCGGCGAAGACCCGCTCGTCGCGGTTGGCCGAGGCGTGGAAGACGACGACCTTGTCCCCGGCGGCGACGGGCTGCCCGGCCAGGACGGTGTCGCGCACGGCGGTGCGCCGGAAGCTCAGCACGGGCGGGTGCCAGCGCAGGAGTTCCTCGACGGCGGTGTGCGGCGCCACCTGATCTGTCGTCAACAGGCGCTGTTCATCGGGGTGTTCGGCCAGCGCGAGGAAGCCCCCGGGCGCCGCGCCGCGCACGGTGTCGTTGCCCGCCACCGTCAGCAGGAAGAAGAACATCTCCAGCTCGGCGTCGGCGAGCTCCGAGTGGGCGAGCGAGGTCATGATGTCGTCGGCGGGGCGCTCGCGCTTGTACGCGGCGAGCTGCTGGGCGTACGCGAACATCTCCGCCAGCATCGCGGGCGAGCGCGGGTTGACGGGCCGCCCGTCGGGGCCGAGCACCGGCGGCTCGTCCGGGTCCTGGTAGGCGATGACGCGCTCGGTCCACTCCAGGAGAAGTCCCCGGTCGCCCGGCGGGATCCCGAGCAGATCGGTGAGGTTGAGCAGCGCGTAGTCGTCGGTGACGTCGGCCACCAGGTCGAACACCCCGTCCTCGGCGCCGTCGCGGGCCCCGGTCAGCAGGGCGCGGGCCCGCTCCCGCACCAGCGCCTCGAAGCGGTCGGTCCGGCCCGGGGTGAAGGCGCGGCTGACCAGGCGGCGCAGCCTGCCGTGGTCATGGGGGTCTCCCCTGCTCGAACGAAGTTGAGAGCTTGGGGGAGGGTCCTGATTGAGCATCATGCGGCGGATGAACGGCAGGTCGGCCGGGTCGGGGTCGCGGATCTGGGTGGCGCCGAGCGCCGAGGAGAAGGCGCCGCTCTCCTTCAGGACGCCTACGACGTCCGCGTGCCGCGTGACCGCCCAGAAGCCGGGCCCGGCCGGCCAGCCCAGCACCTCGGGCTCCGCCTGCCAGGCGACCGGACGGTGCTCGCGCAGCTCGCGGTAGGCGGCGTGCGGCGGCCCGGCCGCATACAGCCGGGGGTCGAAGACGTCGGGCGCGTCAGGCACGGCGGGCGGCCTCAGACACTGTCCGCCCGCAGGAAGTCCTCGACGGTGCGGATCAGGTCGAGCGGGGCCTCGTCCATGGCGTTGTGCCCGGCGAGGGGCAGTTCGACCAGCTGTCCCGCCGGGTACCAGCGCAGCCAAGTGGAGTTCAGGAAACGGGAGTTGATCGCCGGGTCGAGCGCTCCGCACACCGCGAGCGCGGGCACCGGGGAGCCCTCGGTCTCCTCGTGGAAGTCCTCGCCGGACCAGGAGTCGAGCCAGGCGCGGAACGCCTTGGGGTCGCTGCGCTCCACGGAGCGCCGGGTCATCCGGTCGAGCCAGGCGTCGGGCCGGTTTCCGCCGGTGGTGAGGTCGATGATGGCCCGGCGTTTGGCGGGCTCGTCCGCGGCCGCGGTGAACAGGTCGCGGGTCGCCTCGTCCATCGGCATGCCGCTCGCGGGGACCGGCGAGACGCCGACCATGCGCCGCACCCGGTTCGGGGCGGCGGCCAGCACGCGCTGGACGACGGCACCGCCCATCGAGTGCCCGATCAGCGAGAAGCGGTGCCAGTCGAGCCGGTCGGCGAGTGCGAGGAGGTCGCCCGCGCCCTCGCTCGTGGTGAACGCGCCGGTGGCGTCGCGGGCCTCGCCGTAGCCGCGCAGGTCGACGAAGGCGTAGGTGAAGGCGGCGGGATCGAGGTCGGGCAGCACGGCAGCGTAGGCGCCGCGGTCGGCGAACCAGCCGTGCACCGCGACGACCCGGTGCGGGCCGTCGCCGTGGAGCGTGTGGGGCAGCGTGAATCCGGCCATGGGAGACTCCGATTCCGGGCAGCGGTCGTCGTACGGGCATACGGCCTCGCGAGGTGGTGCGGTCGGCGCGCGAGACGTACGCGTACACGGTGGCGGTCGCCCCGCCACGAGGCAAGAAGCCGGTCAGAACTCCCATGGACTGTCGGCCGGTTCCACCGAGCGGTTCTCGATGCTCACGTCCTGGGGCGCGAACCGCCGTACCGGATCGAGCAGTTCGGCCGCGTCGAAGTCGAAGACCTGCTCCTCGAAGCACAGCCCGTGCGCGTCCTTCGCCCGGCCGAGCACCGGCGCGAGGCGGCGGTACATCGACCTCGGGCGGCTGATGTAGGGCAGCGACGGCGAGCGCAGGTCCACGACGAGGAAGCGGCGGACCCTGGCGCCGGTGCGCACGGCGACCGCGGACACGGCGATGACGTCGTCCCAGTCGATGCGTCCGGCGAGCCAGGTCGGCAGCCGCACGGTGAGCGCGTCGGCGTCCACGTCGAGCCGCAGCGGGCGCACCAGATAGCCCGCGAAGGTGGCCGCGGCCACCAGGACGGCAGCCCCGGACACGGCCATGACCGGCCCCGCGAAGCCGCCGTTCGGGCCGTCGAAGACGGCGGCGGCCGCGAGGCACCAGAGCACGGCCACCGCGACCGCGGCGAGCGGGATCCAGGTCAGGGTGCGCCGCAGCCGCAGCACGATCGGGGCGGCCACGGGCTCGGTTGCGCCGGCTGAATTCTCCACACGCAGAGCTTGGTCCGTCAGCGGGCAGGACGCCAGAGTGTTACCCATGGGTTTACTGAATTGAAGTCAACGGGCGGCCTCGCCCGGCCCCCGGGTCAGGTCTCGCAGGCGATGGGGCTCAGCGAGCTCCGGGCGTCGGTTCCGGTGATCGTCACCCGGACGTGCCCGCTCCGGGCCACCTGGTGCAGGACGGTGCAGGCGATCTGCCGTTGCGCGAGCGGCGAGAGGCCGCCGACCTCCTGGCCGAGCACGACCGTCACCATGCCCTCGGCCACGTTCATGCTCGCCGGGCCCCGCAGCGGGGGCAGTTCGGTGCGCACCCCGGCCGCCGCCTCCGCCTTGCCGGGTCCCGCGAAGAGCAGCGGGAGGGCCGGCCCCACGCCCCGGCCGGACCGCACGACGGGCATCAGCCCGTCCGGGCCGGTGAAGTAGAGCACGGTCGATCCGCCCTCGCTCCCCTCCACGTGCGCGGTCGCGGGCCCGCCCACCGCGATGACGTCGGTGGACTGGATGCCGCAGCCGGCCGCGAGGAGCGCCGTGGGCAGCAGCGCCGCCGCTGCCAGCGCACGCGCCGATCCGATCCCGAGTCTCACCGCGCCGCCTCCCCCGGCCGGACCTGACCGGCGGCCGCAAGGCCGGTCGGCAGCTCGACGGTGAACACGGCGCCGCTGTGCGCGCCGTTCGCCGCCCGCACGGTGCCGCCGTGCAGCCGTACGTTCTCCAGCGTGATCGCGAGACCGAGGCCGCTGCCCGCCGACCGGGTGCGAGCCGCGTCCGCTTTGAAGAAGCGGTCGAAGATGTGCGGCAGCACGGCCGCCTCGATGCCGGGCCCGCTGTCGGCGACCTCCACGACCAGCGGACCGCCGCCGGCCCCGGGGCGCAGCCGTACGGTCACCGGCTCGGAGCCGTGCCGCAGCGCGTTGCCGACGAGGTTCGCGACCACGATGTCGAAGCGCCGGGGATCGATCATCGCCCGTACGCCCTCGGGGAGTTCGGTGGCGACGCGGTCCTCCCAGTGCCGTCGCTGGAGGGTCTTGCGGATGGTCTCGGCGACGTCGACCTCGTCGGGGTTGAGCTCGGCGGCCTTGGCGTCGAAGCGGGAGATCTCCATCAAGTCCTCGACCAGCGTGGCGAGTTTGCCGGTCTCGGCGGAGATGAGCCGGACGGCGCGCGCGGTGTCGGGATCGAGGCTCTCCGCGTCCTCGTCGAGCACCTCGGTCACGGCGAGCATGCCGGCCAGCGGGGTGCGCAGCTCGTGCGAGACGTCGGAGGCGAAGCGCCGGGCCCGCGCCTCGGCCTTCTGCAACTCCTCGACCGAGCGCTCCAGTTCCTCCGCCGACTCGTTGAACGTCCAGGCCAGATCGGCGAGTTCGTCGGAGCCCTTCACCTCGATGCGGGTGTCGAGCCGGCCCTTGCCCATGCTGCTGGCGGCCCGCCGCAGGTCGCGCACCGGGCGCAGCACGCTGCGCGCGGCGAGCAGGGCGGGCACCACGGCGACGGCGAGGGCGGGCAGCGCGCCGTTCTTGGCGGCCGACACCATGGCCTTGATGGTGACGCCCTCCGGGCTGAGGTCCATCACGGCGTACAGGTAGACCCCGCTCGGCTGGCTGCCGCTGCTGCCGAACATCATCGGCATGCCCATGGTCAGATACGGCCTGCCGTCCTTGGCCACCCGCTGGAACGAGGCGTGCGTGCTGCCGTGGGTCTGCCGCCGCAGCTCGTCGCTGATCACCGTGGAGGTGGACCGGTCGGTGGAGGAGGCGCGCAGGCTGCCGTACTCGGCGAACACGAACCAGGGGTGGGGCTTGCCCGCCCTGGCGAGCACGAGGCAGGTCTCCTGCAGCGCTTTGGTGGAGGTCGGCAGCACGAAGTACTGGTTGGCGATCTGGTCGCGGAACTGGTCGACGGCCTGGTCCTGGGCCTGTTTGAGGATGGCCGAGCGGGCCGACTGGTAGGTGAGGGCGGCGGTGGTGAGCGCGCTGATCGCGGCCACCAGGAGGAAGGCGGCGATCAGCCGGCTGCGCAGCCCCAGGCGCCGGGTGCGGCGCGCCGGGAACCTCACAGCGGCCCGAAGCGGTAGCCGAAGCCGCGCACGGTCTGGATGTAGCGGGGGCCGCCGTCGGTGCCGCCGGTGTCGCCGAGCTTCTGCCGCAGCCGCCGCACACAGGCGTCGACCAGGCGGGCGTCACCGTGATAGCTGTGCTCCCACACCGATTCGAGGAGCTGCTGGCGGCTGAAGACCTGCTCGGGCGAGGCGGCGAGGTGGAGCAGGAGCTTCAGCTCGGAGGGGGCCAGCGCCAGCCGCTCGCCGTTCTTGGCGGCGGTGAGCCCGGCGCGGTCCACGGCGAGCTCGTCGTGGAACTCCACTCCGGGCCGGGTGCCGGGGTCGGCGAGCCGGCGCAGTACGGCCCGGATCCGCGCCTCGATGACCTCGGTGCGGGCAGGCTTGACTATGTAGTCGTCGGCGCCCGCTTCGAGGCCGACCACCACGTCGAAGTCGTCGCCGCGCGCGGTGAGCATGATGATCGGCAGCTGGCTGGTCTCGCGTATGCGGCGGCAGACCTGGACGCCGTTCATGCCGGGCAGCATCAGGTCGAGCAGCACCAGTTCGGGCTGGAAGGCCTTGAGCGAGGCGAGCCCGGCCTCGCCGGTCTCGGCCGCCCGCACCTCGTGGCCGCGCCGGCGCAGCCCGAGCTCGACCCCTTCGCGTACGGAGGGGTCGTCTTCTATGAGGAGCACGCGTGGCATAGGTGTCAGTATCCCAAGGGTCTCAATTGTCCCGGTGCCGGCCTCGGCGCCGGGGGCCGCGCGCCCTGTCGAGCACGGCGGTGATGTCGACGAGGGCCAGCGGCCGGGCGAGCAGGGCGAGGGCGACGACGAGGGCGACGGCTCCCGCGCCGGCGGCCGCGATGTTGCCGAGCGGGTCGGCCGCACGGGCCGCAGCGTAGCCGAGCGCCGCCGCGGGCACGCAGCCGAGCAGCAGCCGCAGCTGGGCGAGCAGCGCCGGGGAGCGGAGCAGCCGCCCGCCGCCGAGCCTGCGGTCGAGGGTGTACGCGGTGGCCGCGAGCCCCGCGAAGAGCGCCACCGAGTAGGCCCCGGCGATCCCGGTCACCGCCCAGCGCGCGGGCAGCACGAGGTAGGCGACGGCGGTGAGCGCGGCGTTCGCCCCGGCGATGACGAGGTTGAGCAGGAACGGGGTGCGGGTGTCGCCGAGCGCGTAGAAGCCGCGCGACAGGACGTACTGTCCCGACAGCGCGATCAGGCCGGGTGCGAACGCCATCAGCATCCCGGCCATCACCGTGATGTCGGCGGCGCCCGTCTTCCCGTACTCGAAGACCGAACCGAGGATCCACGGCGCGAGCGCGAAGAGCGCGCAGGCCGCGGGGACGATCACCGCGGCACTGGTCCGCAGCGCGTACGAGAGGTCCCGCCGGACCCCGGCGCGGTCGCCGTCGGCCGAGGCCCGGCTCATCCGCGGCATCAGGGCGGTGACCAGGGACACGGTGACGATGCCGTGGGGAACCATCCAGAGCAGATACGCATTGGTGTACGCGGTGTATCCCGCGCCCCCGCCGACGCCCTCCCGGACGGCCTCGGCGCCGGCGGTGGTGGAGAGCCGGGTCACCACCCAGTACGCGAGCTGGTTGGAGACGACGAGCAGCACCGCCCAGCCCGCCGACTTCAGCGGCCGGCCGAGCCCGCTGCCGCGCCAGTCGAACCGGGGCCGCCAGCGGAACCCGGCCGAGCGCAGGGACGGGATCAGGGCGAGGGCCTGGACGGCGATGCCGGCGGTGGTGCCGTAGCCCAGCAGGCGGGTGTCGGCGGCGCCGAGCGTGCCGCCGCTGCCGGATGCCAGCGCCAGGTAGAGCCCGAACACCCCGATGACGACGAGGTTGTTGAGCACCGGCGTCCACATCATGGCGCCGAACCTGCCGCGCGCGTTGAGGACTTGGCCGAACAGGGTGAACAGCCCGTAGAAGAGGATCTGCGGCAGGCAGTAGCGGGCCAGCGCGACGGTGAGGTCGGCCTGGGCTCCGGTGTAGTCGGTGTATCCGCCGACGATCCAGGGCGCGGCGAGCACCGCGACGGCGGTGACCACGACCAGCGCGGTCGTGCAGGCGGTCATCAGCCGGTCGGTGTAGGCGGCGCCCCCGTCGGCGTGCTCCTTGGCGGCGCGCACCAGCTCGGGCACGAAGACCGCGTTGAGGGTGCCACCGATGAGGAGCATGTAGAGGATGTTGGGCACGTTGTTGGCGACCGCGTAGCCGTCGCCGAGCAGCCCGACGCCCAGCGCGGCCGCGATCACCGCGGAGCGTACGAATCCGGTGGCGCGGGAGACGATCGAGCCCGCCGCCATCAGCGCGCTGCTGCGCAGCAGCGCGCCGCCCCCGCCGTCGCTCCGCTCCGCCGCGGCGGCGGTCGCCGTCGCCGTCATCGGCGGGCCAGATACGCCTGGAAGGCGCGGTACAGCGCGTTGTTGGCGGTGCCGCCCATGGATGTCTCCCACTCCCCCAGCGTCTCGACAACCTGGCCGCCGGTGCCGAGCTTCCAGCGCAGCAGTCCGAAGGGCCGGTCCCGCGGATCAAGAGTGGAGGGTACCCCGCGCATGTCGTACACCTCGGCGCCCAGTGCGTGGGCGTCCTGGATCATCTGCCACTGCAGGGCGTTGCTGGGGCGGACCTCGCGGCGGTGGTCGGCGGAGGCGCCGGTCTGGTACCAGACCCGCCTCCCCACCGTGATCATGGTGTGCGCGGCGAGCAGCTCGCCCTGGTGGACGGCGAGGTAGAGCCGCATCCGGCCGGGTTGTTCGGCGTTGAGGGCCTCGTACTGGCGCTGGTAGTACGCGAGGGAGCGGCCGAGCCGGAATCCGTCGCGCTCCTCGGTGATCCTGAGCAGCCGGTAGAACTCGGGGAGGTACTCGGGTCCGCCGACCAGCACCTGCACGCCGGCCTTGCGGGCGGTGCGCACATTGCGCCGCCACTCCTGGTTGAGCCCGCGCCACAGCTCGTCGGTGGTGCGGCCGGCCAGCGGCAGCCGGAAGACGTAGCGGGGCTGGGCGTCGGCGTCGCCGTCGTCCCCGCCGCAGCGCTGCCAGCCGCGGGCCCGCAGCCGTTCGGCGACGGCCGAGCCGAGCGGGTCCACCTCGGTGGCCAGTACGTCGCCGACCTTGCGGCCGGCTCCGGTGGCCGCCTTCAGCCGGGCGGCGTCCCAGCGCCGGTAGGCGGGCCCGGGGCCGATCCGTACCGCGAAGGCGCCCGCCCGCCGCAGATGGCGCAGCAACGGGCCGAGCCAGCGGTCCATTTCAGGATCGGCCCAGTCGGCCACCGGCCCCTCCGGCAGATACGCGAAGTATTTCCGGGTGCCCGGAAATTGCCGGTAGAGCACCTGGGCCGCTCCGGTCAATTCTCCCTTGTCAAGGGACCATCCGACCCTTTCCGCAAACCATTGGTCCTTCACCTCGGCCCACGACGGACATTGGAGAAAGCTCGCGTCGCCGCGGCCCGCGAGAAAGGAGCTGTACTCGGCGGTGCCGAGGCCGCGGACCCCGGCGTCCTGGTCGCGGTCACCCGTCACCAGCAGTGCGGACACGTCTGTGGCCTCCCAACTGTGCCCCGTCGTCGGTTCTTCGGGGGATGCACAGGATGCTCACAGCGGTCCATGACGGGCCCGCGCGGCCCATGTGACGGGACGATGACCGTTGCTCTGCGGTCCTCGTCACACAGGGAATTCCGAGATTTTCGGCGTGTCCCGCAACCTAAAGTCCAGCTGGTGACTCTCACCTACGGAAAAGCATTTGCAACGGAGGTTTTCCAGTTGAGCCGCATGCGCCGCACCACCTCGCCCCGCCGCCCGGTCCGTCTCGCCGCCATCGCGGGAACGGCGGTCCTCGCCGCCGCCCTCTCCGCCTGCGGGGGCGGCGGTTCTTCCTCCGGTGACTCGAAGGCCGACCTCAAGGCCGCGAAGAAGACCGAGATATCGGTGAACCTGACGGGCAAGCAGGCGAAGGCCGGCGAGCCGGTGCGGGTGACGCTCGCCGACGGCAGGCTCCAGACGGTCACGGTCACCGACGCCAAGGGCGGCAGGCTCGACGGGAAGATATCCGCCGACGGCAGGACCTGGACCTCGGACCGCACCGCCGCGCCCGGCACCTCGTACACCGTGGAGGCCAAGGACGACAAGGGCGGCAGCGCCAAGGCCGACTTCGCCACCGCCGCCCCCGACAAGGTCAACAAGATGGACTGGAAGCCCGGCGACAACGCCACGGTGGGCATCGGCCAGCCCATCTCGCTCACCTTCGACCACTCGGTCAAGAACAAGGCCGAGGTGGAGAAGCACCTCAAGGTGACGACCTCGAACAACACCGAGGGCTCCTGGGGCTGGATGAAGGACTACGACGGCAAGGACCGGGTGGACTGGCGGCCCAAGGAGTACTGGAAGTCCGGCACCAAGGTGAAGCTGGAGGCCGACCTCAACGGGGTGGACTCCGGCAACGGCTGGTTCGTCCGCGACTACCCGGTGAACTTCACGATCGGCAAGAACCAGCTCATCAAGGTCGACCTGGACAACCACCGCCTCAAGCTGTACCGCGACGGCCAGTTGGTGAAGGACACCCCGGTGTCGGCCGGCACCCCCGGCGGCGACAAGGCGTCCTGGCGCGGCAAGACCGTCCTGATGGCGAAGGAGGGGACGATCAACATGAACTCGGAGACCGTCGGCCTCGGGAAGTCGTACGACAAGATGGTCGACTACTCGATGCGGCTCACCTGGTCGGGCATGTACGCGCACGCGGCGCCGTGGAACGCCGAGTACTTCGGCTCCGCCAACAAGAGCTCCGGCTGCATCGGCATGAGCGACACCGACGCCAAGTTCATCTACGACGCGGTGCAGGTCGGCGACCCGTTCGAGATCACCGGCGACGACGCCAAGGGCACCCAGGCCCTCAACAACGGCTACGGCGAATGGAATCTCAGCTACGACGCCTGGAAGGCCAAGAGCGCCCTGGCGGGCAACACCGGCACCACGGGCAACTGACCCCCGGCCCCAAGGAGAGCGGCACCCCCGCCGTACGCCTACGACGTGGGCCCGCTCGGCCTCGGCAAGCCGGTCAGCAAGGGCCACCATCTGGCACGGGTGGTGGACACCGTCGACCCGCTCCACATCGAGCACAACCCGCTCGGCGCGCAGCTGACCTTCTCCTCGCCCGCGTCGGACCCGTCGTCGCTGACGGTCCCGCTCCGCGAGAAGTGATCACCGGCTGCTGCCGGGCGGGCCATTGCCCCTGAGCTACTGCACTCCTTCAAGGCCTCAAGGGCCTTGGAGGGGCCCTCTCGGCAGCAGCGTCCCTGGTTCGGCCGGTGCGACGTCCACGGCCTCCGTCTTGGGATTGCGCTTCTGTCTCCTGGCCATCCAGGTGGCGAACCAGGAGAGCAGCATGCACATCCCGATGTAGATCGGCGAAATCACCATCACCACGGGGATGAACGGCAAATCGTAGTCGAGATTCGACGCGATGAGCTTCCCTGCGTGCAGGAACTCCTCATAGGTGATCAGGTAGCCGAGCGAGGTGTCCTTCAGGGCGACCACCAGCTGGCTGATGATGGTCGGCAGCATTGCCCGGATCCCCTGCGGGACCAGCACGTACGTCATGACCTGCGTCTTGCGCATGCCGAGTGAGAATGCCGCCTCCTTCTGGCCGCGTTCCACGGAGTTGACGCCGGTTCTGAAGACCTCGGCGAGCACCGAGCCGTTGTAGAGGGTCAGCCCGGCCACCAGCGCGGGCAGCGGCTGCACCTTCAGCGCCACGAAGATGAAGAAGATCATCACCAGGACGGGCATCGCGCGGAAGAACTCGACGAGCAGGGTCGCGATCCAGCGCACCGGCCGGTGTTCGGAGAGCCGCCCGGTGGCGAGCACCGCGCCGAGCGCCAGCGAGAACACCGAGGCGAAGGCGAAGGCCTTGAGGGTGTTGCCGAGCCCGGTGAGCAGCAGGTCCTGGATGCCCTTGTACTCGAACGGCGTCCACTTGGTGGAGGTGAACTGGTTGGTGTCGAAGAGGAGATAAATGATCCAGCCGAACAGGGCGAGGATCAGGGCAGTCGAGATGATCCCGTAGACGAAGTGCCGCTGCTGGGTCCTGGGCCCGGGGACGTCGTAGAGAGCGGTGGACTGGGTGGACAGCTGCGCGGTCATCGGGCGACTCCCCAGCGCTTTTCGAGGATGTTGAAGACGGCGCTGATGAAGAGGGTGATGATCAGGTAGCCGATGGCGATCCAGACGAAGGTCCAGATGATGTTGTAGCCGAGCTCGCTCAACGTCTTGTACGTGCCGAGGAGTTCGGTGACGCTGAACGCCCCGGCGATCGCGGAGTTCTTGGCGAGCGCGATCAACGTCGAGCCGACCGGCGGGATCACCGAGCGGAAGGCCTGCGGCAGCACCACCGCGGAGAGGGTCTGGCCGAAGGTCATCCCGAGGCTGCGGGCCGCCTCGCCCTGGCCCGTGGGCACGGTGTTGATGCCCGAACGCAGCGCCTCGCAGATGAACGACGAGGTGTAGCAGCCGAGCGCGATCACCGCGAAGAGCTGGAAGGGCAGCACCAGGCCGAAGCGCGGCAGGCCGAGCAGCACGGCGAAGAACAGCAGGGTCAGCGGGGTGTTGCGCAGCACGGTCACCCACACCGTGCCGAGCACCCGGAACGAGCCGACCGGCGACACCCGGCAGGACGCCATGACGAAGCCGAGCACCAGCGCGAGGGCCGAGGCGTAGACGGTCAGTTCGACGGTGCCGAGGAAGCCCTTGCCGTACAGCGAGAAGTTCTTGGTCAGTACGTCCATGGTGCGGCCTCAGCTCGCCGGGTAGCGGTCGATGGGCGGAGCGGGTGCGGCGGGGCGCCCGGACAGGCCGAGCGTCGCGGCGTACGCCTTCTGCCAGTCGCCGTTCTTCTCGTGGGCCTCGATGGCGTCGTCGAGCGCGAACCGCAGCGTGTTGTCGCCCTTGGGTACGCCGACGCCGTACGGCTCCTTCGAGAACGGCTTGCCGACGACCTTGAGTTCGTCGGGCACCTTGGCCGCGTAGCCGCTCAGGATGGTGTCGTCGGTGGTGACGGCCGCGACCTGGAAGGTGAGCAGGTTGTCCACGCACACCGAGTAGGTGTCGTAGGCGACCATCTCGACCTTCGGGTACTCCTTCTGCATCCGCTGGTACGGGGTCGACCCGGCGGCCGAGCAGACCCGCTTGCCGTCGAAGTCCTGGGGCGCGCTGACCTTCTTCTCGTCGGTGCGCACCAGCAGGCCCTGGCCGGCCTGGTAGTACGGGCCCGCGAAGCCGACCAGCTTCTTGCGGTTGGCGTTGATGGTGTAGGTGCCGACGTAGTAGTCGATCTGCCCGTTCTGCAGGGCGGTTTCGCGGTTCGCCGAGGCGATGGTCTTGAACTCGATGGTGTTGGGGTCGAAGCCGAGCGAGGCCGACATCATCTTGGCGATCTCGATGTCGAAGCCGGTGTAGACGCCGGTGGCCGGGTCCTTCTCGCCCAGGTAGGGCTGGTCCTCCTTGGCGCCGACGACCAGGTGGCCGCGGTTCTTCGCCCGCTGCCACACCGAGGAGCCGGGGAGGCTGAAGCCCTGGGCGACCGTGTAGTGCGGCAGCAGCTCGGCCTTCGGGCCCTTCACCGGCGGGCTGCCCGACTTGCCGCAGCCGGCCACGGCCAGCGCGAGAAGCAGTGCGGCGAGCGCACGTCGTTTGGCCATCATCGTTGCGTACACCCCCCGTTCAGTGCTTCAGGATCTTGGAGAGGAAATCCTTGGCCCGATCGCTCTGCGGGTTGGTGAAGAAGTCGTCGGGGGTGCGGTCCTCGATGATCCGTCCGTCGGCCATGAACACGACGCGGTTGGCGGCGGAACGCGCGAAGCCCATCTCATGAGTGACGACGACCATGGTCATGCCGTCCCGGGCGAGCTGCTGCATGACTTCGAGCACCTCGTTGATCATCTCCGGGTCGAGCGCCGAGGTGGGCTCGTCGAAGAGCATGACCTTGGGGTCCATGGCCAGGGCGCGGGCGATCGCCACGCGCTGCTGCTGGCCGCCGGAGAGCTGGGCGGGGAGCTTCTCCGCCTGGGAGGCGAGACCGACCCGGTCGAGGAGTTCGCGGGAGCGCCGGTCGGCGTCCTCCTTCTTGCGGCCCCGGACCTTGATCTGGGCCAGCGACACGTTCGCGAGGACGGTCCGGTGCGCGAAGAGGTTGAACGACTGGAAGACCATGCCCACTTCGGCCCGGAGCGCAGCGAGGCCCTTGCCCTCCTCAGGGAGGGGGCTGCCGTCGATGGCGATCGAGCCCGACTCGATCGTCTCCAGGCGGTTCATCGTCCGGCAGAGCGTCGACTTGCCCGAGCCGGACGGGCCGATGACCACCACCACCTCCCCGCGGTCGACGGTGAGGTTGATGCCCTGGAGGACGTGCAACTTCCCGTAGTACTTGTTGACGTCACGCAGCTCGATCAACGGATCGACGGCCATACGCTGTCCTGCCCACTCATCGCTGTGTCGAGGTCAGCGCAAACTATCCAGCCCGGTAGGGCACTTCACTTCGACACGCACGAATAGGGCATAAACCGTATTTTGACCTCGGCGGTCTGCGGGGGATGTTCGAGTGCGAGGGGGCTCAGGCCTCCGAGGCCTCGGCGTACACCTGGAACAGCTCGGGCGCGCCGGTGGCCGCCCAGGTGAGGCCCGCGTCCACCACGTCGACCTCGCGGCCGGAGGCGAGCCGCACCACCGGCTGGCCGCTGGGCCAGACGTCCCAGCTCGCGCCCGGGACGGTGCGGACGATGACGGTGCCCAGATAGAGCCCGGCGTCGTTGCCGAGCCAGGGCAGCTCCTCCGGGTCCTCGCGCCAGCGCGGGGTCAGCTGGTCGAGGGCGCCCAACGAGGCCGGGGAGTCGTCGAGTTCGAGCTGGTTCTGCGCGGCTCGGGCGCGCAGCAGCTCGCACTCGGAGAGCAGCTCCGCGACGCCCTCCGGGTCTTCCCTGACGGCCCCGTAGACCGCCACACCGTGGGCCGACGTGTGCCGCTTTCGCCAGTTCTGGAGGAAGTTCATACGCTCCAGGCTCCCATTCGAACGCGAGGTTGCACCACAGCCACGCGCAAATCCCGTACCGCCCGGGGCGGCCGCGCCCCGGGTCAGACCTCCAGGTCCACGACGACCGGAGCGTGGTCGGAGGCGCCCTTGCCCTTGCGCTCCTCGCGGTCGACGTAGCTGTCCTGCACGGCCTTGGCGAACGGCTCGTTGCCGTAGACCAGGTCGATGCGCATGCCCCGGTTCTTGGGGAACGCCAGCTGGCGGTAGTCCCAGTAGGTGTACGGACGGTCGTACTTGAGCGGGCGGGGCACCACGTCGGACAGGCCCGCCTCGCGCAGCGCGGCGAGCGCGGCGCGCTCCGCGGGGGTGACGTGCGTCAGTCCCTCGAAGACCTTCGGGTCGTAGACGTCCTCGTCGGTCGGGGCCACGTTGAAGTCGCCGAGCACCGCGAACGGCCGCTGTCCCGCGGCGTCCTCGGCGACGGCCGCCTTCAGGGCCTCGAACCAGCTCAGCTTGTACGCGTAGTGGTCGTGCTCGACCTCGCGGCCGTTCGGCACGTAGACCGACCAGAGGCGGACCCCGCCGCAGGTCGCCGAGATGGCGCGCGGCTCCTGCGTGCCCTCGTAGTCGGGGCCGCCGGGCAGTCCGGGCACGACGTCGTCGAGGCCGACCCGGGAGACCAGGGCCACCCCGTTCCACCGGCCGGTGGCGTTGACCGCGGACTCGTAGCCGAGCTCGCGCAGCTCGGCGGTGGGGAAGCCCTCGGCGGTGGTCTTGGTCTCCTGGATGCACAGCACGTCCGTGCCGGTGGCCTCCAGCCAGGCCAGGAGGCGGGGCAGCCGGGCGGTGATCGAGTTGACGTTCCAGGTGGCGATGCGCATGGATCCCAACCTACCGCCCGGCTGTGACAGTCACAGTTCGGTCGAGTCCCCGGGCGTGAGACGGGCGTGGTCGGCCCCGCCGAGGCCGCCGATCTGCGCGTCGTAGATGGGCCGGGCGAGCTCCGTGAGCAGGGCGTCGTGGATGTCGATGGCCCGGCGCGGCTTGACCTCGCGCACGTAGTCGATCACCTCGGAGATCTTGCTCCAGGGCGCCTGCACGGGAAGCATCAGGGTGTCCACCGCGTGGTCGGGGACGGTGAGCGCGTCGCCGGGGTGGAAGACCGAACCGTCCACGAGATAGCCGACGTTGGTGATGCGCGGGATGTCCGGGTGGATCACGGCGTGCAGTTCGCCGTGCACCTGGATGTCGAACCCGGCCGCGCTGAAGGCATCGCCGTGGCCGACCGTGTGGACGCGGCCGGGAAAGGCCACCGAGATCTTCTCCGCGACGCTGCGCAGGGTCCAGATCTCGGCGGCCGGGTTGGCTTCGAGGCCGGTCCGCAGCCGCTCCTCGTTGAAGTGGTCGAGGTGCTCGTGGGTGACCAGGATCGCGTCGGCGCCGAGCGCCGCGTCCTGTTCGCTGAAGGTGCCGGGATCGATGACGAGGGTCCGGCCGTCCTTCTCCAGCTGGATGCAGGCATGGGTCTTCTTGGTCAGCTTCAAGGTCATGCCCCCCATCCTGCTCCCGGCGGCGCGGACAGGCACGGGATCAGGTCATCCGCGGGGCGTCGTCTCCTCCCGGACGACCGCGCCCGCCACCCGGAACGCGGCACTGGCCTGCGGGACGCCGCAGTACACGCCGGTCTGGATCAGCACTTCCCTGATCTCGTCCGGGGTGAGCCCGGCGCGCAGCGCGGCCCGGGTGTGGGCCGCGAGGTCGTCCAGGTGGCCGCCCGAGGTCAGCGCGGCCAGGGCCACCACGGCCCGGGTCCGCCGGTCGAGCCCGTCCCGGGACCACACCTCGCCCCAGGCGTAGCGGGTGGCGAGCTGCTGGAAGTCGGTGCCGAACGCGTCGGCGCCGGCCGTCTCGGCGTCCACATGGGCATCGCCGAGCACCTCGCGGCGGATCTTCATGCCGAGCTCGTACGGGTCCGGGCTCGCGGCGGCGGGTTCGACCGCGGCCGGGGGCGCCTCGGCCGGGACCGGAGGCGAGAGGGGGGCCAGGGGCGCCGGTACGGCGGGGAGTGCGGGGATCGCGGTGTGCCCCGTACTCGAATCGAGCACAGCCTGCCAGGACGTCGAGAAGTGGCGTACGAGAAGGTCGGTGACGGCGCCCGGCTGCTCGACCGGGGCGAGGTGGGAGGCGCCGGGCACCACGGCGAGGCCGGCGCCGGGGATGCCCGCGACCAGGGTGCGGGCCTCGCCGGGCCCGGTCACCCGGTCCTCGGCGCCGACCAGGGCGAGCGTGGGGGCGCCGATCCGGCCGAGCTCGGCGCGGATGTCGAAGGCGGCGAGCGCCTCGCAGGCCGCTACGTAGCAGGCGGGGTCGGTGGTGCGGACCATCTGCACGGCCCACTCCACGATCGCGGGCTGGGCGGCGGCGTAGGCGGCGGTGAACCAGTGCTCGGGCGCGGAGCGCGCCATCGGGTCCATGCCGTTGGTGCGGACGATCACGCCGCGCTGGCGGAACTCGTCGGCGGTGCCGAACCGGGGCGAGGCGGCCACCAGGGCCAGCGAGGCGACCCGGTGCGGGTGGCGCAGGGCCAGGTCGGCACCGATCGCGCCACCGATGGAGCAGCCGGCGTAGCCGAAGCGCTGGACGCCGAGTCCGTCGAGCGTGGCGATCAGGCGGTCACCGAGCTCGGCGACGGAGTCGGCCGCCTGGGCGGGGGCGCCGCCGTGACCCGGCAGGTCATAGCGGACGACCCGCCACTGGCCGGCCAGCTCGGGTATCTGGCGGTCCCACATGTGCCATGTGGTACCCAGTGAGGGACCCAAGATCAGGACAGGAGCGTCTTCTGGCCCGTCAACGCGGTATTGCAGGGTGTTCTTCGGTGTCTCGCTCACCCGCCCGACCCTCTCATCTCTCACGAGATGTCACATCGCCGGGGTGAAGCAAGCGGGCCCTGTCCCGCTCACGGCGACAAGTCCGGCACTGCCGAACCCACCCGAGGTCCAGGTATGTGTTCTCCAGCACGTACTCCTCCCGTGTCGCAGGTGAGTCCCCTCGGCTCGCGCTCTCCCCCAGCCTCTGCGAGCAAGACCTTGCTCCCGGTCACGGCCTCCAGGCGGTTCGGGTTGCAGCATCGAGCGTGGTGGCGAGGCCGAGGCTTGGTGTGACTCACCTGGAAATCTTCGGGAATCTCGCCCACCAGCAGCTTTGAACACCACACGGTGAACAAGGTCTGTCCTCCCCTGGTAGGAGACTTGACCGTAGCCGGATGAGCCCTCCCGGTTACTGCTACCGGTCCACAGCCAGCAGCCGGACTCCAGATCCACCTCAATCCTGCTGGCCATGCGGCTCGGCAAGTCGCTCGGCTGGTGGACCCGCGGGGCTCACGCCTGCTCCGCTTGGAGAGCCCTGAACGCCTTGAGGGCGGCCAGCACCAGAGCCGACAGCTTTTTCGCTCCTCTTTTCGCGCCCTACGGGCTCGTAACAGGATCTTGCCGAACGTTCCAGGCTGGGCGTGACTGTTGTGACGATCTGACCGTTCGGGTGGGTGGTGACGACTCGGCCGTGGATCGTGGACGACGACTTGTGGATGCTGATCGAGCCGCTGCTGCCGCCCTGGCCCAAGCGGTCGCCGGGGCCGAAACCGGTGCCGGACCGGCTGTGCTTGCAGGGGATCCCGTATGTCCTGCACCAGGACATCGCGTGGCAGTTCCTACCGCTGGAGCTGGGGTTCGGTTCCGGGCAGACCTGCTGGCGACGTCTCGACCGCTGGCAACAGGCGGGGGTTTTCGAGCAGTTGCACCGCATCCTGCCTGCGAAACTGAACGCGGCGGGCGAGCTGGACTGGTCCCGCGCCTGCGTGGACGGCTCCCACGTCCGCGCGAAAAAAGGGGGGCGCCGCGACCGGCCGTCGCCGGTCGACCCGCGCAAGACGGGCAGCAAACACCACCCGACCTGCGACGCGAAGGGCACCCCGCTCCACATCGTCACGACCGCGGCGAACGTCAACGACATCACGCAGACCCCCGGCCCTGGTCGACGGCATCCCGCCGGGGGCCGGGCGTCCGGGCCATCCCCGTCGGCGCCCCGGCGCCGTGCCGGGCGACGAGGCGTACGACTCCCGGGCCGTCCGCCGTGAACTGCGCAAGCGTCGGATCACGCCGGTGATCTCCCGCGGAGGCGCCCCGAACATCAAGGGTCTGGGCAAGCTGCATCCCCAAGCTCTCGGCTTCGCTCGAGCAGGGGAGACCCCATTCGTCGTCGAGCAGACCCTCGCCCTGCTCCACCAGTTCAAACGCCTCGCCGTCCGATGGGAACGGCGCCTCGAACTCCGCGACGCCTTCCTCGCGTTGGGCTGCGGCCTCATCTGCTGGAGGCGGCTGAAGAAGGTCCTCTCCTGCCGGGGCGGCGCGTATGGCCACATGTGTGGTTCGTAGACTCACGCCCGGCTTGATCACGAGGCGTAGAAGGATTCGATCATGGGAAGTGCCCCGACCCCCTGAGCAACCGATGACCCGCGAGGTGCTGCTGGACGGACGGCTGCCAGTGGCACTGGCGACTGAGCGGGTTGAGGTGAGGCGCATCCACATTCTCGCGGGGCACCCCGCGGGGCGGCATGTTCACGATGGGCCGGTATTCGGGAGCATCGTCAAGGGCTCGGTCCTGTTCCAGGTCGAGGGCGAGGCCGAGGTGATTCTGCGTCCGGGCGATGTGTTCTTCGAGCCCGCCGGGGTTCCCATCGCGCACTTCGACGCCTTGGACGAGAACGTGACCTTCCTTGGTTACTTCCCGCTCACTGCCGGGCAGGAGCCCGGCTTGCTGTGAAGTCCCCAACGGCTTCGCCGAGTGGCCCCCGACCGTCGTTGCAACGAGTGACGTCACCGCGGGCCGCGACCTGCTGGAGGCGGGCGGCCAGCAGGGATTGACGATGCAGCGCGTCGCCGAGCGAGTGGGAGTGGGGGCGCCGTCGCTGTACAAGCACGTCGACAACCGCACGGCCCTGCTGGCTGCCGTGGCCGAGGCCATCATCGACGACCTGGCCGCTCAACTGGAGTCGGCCGACGGCTCGCTTGAGGAACTGGCACGCCGCTACCGGCAATTCGCCGGGGCACGGCCCGCGGGCTTCCGGCTGGTGCAGTCCGCGCACGCGTCACCTCAGGCCCTCACTCGCGCAGTCGGCCCGCTACTGCGCGCCTCCAGGGAACTCGCGGGGGAACAGGACGCGCTCGACGCCGCGCGTCTGGTGACGGCCTGGGTCACCGGCTTCATCGAGATGGAACCAACGGCGCCTTCCGGCTCGGCGGCGACGTCGACCGGGCCTTCGAGTACGGCCTGACCGGCATACGCCGAGCACTGACGGGCGATCACGGGACCCCGCCGACCTGACGGTCAGCAGCCCCCTTGAGGAACGAGCGGATTCCGCAGGCGTGGCGCGGGCACGGGGTATCGGCATGTGCCGTGCCGGATGCGCTCAACTGGGCAATCAGTCGTCGAGTTCGTGTCGGACGCGGCGCGAGGGCTGGAAGGTGTAGAGGTCGAGGATGTCGGGTGGGTCGGCGAGGCCGGGTCCGCCGTTCTTGACCCAGGCGGTGATGTCAGCAGCGGCGTCCGGGTTGTTGACCTGGCCGAGCCAGACGGGCCGGCCGCCGGCGTTGCGGCCTTCGGCGGAGGGCTGGATGACGATGACGTTGGCGCGCTCGCACGCGTCCAGGCAGTCGGTGCGCCGGACCAGGGCGACTCCTGCCAACGAGGTGCGCAGGTCGGTGAGTTGGGCTTCGTGGTCCAGGTGCGGGACTTTGGCCGAGGTGCCGCAGCAGCAGCCCCGGCACACGGTCACGGTGGGCCGGGCGGCCCCCGTCGCCGCCTTCGGCGCGGAGGCGGCCCGGCGGGTGCGCTTGCTCACTGGACACCGTCGGTGCCGGCGCGCTTCCAAGCGGCGTCGCGCAGCAGGCGCAGGCCGTTGAGGCCGACGATGACGGTGGAGCCCTCGTGGCCCAGGACGCCGAGAGGCAGGGGCAGGGTGGCCACGAGGTCCCAGACGACCAGGCCGGTGATGAACACACAGGCGATGACCAGGTTCTGGACCACCAGACGGCGGGCCGCACGGGACAGGGCGACGACCTTGGGGACGGTGGCGAGTTCGTCGCGGACGATGACGGCGTCCGCGGTTTCCAGGGCGAGGTCGGAGCCGGCGCGGCCCATGGCGACGCCGGTGTGGGCGGCGGCCAGTGCCGGGGCGTCGTTGACGCCGTCGCCGATCACCAGCACCTTGCGGCCACGAGCCTCCAGGCGCCGTACCGCTTCGACCTTGTCCTGTGGCAGGAGCCCGGCGTGAACGTCGTCGGCCACGATGCCGGCCTCGGCCGCGAGGCGGGCGGCGGCGCGCGGGTTGTCGCCGGTCACCAGCAGTGGGCTGGTGCCGGTCAGCGCCTTCAGGGCGGCGACGGTGGTGGCGGCGTCCGGGCGGAGCCGGTCGGCGATGCCGAGGATTGCGACCGGGATGCCGTCGCGTTCGACGAGTACGGCGGTGCGGCCGCCGTACTCCAGCTCCTCGGCGACGGCCGCGGTCCGGGCGGAGCACGGGTCGGTGGCGTTGTTGAGGAGCCTCGCCGGGGCGCCGACGGCGATGGCGGCGCCGTTGATGGTGGCGGTCACTCCGATGCCGGGGGCGGAATTGAAGTCCCGCGTCTCGGGGATGGCGAGGCCGCGTTCGCGGGCGGCGTCCACGATGGCGCGTGCCAGGGGGTGTTCGCTGGGGTGCTCGGCGGCTGCCGCGAGGGCAAGCAGGCTGTCCTCGTCGACGTTGCTGCCGGCCAGGGGGCGGATGTCGGTGACGCGGGGAGTGCCTTCGGTCAGGGTGCCGGTCTTGTCCAGGGCGACTGAGTCGATCTGGCCGAGGCGTTCCATGACGACGGCGGACTTGACCAGAACGCCGTGGCGTCCGGCGTTGGCGATGGCGGACAGCAGCGGCGGCATGGTGGCCAGGACCACGGCGCACGGCGAGGCGACGATCATGAAGGTCATGGCGCGCAGCAGCGAGCTGGTGAGGTCGGCGCCGAAGCCGAGCGGGATCGCGAAGACGGCCAGGGTTGCGGCGACCATGCCCAGGGAGTACCGCTGTTCGACCTTCTCGATGAACAGCTGGGTGGGGGCCTTGGTTTCGGAGGCTTCCTCGACCATGGCCACGATCCGGGCGATCACCGAGTCGGAGGCATCACGCTCGACCTTGACCCGCAGCGCGCCGGCGCCGTTCAGGGTGCCCGCGAACACCTCGTCGCCGGCCTCCTTGGCGACCGGCAGGGGCTCGCCGGTGATGGTGGCCTGATCGACTTCACTGGCCCCGTCCAGCACGCGGCCGTCGGCGCCGACCCGCTCGCCGGGACGGATGAGGATGGTGTCCCCGACAGCCAGATCGGCCGTGGCAACGGTCTCCTCGCTGCCGTCGTCCCCAAGGCGGGTGGCAGTGACCGGCGCGAGGTCGAGCAGGCCGCGGACCGCGTCCTGGGTACGGGCCGTGGCCACCGCCTCCAGAGCGCCGGAGGTGGCGAAGATGACGATCAGCAGCGCGCCGTCCATCACCTGCCCGATGGACGCCGCACCGATCGCGGCGACGACCATCAGCAGATCCACATCCAACGTCTTGTCCTTGAGGGCTTTGAGGCCCTCCCATCCCGGCTCCCAGCCGCCCGTGACGTAGCTGAGGGCGTACAGCGGCCCCCACGCCCAGGCCGGTGCGCCGGTCAGCTGGAGCGGCAGCGCGATCAGGAACAGCAGCAGGGCGGCTGCGGCCCAGCGGGCCTCGGCCAGCGCGAACACACGGGTGCGGCGTTTGGGGGCGGCCGCGCCGCGCGCGGCCGTGGCCGCAACCGGAGCCGGGCGTTCGGTAAGGGCAGAAGGCATGACAAAGAGACCCTTCACGGGCGTGGGGACTGCAACACCTCCACCGTACAGGAATGAATGAATACCTCTTCATTCGTAATCTGTAGGATGGCGTCATGGGTCACGGAGTCGACGACAAAACCACCACCCCGCGCGAACGGCTGGAGGCGGTGGGCGCCGGTGACGTCGCCGCCACGCTGCAGGCGCTGGCCACCCCGTCGCGACTTCGGATCCTCGCCCACCTCCAGGAGGGCCCCTGCGCGGCCGGTGAACTGGCCGACGCGGTCGGCATGGAACAGTCCGCCTGCTCCCACCAGCTCCGCCTGCTGCGCAACCTCGGCCTGGTCACCGGCGAGCGACACGGCCGCTCCATCATCTACAGCCTCTACGACAACCACGTCGCCGAACTCCTCGAACAGGCCCTCTACCACGTGGAACACCTACGCCTCGGCCTGCACGACACCCCCGCCGACACCGACCTGGCAGCCGCCGCGCCCTGACCACCCCCGGCCACTGACGGATACGCGCAGAACCTCCTGCCGATCGGCTCCAAACCGAACGCCGACGACGGGGCCCCCGCCACAGTCCGCCCCGCACCGCCTCGCCTTCCACGGCACCGGCGCCCGCTCACCTCACTTCGCCGCCTGTAGGCCATGCCTTCGGCATCTCGTGCACCCCTGCACGACTGCGGACAGGCGAGGAAGGAACTGAGCATTGGCCCAGCGACGCAGGCACCCTGAGGTGCTGGACAGGCGTCTGCACACCCGCCACCAGCCCCTGCCCAGCACGACCCCACCATCGCGACAGACCTCACGGAGTCCCGCCGACTAGCGATACGCTTGTGATGTACCTCACCTTGAATGAAGGGTGCGGGCCATGGGCGTATCCGAAGCGGCACCCGTCACGCACAGCGGCCATCCCGGCTTGAGGCGAGAGATCGGCTTTGTGGGGCTGATCTGGGCCTCGGAGGGGTCGATCATCGGATCCGGCTGGCTTTTCGGCGCGCAGAAGGCGCTGGGAGTGGCCGGGCCGGCCGCGATCATTTCCTGGGGAATCGGCAGTGTCGCGATCTTGATCCTGGCTCTGGTGCACGCCGAGCTCGGCGGGATGTATCCGGTCTCCGGCGGCACAGCCCGCTTCCCGCACTACGCGTTCGGCGGAGCCGCCGGAGCGTCGTTCGGATGGTTCTCCTGGCTGCAGGCGGCCACGGTCGCACCCATCGAGGTGCTGGCGATGATCACGTACGGCCAGCACTACTCCTGGGCGAAAGGCTGGCTGAAGATCAAGGGCGGCCAGGACCTGCTGACCGGTTCCGGGATCGCCGTCGCAATCGTGCTGATGGCGGTCATCACCGCCATCAACTTCCTCAGCATCCGGCTGCTGGCACGTACCAACAGCGCGGCGACCTGGTGGAAGGTCGGCATCCCGCTGCTGACGATCTTCGTGTTCGCCATCATCCAGTTCCACGGAAGCAACTTCACAGCCGCCAACGGGTTCAACCCTTACGGCGCGAAGGGCATCCTGGGCGCGGTCTCCACCAGCGGCATCATCTTCGCGCTGCTGGGCTTCGAGCAGGCCGACCAGCTCGCCGGCGAGAGCGCGAACCCGAAACGCGACATTCCGCGTGCGGTGATCGGCTCCATTGTGATCGGCGCGATCATCTACATCCTGCTGCAAGTCGTCTTCCTCGCAGCGCTCCCCGCCTCGCAGGTCCAGGGCACCTGGACCACCGCCGCGTTCAACACCCTGACCGGTCCGTTCGCCCAGCTCGCCACGCTCATCAGCCTGGGCTGGCTGGCCACCGTCCTCTATCTGGACGCGGTGGTCTCCCCTGCCGGTACGGGCCTGATCTACATCACCGGGTCCTCCCGAGTCTCCTACGGCCTCAGCCGCAACGGCTATGTGCCGCAGGTCTTCGAGAAGACCACCCGGCGCGGTGTTCCCTGGCCCGGCCTCATCGCCGCGTTCGTGACCGGCTGCATCTGCTTCCTGCCGTTCCCGAGCTGGCAGTCGCTGGTAGGGCTGATCACCAGCGCCAGCGTGCTCATGTACGCCGGTGCGCCGCTGTCCTTCGGTGTCTTCCGCAACCGCCTGCCGAACGCCGACCGTCCCTACCGTCTGCCCGGCGGGTCCTGGATGTCGCCTCTGGCCTTCGTCGTCGCCAACCTGCTGATCCTGTGGTCGGGATGGCAGACCGACTGGAAGCTGGGCGTGGCGATCCTCATCGGCTACGTCATCCTCATCGCCAACCGGGTGTTCAAGATGAACCCGATCACGCCTCAGCTCGATCTGCGGGCAGCGCAGTGGCTGCCCGTGTATCTGATCGGCATGGGACTGATCGTCTACGCCAGCGACTTCGGCCCGCTGACGCACCCATGGTTCCCGCTGTGGTGGGACATGCTCGCGGTGGCGGCGTTCAGCCTCGCGATCTACTACTGGGCGCTCGCGGTGGCCCTGCCGACCGAGAAGATCCAGCAGATGATCGATCAGGTGGTGGTCCCGGAGGAGGCCGACATCCACTGAACGCCGTCTGCGGATTGCCGTACGCCCGGCCGACCATGTCACCGACGTCCGCGACACCACTCCTGCACGACGTCGAAGGCGGACAGCGGTTCCCCCTACCGCAGCGTCCAGGTCGTCTGGCCTTCAGGCAGGGACCGCGGAACGATACGGGAGAGGGGCGTCAGCAAAATCATTTCGCCGCCCCTCAGGGCCCCGCCCTACTGCGCGAGCGGATCCGGTTCTTCCTCTTCCCGGTCAGCGCGCCGCGCTCCGCCCATGACATCGCTGGCGCTCCTACCTCTCCAACCCCCTCCTCGACCGATGGGGTCACGGCCGGCTCGGCCTGCGACAGCTGTTGAGCCGTCATCAGAGTGGGTGCCGCAGGGCCACCCTCTTCGCGGCGCCTGCCCGTACGTTGGTCGGCATGCACACGAAACGGCTGGGTGAGTTCCTACGGGCCCGGCGTGCACTGGTGCGTCCCGAGGACCACGGGATGCCCGCCGGAGCGCGCCGTACTCCGGGTCTGCGACGCGAGGAGATCGCGGTCCTCGCCGGGGTGAGCACGGACTACTACGTGCGGCTGGAACAGGGACGTGAGTGCAATCCCTCGCCCCAGGTCCTGCGGGCGCTGGCAACCGCCCTGTTGCTGAAGGGCGAGGAAGCCGCGTACCTGCGCGCGCTGGTCGATCCGCCCCCGCACGGGCGGCCCCCGCACACTCCGCAGTACGCGGGCCCGCAACTGGTGTCCTTGCTGGACGCCTGGGCGGACACACCGGCTCTGGTCTACGGCCGGTATCTCGACCTGCTGGCCGTGAACCCGCTGGGCGAGGCGTTGTTCTCATGGCTCGGCAGCGAGACGAGTCTGATCACAGCAATGTTCCTCACGCCCGGCGCCCGGGACTTCTACCGGGACTGGGACGTCGTCGCGCAGGGGTGCGTGGCCGCGCTACGAGCCGCGCATCCCACCCCGGGCGATCCGCGGCTGAAGGAACTCACCGGCGAACTGTCGTTCCGTAGCCCCGAGTTCGCAGGCATGTGGGCGCGCCACGAGGTACGAGCCAAGACGGCCTCGGCCAAGCGGTTCCGCCATCCGCTGGTCGGCGACCTCACGCTGGGCTTCGAGACCTTCTCCGTCAACAGCGCCCCCGGCCAGCACCTTGTCGTCTACCGAGCCGAACCCGGCACCGCAGCCGAACAGTCACTGGCCCTGCTGGGCAGCTTCACGCTCACCGATTTCCACGACATTCCAAGCGAAGGACACCTCCCGCATGGCCTCCTCTGACACCCCTGTCTGGTTCATCACCGGCTGCTCCTCCGGCCTGGGCCGGGCGCTGGCCACCGCCGTGCTGGAACGCGGATGGCGGGCGGTGGTCACCGCCCGGAATCCGCGCGAGACCGCCGACTTGGTCGCCGGGCACGAGGACCGCGCTCTCACCGTTGCGCTGGACATCACCGACGCCGAGCAGATCGCGAAAGCGGTCGCCGAGGCACATGCGGCCTTCGGAAGAATCGACGTACTGGTCAACAACGCCGGCTACGGCTACCTCGCCGCCATCGAAGAAGGCGACGACGACGAGGTCCGCGCCTTGTTCGACACCAATGTCTTCGGCCTGATCAGCACCACCAAGGCCGTCCTGCCGGGCATGCGCGCCCGTCGCGTCGGCCACATCGTGAACATCTCCTCCCTTGGCGGCCTGGTCGGCTTCGGCGCCACCGGCTACTACCACGCCACCAAGTTCGCCGTAGAAGGTCTCTCCGAGTCACTCGCCGCTGAGGTTGCTCCCCTGGGCATCAAAGTGACGATCGCCGAGCCTGCCGCATTCCGCACCAACTGGTCCGGGCCCTCCATGCGCCAGTCGGCCACCACCATCGAGGACTACGCCCTCACCGCAGGCGCACGGCGCGCCGGCACCCTGGCCACTCACGGCCACCAGCCCGGAGATCCGGCACGCGCCGCACAAGCCGTCATCAACGCCGTCACGGCCGAACAGCCGCCGCTGCGGCTGCTGTTGGGCAAGGCCGCGTACGACATCGCCACCGCCAAGCTCGACTCCCTCAAAACCAGCTTCGACGGGTGGCGGGCGGTGACTCTCAGCGCCGACTTCCCCGTGGAGCACACCACAGGGTCATAGCGCGCAGCACAGATATGACCGAGCGTCCTACCCGGAGAATCCCGCGGTGATCCTGGTGGACGTCTTCTCCGCCGGGTGCTTCTGGACCATGACGCGGACCAGACAGCGGCGGCGGGACGGATCCTCGTGGTCTTCGTAGGTGGTCCGGCCGTGGAGGATGCGCCGGTCGTCCACGAGGAGGCAGTCCCCTTCCGCCAGTGGGATGCTGATCGCGATTCCGGGGCATGTGAGGACTTCGTCCAGGGCGTCGATCGCGGCGCTGCGTTCCGGAGGCAGAGGTTCGCCGAGCAGGTCGTAGGCGCTGCGCATGCGTCGGACGTTGCACCGTACGCGGATGCGGCCGGCCGCCGCGTCGAAGGGCGGACCCCAGACGACCGGTTGCCGACCGGGCGGGGTGACGTGACGCCGGTCGAAGGCGAAGGGCGTGTGGAGGAGGGCGAGTTCGCGCGGGTAGTCGCGGGCCAGGACGCGGTGCACGGTGACGGCGTCCGCGAGGAGGGAGTCACCGCCCCGTCGGGCCGCACGGTGGGCGAGGAGTGCGATGTAGTCGGGTTCGGCGCCGAAGGGTGTCACCGCGGTGTCGTTGTGCAGGTGGAGATCGCCGCGGGACTTCGAGGTGTAGGCGCCCTCGGTGAACCTTCGGCCGTCGGTGTAGGCGGAGACGCCCTCGTCCCGGACCAGCCAGGTGATGGCCGTATCGCTCCCCCTGCCCTGCCGCAGGAGGCCGCCGAGGGGCCGGCACAGCGCGGCGGCCAGTTCCTGGGCTTGCGTGGTGGTCATTGAGCGGACCGGGACGCCGGTCACCACGGCGAAGCCGTCGCCGTGGTCCAGACGTTCGCACAGGCGCCGGGCCAGCGCCCGGTGGTCCCGGTCGTAGTCGATGGTGCAGGACTCCGTACCGGTGAAGCTCTGCTGGTCCCAGCCGTGCTCCGTCCCTGCCACAGCGCACCACCCCTACTTGCCGCTGCCCCGTCCAGGGTTCAGGCTAGGGGGTGTCCGGTGGGTCAGGGTCGGACAGGGCGCGGCGGCTGGTGCGGTGCATCGCAAGGCGCCGGAGCGTCTTCAATGGGGGTCCCCCCTGGCCCTTGAGGCCTTGGGGGAGGAGCTATGGGGACGTTTCGGCAGCGCGGCGAGGTGCCGTGCCAGCCGCCGCGACCCCGGCCATGACCCACCGGACACCCCCTAGGGCGGCCCGGTCCCGGGCAGGAAGGCTCTGACCCGCCCTCGTGCAGCGGCGGTTCGGGCCCCTGCTCTCCACGCCGGGGAGCGCGGGAAGGGGTAGTGAAGCGTGCAGGTGCGGCAGCTGGGCCACGGCGGGCCGTGGGTGTCGGCCCTGGGGCTGGGATGCATGGGCATGTCCGACTTCTACGGCCCCGCCGACGACGCGGAGTCGATCGCCACCCTCCACGAGGCCCTCGACCACGGCATGGCCTTCCTCGACACAGCCGACATGTACGGGCCGCACACGAACGAGGAACTCGTGGGTCGCGCGATCGCCGGACGACGGGACGAGGTCTTCCTGGCCACCAAATTCGGCGTCGTCCGCGGCAGGGACCCAAGAGCACGACGGGTCGACTCCTCCCCGGAGTACGCCAAGCGCGCGTGCGAGGCATCACTGAAACGGCTCGGAGTGGACCACATCGACCTCTACTACCTGCACCGGCGCGCCCCCCACATCCCCATCGAGGACACAGTCGGGGCCATGGCCGAACTCGTCACCGCCGGGAAGGTCCGCCACCTGGGCCTGTCCGAGGTCAACTCCGCCACCCTGCGCCGCGCCTGCGCACAGACGCCGATCGCCGCGCTGCAGAGCGAGTATTCGCTGTGGACCCGCGGTCTGGAACAGGAGATCCTGCCCACCGCCCGTGCGCTGGGGGTGACCCTGGTCGCGTACGCGCCGTTGGGCCGCGGTCTCCTCACCGGCCGCGTGACGACGGTGGACCAGCTGGCCGACGACGACATCCGCCGGCAGCAGCCCCGCTTCCTCGGTTCCAACCTCACCACCAACCTGAACCTCGCCCACCATCTGCAGACCCTCGCGGCACAAACCCGCTGCACCCCCGCGCAGCTCGCGCTGGGCTGGCTCCTCGCCCAGGGCCCCGACATCATCCCTCTCCCCGGCATCCGCCGCCGGACCCACCTGCGCGAGAACATCGACGCACTCCAACTGAGCCTGACCAACGGCCAGTTACGGGCCACGGCCGCGGCAGTGGGCCATGCCGCCGGCGCCCGCGCACCCGACACGACCCGCCTTGAGCAATAGCCGGACAGGCTCGCGGAGCATGGATCGGCGCTGGGGTCCGCGCGTCATGGGCCCTGACCGCGCCGGCATCAGGTGGGCGGTCGGACCGACAGTGCGTGGTGGAAGACGTCGCGCGGGTCCCAACGGGCCTTGACCTGTTGGAGCCGCGGGTAGTTGTCCTTGTAGTAGAGGGTGTGCCACGGGACGCCGGAGGTGTTCCATTCGGGGTCGGCCAGGTCGGTGTCGGGGTAGTTGATGTACGAGCCGTCGCTGACCGCGCCGGGCGCGGGGACGCCGCCGGTGTCGGCGTACACGTCGCGGTAGAAGTTGCGGACCCAGGCGAGGTTGGCGGCGTCGTCGGACTCGTCGGACCAGATCGTCTGGTAGACGGCCTTCATGATCACGTCGCGTTGGGCGACGGCAGTGGCGTTCGACGGTACGGCGCCGACCTGGCCGCCGTACCCGACGAGGAGCATGCCGCCGCCCGACGTGCCCGTGCTGTTGGTCAAGTTCCGGTAGACGGCCGCGAGTTGAGCGTCGGTGAACGAGCGGTGCAGATAGCCGGCCTTGATCTTGTAGCGGCGGGTGCCGACGTTGCCGGGCTCGCCGGTGCCCGGCCAGGTGGTCGGGTGCAGCCAGGGCATCGTCAGCCAGGTCTCCTTGCCCTTGAGGCCGGTGTCCGCGCACACGGCGTGCAGGAACTCGGTGACCAGCCGCCGGGCGTCGGGGATGTCCGCGTCGATCTGGACGGTCATCAGGAAGCCGCCCGCGCTGCTGTGGGTCGGGATGAGGATCGCGTACAGACCCGCGTACGGCGAACCGGGCGCGCTGTTGCGTTCGTGCCAGGTCCCGAAGTTGTGCAGCAGCCTGGTGAACGCCCGCTGGGTCATCGTCTGCCTGTCCCAGGCCCAGGTGACCAGGCAGGCCAGCTGTTCGCGCGGGGCGGGCGGCAGGAGCCGGGACGGGTCGTTCCCGCTCGCCCCGGGGGAACGCAGCCAGTACCGGGTGACCACCCCGAAGTTCCCGCCGCCTCCGCCCGTGTGCGCCCAGAACAGGTCGCGGTGCGGGTCGCCCGGCTCCCGCGTCGCCACCACGGCGCGGACGGTGCCCTCCCGGCCGACGACCACCACCTCCACGCCATACAGGTGGTCCACCACCGATCCGTACCGGCGCGACAGCGGTCCGTACCCGCCACCGGCGAAGTGCCCGCCCGCGCCCACCTCCGGGCAGCCGCCCGCGGGAACGGTCACGCCCCAGCCCTTGAACAGCGTCCGGTAGACGTGCCCGAGCGTGGCTCCCGGCTGCACCGCGAACGCGCCACGCGCCACGTCGTAGCCGACCGCGTCCATGGGTGACAGGTCCAGGAGCATCCGCACGGCCGGGTCGGCGGTGAAGTTCTCGAAGCAGTGCCCGCCACTGCGGACCGCGACGGTGCGCCCGGACCGTACGGCGTCCGTCACCGCGCGCACCACCTGCCCGGTCGAGCCGACGACACGGATCTCGTCCGGCCGCCCCACGAAGCGGAAGTTGTTGCCGCGCAGCAGGCTGTCGTACCGGGTGTCGCCCGGACGGACCGTCACCGGCCCGAACCGACTCTCCTCCCCCGCCGCGCCGGTATCGGCCGCGGCGGCCGAAGCCGGCTGGCCGACCAGACCCGCGGCCGCGCCACCCGCAGCCACCGCGCCTGCCGCGGCCAGCAGCCCACGCCGATTCAGCGGGTTGAGGTTCGATCTGTTCAACACGACGTCCTGTCCGGGCCGGTCGCCACGATCGGCCCTGTCCGAGTCACCGGCCGTTCAGGAACAGGAGGCGGCGTACAGACACAGTCCGGTGCCCACCCCGATCACTGCACGACCGAGGGGCCACACCGCTGCGCCTGTCAGCGTGATGAACGCCAACTCCCTTTACTTGCAGTGTTGTTGACGGCCCATCATGCCGCAGTCACGGCTCCTGACCAACCCGGGGCGCCGTCCCGAAGTCCGCGTCCCGGTCCCCTGCCGGTGCTGCGCTGTCGTCCCCGCTCCGTCGGGCGGGGACGACAGCCGGCCTGCCGCGGGATGGCCTCAGATCCGCGGGCCCACCACGGTGTCGAGCACCTCTCGCACTACCCGGTCGCGGTCCAGCGCGACGACCACCCGCGCGTCGGGGGTTCCCGACGGTTTGGGATCCGCGTTGTCACGCCGGTCGATCACGGTCGTGCCACGTGTGTGTTCCCCGCGCAGTTCGACCTTCACCGGCGCGTTCACACAGGTCGCCACCGAGGGGTGCGCGAGCACCACGGCGGCGGAGGGGTCGTGCAGAGGGCAGCTGTTACGGCCGTAGTTCTCGCGGTGGAACCGCAGGTAGTGATGTAGCGATGCCCGGACGAACGCACCTGGTGGAGTGGTGGCGGACTCGATGCGATCGAGGTCCGGCGGCTCCAGCCAGGTGCTCATGGTCGCGTCCAGCGTCACCATGGTGACCGGCCAGTCGGCGGAGAGGACCATCTCGGCTGCTTCCGGATCGTGGTAGACGTTCGCCTCGGCCGCGGTTGTCACGTTGCCCGGTTCGGCGACGGCACCTCCCATCACCACGACGTGCCGTACCAGGCACGGCAGTTCGGGCTCCATGAGCAGGGCGAGCGCCAGGTTGGTGCACGGGCCGGTGGCCAGGATCGCGCACTCCCCCGGGTGCGTGCGGGCGACCTGGACCAGTTGTTCCGCGGCGGACGCACGCACCACCCGCCGGTCATGTGCGAGGGGTGCAACTGCCCGCCGATCCCGTCCTCTCCATGGACCAGGGAGCTGAGGTGCACCGCCTGGGCCAGTGGCCGCCGGGCGCCGACGGCCACCGGTACGTCCGGCAGCCCGGCCAGGCCGAGGACGTGGAGAGCGTTGTCCGCGGCCTTGTCGGCTCCGGTATTGCCGTGCACGCTGCCCACGGCGAGGATCTCCACGGTGCCCGTGCCTGCGAGATACAGCAGTGCCAGGGCATCGTCGATTCCGTAGTCGCCGTCCAGGATGACGCGCTGGCTCATGACAGCGCCTTCCGCAGTGCCGTCCAGGAGAGCAGCGCGCACTTGATCCGCGCCGGGTGGCGCGACACGTCGCGGAAGGCGGCGGCGTCGGCCAGGCGGGGCGGCCAGGCGCCGGGCTCCTGGGCCCGTTCACGCAGCAGCGACGCGAGCGGTTCGTAGAGCGGCTCGGGCGCCTCGGGATCCTCTCGACGGCGGAGCCAAGTAAAAGTCACGAAAAGAAGGGCAAATGTCATGGACGGTAGTCTTCGGGAATTATTCGACTTCATTTCGTTCACCGCCCGACTGCGGGAAGTGGAACGACACAACAATGCCACCTCCACCAGAAAAGAGAGCGTGGCCGAACATTCGTGGCACCTGGCACTGGGCAGCTGGATCCTGCACCGCGAGTTCGAACGAGAATGTGGCCACGGCCTCGATCTGGAAAAAATGCTCAAGATGTGCCTCATGCACGATCTCGTGGAAATCGAAGCGGGTGACCCGTCGGCCTGGAGCAGCCGGCCCGGTGACGACAAGGCCCGGATCGAGGAGGAGGTTGCCCAACGCCGGTTCTCACCGCTGCCGGGAGGGCTCGGCACCGAGTTCCTCGGCCTGTGGCACGAGTACGAGGCGGGGGAAACGCTCGAAGCCCGGATCGTACGCGGAGTGGACCGGCTCAACCCCGCGCTCATGCGCTACCTGACCGGCCAGGGCTGGCAGGACGTCGGCGCCGACGCGCAGGCACTGGACCGCCTCCAACTGCCGCGCGTCCAGGTGAGCGAGACCCTCACCGCCCTGTACCAGGAAGTCAGGGACGCGGCGGTGGCCCAAGGCATGCTCACACCCACGGCCTGACCGCCGCCAACTCCCCTCCCGGGAGCGCGGCATCGGGGGAGGCATGCTCGGCGGCCGGCCTTCCCGCGCCGGAGCACTGACGGCACGAGACCCCGGGACCACGAGGGCCCGGGGCCTCGCTGTGCGCTTCGCTTGACGGTCCGGCTCAACGACCAACGCTGAGTCAGCCGGGCGATCCGCTCGCCGTACCGCTCCGCGTTCATCCGGTCGCCGCACGATCCGGCGTGCTCCGGCCCCTGGTCGGCGTGGCTCTGGCTCATCAGACCCAGCCGCGAGCCCAGCCGGTTCACATCGTCGCGGGCCGCCACCGCTCCAGTTGTTGCCCGGCATGTCGCCCACGCCGATCCACTGCATGCCCATCTGCGCGACGAAGACCGCCAGTTGCTCCAGGACCGCCAGCTTGTCGCCGCTCTGCGAGGCGGACGGAACGGGCATCGGCATCACCGTCGCATCCGCACCCGACCACCAGTCACCCGGCCGGCGCATCATCCCCCTCACCGGCGGCACAGTCGCCCTCTGGTGTGACTTGGCCTCCGTGAGAGCAGGTAGGCAACACGACATCCGCACTCGCCGAGTCCCGCCTCCGCGACTACTGAGAGTGATTTCAGGTTGCGCGACGCATCGAACTGGGTGAGCGTGATCGCGTCGCGGTCCTCGCGACCCGCTGAAAGGACAGCCATGTCACATCGCATACGCAAATCGACCCGCGCCCGGGTCGCGGCGGTCATCGCCGCTCCGGTGCTCTGCCTGACGCTGCTGGTTCCATCCGCTGCCGCGGCCGTGCCGGCCGGTACTCACCACCACGGCCCCGCGGTCGTGCAGGACGACACCGGCTTCAACGAAGCCCGCAGTGGCGGTTCCGACGGAGGAGGCCTCCTCGGCGGCCTCCTGAACACCGTGACCGGACTGCTGGGCACCGTGACCGGACTGCTGGGCGGCCTGCTCGGCTGAGGCCAGGTTCGAGGACGGGTTCTCACGGTGCTGTCGACCACCTCGCTCACCAGGCTGCGGATGCGGGCGGTACCCGCAGTTCAGGGGCTTGGTGAGGGGGGCGGGGGATGGTTGTCCCGGTAGAGCAAGCGGTGGGGTGATCGGTGCCGTCCGTATCCCAGATGGCCCGCGGTGCCCGTTCTTCTCAGATGGGGGCCGCCGCCTCTGAGATTGCCCGCCATGTCTGTTTTCTCGGCAGAGCTGAGAGGCCGGCGCACCGTTTTCCTGGTACAAGCGTTCCTCTGCGAGTGCTGGGAGTCCGGGAGGCGGCAGCCCAGGCCTGGACCGGTGGGGCTCGGGCAAGGTGCGTTCGGCCTGGGCAAGGTGGGCCGTGAAGCTGGCCTCCTCAGAGGGCTGGGCTAGGTTCACCGGTCATGAACTCGGCTTCGCTGCTTCACCACCTGCATGATGAGCTCAACGCGTTCCGCGTTCCGCGTGCCTCGATGGCGACTTGGCCGTTCCTGTCGCCACGCTCTCCGTGTCGGCAGAGCAGCTTCTGCCCGTGCTGTGGGGCCGGATGTCCGGCACGGACACCACATTGATCTGGGACGGTGATCGGCGGGCGGGATTGGCCATCCTGTCAGGCACGTTGACGCCCTGAACCGGATTGCCGCCCACGAACGAAGTCACAGACGGATCGCGGCGACGGTGACCGTGCCCTGCGGCCCCGGCGACACCCGGGCCGCAGTGACGAGGGGGTCGGGCCGTAGTGGCGCCCGTCTCGCAGCAGAGCCCCAGGACGTTGACGCGTCGGCGGGCGAGCGCGAGGACTGCCTGGACGTGCCGCTTGCCCTCGGCGCGCTTGCGGTCGTAGAAGCAGCGCGAGGCGGGACAGCATCGGATACTGATCAACGCGGAGGTGCAGAAGACGCGTTGGAGGCGGCTGTAGCGGTGGGGGCGGTGGAGGTTGCCGCTGATCCGACCGGAGTCTCGCGCGGCGGGAGCGACTCCGGCGAACGCGGCGAGTCGGTCGACGCGGCCGAAGGTGGCCATGTCTCCGCCGGTGGCGGCGGGGAACTCGGCCCCCGGCAGTGGGCCGATCCCGGGCGCTCGTGATCACGCCTGCGTGTTGGTGCTGCTGGAAGCGGCTGGCGATGAGCTGGTCGGTCTCGGTGATCTTCTGGTTGAGGGCCAGTACCTCCTCGGCGAGGACCTGCACCAGGTGGGCGGTGATCCGCTCACCCCGCAGAGAGGCGTGCTGGCCCTCGGCTGCCCGGACAGCCGTGGCCGCGAGCCGGTCGGCGCCGCGCACCTTCCGCCTGCGTAACCAAGCGGCAAGGCCCGTGGTTCCGGTGCGGCGGATCACGGCCGGGGTCTGCTGGCCGGCCAGCAGCACCAGCGGGCCGACATTGCCGGGGAGGCGCGGCTGACGACCCGGCCAGGGATGTACAGCAGCTGCCGGCCATGGTCGAGCAAGAGCGTGATGACCAGGGCGGCACCCCGTCGGCCAGGTCGATGCCCCACGAGGTGACATCGCCCAGGGCGAGCACGTCGCCCAGGAGCTTGATCAGTTCTGTCTCGTCGTTTGGCCACCCGTCGGGACGACAGTCGCTTTCCCGTGTCGTTGATGGCCACGCAGTGGTGGTGGTTCTTCCCGGCGCCGATGCCGGCCCGGATCGCTGTCACGTTCGTCTCCGCAGGTCGTACGCGGACAGGTGCCCGGACGACCTCGCTGTCAAGTCCCTACTGAGCGATCGGTGTCGCAGTTTCTAAATCAGCAGCCGGGTCGCCGTAGGGTCCGGGCGGCCGATCGACGTTGACCATGGACGGCAGAATACTGAGAGCCACACCCGGACCCCTGGGTAAGCCAGCCCAACGAATGGCTCGCTCAGCCCGTGCAACAACGTAGGGATCACTGAGCGGTGCGCATCGTGAAGGTGCAGGTCGTGGGGCTGGTGTGCACCTGTCGCACCGCCAGGCATCGGCGGAGATCAGTGCCTCAGCGTCCTCCAGCGGATTCGGCCTCCCTCAACTCGCCGTTGCCGAAAGGCAGCCACGCCAGGCGGTGCGTGCTGGACGTGGTCCCGGCGTGGCCGACGACGACGGTGGCCCCGCGCGGGACCACCGCGATCAGCCGGCTGCCCGGGTCGCTGCCGTCGGCGCCGTCGCGTTTGGCCTGGCGGGACTGGACGCTGGTGGTGCGCGGGGCGGCCGCGCCGGCGGTGACCGTGGCGGTCAGGGTGGGCGGCGGATCCTCTCGGTCGGGCACGTCCTCGTCCGCGAGGACATGCCCGATGAGGAAGCCGTCGGTCTCGGCGGTGTACGTACGGCTGGACTCGCCGCCGAGGTCGAACTCGGCCGGAATGCGGGTGAGGTCGGTGTGTCCGTTGACCGTCAGGTCACGCACCACCAGATGCGGGCGGGCGACCGTGACCAGAGTGGTCATCGCGTACTTGGCGACACCGTGGACCCCCGTCACCTCGACCACGAGCGCGAACGCGGTGTCGTGGTGCAGTGCCGGTGATTTCCAGTAGTTGACTCTCGTGACGTCCTCGGGCTCGCCGTCGTGGAGGATCGTGTACGTCGCGGTGGGGAGGGAGTCGCCCCGCCAGGTCAGCTCGGCGGGCTTGCCGCTGTCGACCAGGATGTGCCGGGGACGGAAGTCGCCGACGGTGAATTTCGCCGGGACCTTCGCCAAGAGCTCTTCCTTGCGGTTGGGCCTGTCGATGTCCCTGATGTGCTCGGCTACTGCCAACTTGCTGGTTCCGACGGTCGAGTTGACCTCGATGTCGGCGAGAGTGAGGTCAAAGCTGTCCTCGGGCTTGAAGGGGCGGTTGCGCGGCGAGTACAGCGAGAATGTCGCGGGATCCTCGTCGTCGCGCTCGAATGCCCAGGCCGACGTCTCGGGCGCCATCCTGGGCTTGGCGCTCCGTGGATTGGCGGTCAGGTCATCGGGCCCGCTCCCTTCGGGAAACGAGAAGCGGACCCGATCCAGTGCGACGTCCTCCTCATGACGGTTGGTGACCGTGATCCGAAGGGTCGCCCTCGCGGGCGTGGATCCCTGCGAGACCTGGATCGGGGCCGGTTCGGCCACCACCCTGTAGTCGAGGACGCAGGGGTCCTCGTCGTCCGCTCGCCCGCTTCCCATGGCGCGAACTCCTCCTTCGTATCCGGTCGTCACCGCATCACCGCCGGTCAGCCCCAGGCCTGGCCGATGCCGACGTACGCGTACTGGTTCAGCGACATTCCCAGGGGGAATTCGTCGACTTTCTCACCGGTGGAGACCGAGAGCTTCTGCACGGCGTTCCCCATGTAGGCGGTGACATAGAGGTGTTGGCCGTCGGGATCGGCCACGACCGAGGACAGCCGTCCGCTTCCACCGATCGCGCCGATCTGGCTCGCGCTCGCGATGTCGATCACCTTCACCTCGGAGGCGAGGTCGACCGCGTACACGATCCGGGAGTCGGGAGAGGCGGCGACGCCCATGGCGTCCTGTCCGATCCGGACGGTACGGGCACTGCCGCCGGACGTGGACGCGAGGACGACGTAGCCGTTGCCCGCCTCGGAGCTGGCGATACCGAGCACGCTGCCGTCGGGGGTGATCACCGTCTGGCTCGGCTTGTTGAAGGCGTCGAGCCTGCGGACCACCGATTGCCTCTCCGTGTCGACGACCGCCACCTCGGCCCGGGGGTAGCAACTGGCGTACACGTAGCGGCCGTCGGGGGCGGCCACGAGTCCGTAGACGTCGCTGCCCACGTCGATCGACGTCGTGGTACCGGTGGTGAGGTCGACGGCACGGATCGACGGCCCGCTCGTATCGCCGACGTACGCGGCGGAACCGTCGGGGAGCGCCGCCACACCGTACGGCCGTCCCCCTGTCGCCAGCGTGGTCCGGGTGCCCGCCGTGATGTCGACGAGCGCGAGCTGTCCGTCCCGGTCGACGGGCGCCAGTGCCCGGAACCCGTCGGGCGCGATCGACACGCTGCCGGAACGGCCGGCCTGGACCTGCCGGATCTTCTGCCCGCTCGCGGCGTCGAAGACCCACAGCATCCCCTCGGTCTCCTCGACCACGCCGACGAACGTGCGGTAGGGCCAGCGGTCCCGCAGCGCCTTCCCGGCCGAGGTGATGCGGTGGGTGCGGGTGTCGCACTCCACGTAGCGCTTCCCGCCGGGTGCGACCAGAAAGCCGTTGCGGCTGTTCGGGGAGTTGAACGCCGCCGCCACGCCGCCGTGGACCTCGGAGCCCGGGAACTCGGGGCTGCCCCAGCGCTCGGCGATCGCACCCCGGTCCACCACTTCGTCGTACTCGACGTCGTAGTTGACCCACCGGTCGCCACGGAAGAGGTGGATCGTGCCGTCGGGTGCCGGGAGGCCTGCGTCGATCCCTCCCGTGAAGGCCGGATCGTCCTTGAGCAGGCCGGGGAACTTGCCTTCGATCGGGGCGACACCGCCGACCGGCGCGTTGCGCTCCATGTCGTACAGCACACAGGTCGAGCCCTTGAACAGATACACACGTGGTGTGTTGGTCGAGCAGGCGGCGTCGAAGCCGTTCGGGAAGGCGCCGGGAAGGTTCGGCCACAGCTCGCGAACGGTGGTGCCGCGCCGGGGCGGCTCGCTCAGTGCCGCGTCGTGCTGGACGGCCCAGCCTCCGCGGATCATGAAGACGGCGGCCTGAGCGCCCCCCGTGTCGGGGACGCTGAACGCGGCGCCGATTCCCGCGGGCGTGTGGTCGGCGGTGGTCTCGGTCATGTTCGGGGCTCCTCGCGTCCGTCGGGGTCGGTGCACGGCTCGTACTCCCGCGGCAGGGTCATGGCTGGTACTCCCGCAACGGTCCGGTGCCGAACGGGAACCAGGTGACGGACGCGTCGAAGTCGCCGTCCCCCTTCTGCACCACCTTCACCGTCGAGTTCCGCGGCACGGGAACCAGCAGGCTCGCCTCCTGGTTCTGATCGCCCCCTCGGGGGTCCCAGGACTGTGTCGCGAACTGCTGCGGTGACTGTCGTGCGTCCTTCGGCGTGACCGTGACGGTCAGGTAGGCCGGGTTCCCGGTCTCGGCGGTCTTGATGTAGCCGGTGATCACCCCGTCCGTGTCGGCGAAGTACGTGGACGTCTTGGACTGGGTGCCTCCGGCGATCTCCTGGACCGCTCCGAAGAGGCGGACGCTGCCGTTGGCGTCGAGACTGCCGACCACGAGGTCCGGCTCTCTGACGATCACGGCGGTGGTGAGACCGTAGGTCACGGGCGACCCACCGGCGTCCTTCGTCGACGCCAGCAGCATGAAGGCCGTGGCGGTGTGGAGCGGAGGAGAAGGCCAGGATCCGCTGCCGTCGACGATGAAGTCGTTGACGCGCACGGGCGGTTCGGTGCCGTAGTAGAGATCGTAGTCCGGGCCCGGCGAGCACTTCCAGGTCAGCGTCACGCACTCGCCGTTCTGGACGGAGACCCGGTCGGGCACGAAGTCCTCCAGCAGCGCGTCCGCAGGCGCCTTGGCCAGCAGCCTGCCGCCCGTGGCGTGTTCACGGCGCAGGGTGCCGGAGCCCGTCACCTCGCTGATGCCGAGCGTCGCGGTGCCGATGGTCCGGCCGACCTCGATGCCGTCGAGGGTGACCTCGAACTGTGCGCCGGGCTTGAGTTGGGCGCCGGGAGCGGTGGAGCGTACGGCGAAGACCCCGCCGCCCCGGTGCTCGGGCAGCCAGCCGGCGTCGTCGGTGCGGGCCGTGATCGCTTCCGGTACGGAGGTGAGCGCGTCGATGCCCGGCCCCGTCGGCACGGTGACCGTGATCCCCTCGCATGTCACGGGGTCGGGGCCCGGGTTGGTGACGGTGATCCGCACGGTGGCGTCCTGGCCGGCCCGCAGCGGGGCGGGGCTGGTGTGCACCGCATAGGAGAGAGCGGCGGTCATGAGGTGCTCCCGGAGGCCGGCGGGTTCTGGACGGGCGGCCTGCGACGCGCGGATTCATCGAACTCCCCCAGCGCGCCGGAGAGTTGGAGGAATCCGGTACGGGCCGCGGGTGCCGCGTCCGACAGGGCGAGGGCCGCATCGGGCTCCGCCAGCGGCAAGGTGGTCCAGCTCTCCGGACCCGTCGCCGTCAGGCGAGTGCCCACGGTGGGCTCGGCCCACGCCCAAGTACCGCGCCAGCCCGACGGGCCGGGCATGACCACGTGCTCGACGGGCGCGTCGCCCTCCTCCCCCGGCACCGCACGTGTCCCCGCGAGCAGCGGTCCCATCCGGAAGGACAGCTTGATCCGGGACAGGGGCTCGCGCACCCACGTCGGCGGGAGCAGCAGCCGCCCCACGGGCAGGATGTCGGTGACCGCGTGGACGGCGGCCCAGGGGTCGGCGAGGAGCGTCACCCAGGCCGCCTCGGCGTTCCCGGCACCGGCGGGCCCGGGAGCGGGCCGCGCCGGGATCGCGATCTCCTGGCCGTCGACGGGGACGGCGTACTGCGGCGAGGTGAGTTCGGCGACGCTGTGCAGACGCGTGTAGTCGGTATCGGCGTAGAACCCCGCCAGCCCGTCACCGAGCATGTCCGCCGCGCCCAGCCGGACGTTCCACAGGTAGTCGGTGAACTCCGGCGCCGGTGGGGCCACCACATCGCCCCAGGACGAGGACGTCATCGCAGGCCCGTCCAGCTCGAACCCCAGCCGGGCCCGCAGCAGTGCCAGCGGCCGGCCCGCCAGTGCGGCCAGGCTGTCGTCGTCCCCGCCGGGCGCGGTCGCCGACATGGCGGCGTCGACCACGGCCAGGAGTTCGGCGAAGGCGGGCGCTCCGCGCCGGGGATCCAGGAGTTCGGTGACGAAGCCGTGCAGATGAGGCAGGTCCGCGGCGAACTCCCGCTCGGACGGCGAACCGGCCTCGACGTCGGGGTAGGGCGAGCCGGGCAGCGGGGACCAGACGGCGATCTGCCGGTGCGCGGTGTCCAGTACGGTACGGATCTCGCCCAGCCCCCGGCCGTCCGGGGCGAGCACGAGCAGGGAGTTGCTGAGCCGGTTGGCCAGCAGCCAGCCGCAGAGCGGTGTCTGCCCGTCGGCCTCACCGGGGCCCGCGTCGACGTCGATGCGGTGCTGGTCGTCACGCGCCGAGACGAAGTCGAAGCGCAGCCGGGCGGGTTGGAGAATCCGCGGCGGCAGCTCGACCCAGCGATCCGGATCGTCGGGATGCACGGTGATGTCCGGCGTGACGCTGTCCGCGCGCTCCACCGGGTAGCGGCGCACGTTGTCCGTGCTGATGATCGCGAGGGACTGGCCGAACCGGTCGACCACCAGGAGTTCCTCGAAGGTGAACTGCCCCGCGCGGACCGGCCGGAACTCCCGGCCGTCGCCGGCCGAGCCCGGCCCCGGGTCGGGCACCTCGCTCAGCGATACCCGCGACTTGCTGGTGTCGGTCAGATCCCCGAGCGCGCCCACGGGAGCGATGTTGGTCGACGGGGAATGCTGGGCCAGCCAGTCGTTGGTGCCGTCGAGGCTCTGGGACAGCATGTCCCAGTCATCGGCCTGTTGGCGCAGTTCGAGCAGCTTCGCCACGGGTCCGCGCGGATGCGTCGCGGCGTGCTGCGCGAGACGGGCCCGGGTGTTGAACCCGGGCAGCGGGTTGAGCATGGCGCGCCCCGAGAGGGCGGTCGGGGCGGTCACGGCGTTGCTGCCCTTCCAGCGGTAACCGGTGCCGTCGAACTCCCAGTTGTCCTCGCCGGCGCTGCGGTACGGCGTCGGGTAGACGTTCGTCTTCCAGATGACGAACAGCGGCGACCAGGGCTGCCGCTCCCACGAGCGCGTCCAACGGGCAAGCGTGCCGGTGACGTTGGCGCCGGGATACTCCAGCGCCTCGTCCAGGGCGGTCTTGCCGGGCGCGCGGCCCGGGGTGACGGCGGCGCGGTCGAGGAGGTAGAACTCGCCGAGGAGAGCGGCCAGGAGAGCGGGTTCGGGCAGCCGGGTCAGATCCGGCCGGGGCAGCTCGGAAGGCGGCTCGACCATCTGCTCGCGGATGCGGACCGCGCTCACCGTCTCCGCGACGGTGCGGCACGAGAGGTCCTGTTCGTCGGTGAGCGGCCGGTCCAGCTTGGCGCCGCTGACGATGACCGTCGGGTCGGGGACGCGGTGGAACTCGGGCTCGGCGCACCGCTGGAGTTCGCGCCCCGGTGCGGGTTCGTGCCCGTACTCCGCCACGGCGTCCGCGAGTTCTTCGGCGGTGTCCCCCCAGGGGATGCGCGAGCGCAGCCCCCCGGGGCCGAAGATGTCCGTGAGCTTCTCCCGGACCTGCCCGGCGACGGACTTCTCCTCGTCCGGTCCCACCCAGTCCGGATCGAGCTGGTTGTCACACGCCGTATCCCACCCCTGGCCCGGTCGGCGCTCGCGCCCGCGCAGCCACCACAGCCCGTACAGCCGCTGCTGCAGGCTCGCCAACTCACGGCTCGCGTGGTCGTGTTCGGCCTGGGTGGCGTTGAGTTCGGCCAGCCACTGCCGCTCGTCGTCGATCTGCCGCGCGGTTCGCTGCGGCCAGGCGCCGTCGGCGGGGGCGGGCCGGTCGACGACGCGCCAGGTGTAGCCGCCGGGCTCGGCGCCGAACCAGGTCCGGTGAGTGGCCTGGTCGAGGGCGTGTTCCTCGTCCTCGTCGAGGACGTCCAGCAGGTCGTAGGTGAACGCCTCCCACAACAGGGCGGCTTCGGGGTCGTCCAGCGTGGCGGGGTGGAGGGCGGTCTCGGCGTCGGGGGCGATGTGCCCCACGGCGACGCGGGTTTCGTCCACGCCGGGCTTGCCGTTGCGCGGCGAGTCGCCGTCACGCTTCCAGAGGAGCCGCAGCGCGGTCCCCGCGTAGAACGAGCGGGCGGGGCGGAGCGCTTCGTCGGCCGTGGACCACCGGAAGGAGTCGAGCAGGGCGCGCACGTTCCCGCCCGGCGCGGTGGTCAGGATGTCCCACGTGGCCTCCGAGTACCAGCCGACGACGAGATAGCTGAGCAGGACCGGGCCGTCCACACCGGTCAGCGGGTCGCGGAAGGAGAAGACGTTCTCGTTGTACGGCTGGAACATCGCGAACGTCGGCAGGCCAGGCCCCACCGCGGTGAGGAACTGCCGGCGCCCCTCGGGCTCTTCCCAGGGGCGGCGGCCGAGGTCGTGTACGCGGCCGATCCACTCCGGCTCCAGGCCGTCCGCCCACGGGTCGAGGAAGGGCGTCTCGCCGTCGTCGCCGAGGCAGTCGCTGTCGACGATCCAGCCCGCCGCGGACGGCGTGTCGTCGGGCTGGTCGGCCGGGCGGCTGTAGCGGACGACGAGCCAACGGTTGGGGACGAACGGGAACTTCACCCGCCCGGCGGGACCGTCCTGCCGTCCGCGCCGCAGCGCGTCGGGGATCAGCCACTGGAGATGGATGCCGGGGTTCGGGTCGCTCGCGGCGGTGTCGTACGGGTCGGGCTCGGGCGGCTGCCGCTTGTCGAGCCGGTCGAATCTGGCGTGCCAGCGGTGGAATGTCTCGTTGCGCAGCACGCCGTCGTTGACCAGGAGCGCGTCCACCTGGACGGGGACGATCAGGGGTGGCTGAGAGCTCATCGTGCTCGTCCTCACTGTCTCTGTCGACGCTTTCGCGGTCGGCGCCTTCGCTGTCGGCCGGGTCACCGGCGGCCGGTCCGGCCCGGGGTGAAGGAGATGCGCTGCGGGGCGTTGACGAGCTCCACTGCCAGTGCGCCGGGCGTGAGGGTGTCGTCGGGGCCCAGTTCACCGGCCGCCCGCAGTGCGGCGGCCAGCGCGGGGACCAACGGGTCGTCACCGACGGCGAGTTGGAGGATCTCGGCCGTACCGGCATCGGTGGCGGCGCGCAGGAAGCGGGTGATGTTCCCCTCGCCCTCCGGCGGGAAGTACGCGCCGAGCGGGCACCCCACGGGTTCGGTGAGGCGGCGCAGGCGGATGCGCTCGATCTCGCGGGCGTCCTTGTCGATGCCGAAGTGGATGCCCTCGTGCGGCTCGCGGAAGACCACCTGGTCGGGCACGCCGTCGATCAGGCACAGCAGCAGGTCCTGGCCGATGATCACTCGGTCCACGATGTCCAGCGGCTCCGGCCGGTCCGCGCCCAGCGGCTCGACCACCACGTCGGGCCAGTTCCGCACCAGCGCCGACCGCATCAGGAGCCCGGACAGCGGAGTCGGCGGTTCGAGGATGTCGCGGACGAGGTCGTTGACCGCGGCGTCGAGCGAGGTTCCGATCCCGGTGCTGAGCACCCCGTCGCGCAGCGCCGCACACCACTGCGGGTCGACATGGAAGAAGCGCAGGCTCTCCGGGGGCTGCATGCGCGCGTCCGGCACCAGATGGTGCAGCGGGGTCGCGGCCAGCAGGGTCACCTGCGCGACGGCGCCCAGCAGCGGACCGAGGTCGTCGGCCAGCGCGTGCCGCAGCAATTCCCGCCGCGTGCCGTCGCGCAGTTGCTCATTCAGCCCCGCCATCGCCGGAGGCCGCGGCACGCCCCGGGCCCGGCGGCGCGGTACGGGCGCTGTGGCGCGGTCGGCGGGCGGCGCGGTGGCGGCCGCGTGGAGACGGCTGCCGAGCCCGTCACCGATCAGCTCATGGAACCGGTCGCGTGCCGGGTGGGCGCCCAACAGCGCGGCGGTGTCGGCACGTTCGCCCGTACGCGTGGCGCGCCTCAGCGCCCGCCCGAGGGTGCGCCGCGACCGCGAGCGGAAGGACGTCAGCGCGCTCGCCAGCGCGGAGTCGGACAGCGCGAGCGACCGGCCCAGGGTGAACGCGGCCGCGTAGCTGACGTCGAAGACCCCGGCGTCGTTGAGGTAGACCAGCGCCTCGTCGGCGTCCGCGTAGGCGGTGGGCTTCGGTACGTTCTGCGCCACGACCGGGGTGAACGGGCCGCGGTACCAGGCGAACGTCCGTTCTCCCGAGGGGAGTCCGTAGCTCACGGGCACGTAGCCGAGGCCGAGCCGTTCGGTGGCGGGGCCCGTGGCGGCTCCGGTCTGCGGCTGGGGGTTCAGGCGCAGACCGAGGCCGGCCGGGTCGTCGGCCATCCGCTGGATCAGCGCGTCGAAATGGCTGTCGGCATCGGGCACGGCCTCGAAGGACCAGGCCCGCAGGGACACCATCCGGACGAGAGACTGTGCGGGCCGCCGGCCGTCGAGGTGGTCGGCGAAGCCCTCCAGCGAGACCAGGTGCGCGGCGTACCGGCCGGCCGTGCGCGGGAAGCGGTTCGCCGTCACGACGGCGTAGTCACCGACCTCGAACTCCTCACCGTCCCGTCCCCGTACGCGAGCTGCCTGCAGGTCGCCGACCTTGCGGACGTGACACAGATAGGGCAGATCCGCGCGGCGGGGGACGAGCGCGGCGAACACGTCCGACGGTACGTCGACCGTGGCGCACTCGCTGTCGTGCAGCTCCGCGGGCACATCGCCGAGGCGGATACCGGGGACGAGAACACCGCTGTCGGAGGTGGAGAGGAGCTCACGAACCGTGCATGTGCCCACGTGTCCCTGGGACTTGGGATCCTCGGGCAGCTCCTCCTCCGCGAACAGGAGCAGGGCCAGCCAGGGCAGCCCGGGTGCCGAGGCCCCGGGAACGCGCTCCCACGGCAGGATCAGCCGGTTGAGGGTGATGTGCGGCAGTACGTACTCGAAGGCGCCGCTCGCCGCGGGCGCCGGGTGGACGGCGTGGACGAAGGACTCGTCGAGTGTGAACTGCGGTGCGCGGACGTCGAATTCCTGCTCGGCGGGCGGCAGGCTGTCGCTGCCCACCCCGGCGCCGGACACCTGGTGGTTGAGCGTCAGCCGGTAGCGGCCGGCCGGTGCGGGGGCCACGTGGTCGTCGTGGAAGTGGACGCTGAACCGGGGTTCGTCCTCGGGACAGTTGGTTCGTGCCGTGGATGTCATGTCTGCTGCCCTCGCGCGGCTAGATCGTCATCGGTTCGGCGGTGAACGTGCTGGCGGCGAGGGCGGCGAAGCCGTCCAGGCGGTCGTGCGTGGGCGGTTCGAGGCCGAGTGCGGAGAGTTCGGCGTGCAGTGCGTTCCGGGCGGCGACAGTGGTCGTCGCGATTCCGGTGGCGATGGCCGCGATGGTGGTGGGCGTCCCCGGCTGCCAGGGCCGGGGCACCGGTCCGGTGGGCCGATCGCCCGGGGTGATGGGCAGGGCGTCGCTGGGGTCGAGCGGCTCGAACCCGAGGGAGACGTCGGTCATTTCGCCGGGGGTCGGGCCGTCCACCGGTTTGGGTACGGTGACAGTGACCCCGATGAGCTGGCCGGTGACCAGCTGGTCCGTGGGATCGGGGTCGCCCCTGCCCCACAGGGCCTGGGGCACGTTGGTCCGCTCCGGGGTGAGCCGCCAGCGTTGCTCTTCCGGCAGAGACGGGGCGAAGGGGTCGAACGGGGCGCTGTTCAGGGTCACTTGCAGACTGTGCCGGGAGGACAGACCGGTGGCCTCCATGGGCCGGATGTCGAGTGTCTTGCCCTCGACCCGCCGCGATCCGGCCGTCGCCTCCGAGGCGGGCAGCGCGGTCGCGGTGGCGAAGGAGAACCCGTCGGCGGAGACCACCCACCGGTCGTCTCCGGCGGCCCGCCGACGTGCGCGGACGTCCTCGGTCTCGGGCAGGATCCCGGTCAGCGGCGTGATTCGCAGCATCTGATCGCGCGCGGGGAGTTGCTCCTGGAACTCGTTCCAGTTCACCGCTTCGGGCTTGCGGCCCGCGCTCGCCCCGAACGACACGTCGAAGTCGATGCACCACAGGTGCACGGTGGCGATGCCGCCGACGGGCGGCCCCCACAGATCGACGTCGACCCCGACCTCCCCGCGGACCGTGAACAGCCACAGGTCGACGGCGAACCCGATCCGTACCCCGATACCGAGCCGGAAGTAGAAGGGCTTCCACTGGATCAGCACGTCCAGCCGGGCCACCAGCCACGCGTCGACGATGCCCGAGTGGAACGACACCTCCAGTCGGCCACCGGCCATGAACGCCGACGGGGTCAGCGCGCAGTACGCCTCGCCGCGCACGGTCACGCAGTTGGAGATGCCCCACGTGTAGCCGAGCCGCGGCACCTCGGGATAGTGGCCGGGCCTGTCGAAGTCGCGGTGGTAGCCGCCGAGGCTGAACACGAAGTCGCCCTGATGGTCGCCGCTGAACCAGGTCCGGTACGCGAGTCCGCCCGTCAGCCGGCACTCGGGGTCGAGGACGTACGACTGCGGCGTGAGCTCCGCCGCCAGGGCGAGCATCCCGTCGGCGGAGGTGTACAGCGCCTGCATGGCGAGCTGGATCCGGGCGTAGGCCCGCCCGGAGACCGGGAACGAGGCGGTCGCAAGACCGAGCACGGCGACGGTGAAGTCGTCGCCGAACTCGACCAGGGCCAGCGCCTTGCCCTCCACCAGCTGGAAGACGGTGAAGTCGAGCCCGAGGGCGAACCACACCTGCCCCTGCGCGGGGCTCAGCCACGGCGGATTGCCGCCGGTCCCGACGAGCAGGTCGTCCAGCACGTCCAGCGGCGGGCGCTGCTCGCCTCCGCTGCCCAGTTCGGACACGAACGGGAAGGACGGCGTCTCACTCGGCGCGGGCAGACGTACGGAGCTGTTGTAGCCGAACCCGGCCGCGACTCCGCGCACTTGGAACGGGGGCGGGCCGATGCCGCGCCGTCCGCCCAGGGTGCCGTACAGGAACAGCGACGGATACCCGCCCTCCGCCCGTGCGTAGGCACCGAGCACCTTGACGCTCACCACCGGCACCTCGATCACGGCCATGCCGGCGAACAGCAGGTCGTACGGCTTCTGCTTCTCCTTGACGAGGAACGCGCCACCGATCCGCACCGGCGGCCGCTCGACGAGCAGCCCCAGCCCGCCGAGGGTGGGCCGGAAGTCCCAGCTGCCGTCCGCGAGCCGAATCTCGAAGCCGAGCCCGTTCACGCTCAGCTCCAGACCGCCGGAGTCGAGCGTCGCGTCGAGGGTGATGCGGGCCGTGCCGTCGGTGTAGGAGAGGGCGAGCTCGTGGATGCGGAGCGGGCCGAAGACGGCGTCGACGGGGATGCTGACCTCGGAAGGGAACACGTCTCCGGCCCGCCGGGCAACGGTCTGTTGCCGACGCCGCAGCGGATACACGAGGCTGTGGGTCTTGTCGACGATACCGAGGGTGGCGGTCACGGCCAGCGACCCTCCGACGGTCAAGTCCCGTCCAGGCAAGCCGAGTTCGACCGCGACCCCGGCCAGCAGCTCATTGAGCGCCGCGACCTTCTCGGCCTTGAGCGCAGTGGAGAGATGGAACGCCTGGAGCCCGGCGAACAGCAGATCCTCGTCCAGCGGAATCTGCGCGCCGATCGCGGGCAGATCGGCGATCCCCGCCTTGAACTCCCCCTGGAGCAGCACCGCGCGCAGCCGTGTTCCGGGGACCCCGGCAGCGGCTCGCTGCGGCAGGGAGGCGAAGGCCAGCTGCACGTGCCCGGTGCGGGCCGAGAGCACGAACGCCTTCTTCTGCTTGGCGTAGCTGAACACGACTTGATGGAGAACAGGAACGAGCGCGGGCGGCAGATCGGTGGGGGAAGTGCCGATGGCGTGGGCGACGTCGTTCCAGGAAATCCCTTCCGCCGAGGAGAAGTTGCCGGTGAGGACGCCGCCCTCGTAGGAGGCGGCGAACAGCATCTCCTTGGGTTTGCCGTCCGCGTCGGCGAACCTCAGCGCCAGCGACGCGGAGAGGTCCGCACCGGCGGACAGCACCAGGTGCAGGGCGAAGGGGTCTTCCTCCCCTGCGTCGTCCGCCGTCGCCGGAAGGGCGAAGTCGAGGGTCATCGCGTTCACGTAGTCGGTATTGCTGATGCCGAACGAGACGAGCACCGTGCACGGCCCGTCGGCCACCGTGAAGGAGAACGCGCCTTGCACGGTCAGTTCGTCCAGGTCGGGAACGGTGGTCCGGACCGTCAGATCCGCCGAGTCCAGCCAGGTCGCCAGCAGTGGGCCGACCCCCGGAAGATCGTTGAGCAGGTCGACGGGCAGCTCGAAATCCCCGCCCGGAACGGGGAACAGCCTGCGTAACTGTTGCAAGGAAAGGGCCATGAATTCCCCCCGGACGAGGGCCGTCGGCGCCGGACCCGGCACCGGGCGGCATCATGGCACGCACTGGGTGACCGACGTCTCACGTACGGTTCAACTCCCGGGCCCTGCGGCCGTTTTCCAGTCAGGGGGCAAATCGGCCTGCACTGCCATGAATGGTCCTGTTCCCCCTGGTGCGGGGACGGAGGGGCAGCCCAGGGGTCCCAGAACCCCGCCGGGCAAAGGAGCCGACATACGGCCGAATATGCGACACCGCATATGTAAGGCCACGAGCTGCCCGGCGGCGACGGCCGTCCTCATCGGACAGCGCGGCGGCTCTCTGCACCGAGCCGCAGATGCGACCCCGTCACGGATGTACGCAGCAAACCCCAACCCTTGGCCGGGGTGGCCTACGACCGCGGCACCCGCTGCCCCCAGACGCGCAGGGTCCGTACGGGGTCTGGCAACCTCAGGCCGCCTCAGCCGGCGAACCCCGGTACCACGAGGCCGGACTCGTACGCGATCACCACCGCGTGGGTCCGGTTCTGCGCGCCGAGTTTGGTCAGCACGTTCCCGACGTGCGTCTTCGCCGTCTCCAGGCTCACCGTGAGCGACTCGGCGATCTCCGGGTTGGACAGGCCGGTGGCCATCGACCGCAGCACCTCCTCCTCCCGCCCCGTCAACGCCGCCTTCGGCAGCGCCTCGGCGGAGCCCAGGGGGCGGGCGGCGACCATCTGGCGCAGCGCCGCCGGGAAGAGGATCGCCTCCCCCGCCGCCACCACCCGCACGGCCTCCGCGATCTGCCGGACCGGAAGCCGTTTGAGGACGAACCCGCTGGCCCCCGCGCTGAGCGCGGCGGTGACGTAGCCGTCGTTCTCGAAGGTGGTGATCACCACGACCTTCGGCGGTTCGGCCGACTCGGCAAGGACCTGCACCCTCGTGCGAAACAGACGAACGGCATCTCTTCTGGCCATCGGCACCGCGGCGACCGTCATCTCGGCGCTTGCACCCGCAACGGCCTTCGCCGCCTCCCGGACCACTGCGCCCAAGGACCCGCTGCGGCAGTACACGGAGCAGAAGCTCCGATGGCAGCGCTGCGACACGAAGAACCCCGCCACCTATCAGTGCGCGACTCTCAAGGTGCCGCTGGACTACAGCGACTACAGCCATCCCGGCAAGACGATCGACATCGCCATATCCCGGCTGAAGGCGAGCAGCGCACAGGAACGTCGCGGCGTTCTGCTGCTCAACCCCGGGGGCCCCGGCGGGCCGGGCCTGGACATGCCGGTCAGCCCGGTACCGCACCTCCCCGAGGAGGTGAAGAGACAGTACGACCTCATCGGGTTCGACCCGAGGGGCGTCGGGCAGAGCTCTCCCGTCAGCTGCGGGCTGACTGACGACGAACAGAATCCTGAACGCCCGTACAAGGCCGGGACATTCGCGAAGGATGTGGACTGGGCGCGTACGGTGGCCGCCAAGTGCCAGGCCAAGGCGGGCGACACGCTGCGGCACCTCACCACCCGCAACACCGCTCGCGACATGGACGTCATCCGTGCCGTGCTGGGCGAGAAGAAGATCTCCTACCTGGGGTACTCCTACGGCACCTACCTCGGCGCCGTCTACACACAGATGTTCCCCCGGCGGACCGACCGGTTCGTGCTGGACAGTGCCGTCGACCCCGCGCTGTACGGACGGGGGATGTTCCAGGCGATGGCGGCGGGGACCGAGCCCGCCTTCACGAGATGGAGCGAATGGACCGCCCGGCGGCACACGACGTACAACCTGGGCGATACCCCGGCCGAGGTCCGCGAGACCTTCTGGAGCCTGGTCACCCGGGCCGACCACACGCCCATCGACGTCGGCGGGGAACTCCTCACCGGTGACGCCATCCGCGCCGAGCGCGCCACGTTCTTCCGCGTTCAGCGCGCTGCCGCATGGGTTGCCGAGCTGAAGAAGGCGGCCGAGGGAAAGAAGCCGGCGCCGTCCGGCACGCCCGAGCAGGACCCGAGCCCCGTCCCGTCGGCGTCCGCCCGTGACGTTCCCCCGGACAACGACGCCGCGAGCGCCTGGGCCGTTCTCTGCGCCGACACCCGCACGTCGTGGCCGCGCGACCCCGGGCAGTACCGGCGCGACGCGATCCGCGACAAGGCGCGGTATCCGCTGTACGGCGATTTCGCGTCCGGCATCAAGCCGTGTGCCTTCTGGAAGCAGGGCAGCGAGCCCGCGACGACGGTGAACAACAAGGTCGGTGCGCTGATCCTGCAGAACCAATGGGACCCCGAAACGCCCCTGGCCGGGGCCCAAGGCATGCACCGGGCGCTGCACGGCTCCCGGATGGTCACCGTCGCCGGAGGCGAGGGGCACGGCGTCTACGGTGTCAGCAACTCCTGTGCGGACAAGAGCGCCACGGCCTATCTGACCACGGGCAGGCTCCCGGCCAAGGACCTCACCTGCCAGGCGCAGCACGTTTCATAGCCCGACACCCGGCTCCCCCGCTCCCCGGCGAGGGGTCAGGGGGTTGCCGTGGCCACGACGAAAACGACCGGCTTGTCAGGGTCCGTCTCATCCACGGTGATGTTCTGCGTCGGCAGCGGGTCCTTCTGGGCGTGGGTGGTGCCCGCCCAGTCGTGGCCCGCGGGGAAGGTCCAGCCGACCTTCTGGGCGTCCTCGGCGACGATCGTCACGTTGCCGGGCTTGAGCGCGGCCGTACTGGTGCCGGTGTCCTTCATGAACTCGGCGAGGCCCGCCGCGCTCGTCTTGAACTGGACGTACAGCTTGCTGACCTTCCAGCTGTTCGTCTCGTAGTAGGCGACGTAGATCGCGTCCGTCGGGACCGGCACGTCGTAGATGCGCCGCTGGGTCTTGGACGGCCAGTCGTGCTGGAGGCCGTGCGGCGAGGAAGCCGCCTCGCTGTCGCGGCCGCTGGTGCGGCTCTGCTCGGCGGAGATCGCCAGATAGCCCGCGGGCACGCCGATGAGCAACACGATGATCACCGCGGTGATCCAGCGCCGCCGGATCATCTGCCGCCGGGTCTCCGGGGGCTTCTCGTCCGGCGGCGAGGACTGGCGCGGCACTGCGGGGCGGTCGGATGGGGTCATCAGTCGGATTCCTGGGTGGTGCGGGTGGTGCCCGTCCTGCGGACGGCTTCGGCGGCCTTGGCGTACCGCTCGTACCGCTCGACGCGGCGGCGGTTGGCGCGGCGGAAGCGGCGGGCCACCAGCCGGGCGAGGTCGGCGGCGCCGACCATACCCGCCTCGGGGCCGAGCTGCGCCTTGGCGATCCTCGCCTCGGGGCGGTAGCCGCGGCCGGTGAGGTGGCGGCGGAAGGCGTCCCGCGCGGGCCCGATCAGCAGGTCGTCGGCGGCGCTGACGCCCCCGCCGATGACGAAGCAGGACGGGTCGAGCGCGGCGGCCAGATTGGCGATGCCGACGCCCAGCCACTGCCCGATGTCCTGGAGCAGTTCGACGCACATGGCGTCGCCCTCGCGGGCCAGTTCGGTGATGAGCGGCCCGGTGATCTCGGGGATGTTGCCGCCGACGCGTTCGATGATGTTGTACGCCACAGGGGAGTCGGCGGTGGCCAGTTCCCGGGCCTCGCGGACCAGGGCGTTGCCGGAGCTGTACTGCTCCCAGCAGCCGCGGTTGCCGCAGGCGCAGCGGTGTCCGCCGGGCACGACCTGCATGTGGCCGAACTCACCGGCGACCCCGTACTTGCCGCGCTTGACCTGCCCGTCCTCCAGGATCGCGCCGCCGATGCCGGTACCCAGCGTGATCATCACCAGGTGGTCCTCGCCGCGTCCGGCGCCGAAGCGCCATTCCGCCCAGGCGGCCGTGTTCGCGTCGTTGTCGACCATCACGGGGACCGCCAGGCGGGCCTGGAGGGCATCGCGCAGCGGCTCGTTGCGCCAGGCGAGGTGCGGGGCGAACAGGATGGTGCTGCGGTCGGCGTCGACCCAGCCGGCCGCGCCGATGCCGACGGCGTGCACGTCGTGCCGGTCGGAGAGGTCGAGGACGAGCTCGGTGATGGTGTCCTCGACGACCTTGGGGCTCTTGGACTTGTCCGGGGTCTCCGTGCGGAGCTTCTCCAGGATGTTGCCGTCCGCGTCCACGACGCCGGCCATGACCTTCGTCCCGCCGATGTCGATGCCGACGGTGGGGACCCGGGGGGCCGTGAGGTGTGAGCGGCGTTCCCGGGTGCCTACGGTGCGCAGCACGGTGGCACGGGCGGAACCCCGGTGGGCTAGGGCGAAGTCGCGGTACGTGGTCATCGAGCCCGATTCTGCCACCCCGCCGGAACGCGGACCTCGCGCGGAGGGGCCGCCCCGGTGGCCCGGGGCGGCCGGCTCACTCGCTGTCGGACGGGCCGCCGGGCTCGCCGGGCCCGGTGGCGCGCTGGAGTTCGTGGCTGAGTTCTTCGAGTTCGCTGCCGCCCGCCATCTGGCGGGTGAGTTCGTCCAGGGTGATGGCGGAGCGCAGATGGCTGCCGGTCATCGTGCCGCGCTTGAGGAGCACGAACCGGTCCCCGACGAGGTAGGCATGGTGCGGGTTGTGCGTGATGAGGACCACGCCCAGACCGGCGTCCCGGGCGGCCGCCACGTACTTGAGGACCACCCCGGACTGCTTCACCCCCAGCGCCGCGGTCGGCTCGTCCAGCACCAGCACCCTGGCCCCGAAGTACACCGCGCGGGCGAT
>NZ_JBIWHT010000007.1:0-285599 GCF_044764265.1 Streptomyces sp. NPDC094147 | reverse complement strand
ATTTGAATGTCCACCGGAGCGCCGGGATGCGTCAGTACGCCGCCGACCACGACTGGCTGACCATCGTCCAACTGCCCAGCTATGCACCGGACCTGCACCCCGTGGAAGGGATCTGGTCGCTGCTGCGGCGAGGACCGCTGGCCAACACCGCCTTCACCGATCCCGACCACCTCGAGCGCACCCTCCGCCGCGGCCTCGCTCATATCCAGCACCACCCCGAACTCATCGACGGCTGCCTCACCGAAACCGGGCTGGTCCTCACGCCACACCCGACATGAACCCGAAAGGGTCAGTAGGCGGCGCTGTGGATACGCCAACTGCCGCGCCGTGAGGTAGACGCCACCCCAGTCCACGACGAGCGCCGCCGCGTACAGGGCGGTCTGCCAGCCGCCGCCGATCAGTGCACCGGCGATCAGGAGGGTGCAGCCGCCGAGTACGGGAGGCCAGGACACCCTGACCTGGCGTTGTAGCCCCGCGTCGCCCCGTGCGAGGTAGCCGTAGAGCACAAGCTGTACGCAGCGCACGACCAGGTAGGCGCAGGCGAGGACCGCGGGTCCCGTACAGCCCGCCGGTAGCGTCGTGCCATGCCTGCGCCCCCTGACAGGCCCTGCCATAACGCCTCCTCGTGCCGAGCGGACGTGTCGTCACATCCAACCGGCGCGAGCCCAGTTGGCACCACCGGTGATCGTTTCCGGTCAGAGCACTAACGGTCGCGACAGCGAAGATCCAATATCTGGAAGTTGCTGATCACGGGACTGGTGGGTCGCGAGGTGTGCCGACGCCTCGGCGCATGTGGGAGGCCGAGTCGGCAGTGCTGGCGGTGGATGCCCTCACGTCCTGTCCGCAGGCAACCCTTCGACTCATTGATCTAGGCTTCCCAACCAGGTGACCGCCTGGAAGACCTTTAGGTACGTTGGCTCCCGTGAGTGAGACAGGAGAAGGACCAGAGCAGAGCAGCGGCGCGCTGCCGGAGGAGTCGATGGGGGTCGTGGAGGACACTCAGAACCTGCACGTGCTCACCAAGGCGGCAGTCGTCGCTGGGATCAAAGCTCTGAAGGCTCAGCGCATCCACGAGCACTTCCCAGCCTACCTTCAGCTACGCAAGTTGGCCGTTGCCGCCGACTCTCCGACGAACATCAATCCTGACTGGAAAGAAGTCAGCGACCTACTGAAGATGCCTGGTGGGCCGCCCACCAAGCCGCACTACCGGCCATTCAGCTCGGTCAACCGCAAGGACGAGGCAGGTTACTGGTACAACCGAAACCTTGCCGGAAGCTACGCCCCGAAGTCCATGAGGGCAACCTCGAACTTCATGCTCAATGCGAGCGGCGAGGGCTACGAGCTTCCGACCGATCACGCCCGGCAGGCTCTTACGAGGCTACTGAAGGGGGCGAAAGTTCCTGCCTGGGCTCTGGCGGCCTACTTCCTGCGCAACTATGGGTTTGTCTTTGAGGGCGAGGGCGGTCACGACGAGCTGATCACTGCCTTAAAGAGGGAATTCGGCTTCGAGCAGGGAACTGACTTCGACCTACTCTTCGACGAGCAGTCGATTCAGTTCACCGGCACCTGGTTCGAACCGTTCAACCAGGCGACCGGAAATGAATCCCAGCAGGATGGTGCACTCGATGACTGACGTGACCCTGATCAAGGGCATCCGGGAGTTGAACGCCGACGACCTGGACATCGGGTACGTCGCGCGCGCTCAGGCGTCGCATGGGTCCAGCGCCCCGGACGCCCCGCTGCTCCAGTCCGACGATCCTCGGCTTGAAACGATCCTCAGGCTTCTACGGCGTTTCGGGGGCGTGATTCTGAGCGGTCCCCCCGGTACCAGCAAATCGTGGTTGGCGGGTCAGGTCGCGGACAAGATCACGGGCGGCGATAGCGCCCGCCGTGCCGATATCCAGTTTCATGCGTCGTACCAGTTCGAGGATTTCATGGAGGGCTATCGCCCCAAGAAGGACGGCAGCGGGTTCGAGCCTCGCGACGGGGTATTCCTCCGCCTGGTGCGAGAAGCGCAACAGAATTCCGATGCGAACTATGTGATCGTCGTGGATGAATTGAGTCGTGCCGACGTCGGTCGTGTATTCGGTGAGGCACTCACCTACATCGAGCGGTCCAAGCGTGGCCAGCGGTTCAACCTGCCGTCCGGAGAGACCGTCTCGATCCCGCTGAACGTGTATTTGATCGCCACGATGAACCCACTTGATCGTGGCGTTGACGACGTGGACGCGGCGTTCGAACGACGGTTTGCGAAGGTCGATATGCCCCCCAGTCGAGATCTACTGGAGCACATTCTCGACAGCAACGGCTTCCTCGATGACAACATCCAACGGCGCCTACTCGGCTGGTTCAGCAAGATCAATGCCCGTGCAGCACAGACGCCAGCGGCTGCCCTTGGGCACGCGTATTTCGCTGACGCAGTCGACTCAGAGACCCTCCAAGAAGTCTGGGACTACCAGCTGAAATACCACGTTGACCGCGCGTTCAAGTACGACCCAGAGACCCGCACTGCAATGGTCAACGGCTGGTCAGCGATCTTCGAGACATCTGACGACGACAACCAGCCGCCGACTGCCGAGGAAGGCGGACCGGGGACTGATGCAACATGACGGTCCTCCCGCCTGATCGACTTACCGAGCCGAACCGGACCGTCATCCCATGCTCGGAGTATGGGATTATTAATGTTGCCCAGGAGGATATTCTCGGGCAAGACGGGCGCCTTGCTCTAGCACCTGGAGTACTGAACCACTACGTGCGAGTCGACTTCAAGGACGGCGAACTGCGTCTCGCCGCTAAGGGCATTACCGGCCTGATGCCGCTCACCAACCGAATCGCGATTCAGGTACGCCCGCGGTTCCCGGTCCGAAGTCTTACACACATGGTAACCGTGGCCGGCTTCGCACCAGCGGTGCTGCCGGCGCTGCGCGAGTACAAGCCGACCGACCAGTGGAATGACTGGCTTCTCGATGTGATGGCGGACGGGCTACTCTCCGCGTTGGACACCATCGCCCTTAACGGATTCCTTCGCACCTACCACCGCCGCACCGAGGACGGGTCCTACCCCCATGGCCGCATCGGCACCACGGCCACGATGCTCCGGTTCGCAGCGCGCGGTATGAACCATCGGGCGCAGTACTCCTGGTTCGAGCGGACCATCGATAACCCGCCCAATCGCTGCCTGAAGAGCGCCGTTTCATTCCTGCACAGCCGTTACATGAACGCGCCGCGCCACAAGGGCGTGCGAGGACGCGTAGCGCGGCTCGGGGAGGCACTGCGAATTCTCGAACATGTGACCCTGGAGAGCCACCCAATCAGCCTCAATGACCCGCAGGTGCGTGCTGAGGCTCCCATTCCCGAGACGCGGTCGTACTACCGATCCGCGCTCGATCTTGCCGTGGCAATCCTCAATCGCCGCGGCATAAGTCTCGACGCTCGTACCGGCGACCTCACCATGCCAACGCTGCTCGTGAAGACTGAGGACCTCTTTGAGCAGTTCGTCCGAGTCAGCCTACAGGCGGCGTTGGCCGACCATCCGAACCTGGCCGTCCTCGATGGCAACCGGGATCCTGGTCGACTGCCACTCTATGAGGACCTGCCAGATGCCGCGCGGCAGGTCCTTCCTGATCACGAGGTGCCGACAAAAAATGGCGAGCCGCCATACGCTGAGCCTGACATCGTGTTCCGGATGGACGACCGCACACACCCCATGGTCGCCGACGTGAAATACACCAACGTCAAGAACTTGGCCGACCGCTCCGAGGTCGAGCAGATCGTGCTCTACGGCATCCGTTACAGGAGTCCAGTTGTGATGACCATTCATCCGCGCCGAGCCGACGCGAAGAAGGGTCTCCACGTTGTCGGACGCATCGGATCAGTGGTTGTCGCTCAGTATCGGGTCGATCTCGGTGCCAACGACCTGGAGGCGGAGATGGCAGAGATGGCTACGAAGATCAGCGAGCTGATCGCTTCGTAACCCCCTTAGCCTTTCCCTGTTTCGGCACCTCCGGCTCCGGCACAAGCGGTACCAGGTCGACACCGATCGCGTCCTGGCCCATCGCAGTCGCGGTCTTCAGTGTGGTTCCGGTACCCATGAACGGATCAAGCACGACGCCACGGGCTGGGGTGCCGTGGCCGCAGTCGGTCCAGCCCACGGTCTCCTTCTTGGCGAAGGTGAACTCGCGGAAGTAGCCACCGAGAGCCGCCTTGGCTTCGGCAGCAAGCCGTTGCACCTCCTGCGTGTTCCGCCCGGTGCCGTTCTGGAACTTGGTGGCCTTGCCGACGTCAGATACGCCGGTCGCTTGGATTGCGCGAATGTGGTCGGGCGTCAGCCCGTGCTCCTTCGCCAACTCCATGGCACGGCGGGCCTGTGGCCGCTGCGGATCAAGTTGGTCGGTCCGCTCAAACACGCGGGTGCGGGGCTTGCCGCAGGTAGAGCACACCTGGGGCGGGCAGCCAAGCATGACAGCGCGGCGCACCAACTCCTGCGGGTATGGGGCAAGGTGTGTACCCATGTTCCGCTCGGGCATGATCTTCCAGACGTCGCCAGGGTTAGCACCGTTGCCCATGTACTCGCTGTAGCCGACCAGGTCGTAGTAATAGTTCGGCTTCAGGGCAAGGTGAATGATGTATTCATGGCGGTTTGCGAGGCGGTTCTTGGCCGGCTCGGGCATCCCGCCGTCCTTGGTCCAGATGATCCGGTTGCGGATCAGCCAGCCGCGCTGAACGGCGTCGAACTCCAGCAGCCCGGGGATGCCCATGAGCGACCGATTGTAGTAGGTGTCGCCGACATTGAGGAAGACCGAACCGGTCGGGCGGAGTACTCGCCTCCACTCGTCCAGGCATTCCATCATTGCCTCGACGTACGCCTGCGGCGTCGACTCCTGGCCGATTTGATCCTTGTGTCCGTAGTCACGCTTCTGCCAGTACGGGGGCGAGGTGACGATCATGTCGACCGAATTTTCCTTTAGTCCGGTCTCGCGGGCGTCACCAGTGACTACCTCCGCACCGGCGGGCGAGAGGGCCTTTTCCCAGTCCTCCAGACCGCTGACTCCGACCGTCGACAGGTTCCGCGACGTGACGGGCTTCGCATCATCAGCCTCAAGAGCCAGGGACACTCTCTTCTCCTTCTGCCAGTCAGCTGGCCTTCAGTTTGGTGAAAACGGGTGGAGGGGTCACCTAGGCACGACGGGCGTCGCCCTTCGCACACCCTCCGCCTGGGAGACTAGACGCGACCACCGACATTAGCCTCATCGGCGCTGCCCCGCGGGCAGGTCATGCCCTCATCCCTCTTCCCCGATGTTTCGTACGCCGAGACTGCCGAGAGCATGGGGAACCTCCAGCAGGGCATCGCGCTCCACGAGATCGTGATGAGCGAGGACGGGGCGCCAGCCACCCTGGTCGCGTCGGAGCACTCGGAAACCGCCCTGCCTGCCAGGTCGATCCGCTGCGCACCGACACTGGAATGTTAGCGCGTTAACGCTCGGATTGCAAGCGTGCTAACGGTAGGATGGCTTCCCTATGACCCCCGAGACCGAGCTGAAGCGCGCCATGCAGGAGGCTGACCCGCGCAAGCGCGCCGCACTCCTCGCTGCCTTGCTCGACCAGTTGGAAGCGGCGCGCAAGGATGCACTGACCGCACGTGATGCCACGGCGAGGGAACTACATTCGGCTGGTGCCAGCGGTGCGGAAATTCAGCGCCTCCTGGGCATCTCTCACGGCAGGGTCAGCCAGATTCTGTCGGGCTGGGACCAGCGCCGGGGCAAGGCTGCCCGCTAGCCGCGCCTGGCATCTCCCCGGCCCAGTTCCTCACGCACCTCCTGCCGCTGCTGGCCCGTCTACTTCTCTCGCGGCTCCAGCTCGGCTCAGCGGCGGCTGTTAAGTCGCCGATCATAGGCGGGGCAGGGTACAGGCATCGTCGGATCAAGGAACAGGTCCCACAGCGCCCGGACCAGGGAGTCCAGCAGGTCCGGGGAGTCCTCTGCCTCACCTTGGCCGACGAACGTCATCATCTGCTCCTCCAGCTCGGCGTACCTCCGAGCCGGACCGGCATGGTGTACGCGCGCCCGCTCGTACAGCTGCGCCACCGGCGCAACCCGCGCCCGCTTCCTGAGGTGCCGACTTGTATAGCGGTAGCGGAACGTCGTCGAGTTGGCCGCTCGTAGCGTTTCCGTAGGACGCCGGGCCGGGTGGCTCGTGAGGTCCCTGCCGCCGTTCCTGGCTGGCTCATCGGGAGTGTGCCGCCGTTCCGGCGGCGCCATGGAGAAGGTTCGCAAGGACCTCGCCCGCGATCTGGTGGCCGAGGTCCGTACGCTCGACAAGCAGCTCGTCGCCAACGCCACGGACCGCGAGACGCTCGTGACAGCTGCGAAAAGCACGCTCATGCACACGCCGGGGATCGGACCTGTGCTGGCCGCACGACTGATCGCCCACGTCGGACGGGCCAGCCGCTTCCCTACCGCCGCAGCGTTCTCGAACTACACCGGCACCGCCCCCGTGGAGATCGCCAGTGCCGACAAGTCCCGCCACCGACTCTCCCGGTCCGGAGACCGACAGCTCAACTGCGTTCTCCACACCATCGCCATCAGCCAGATTCGCATGCCTAACTCGCCCAGCCACGTCTACTACCAGCGGAGACTCTCCGAAGGGAAGACGCCCAGGGAAGCCCGGCGCTGTCTGAAACGGCGCCTGGCCGATCACGTCTGGAGGGTCATGCTCGCCGATGAACGACGATCCGTCCTCCTGTCGCCATCCCTTGACAGACACAGAGGCACTCCCGGCGGGCGGAGGCCGTCCGTACTCTGCTGGACCGTGGCGACGAGGACATCGTCATCCAGACAGCCACCACCCGCCCGAGAGTGCTCGGCCTGCCGTTCACCCGCTGGTCGGTGAAGAAACTCGCCGCCTGCCTATACCGGGCCCCAAACGGTACATACGTATCGGCTGTCGAGACCTGCGGTGTCTGCTGCTCCGGCGCCAGATCACCTTCCAGGGCACGAAGACGTGGAAGCAGTCCACCGGTCCGGACGCGGAACCCCCTCCTCGGCAGCCTCAAATCTAGGAGATCCCACAGGGGAGACCAAGACGAGCAAACCCCTTGGGGTACAAGGGCCCCCACACCTCAGTGGGCACCGATGTGCCCACTGATAGGCACAAAAAACGCCCTCCGAAACTGCGTTTCAGCAGGTCAGAGGGCGTTTATGGAGTGGAGCCTAGGAGATTCGAACTCCTGACATCTGCCTTGCAAAGGCAGCGCTCTACCAACTGAGCTAAGGCCCCGGATGAGGTGTTGCGGGAACAGAGTACCGGGTGGAGCGGGGGATCTCGCAAAAGGATTGGGACTCCCGGTGGACGACCACTCTCCGTAAGATGCTCGGCGAGGTTCGCACCCGTGAAGCGGCCTCACTGGGGAAGCGATGGGGAGACGCGCAATGGACGCAGCACAGCAGGAAGCGACCGCCAGAGCCAGGGAGCTTCAGCGCAGCTGGTACGGAGAGCCGCTGGGTGCGCTCTTCCGCCGACTGATAGACGACCTGGGGCTCAACCAGGCCCGGCTCGCCGCTGTACTCGGGCTCTCGGCGCCCATGCTGTCGCAGCTCATGAGCGGGCAGCGCGCCAAGATCGGCAATCCGGCCGTGGTGCAGCGCGTCCAGGCCCTGCAGGATCTGGCGGGACAGGTCGCCGACGGCAGTGTGAGCGCCGCCGAGGCCACCGACCGCATGGAGGAGATCAAGAAGTCGCAGGGCGGCTCGGTGCTGACCAACACCGCCCAGACGACGTCCAGTTCGGGCGCCCCGACGGTGCGTCGCGTGGTGCGCGAGATCCAGTCGCTGCTGCGTTCCGTGGCGGCCGCGGGCGACATCATCGACGCCGCCGACACCCTCGCCCCCGCCCACCCCGAACTGGCAGAGTTCCTCCGGGTGTACGGCGCCGGGCGCACCGCGGAGGCGGTCTCGCACTACGAGGCGCACCAGAGCTGACAGGGTCCGATCCAGGGGGGCGCCGGGTGGGTGAGGTCTTCGCCGGTCGGTACGAGCTGATCGACCCGGTCGGACGGGGCGGGGCCGGGGCCGTCTGGCGCGCCTGGGACCGGCGCCGGCGCCGCTACGTGGCGGCCAAGGTGCTCCAGCAGAGCGATGCCCACACCCTGCTGCGGTTCGTCCGCGAACAGGCCCTCCGGATCGACCACCCGCACGTCCTGGCCCCGGCCAGCTGGGCCGCGGACGACGACAAGGTCCTGTTCACCATGGACCTGGTGACCGGCGGCTCACTGGCCCACCTGATCGGCGACTACGGGCCGCTGCCGCCCCGGTTCGTGTGCACCCTGCTCGACCAGCTCCTCGCCGGTCTCGCCGCGGTGCACGCGGAGGGCGTCGTGCACCGCGACATCAAACCGGCCAACATCCTGCTGGAGGCCACCGGAAGCGGCCGCCCGCACCTGCGGCTCTCCGACTTCGGCATCTCGATGCGCAAGGACGAGCCCCGCCTCACCGAGACCAACTACGTGGTGGGGACGCCGGGTTACTTCGCGCCCGAGCAGATGATGGGCGCGGAGCCGGACTTCCCCGCCGACCTGTTCGCGGTCGGCCTGGTGGCGCTGTACCTCCTGGAGGGCCGCAAGCCGGACGCGCGGGCACTCGTCGAGTACTTCGCCGCCCACGGCACTCCAGGAGCCCCGCAGGGCGTCCCCGAGCCCCTCTGGCAGGTTCTGGCCGGGCTGCTCCAGCCGAACCCGCAGAACCGGTTCCGCACGGCCACGGGGGCCCGCAAGGCGCTGGCGCAGGCGGTGGAGCTGCTCCCCGAGCAGGACCCGGACGAGGAACCCGTCGAGGTCTTCGACCAGATCGGCCCCCTGCCGCCGGGCTTCGCCGAGGAAGGCCCCGACCAGCCGACCCCGGACGCGCCGGTCTCCGTACGGCAGAGGGGAGCACATGAACACGGCCATATAGGGCACGATGCGTCCCAACAGGGCGCACACTCTGATGAGTTGGCGTCCGACTACGCGCCACAGGGCACCGGCAGCCTTCCGCCGACCCCGCCCACGCCCCCCACCCAGGCCCCGCCTCGGGCGTACCCGTACCTGCCACCGCAGTACGAGCCGACCCCGAGGACCCCGGCGACCACCCCGTACACGGCTCCCTACCCCAACGCTGCGCCGTACCCCAATGCGGCGCCGCCGCCCCAAGTTCCCGTCCGGGGCGGCGATTTCAGGCCGCGGCGGCCGGGCCCGCCCGTCAAGGTCGCGGTTCCGGTGCTCCTGGTGGCGCTGGTGTGCTTCGCGGTCGGCTTCTGGGCGCTGACGCAGACCTGAGAGCCCGGGAGCCGCGGCGGTCAAGGACACCTACCAGGAGGCGGGCGGCCCGAACCCCTGCGGCGCCGGGGCGGCCGCGCGCCTGCGGGCCACCAGCGTCCACACCCCGAGCCCCGCCACCAGCACCGTGCCCGAGCCGATTCCGGCGGCCGCGAGAAGTTTCATCGCGCCGTCGTCGGCAGAGGGGGCGGCCGTCCCGAAGTCGGGCGCCCGGCCCGCGTACGCCGGGCCGGATGCCGCCGCGCCCCGGACGCTCAGCCGCAGGCTCACGTCGTACGGCGTGTTCCCGAAGGTCTGCCCGACCTCGGGGCTGAGCGACACCGCCAGGTAGTAGGAGCCGCTGAAGCGCATCGCCGAGACCGCGTCCGACGGCGCGAAGCGGTTCTCGTAGGCGACCGGCGCGAGCGGGTCGAGCGCGGCCTCCTTCTGCTTGCCGTCGTACGGCGCCGACGCCCCGGAGACCGGCCCGCGCCCGGGGTTGTAGAGCTGGAGGGACAGCGCGTTGCCGACGTAGCCGTCCTTGGCGGTCGCGATGCTGCCCAGGCCGGCGTCGGCGAAGAGCTGCTGCCCCCAGTCGAGCGGCACGCTGAAGAAGAGGGTTTCGCCCGGCTGGATCGTGTCCCTCCACTGTCCTTCGGACAGTGCGGTCGCGTCGTGGAAGCCGCTGCCGCCGTGGCGTCGCTGCGGGGCGCCGGCCGGCGGGGCCGGTGACGCGGAGGGCCAGCCGGTGGGCGCCGTGCTCGGCCCGGCGGTCTTCCTGGCGGGCTCGGTCGAGTAGCGCAGGTCCAGGCCCCAGTCGCCGGGCGTGGAGGTGGCGTCGCTCTCCCGCTCGACCACCATGTAGTACGTGCCCGGCTGCTGACAGGTCGACAGGCTTTTGCGCAGGGCTCGGTAGGCGTAGGCGGCGACGGGGTGCGGGTACTGCGCCGAGCCGATCGAACGGCGCTGGGAGTCGCAGTCGTTGCCGTCGGCGTCCTGGAGCGACACCTTGATGGAGTCGCCGTAGGCGAGCTTCGCGCCCGGGGGTCCCGGCACGGCGACCGCCGACACATAGGCGTCGCTCTCGGCGTCCAGGACGACCTGGAAATAGAGCTTGCCGTTCGGCTTGATGACCGACCTGTAGGCGGTGGCGGACCGCAGGAGGGGCCCGTCGGTGTTCTTCGCCGCCCCCGCCACGTCCCGCACACCGTCGGGGTACCGGTACGGCTGCGGCTGCCCGGCCGCGTGTACGGGTCCCGGCGCCGCGAGCAGCGCGCCGAGCGCTGCCGCGACCGCCCCGATCCTGTGCGCCGCCGTCCGGGACCTGCTGTGCCTCGTCCTCACGTCGCCCCGCCCCATCTTTGCCCTCGCAAGTCAATTATTCGCTTACGTGAACTAGCTCGCGCCCGGGACCGCTCCCACCCCCCGGGACAGCACGAAGCCCCGGCCACATCAGTGGCCGGGGCTTCGCAACTGGGTCTTCGGTCTCACACACCCGAACCTGCGGGCACGGAGTCGGTCGCCTCCGTCCACAGATCCTGCTCGGCGCGATCCGCCTGGATCTGGCGGTACACGAGGAGCCCGCCGATGGCGGCCAGTGCGACCAGGAGAAGCTTCTTCACCGCGCGACCTCGTCTTTCCTTGACGTAAGGGACCTCTGCCGCCCGACTATACACACCGATCGATATCAATCGGTGATGGTCCATCCGTGTGTAGTTGATCGGAAGATCCGCCGATACGGTGCGTCGCTCCTCGCCTCCTCCGCACTGCCCGCACATCATCGGATACAACGCAATTCGGGCAACCCAAAAGCACACACTGCTCACGGAAGAAGCGAGGAATCATGGCAACCAGCAAGCTCACGACGTGGTGGACCTCCCTCATCAGCGCGCTCGTCGCCCTCTTCGCCGCCTTCGGCTTCGCCGGCCAGGCATCCGCCGCCGCCCCCGCGGCTTCCGTACCGCAGAACGACGTGACGCACAACCGGAGCGAACCGCCCGCCTCCGTTGCTCCTACCGTGCACTGGGCCCTGCCGGCCCCCTCGGCCCTGCCGCCCACCATGAAGCAGCGCATCCGCGCCGAGGCCCACGGCGCCTCGCCCTCCTCCCGGCACCGCGCCGACGTCCACGACGGGCCCGAGGGGCCGCAGGAGCCCGGCGGAACCGGTGCGACCGCCACGAACACGGCGCCGGCGGGCGACGACGAGCCCGAAGACTCCACCGGGGCCGAGGCCCCGACCCCCTGACCCACCCCGCTCCGCCCGAGCTGCGAGCCCGGCAACTTCCCCAAGTTGCCGGGCTCTTCGGTGTTTCCGGGGGCCTGGCGCGCGCCCCTCTCCCTGCCCGGCCGCCCACGACGGGACGAAGCCCCCGCACACCGTGCCCCTACGGTCCGCGAAGCGATCCCGCAACCTGGGGCCTGCGACCCTCAGGCCCGCGCCGCCACCCCGCCCCCGGCCTGACACCCCTCCCCGGAAACGCCGAAGACCCCCGGGTATTCACCCGGGGGTCTTCGTCACTGTGGGGCTAACAGGATTTGAACCTGTGGCCTCATCCTTATCAGGGATGCGCTCTAACCAACTGAGCTATAGCCCCGCCGCGCTCTGCGGGATGTCCCGCGCGCTGACCTCTGAAGATTAGCGCACGGGACGGCCAGTCCCAAAATCGATGGCCGAGCGGCTGTGAACTGCGGCTACTCGTCCTCGGCGAGCGTGAGCTCGATGCCGCCCACGAAACCGGCCGAGAGGTTGTAGATGAAGGCGCCGAGCGTGGCCAGCGCCGTGGCGAGCACCACGTCGATCACCGCGATGATCGACGTGAAGAGCAGCACCCGCGGCAGCGACAGGAACGACTGGAGGTCGAAGCCGTTGGACTCGTTCGAGCCGGTGGCCTCGCTGATCGTGCCGCCGACCGTGGAGAACACGCCCATGGCGTCCATGACCATCCACAGCACCGCCGCCGCGATCACCGTGCAGATGCCGAGCGCGATGGACAGCAGGAAGCTGACCTTCATCACCGACCACGGGTCGGCCTTGGCCACCCGCAGCCGCGCCTTGCGCGTACGGGGCGTCGTACGCGCCCCGGTACGCGGCCGGCGCACCGGCTCGGACCGGCTGCCCCGCTGCGGCGCGGGATACGCCTGCGGCGGGTGGTAGGGCTGCTGGCCCTGCGCGGGCCGCTCACGCTCGCCGGGCAGCGGCCCGTTGGCGTGGCCCTCGTACTCCGTGCGGCCCTGTGGCCCCCGGGTGTCCGTCACCGTTACCCCCTGGGAGTCCGCGGCAGAGCCACGGGCACCGTTCGCTCCGGAAGCGGCCGCTCCGGCGCCCGTGGCTCCACTCACGCTTTACTCCTCGTGCTCCCCGGCCGAGGGCTGGGCGCCCTCGGCAGCAGCCTCGGCAGTAGCGCCCTCGGCGTCGTCGGCCCCGTCGACCTCTTCGGCCTCGCTGCCCGCCTCGGCGTTACGGGCGATACCGACCACGGCATCGCGCTTGCCCAGGTTGATCAGTTGGACGCCCATGGTGTCACGGCCCGTCTCCCTGACCTCGTTGACTCGCGTGCGAATCACACCGCCGCCGAGCGTGATGGCGAGGATTTCGTCGCTCTCCTCCACCACCAGCGCGCCGACCAGCGAGCCCCGGTCCTCCACGATCTTGGCGGCCTTGATGCCGAGGCCGCCGCGGCCCTGGACGCGGTACTCGTCGACGGGAGTGCGCTTCGCGTACCCGCCATCGGTTGCGGTGAAGACGAACGTACCGGGCCGGACGACATTCATCGAGAGCAGTTCGTCGCCCTCGCGGAAACTCATCCCCTTGACGCCGGAGGTCGCGCGTCCCATCGGGCGCAGCGCGTCGTCCGTCGCCGTGAAGCGGATGGACTGCGCCTTCTTGCTGACGAGCAGCAGATCGTCCTCGGCCGAGACCAGCTCCGCGCCGATCAGTTCGTCGTCGCTGCCGTCCGCGGTCTCCCGCAGATTGATGGCGATGACACCACCCGAACGGGGCGAGTCGTAGTCCTTGAGCGACGTCTTCTTCACCAGGCCGCCCTTGGTGGCCAGGATCAGATAGGGCGCCGCCTCGTAGTCGCGGATCGCGAGGATCTGGGCGATCTTCTCGTCCGGCTGGAAGGCGAGCAGGTTGGCGACGTGCTGACCGCGCGCGTCACGTCCCGCGTCCGGCAGCTCGTACGCCTTGGCCCGGTAGACCCGGCCCTTGTTGGTGAAGAACAGCAGCCAGTGGTGCGTGGTGGAGACGAAGAAGTGGTCGACGATGTCGTCCTGCTTCAGCTTGGTGCCCCGCACGCCCTTGCCGCCGCGCTTCTGCGAGCGGTAGTCCTCGGTCTTGGTGCGCTTGACGTAGCCGCCATTGGTGATGGTGACGACGATGTCCTCTTCGGCGATCAGGTCCTCGATGGACATGTCACCGTCGAACGGCACCAGCGCCGAGCGCCGGTCGTCGCCGAACTTGTCGACGATCGCGGCCAGTTCCTCGCTCACGATCATGCGCTGGCGCTCGGGCGAGGCGAGGATCGCGTTGTACTCGTTGATCTTCGCCTGGAGCTCGTCGTGCTCGGCGACGATCTTCTGGCGCTCCAGGGCGGCCAGCCGGCGCAGCTGCATCTCCAGGATGGCGTTGGCCTGGATCTCGTCGATCGAGAGCAGGCCCATCAGGCCCTCGCGCGCGATCTCGACCGTCTGGCTGCGCCGGATCAGGGCGATGACCTCGTCGATCGCGTCCAGCGCCTTGAGCAGGCCGCGCAGGATGTGCGCCCGCTCCTCGGCCTTGCGCAGCCGGAACTTCGTACGCCGGACGATGACCTCGATCTGGTGCGTCACCCAGTGGCGGATGAACGCGTCGATCGAGAGCGTGCGCGGCACGCCGTCGACCAGCGCCAGCATGTTGGCGCCGAAGTTGCTCTGCAGATCGGTGTGCTTGTACAGGTTGTTCAGGACGACCTTGGCGACCGCGTCCCGCTTGAGGACGATCACCAGGCGCTGGCCGGTACGGGAGCTGGTCTCGTCACGGACGTCCGCGATGCCGCCGACCTTGCCGTCCTTGACCAGGTCGGCGATCTTCTGCGCCAGGTTGTCCGGGTTGGTCTGGTACGGCAGTTCCGTGACCACCAGGCACTGGCGGTTCTGGATCTCCTCGACCGCGACGACCGCGCGCATCGTGATGGAGCCGCGACCGGTGCGGTACGCCTCCTCGATGCCCTTGCGGCCCACGACCAGCGCGCCGGTGGGGAAGTCGGGGCCCTTGATGCGCTCGATCAGCGCGTCCAGGAGCTCCTCGTGCGAGGCCTCCGGGTTCGCCAGGTACCACTGGGCGCCCTCGGCGACCTCGCGCAGGTTGTGCGGCGGGATGTTGGTCGCCATGCCGACCGCGATACCGGCCGAACCGTTGACCAGGAGGTTGGGGAAGCGCGCCGGCAGGACCGTCGGCTCCTGGTTGCGGCCGTCGTAGTTGTCCGTGAAGTCGACGGTCTCCTCGTCGATGTCGCGGACCATCTCCATGGACAGCGGCATCATCTTGCACTCGGTGTACCGCATGGCGGCGGCCGGGTCGTTGCCCGGGGAACCGAAGTTGCCGTTGGAGTCCACCAGCGGCATGCGCATCGACCAGTGCTGGGCGAGGCGCACGAGGGCGTCGTAGATCGAGGAGTCGCCGTGCGGGTGGTACGTACCCATGACGTCACCGACGACGCGGGCGCACTTGTAGAAGCCCTTCTCGGGCCGGTACCCGCCGTCGTACATGGCGTACAGGACACGGCGGTGGACGGGCTTCAGACCGTCCCGTACGTCCGGCAGCGCACGCGAGACGATGACGGACATCGCGTAGTCGAGGTAGGAACGCTGCATCTCCGTTTCGAGCCCGACGGGCTCGATGCGCAGAACAGGGCCTTCCTCGGTGGGTTCAGCGGTCGCGGGAGTGTTCTCGTCGGCCATTGCTGGTTCTCAAGTCCTTTCGAAGCGGTCAGCGACAGACCGAGTCAGATGTCGAGGAAGCGGACGTCCCGCGCGTTGCGCTGGATGAACGAGCGGCGTGCCTCCACGTCCTCGCCCATCAGCACCGAGAACAGGTCGTCGGCCTGGGCCGCGTCGTCCAGGGTGACCTGGCCGAGCACCCGGTGCTCGATGTCCATGGTGGTGACGCGCAGCTCCTCGGCGTTCATCTCACCGAGACCCTTGAAGCGCTGGATCGAGTCCTCGCGGATCCGCTTGCCGTTCTGCTTGCCGAGCTCGGTGAGCGCGTCGCGCTCACGGTCCGAGTACGCGTACTCGAAGTCGTCCCGGCCCCACTTGATCTTGTAGAGCGGCGGGCGCGACAGGTAGACGTGCCCGGCCTCGACCAGCGGCCGCATGAAGCGGAACAGGAAGGTCAGCAGCAGGGTGTTGATGTGCTGGCCGTCGACATCGGCGTCCGCCATCAAGATGATCTTGTGATAGCGGAGCTTCTCGATGTCGAAGTCCTCGTGGACCCCGGTACCGAACGCCGAGATCAGCGCCTGGACCTCGGTGTTCTGCAGGATCTTGTCGATCCGGGCCTTCTCGACGTTCAGGATCTTGCCTCGGATGGGCAGGATCGCCTGGTACATCGGGTTGCGGCCGGACTTCGCCGAACCACCGGCGGAGTCACCCTCGACGATGAAGATCTCGCACTTGGTGGGGTCGTTGGACTGGCAGTCCGAGAGCTTGCCGGGCAGCGACGCCGACTCGAGCAGCCCCTTGCGGCGGGTCAGGTCACGCGCCTTGCGGGCGGCGACGCGGGCCGTCTGCGCCTGGATGGACTTGCGGATGATGTCCGCGGCCTCGTTGGGGTTGCGGTCGAACCAGTCGGTGAGGTGCTCGTGCACCACCTTCTGGACGAACGTCTTCGCCTCGGTGTTGCCCAGCTTGGTCTTGGTCTGACCCTCGAACTGCGGCTCGCCCAGCTTGACGGAGATGATCGCCGTCAGACCCTCGCGGATATCCTCGCCCGAGAGGTTGTCGTCCTTCTCGCGCAGCAGCTTCTTGTCACGGGCGTACCGGTTGACCAGGCCCGTGAGCGCGGCGCGGAATCCCTCCTCATGCGTACCCCCCTCATGCGTGTGGATGGTGTTCGCAAAGGAGTAAACGCCCTCGCTGTACTGAGAGTTCCACTGCATCGCGATCTCGGCCGAGAGGAGTCGCTCCTTGTCCTCGGCCTCGATGTCGATCACGGTCGGGTGGATCAGCTCGCCCTTGCGCGAGTTGAGGTACTTCACGAAGTCGACGATGCCGCCCTCGTAGAAGTACGTCACCGAGAGGGGCTGCTGCTCCTCCGCCTCATCGGTGGAGTCCGCGCCCGAGACGGCCTTCGCCGACTCGCGCTCGTCGGTCAGCGTCAGGGTCAGGCCCTTGTTGAGGAAGGCCATCTCCTGGAAGCGCCGCGACAGCGTCTCGAAGGAGTACTCGGTGGTCTCGAAGATGTCGCCGTCGGCCCAGAAGGTGACCGACGTGCCGGTCTCCTCGACGGCTTCGTTACGGGCGAGGGGCGCCGTCGGGACACCGAGCTTGTAGTCCTGGGTCCAGCGGTGGCCCTCCGTCCTGACCTCGACCGCGACCTTCGTGGACAGTGCGTTCACGACGGACACACCGACACCGTGCAGACCGCCGGAGACGGCGTAACCGCCGCCGCCGAACTTGCCGCCCGCGTGCAGGACGGTGAGTACGACCTCGACGGCGGGCTTCCCCTCGGAGGGAATGATGCCCACGGGAATGCCACGGCCGTTGTCGATCACTCGTACGCCGCCGTCCGCGAGGATGGTGACGTCGATCGTGTCCGCGTGTCCGGCCAGAGCCTCGTCGACGGAGTTGTCGACGACCTCGTACACGAGGTGATGAAGACCACGCTCACCGGTCGAGCCGATGTACATGCCGGGTCGCTTGCGGACCGCGTCCAGACCTTCGAGGACGGTAATCGCGCTGGCGTCGTACGAGGCGGTGACCTCGCCGTTCTCGCCGACGGCAGTGGACGGGGTGTTCTCGTTGGGGTTGCCGGAATCGGCCACGAAGCGCCCTTTCTGGCACAGCACAAGCCTTCCCCTGTCAGGCAGGAGCGGCTGCGTCGTTCAGCGATGGTCAGCGTCGGGCACCGCCCGTGGGGGCAGGCGTCCGTCCGCTTCTTTCGGTGCGTCCCGCGAGGACGGCGGGATTATTGACCAGTCTACCGGTAGCGCCGACATGAATGGGGGTTTGCCGGTACCTGAGTCCGCATGTGCCGCCCTGAGCGGGCGCCTACCGACTCCCCATATTCGGGGAGGGGCCCCAAGAGCCTCACACGGGCTTTCAGCGCTTCGACCTGTCAACCTCCGACTACGGTGAGGGACGCCCCATGCCCCTCACGCGGTTTCAGGCCCCTCACATGCCCCGTTTTCGCAGGTCACCAGGGGTGCGGCGGAGACGCGTGGGACACCCCTCGGCGGGCCCGGACGTCTCCTCCGTCGCGGACGCCTCCTCTATACGGAGGTCGTCACGTCCCTATAGAGGTCGTCGCGAAGGAATCCGGGCACCGGCTCGCCCGGGGCATGCCGGCAGGCATCACCCGTAGGTGTCGCCCGGCCCGGTGCTCCCCGGCGCGCGCAGCTTCCCGTAGCGCTGCGGCGGTCCGCTCGGGCCGAACACCTTGATCAGCCGGACCGTGCCCTGCCCCAGGTCCGCGTTGAGCCGCGCCACCAGCTGAGGGGCGAGCAGCCGCAGCTGGGTCGCCCAGGCCGTCGAGTCGCACTGCACGGTGAGGACGGCCTCGGTCTCGTCGTACGACTGCGGCACGCAGTGGTTGGCGAGGTCGTCGCCGACGATCTGCGGCCAGCGGCCCATCACACCGCCCACCGCGGCCGGCGTCTCCCAGCCGCGCTCGCTGATCAGCCGGTTGATCGCGGCCCCCAGCGGCAGCGGGTCGCGCCCGTCCGCCCGCGCGCCGGAGCGCAGTCCGCCGCCCCGCCGGGCCTGCTTCTTCTGCTGCGCGGCCGCGCCCCGCGCCTTGGCCTGCTCCTTGGCCGCGCGCAGCGCGACCCGCGCCAGATCGACCCCGGAGGACTCGGGCACCTTCGGCGGCTCGGCTGATTCGGGCGCCTCGCTCATACCCGCGTCACCTCGCCCGCCGCGACCTCGTAGCGCACACCCGCGAGGATCCCCGGAACGTCGTCGTCCACCGCGGCCGTCACCAGGACCTGCTCGCCCGGAGCGACCAGCTCCGCGAGCCGTTCGCGCCGCTTGGCGTCCAGCTCGGCGAACACGTCGTCCAGGACGAGCACCGGCTCGTTGCCCTCGGCCCGCAGCAGGTCGTACGAGGCGAGCCGCAGTGCAAGGGCGTACGACCAGGACTCGCCGTGGCTCGCGTACCCCTTCGCCGGAAGCTCGCCGAGGCGCAGCGAAAGATCGTCGCGGTGCGGCCCGGCCAGCGTCACGCCCCGCTCGATCTCCTGCTTGCGGACGTCCGCGAAAGCCGCGATGAGCTGGCCGTACAGCTCGTCGCGGGTGTGCCCGGAGCCCGGCGCCGACGGCTTGTACTCCAACGCCACCGGCCCACCGCCCGGGGCGAGTTGCTCGTACGCCTTGTCCGTCAGCGGCTGCAGCGCGGCGATCAGGTCGAGGCGCTGGGCGAGGAGCTCGGCACCGGCCTGGGCGAGGTGCTGGTCCCACACGTCGAGTGTGGACAGGTCCATGCCACGGCCGCCGTGCCGGCGGGCCATCGCGGCGGACTTCAGGAGGGTGTTGCGCTGTTTGAGGACCCGGTCGTAGTCGGAGCGCACCGCGGCCATCCTGGGCGAGCGCGCGGTGATCAGCTCGTCGAGGAACCGCCGCCGCTCGCCGGGATCGCCCTTGACCAGCGCCAGATCCTCCGGGGCGAACAGCACAGTCCGTACGATCCCCAGCACATCGCGGGGTCTGACCTGCGAGGACCTGTTGATACGGGCCCGGTTGGCGCGGCCGGGGTTGAGTTCGAGCTCGATCAGCTGGGAGCGCTCGCCCTGGGTGACGGCCGCGCGGATGACGGCCCGGTCGGCGCCCATGCGTACCAGCGGCGCGTCGGAGGAGACCCGGTGGCTGCCGAGCGAGGCGAGATAGCCGACGGCTTCGACCAGATTGGTCTTGCCCTGCCCGTTGGCCCCCACGAAAGCGGTGACGCCCGGGTCGAGCGGAACCTCGACCCGGGCGTACGAGCGGAAGTCGGCCAGCGAGAGATGCGTGACGTGCATGGTGTCGCCGACCTCCCCCGGCTGACCTACTGCTCTTTACTGCTACTTGGACTCGACCGCGTGGCCGCCGAACTGGTTGCGCAGCGCGGCGATCATCTTCATCTGCGGGGAGTCGTCCTGCCGGGACGCGAAGCGCGCGAACAGCGAGGCGGTGATCGCGGGCAGCGGCACGGCGTTGTCGATGGCGGCCTCGACGGTCCAGCGGCCCTCGCCGGAGTCCTGCGCGAAGCCCTTGAGCTTGTCGAGGTGCTCGTCGTCGTCCAGCGCGTTGACCGCCAGGTCGAGCAGCCAGGAACGGATGACCGTGCCCTCCTGCCAGCTGCGGAACACCTCGCGGACGTCGGTGACCGAGTCGACCTTCTCCAGCAGCTCCCAGCCCTCGGCGTAGGCCTGCATCATGGCGTACTCGATGCCGTTGTGGACCATCTTGGAGAAGTGGCCGGCGCCGACCTTGCCCGCGTGGACCGAGCCGAAATCGCCCTCGGGCTTCAGCGCGTCGAAGACCGGCTGGACCTTCGCGATGTTCTCGGCGTCGCCGCCGTACATCAGCGCGTAGCCGTTCTCCAGGCCCCAGACGCCGCCGGAGACACCGCAGTCGACGAAGCCGATGCCCTTGGCGGCGAGCTCCGCCGCGTGCTTCTCGTCGTCGGTCCAGCGCGAGTTGCCGCCGTCCACGACGATGTCGCCGGGCGACAGGAGATCGGCGAGCTCGTCGATGGTGGACTGCGTCGCGGCGCCCGCCGGGACCATCACCCACACCACTCGCGGACCGTTGAGGCTGTCCACAAGCTCCTTGAGGCTGTGGACATCCGCGACGTCCGGGTTGCGGTCGTAACCGATGACGGTGTGGCCGGCGCGGCGGATGCGCTCGCGCATGTTGCCGCCCATTTTGCCGAGGCCGACGAGACCGAGCTCCATCACATGATCCTTTGACGTTGTGGCTTTCGTACCCGCGTCCGAGCCTACGCCGGGGCCTTGGCACACACCTGCGGGGTCAGCCGCTCAAACGTACGCCCCGGAGCCCGGGGCGTACGTCCGCGAAGCCACTCAGCCGGACAGCCGCACCGGCATGATCAGGTACTTGTACGCGTCGTCCGCCTCGGCGTCCAGCGCGGGCTTGCCGCTGAGCAGCGCCGGCTTGGTCGAGGTGGTGAAGGCGAGCTGGGCGACCGGGGAGTCGATCGCGCTCAGGCCGTCGAGCAGGAAGGTCGGGTTGAAGGCGATCGAGATGTCGTCGCCCTCCAGGTTGGCGTCGACCCTTTCCACAGCCTGTGCGTCGTCGCTGGAACCGGCCTCCAGGATGAGCACGCCCTGCTCGAAGCTGAGCCGCACCGGGGTGTTGCGCTCGGCGACCAGGGACACGCGCTTGACGGCCTCGACGAAGGGGGCGGTCTCGATCACCGCGACCGAGTTGAACTCGGTGGGGAAGAGAGTCCGGTACTTCGGCAGGTCGCCCTCAAGGAGGCGGGTGGTCGTGCGGCGGCCCGCGCCCTCGAAGCCGATCAGGCCCTCTCCGGCGCCGGAGCCGGAGAGCGCCAGGGTGACCGTGTCGCCGCTCGTGAGCGCCTTGGCGGTGTCCAGGAGCGTCTTGGCGGGCACCAGGGCGACCGCGGAGGCGTCCGGGTTCTCCGGCTTCCACAGGAACTCGCGGACCGCGAAGCGGTAGCGGTCGGTGGAGGCCAGGGTGACCGTGTCGCCCTCGATCTCGATGCGGACACCGGTCAGCACGGGCAGCGTGTCGTCGCGGCCGGCCGCGATGGCGACCTGGGCGGCGGCGGAGGCGAAGACCTCACCGGGAACGGTGCCGGTGGCGGTCGGCATCTGCGGCAGCGCCGGGTACTCCTCCACAGGAAGGGTGTGGAGGGTGAAGCGCGAGGAGCCGCAGACCACGGTCGCCCGTACACCGTCGGTGGAAATCTCCACCGGGCGGTTGGGGAGGGCGCGGCAGATGTCGGCGAGGAGGCGGCCGGAGACGAGCACCGTGCCGTCCTCGTCCACCTCGGCGTCGACCGAGACCCGCGCCGAGACCTCGTAGTCGAAGCTGGAGAAGCTGAGCGCGCCGTCCTCCGCCTTCAGAAGAAGGCCCGCGAGTACGGGCGCGGGCGGACGGGCCGGGAGGCTGCGGGCCACCCAGGCCACCGCCTCCGCGAGTACATCGCGCTCCACCCGGATCTTCACCGGAACCGCCTCCTGCTGTTGCTGGCTCGCCCTGCTGGCTTTCGTCGTCGGCTGTATCGCCGGGGACCAGTCTGACGTACGCCGCTGACACTCGGTGCGCGTCGGGGTCAAGTCGCGTCGAGCGGTGTCGGGAGCTCCGGCGGCGAGTTGTGCACAGGCCCCACTTCGAAGCGGATTCCGAGCTAACTCTAAGTGGGAGTAGTAGTAGGGCCTGTGGAAACCGTGGATAACCCCGTTTGCGCAGGTCACGCCCAGTTTTTTGTCCACCGCCCCTGTGGGTGGAGCCGGTGGACAACTCATGGTTTCTGTGGACGCCCGAAAGTTCTGCACAACCAATGCACAGGAGGGGGCCACTTCTCCCCAGGGCTGTCCCCAGCTTTACCCACGTTCCCCACAGGCCAACCCGCCTCCTTGGTGTGACGGCTTTCACTCGGTCCAGTGATCCCGGGTGTTTCCTTGCCGAACAGTGGACACGGGTGTGGAGAACGTGGGTGAAGCTGGGGACAACGGATCAAGACCTGTGGGTCGCCGGTGGACAACTTCACCCACAGCCTGTGGACAGAGATTTCATCCACAAGCTGTGGAGCGACGATGCCCACAAATCCACAGGCTGTTGACCTGGGGTGATGGAGTATCAGCCGCCGCGCCTGTGGAAGCAATCTGGACAACTTCGCGGTCCCCAGGGTGTGGACGGAAGAAAGTCCCCAGATCTGTGGAGAACCGCCCCTGACCAGCCGGTATTCGAACACCAAGGGCTCCGCCGGCCTCGTACACACGCTTCCCTCGGCCCCGTACGCACGTATTCCGGAGCCTCCTGAGGGCCTCTCGGCGGCCCGGAAGGGGCCCGCCCCGGGGGCCGGGAACGCCGAAGGGCGCCCGGAGAATCGATCCCTGGGCGCCCTTCGAGGTGTCCGCTGAGGCGCTGTCAGCCGTTCTTGATGCGGTTGGTGAGCTCGGTGACCTGGTTGTAGATGGAGCGGCGCTCCGCCATCAGCGCGCGGATCTTGCGGTCCGCGTGCATCACCGTCGTATGGTCGCGGCCGCCGAACTGGGCCCCGATCTTGGGCAGCGAGAGATCGGTGAGCTCGCGGCACAGGTACATGGCGATCTGGCGGGCCGTCACCAGGACCCGGCTGCGCGAGGATCCGCAGAGGTCCTCCACCGTCAGACCGAAGTAGTCGGCGGTCGCCGCCATGATGGCGCTCGCGGTGATCTCGGGCGCCGAGTCCTCGCCGCCGGGGATCAGGTCCTTCAGCACGATCTCGGTCAGCCCCAGGTCCACCGGCTGCCGGTTGAGCGAGGCGAACGCCGTGACCCGGATCAGCGCGCCCTCCAGCTCACGGATGTTCCGCGAGATCCGGGACGCGATGAACTCCAGCACCTCCGGCGGGGCGTTGAGCTGCTCCTGCACCGCCTTCTTACGGAGGATCGCGATACGGGTCTCCAGCTCGGGCGGCTGCACATCCGTGGTGAGGCCCCACTCGAAACGGTTCCGCAGCCGGTCCTCCAGGGTCATCAGCTGCTTGGGCGGCCGGTCCGAGGACAGCACGATCTGCTTGTTGGCGTTGTGGAGCGTGTTGAAGGTGTGGAAGAACTCCTCCTGCGTCGACTCCTTGCTCGCCAGGAACTGGATGTCGTCGACCAGGAGGATGTCCACGTCGCGGTAGCGCTTGCGGAAGGTGTCGCCCTTGCCGTCGCGGATCGAGTTGATGAACTCGTTGGTGAACTCCTCGGAGCTCACGTACCGCACCCGCGTGCCGGGATACAGACTGCGCGCGTAGTGCCCGATCGCGTGCAGCAGGTGGGTCTTGCCGAGGCCCGACTCCCCATAGATGAACAGGGGGTTGTACGCCTTGGCCGGAGCCTCGGCGACCGCGACGGCCGCGGCGTGCGCGAACCGGTTCGACGAGCCGATGACGAAGGTGTCGAAGAGGTACTTCGGGTTCAGCCGCGCGTGCGGCTCGCCCGGACCGCCCTGCGCGGGCGCCCCGCCGGACGGGGACGGTGCCAGATGGCCGGAGCCGCCGCGCTGCGGGGCCTGCGCGTCCGGCAGCTCCCGGCGCTCGGGCCGCTCATGGCGTTCGTGCCGCTGCTGCTCGTACGGCTGCGGCTTGGGCTGCTCGTACTGCGGGCGGTCCGGCTCGTACGGGCCGCGCTCCTGTTCGTACTGGCCCCGCTCCTGGCGCTCGGGCGGCTGCGGCGACCGGTAGTCGTGCTGCGGCTGCTGCGGGCGGGGGCTGCCGTAGGGCTCGCGCCACTGCTCGCCTGAGGGCTCGCGGTCCTGGAAGCCGCCGAGGCGGGGCTGCTGCCAGAGGTCTTCCTGGGCGCGCGGCCAGGCGCCGGGCTCGGGGCGCTGCTGGTACTCGCCGGGGTAGGCGGGGCGCACCGTGGGCAGCCCGTCGTCGGCGGGCCGGCCGTACGGGTCGTCCTGGTAGCGCTGCTGCTGGGGCTGCTGCTGCGGAGCCGGCGGCGCGGGCTCGCCCACGGAGTCGTCGACGGTGATCGCGATCCGGATGGTGCGGCCGCACTCGCGGCTCAGGGTCTCGCTGATCAGCGGGGCGAGCCGGCCCTCCAGAACGCGCTTGCCCCATTCGTTGGGGACGGCGAGCAGGGCGGTGTCGGCCACCAGTGCGAGCGGCTGGCAGCGCTCGATCCACTGCTTGTCCTTGGGCTCGATGCCCTGCTGCCCCTCCCCGAGGAGATGCTCCAGCACTCGTGGCCACACTGCGGCAAGATCGGCAGGTACGTCAGCCACAGGGCACGCTCTCTCGCAGGTCCCACGAATGTGTGGTTCTCGGGACGGTATGGGATGGCACAGACAGACAGGCAAGGACAGATGGGGAAAAGATTTCGGAGTTCAGCCACGGTAGTCGGGGCCACTGACGTGGTTCAAGTTGTTGTCCACAGCCTGTGCACAGTGGGCCCCGTCAAGACGCCGGTTTGACCGGATGGCGTAGCCGCGCGTACCGTAACCAGGTCGAGTTGTCGATGGCTGCTGCCGCCTGCCTCCGATGGGCAAAGATCACGATCTTGTGATCGTGAAGCGGTGCACACGGGCGTATACGCGAGCTACTCGTGGGCGCACGGTGACAGCCAGGCGATGTCCCGCCGCCAACGAATCATTTCTGGAGCCCCCGAGTGAGCAAGCGCACCTTCCAGCCGAACAACCGTCGCCGCGCCAAGACCCACGGCTTCCGCCTGCGGATGCGTACCCGCGCCGGCCGCGCGATTCTCGCGAACCGCCGTGGCAAGGGTCGCGCCAGCCTGTCCGCGTAATCGCGAACAGGTCATGACGTGCTGCCTACCGAGAATCGGCTGAGGCGGCGCGAGGACTTCGCGACCGCGGTACGCCGAGGACGCCGGGCCGGACGCCCGCTCCTCGTCGTCCATCTACGCAGCGGTGCAACGGACCCGCACGCGCCTGGGGAGAGCGCTCCCCCGACGCGTGCGGGTTTCGTCGTCAGCAAGGCCGTGGGCGTAGCGGTCGTCCGCAACCTGGTGAAGCGCAGGCTTCGCCATCTGATGCGTGAACGGCTTCCCCAGCTGCCCGCCGGTAGCCTGGTGGTCGTACGGGCATTGCCCGGTGCGGGTGATGCCGACCATGCACAGCTGGCCCGAGACCTGGACGCCGCTCTTTCGCGGCTGCTGGGAGGGGGCGCGCGATGAAGTACCCGCTGCTGGCCCTGATCAAGCTGTACCAGTGGACGATCAGCCCACTCCTCGGGCCCGTCTGCAGGTACTACCCGTCGTGTTCCCACTATGGATATACGGCGATCGACCGGCACGGCGCCGTCAAAGGCACTGCCCTGACCGCCTGGCGCATTCTGCGGTGCAACCCGTGGTCGCCGGGCGGCGTGGACTACGTACCGGAGCGCAAACGACCTCGATGGCACGAGGCGTTGCGCGCTGCCTGGCGCGGCAGGAAGGGCGGGATCTCCGCCGCTGAGACCAGCCCGGCCGCAGAGACTCCGCCCAATGCTCAAGGAGCCTGATTAGTGGACACGATTGCCAGTCTGTTCAGCTTTATCACCTGGCCTGTTTCCTGGGTCATCGTCCAGTTCCACAAGTTGTACGGCGCGATCTTCGGGCCGGACACGGGCTGGGCCTGGGGCCTGTCGATCGTGTCCCTCGTGGTGCTGATCCGTATCTGCCTGATCCCGCTCTTCGTGAAGCAGATCAAGTCGACCCGGAACATGCAGGCGCTCCAGCCGAAGATGAAGGCGATCCAGGAGCGCTACAAGAGCGACAAGCAGCGACAGTCCGAAGAGATGATGAAGCTGTACAAGGAGACGGGTACCAACCCGCTCTCCTCGTGCCTTCCGATCCTCGCGCAGTCGCCGTTCTTCTTCGCGCTCTACCACGTGCTCGCCGGCATCGCCAACGGCAAGACCATCGGCGTCATCAACCAGCCGCTGCTGCAAAGCGCCCAGAAGGCCCACATTCTCGGTGCCCCGCTGGCCGCGAAGTTCACCGACGGCGCGTCGAAGGTCGAGGCGCTCGGCGCCACGATGACCGACGTCCGGGTCGTCACCGCGATCATGATCGTGCTGATGTCGGCCTCGCAGTTCTTCACCCAGCGCCAGCTGATGACGAAGAACGTGGACCTGACGGTCAAGACGCCGTTCATGCAGCAGCAGAAGATGCTGATGTACGTCTTCCCGGTCATGTTCGCCGTGATGGGCATCAACTTCCCCGTCGGTGTCCTCGTCTACTGGCTGACCACCAACGTGTGGACCATGGGCCAGCAGATGTACGTCATCAACCAGAACCCGACGCCGGGTTCCAAGGCCCAGGCGCACTACCTGGAGCGACTGGTCAAGAGCGTCTCCCTGCACGGTGAGGTGCGCGGCAAGCGGCGGCGCACGGTCGTCCAGGCGATCGTGGCCAAGGGCCCGGATCGCAACGACAACGAGCGCAAATTCGTCACCAGCCTGTCCAAGCAGGGCTTCGCCGCCCAGGCCGACGGCAGCGTGCTGAAGAGCGACGCCGCGGCCGCCGAGGCCGAGGGCGGGGCGGCGCCGAAGCGTCAGCAGCCGAAGCGCCAGACCAAAGCCCAGCGTCAGGCCGCCGCGGTTCAGCAGGACGAGGCGACCGCGAAGACCTCGTTGGCGAAGGACTCCGGGGCCGCCTCGGACTCCGCGGACGAGGTGTCCGAGGAGAAGAAGGCCGAACCGCAGGACGCGAAGCCCCAGCCGGAAGCCAAGCCGAAGCAGGGCAAGCCCACCGCCGGCCAGGCACGAGCCAAGTCGGGTCAGCGCAAGGGTCAGCAGCGGCCCAAGCACCCGTCCAAGAAGTAAGAAGGAGTCCATCCCGTGACGGAAGGCACCACCTCCCCGGCCGCCGAGGGCGTCGACCCCCTTTCCCGCCTGGAGCAGGAAGGGGAGATCGCCGCCGATTACCTCGAGGGCCTGCTCGACATCGCCGACCTCGACGGCGACATCGACATGGACGTCGAGGCGGACCGTGCCGCGGTCTCCATCATCAGCGACAGCAGCAGCCGTGAACTGCAGAAGCTCGTGGGCCGCGACGGCGAGGTGCTGGAGGCGCTCCAGGAGCTGACGCGGCTCGCCGTGCACCGCGAGACCGGGGACCGCAGCCGCCTGATGCTGGACATCGCGGGTTACCGGGCCAAGAAGCGCACGGAACTCGCCGAACTGGGTGCCAAGGCGGCGGACGAGGTGAAGAGCACCGGTGCGCCGGTGAAGCTGGACCCGATGACGCCGTTCGAGCGCAAGGTCGTGCACGACGCGGTCGCGGCCGCGGGTCTGCGCAGCGAGTCGGAGGGCGAGGAGCCCCAGCGCTTCGTCGTCGTGCTGCCCGCCTGAGAGGTCCCGGTTTTCTCGGCCCCGTCTGTTCGCAGGCGGGGCCGATCTTTGTCAGCCTGATAGTCAGCCGCCACAGTGCGGTCACGCGTAGGTAGGGAAGGGACGGTCCCCGTGACGGAGGCAGAGGCAGCAGCGGAGCTTCCCCCGGCGCCGGAAGTGGCGCGGGCGGTTTTCGGCGAGTTCTTCCCGGAAGCCGTGCGGTATGCGGAGCTGCTCGCGGATGCGGGGGTCAAGCGCGGTCTCATCGGGCCGCGTGAGGTGCCGCGTCTGTGGGAGCGGCATCTGCTCAACTGCGCGGTGCTCTCCGAGGTCGTTCCGGAGGGCGTCACGGTCTGCGACGTCGGCTCGGGTGCGGGCCTGCCCGGTATCCCGCTGGCCCTGGTGCGTCCGGACCTGAAGATCACCCTGCTCGAACCGCTGCTGCGGCGCACCAATTTCCTCCAGGAGGTCGTGGAGCTTCTCGGTCTCGACCATGTGACCGTGGTGCGCGGCCGTGCCGAGGAGATGCTGGGCAAGGTTCCGCCGGTGCATGTGGTGACGGCCCGCGCGGTGGCGCCGCTCGACCGGCTGGCCGGCTGGGGCGTTCCGCTGCTGCGCCCCTACGGCGAGATGCTGGCGCTCAAGGGCGACACGGCCGAGGAGGAGATCGTGGGTGCGCGCGCCGCCCTGAGCAAGCTCGGTGTGGTGGAGACCACGGTGCTTCAGGTCGGCGAGGGCATCGTCGACCCGCTGTCCACGGTCGTACGGGTCGAGGTCGGCGAGAGCCCGGGCGGTGTGCGGTTCGCCGCGAAGCGCGCCAAGGCCGCCAGGACGAGCCGAACCCGGCGCCGCCGCTGAGCCATTGCCCCCTGGAGCCCGTGCCCTGTGGGCGGGTTCAGGGGGTTGAATGCTCCATAGAAGGCGGCATACGTACGCATTTCGGAGTGTCGTAACGGACTCCGGTGAGCGCGGATGCATCGTGTTTCACGTGAAACGTCGCTCACTGCTGCATGGAATCATCAGCCGCGGCCGTGCGGCTTCCTCGCCGCGCGACCGCAGGCCGTTCGCGGGGGGCCCTGAGTCCCCTGCGAGGGCTACGGAGTTGTCCACAGAGGTGGATTCATCCACAGAAGACCGGGCCTCGCTGGTTCACGACCCCGAAGACATGGGAGGCTCTGCTTATTGCGAGCCTGAAGTCGAGGAGAGTGAATCCTTGCGGTCCGACGCCAACATCGCGGGACCGATGACCGATCCGGTCCCCGGTCCCCGTACCGAATCGGCGGGGGAGGATGTTTCACGTGAAACGCCGCCCCCGATGGACGACACCCCCATCGGTCGTGCTGCCCAGCTGGCGGTGGAAGCTCTCGGCCGGGCCGGCGAGGGTCTGCCCCGGCCGGAGCAGACCCGAATCATGGTCGTTGCCAACCAGAAGGGCGGCGTAGGGAAGACCACCACCACGGTCAACCTCGCCGCTTCCCTCGCCCTGCACGGTGCGCGGGTACTGGTGGTCGACCTCGATCCGCAGGGCAATGCCTCGACGGCACTGGGTATCGACCACCATGCCGAAGTCCCTTCGATCTATGACGTGCTGGTCGAGAGCAGGCCGCTCGCCGAAGTCGTGCAGCCCGTCCCGGACGTCGAGGGACTCTTCTGCGCGCCCGCCACGATCGATCTCGCCGGTGCGGAGATCGAGCTCGTGTCCCTGGTGGCCCGGGAGAGCCGGCTGCAGCGCGCCATCCAGGCGTACGAGCAGCCGCTGGACTACATCCTCATCGACTGCCCGCCCTCGCTGGGCCTGTTGACGGTCAACGCGCTCGTCGCGGGGGCCGAGGTCCTGATTCCGATCCAGTGTGAGTACTACGCGCTGGAGGGGCTTGGCCAGCTGCTGAGGAACGTCGATCTGGTGCGAGGGCATCTGAACCCGGCGCTGCATGTGTCGACGATTCTGCTCACCATGTACGACGGCCGGACCAGGCTCGCCTCCCAGGTGGCCGACGAGGTGCGCAGTCACTTCGGCAAGGAGGTGCTGCGGACCAGCATTCCGCGCTCGGTCCGCATCTCCGAGGCGCCGAGCTACGGACAGACGGTGCTCACCTATGACCCGGGCTCCAGCGGCTCGCTCTCGTACCTAGAAGCTGCCCGCGAGATCGCCCTGCGCGGTGTCGGTGTGCAGTACGACCCCACGCACGCGCATGTGGTCAGCCAGAACAACCAGCACAGCATGTCGGAGGGGATCCAGTGAGTGAGCGACGTAGAGGATTGGGGCGTGGGCTCGGTGCGCTGATCCCTACCGCCTCGCAGGAGAAGCCGGGCTCCTCGGTGGGGACGGCTTCCACGTCCCCGTCCGCGGTGCCGCTGCTGACCGCGGAGCGGGGGGTGGCGGCCGCGAAGGTCGCGACGCTGCCGGCGGCTTCTGTTTCACGTGAAACATCGCTGCCCGAGCCGGAGGCCGCACCGGAACTGGTGTCGCCGGCCGGGGCGTTCTTCGCCGAGCTGCCGATCGACTCGATCACGCCGAACCCGCGCCAGCCGCGTGAGGTTTTCGACGAGGATGCTCTCGCCGAACTGGTCACCTCCATCAAAGAAGTCGGGCTTCTCCAGCCCGTCGTCGTCCGGCAGACCGGCCCCGAGCGCTACGAGCTCATCATGGGCGAGCGGCGCTGGAGGTCCTGCCGTGAGGCCGGACTTGAGCGGATCCCCGCCATCGTCCGGGACACCGACGACGAGAAGCTCCTTCTCGACGCCCTTTTGGAGAACCTTCACCGGGCCCAGCTGAATCCGCTGGAAGAGGCCGCTGCCTACGACCAGTTGCTGCGGGACTTCAAGTGCACCCACGACCAGCTGGCGGACCGTATCGGCCGCTCGCGGCCGCAGGTCTCCAACACGCTGCGGCTGCTGCGTCTTTCGCCGCCCGTGCAGCGTAGGGTCGCCGCCGGTGTCATCTCGGCGGGCCACGCACGGGCGCTGCTCTCGGTGGACGACACCGCGGAGCAGGACCGGCTGGCTCACCGCATCGTGGCTGAGGGCCTCTCGGTGCGGGCGGTCGAAGAGATCGTCAGCCTGATGTCCTCGGAGCCTCAGGCCGCTCCCAAGGCCAAGGGGCCGAGGGCAGGGACGCGTCTGTCGCCCGCCCTCTCCGATCTGGCCCACCGGCTCTCGGACCGCTTCGAGACGCGGGTGAAGGTCGACCTGGGCCAGAAGAAGGGAAAGATCGTCGTAGAGTTCGCCTCGATAGACGATCTGGAGAGGATTCTCGGCACCCTCGCCCCGGGCGAGGGACGGGTCCTGGAGAAGGGGCTCGCCGAGGAAACCTCGGAGGACGGCGACAGCTGAGTCCTGCGGCGCCGCTTGAGGGCGGGCCGTGTTCCCGGTCATACCGGAACACGGCCCGCCCTTTGCATGCGGACGCTACCCCTGCCATGACCGGGTGGATACGATGCGTACTGGTATGGCACATCCACCTTGATCCATCTTCTAGGGGGCGCGGGGGCCATGCGAACGGTGAGCCGCACTCAACTGGTGACAGCGGGTCTTGGCCTCGGGGCCGTCGGCGGATTCGTCGGGAGCCTGCTCCGGGAGCGGGGCGCGCTGACAGCCGCGCGGAGTGCAGCAGGCGAGGGAAGTGAGGAACAGCCTTCATGGGGCGTCGGCTCGTACCGCTCACGCTGGACAACCTTCCGGACCTCCCCAAGCGCTGCCGCTCCTGTGTCTTCTGGGAACTCGACCCGGTCAGCGGAGAGGCCGCGGTAAAGGCGGGTCGGCCCGAACTGGAGAAAGAGGCCTGGATCTCCGCCGTGCTCCTGGAATGGGGCTCCTGTGGACGGGTCGTCTATGTCGATGACATCCCGGTCGGTTACGTGCTCTACGCGCCCCCGGCCTATGTGCCCCGGGCCACGGCGTTCCCCACCAGCCCGGTGTCCGCCGACGCCGCACTGCTGATGACCGGGTGGATCATGCCGGGCTATCAGGGGCAGGGACTGGGGAGAGTGATGGTGCAGACGGTCGCGAAGGATCTGCTGCGCCGAGGCGTCAAGGCCATCGAGGCGTTCGGTGATGCCCGTTGGCGGGAGCCCGCCTGTGTGCTTCCGGCCGACCATCTGCTGGCGGTGGGGTTCAAGACCGTACGGCCGCATCCGAGGTATCCGCGCATGCGGCTCGAACTGCGCACGACGCTGTCCTGGAAGGAAGACGTCGAACTGGCCCTGGACCGACTGCTGGGCGCGGTTCAGAAGGAGCCGGCGCTGAGGCCGCTGTAGGAGTCGACTCCATGGAAAACGGGCCCGCCCCCTCAAGGAGGCGGGCCCGTTTCACGTGAAACAACGAGCGAGTTGAGACTTACTTCTCGCCGATGAAGCCGTCGAGGTCACGCAGAAGCGCGGCCTTCGGCTTGGCGCCGACGATCGTCTTGGCGACCTCGCCGCCCTGGTAGACGTTGAGGGTCGGAATCGACATCACGCCGTACTTGGCGGCGGTCGTCGGGTTCTCGTCGATGTTGAGCTTGACGATCTCGATCTCCTCGCCGTGCTCGGCGGCGATGGCCTCCAGCGACGGGGCGATCTGGCGGCACGGGCCGCACCACTCGGCCCAGAAGTCCACGAGGACGGGCTTGTTGCTCTTGAGGACGACCTCATCGAAGTCGGCGTCGGTGACGTTCTTCAGGGTGCCGGCCACGGCAGTCTCCTAAGGGGGTGTGGGAGGGGGAAGGGAGAAGCTGAGAGGAAGGCTCAGACGGTGGCTGCGGCCTTCTCGCCGTCCGCGAGGGCGGCGAGGAAGCGCTCTGCGTCCAGGGCGGCGGAGCAGCCGGTCCCGGCGGCCGTGATGGCCTGCCGGTAGGTGTGGTCGACGACGTCGCCGGCGCCGAAGACACCCGTCAGGTTGGTGCGGGTCGACGGGGCGTCGACCTTCAGGTAGCCCTCGTCGTCCAGGTCGAGCTGGCCCTTGAAGAGCTCGGTGCGCGGGTCGTGGCCCACGGCGATGAAGAGACCGGTCACCGGCAGCGGGGAGGTCTCGCCGGTCTTGGTGTTGCGCAGGGTCAGACCGGAGAGCTTCTGGTCGCCGTGGATCTCGGCGACCTCGCTGTCCCAGGCGAACTTGATCTTCTCGTCGGCGAAGGCACGCTCCTGCATCGCCTTGGAGGCGCGCAGGCTGTCGCGGCGGTGGACGATCGTGACGGACTTGGCGAAGCGCGAGAGGAAGGTCGCCTCCTCCATCGCGGTGTCGCCGCCGCCGACCACGGCGATGTCCTGGTCCTTGAAGAAGAAGCCGTCGCAGGTGGCGCACCACGAGACGCCGCGGCCGGACAGCTTGTCCTCGTTGGCCAGGCCCAGCTTGCGGTGCTGCGAGCCGGTGGTGACGATGACGGCCTTGGCCCGGTGGACGGTGCCCGCGGTGTCCGTGACGGTCTTGATGTCACCGCTCAGGTCGACGGCGACGACATCGTCCGGAACCAGCTCGGCGCCGAAGCGCTCGGCCTGGCCGCGCATGTTATCCATGAGTTCGGGGCCCATGATGCCGTCCTGGAAGCCCGGGAAGTTCTCCACCTCCGTGGTGTTCATCAGCGCACCGCCGGCGGTGACGGCGCCCTCGAACACCAGCGGCTTCAGCGACGCACGTGCGGTGTACAGCGCGGCCGTGTATCCGGCCGGCCCCGAGCCAATGATGATCACGTTACGGACGTCGCTCACGGGTTACTTCCTCGTCTCTGCGGACTGCCTACTGCCTGTCGGGGCCCCGGTCCAGGACTCTCACCCCACCCAACGGATCCTACGGGGGATGCATTCCCGAGCCGGACGGGCAGCACGGAGACTCGGCTTGCGCCCTGTCTCAGGGGCGGGGATAGGAGTGCGTCAGCAACAGCTTCCCCTGAGCCGGGGGCGTGGCAGTCACGCAGGTCGCGGCAACGACGTACGCCTCCACGTTGGCGGGATTCGCCTGGTCGGGCAGCACGACGAGATACGCCTTGATTCCCTCGTACGTGCCCTGCTCAGCCGCCAAAGGGGCCTGGGAGGGACGCCCGGTGCCTGCCTGGACACAGGACGGCACGCTCACGGCGGATCGGATGCCGGCCGCCGAGTTCTCGTCGCTGGGCGCCTTCTCCGTTGACGGCGCGATCTTGGCCGAGGGGGCGCTCTGGGCGGTCTGGCCGCCGTGCTGGGCCGCAAGCAGCGACTGGACCCGCCCTTCGAGCGTGTCCGAGGCGAAGACGTTGTCGCCGGGCCGGGGCGTACCGGACGCGTTGCTGTCGGCCCGGAGGGAAGGGGAGGGCGCCTGGTTGCTCTGCACGAAGAAGATCCCCGCTCCGATGGCCGCGGCGCCGAGCACCGCGCCGAGCACGGCCGTACGGCGGCGACGCGTCCTGGCGGACCGGCCGGGACCGGTGGCGGCGCGGCCGCGCCCGGCAGGGCGGTCGGCCACCGGGGCGTCGGGCCTTGCAGTGGCCGGGGCGGGACCGGCCGTGGACTCGCCCGCCAGGGCGGGTGTTTCACGTGAAACATGCGCCGTTTCACGCGCGGTGTCCTCCGGGGCCGTGGCGTTGAGCAGCGCCTCCGCGGCGAGCGCCGCATCGATGCGCCCCGCCACATCGGCGGGCATCCGCTGGGGCCCGGGCAGCGTGCCGAGCAGATCACGGATCTCTTCGAGCGAGGCCCGTACATCGGCGCAGAGAGCGCAGTCCTGGAGGTGTCGGCGTACATCCGCGGTACGGGCCGGCGGCAGGATGCCCTCGGTGAGTTCGGAGATCTCCGAGACGTCCGGGTGTTGTGTCGTTCCGGTCGTGGATGTCACGCGCGCCCACCTCCGCCCTTCACGGCAGCCGAATCGCTCGGTCCTGCGTTGTTTGTGCCCGACGCCGGTGGGACGGATGTCCCCGGCGTCCGGTTCCTTCCCCCACCGGACTCGCTGCTACCCCCCGCATCGCCGCGCAGATGAGTGAGCAGCGGTACCAGCCGTGCGCGCCCCCGGGCACAGCGACTTTTCACGGTGCCGGTGGGAACATCGAGCATGCGGGCCGCCTCCGCCACCGGATAGCCCTGCATGTCGACGAGTACGAGTGCGGCGCGCTGGTCCGGAGGGAGGGTCCCCAGCGCCTCGATGAGCTGACGGTGCAGGTCCTGGCGCTCGGCCGGGGCCTCGGCCGACTCGTGCGGCTCGATGAGCTGCTCAAGGCGCTCGGGATCGTCGACCGGGGACGTTTTGCGGGAAGCCGCCTTACGGGCCCGGTCGAGACAGGCGTTCACCGTGATGCGGTGCAGCCAGGTGGTGACGGCCGACTGACCGCGGAAGGTGTGGGCGGCCCGGTAGGCGGAGACGAGGGCGTCCTGGACGGCGTCAGCGGCCTCCTCGCGGTCGCCCAGGGTGCGCAGCGCCACCGCCCAGAGCCGGTCGCGGTGACGCCGCACGAGTTCACCGAAGGCGTGAGGGTCGCCGTCGACATGGCGCGCCAGCAGGTCCTGGTCGCTCAGGTCGCCCAGTGTGGCCTCGTCCAACGGTGAACCCCCTCCCCTGCCATTCGGTCAGCCGGCGAACTTCACATCCGTGATGCCTTGTTTGTAGCCCGGATTGCTGTAGCCGTCACTAGGCGCGTAAGGGGCATCGGTGATCCACAGCACCACGTAGCGCGTTTTCACCGGGGCTTTCGCCTTGAGGTCGGCCGTGGTGCCGCTGGTCGTCGTCGTCGCGATCTGCTTCATGTCGGCAACCTGATTGCTCGACGACATGGAGTCCGTTGCGTAGAGCGCGATCGTGGTGTGGTCTCCACCGAAGCGGAGCCCTATCGACGCGGTCGAGACGTCCTTCTCCGCTCCGAGGTCGTAGACGATTCCGACGCCCTGCTTGAAGGGAGCGAGTTTCGGTCCGTCGTCGAAGCTCTTGGAGCGCCAGAACGTCGAAGAGTCGCCATCGTAGGTTTTGTCCACGTCCTTGGCGTCCTGCGCAATTCCGTCCGGCGCGTACTCCTTAGCGTTCTGGATCTTGAGCGGGACGGGAGCCTTCGGCTTGTCGCCGTCGCCGTGGTCCGTCGTCTGGGTGTTGCCCGTCTCATTGGACCCGCCCTTGTCACGGTGGAGCAGGGTGTCCGCGAGCTGCCAGCTACCGAGACCCAGGGCAGCGATCAACAGGGCCGAAACGGCCCACTTGAGCGCCTTGCCGGTGCGGCCCTGGAGCGGTGGCGGCGGAACCGGCACGGGCTGGGGGGCGGGGCCGGGCCCGGCGGCCGGGCGGCCGTAGGTGCCCTGCTGGTAGGTGGTGCGCTGGTACTCGGGGGGCGCGGTGAACGCGGGCTCCGGCGGGCGGATGCGCGGCATCTCCCCGACGGCCTTGACCAGCTCGTCCGGGGTGGTGCAGGGCGGCTCCTGGCGGGACGCGGTGGCCCCGTCGTTGACCAGGGCCCGCATGGCGAGCTCGGAGAGGCCCCGGTGGACACCCGCCCGTACCTGGTCGGGGGCGATCAGGCCGACGCCCTTGGGTAGCCCGTGCAGACCGTAGGCGTCGCTCTCGTAGGGCCAGCGCTGGGTGAGCACGGCGTACAGCAGGGCGCCGATGGCTTCGGTGTCGGTGCGCTGCGGGGTGTCGGAGCTGATGCCGCGCAGCGCGGCGGCGACGGCGAGGCCCCGGATGCGGTACTGCCCGGTGGAGGTCCGCAGCACCGCGCTCGGGGTGAGCCGGAGGTGGGCGAGGCCCTCGCGGTGGGCGGCGGACATGGCCTGCGAGATCTGGGTGACCATCTGGTAGGCGTCGTGCGCCTCCAGGGGGCCGAGGGCGAGCAGGGCGGTGAGCTCGGTGGCGTCCGGCAGCCACTCGTGGACGACGTAGACGAGGTCGTTCTCCTCGACGGCGTCCAGGACCTGCACGAAGCGCGGGTCGCCGAGCAGCGCGGAGGACCGGGCGGCAGCCAGTACGGAGCGCGCCCGCGGATGGTCGGCGGGCAGCAGGTGGACGCCGACGGCCCGGCGGAGTTTCTCGTCGACCGCACGCCAGCTGCTGAAACCGTCCAGACGGGTGACGCACTCCTCAAGTCGGTAGCGTCTGGCGAGCTTGTGACCACTGTGCAGCTCGGGCGTCGCGATGGACGGCTCCGTGGCCTTGCGCTCGCCGCCGGTGCCGTTCGTGCTCTGCTCCGCAGTGTCTGCAGTGTCGATGGACTCCGTCACCCCGTCGGTCGTCGCCTTGTCCGCCTTGGCGGTCAGCGGGTTGTCGCCGCTGTTGTCGGCCACGTCGACGGCAGCCGTGCTACGTTCCGCCACCGTCGCTCCTGCCTCCCCATCCGTTGCGTGCTGTCGGCCAGCCATGCAAAGTCATGCCAATTGTGCCCACAGTCCGGCACTATGCACGACACGCGGCGGCCGACGATGGTTGTGCGCGGGCTCCGCCCTCACCGGCCGAGGCGGCCGCGCACCATTCCGACCATGGCGTTGAGCTCCTGGATGCGCATCCGCTTGGCCGCCACGAAGAAGACACCGAGCAGGACCGCACCGCCGACGACCAGCGCCACGACGGACCCTCCCGCACCCTCGCCCAGGAACTTCAGCAGACCGAAGCCGACCGCGCCACCGGCCACCGCGGCCGGCACGGCGGCCAGGCAGAGGCGGGCGTACGTACGCAGGACGTGCGCACCGTCCAGGTCGCCGCCCAGCCGGTTGCGCAGCCGCCGCCAGGCCACTCCGACACCCACGGCGTAGGCCAGACCGTAGGCGGCGGCCATGCCGACGACCGCCCACCGGGCGGGCAGCACCACGTAGCAGACGGCCGAGACGGCCGCGTTGACCGCCGCCACGATGACCGTGTTGTAGAAGGGCGTGCGGGTGTCCTCGTACGCGTAGAAGCCGCGCAGGACGACGTACTGCACGGAGTACGGAATCAGGCCGAGCGCGAACGCCATCAGGATGAAGCCCATGGACTGGGCGGCCTGGACGCCGCTGGAGGCGTACAGCAGGGTGCACATGGGGACGCCGAGCGCCAGGAACGCGAAGGCGACCGGCACGATCGCGACCGCGGAATTGCGCAGGCCCTGCGAGATGTCGTCGCGGACCGCGCCCGGGTCGTTGTCGTGCGCGGCGCGCGAGATGCGCGGCAGCAGGGCGGCCATGACGGAAACGGTGATGATGGCCTGCGGCATGCCCCAGATCAGCTGGGCATTGGAGTAGGCGAGGAAGCCGGCGCCGGAACGCCCCGATTCCTTGCCCGCCGCCGTGGCGAGCCGGGTGACGACGATGACTCCGGCCTGGTTGGCCAGGACGAACATGACGGTCCACTTGGCGAGCTTGACCGTCTTGCCGAGCCCGTGGCCCTTCCAGTCGAAGCGCGGCCGGAACCGGAAGCCGGTCTCCCGCAGGTAGGGAAGCATCGCCAGGGCCTGCACCACCAGGCCCAGCAGGGTGCCGATGCCGAGCAGCCGGACACCGTCGTGCGGGATCGTCTGGACGCCCATGTGGGACTGGGCGGAGGTGCCGTAGACCCAGATGAACAGGCCGAACGTGCAGATCATCACGATGTTGTTGAGGACCGGGGTCCACATCATCGCGCCGAACTTGCCGCGGGCGTTGAGGATCTGGCCCATCACCACGTGCACACCCATGAAGAAGATCGTGGGCAGGCAGTAGCGGGCGAACGTGACGGCGACGCTGTTGGCGGCCGTGTCGTTGGCGATGGTGGGCGACATCAGCTGGATCAGCAGCGGCGCCCCGAGGACCGCGAGGGTGACGATGGTGCCGAGCGCGACCATGACGAGCGTCAGGAGACGGTTGGCGTAGGCCTCGCCGCCGTCCTCGTCGTCCTTCATGGAGCGGACCAGCTGGGGCACGAACACCGAGTTCAGCCCCCCGCCGACGGTGAGGATGTAGATCATCGTCGGCAGGGTGAGCGCGATGGTGAAGGTGTCGCCGAGCAGTGCGGCGCCCAGTGCTGCCGTGATCACCAGGCTGCGTACGAAGCCGGTGAGCCGGGACACCAGGGTGCCCGCCGCCATCACGGCGCTGGACTTCATCAGGCTGGAGGCGCGGCCGCCCGACTTCCGGGGCGGAGCGGGAGCCGGTTCCGGCGCGGCCGGAGCCGGGGGCGGGCCCGCCTGCTGCTGGTCCCGGTAGAGGTGCGCGAACGCGTCCTGCTCGGGAAGCTCCTCGCCGGCCTGGGTGACCAGGTCGTCGACGCCCACGAACTGCGTGGTCCCGGCGTGGTCCCCGTAGGGCAGGTGGCGCGAGGGGCCCTCGGGCTCGGGCGGCGGGGTCTGCGCCCAGATCCGTGGGTCGGGCGCGTACTGCTGGGCGGCGGGCTGCTGGTAGAGCGGCGGCTGCTCGGCATAGGTGCCGGGAGGCGGCGGCGGATGGGCCGCGCGGTCGTAGAGCGCCTCGGTCACCGGATCCTGGGCGGAGAGGTCCTGCGACCGGTACGGGTCGTAGGCGTACGCGTCCTGGACGTAAGGGTCGGGCGCGGACTGCGGCGGCGGGACCGGCCCGGGCTGTGCGGGTGCCGGGGGCATGCCCCCGGAGGGCGCGGCACCGCTGCCAGCGCCCTGCCCACGGTCACCGTCGTACGGCGCGTTCATGGTTACCCCACCTCATCGTCCCCGGCCGACCGGCCACGACATAGCTCAATGGTCCACTTTCTCACCCGGGTCCGGTGCGGCCCCGCTTTCCGGACCGGTGTCCGGCGTCGGGTCACTCGGCTGCCCGGGATCGACGCCCGGCGAACCGTTCGACTGCCCGGGGTCGCCGTTGTCCTCGGATTCCTCGCGAGCCATGGAGCGCTTGCGGTGGGTGTACATCCTGATGCCCGCGAGCACCAGCAGCAGGACACCGCCGGCGATGACCAGCATCACCGTCGGAGTGATCTCGGAGACCTGGACGGTGAACTCCATCGGTTCACCGTACGGCGTGCCGTCCTCCGTGTAGAGACGCGCGGTCACTGGCACCGGACCGTTGGCGTTGGCGATGGCGGTGAACTTCACCGACTGACTGCGGTCGCCGTCCACCTTCACCGGCTGCGCGCCGATCGCGTCGCCGTCCTCGCCCAGCTGCAGGCGGGTCGGGCTCTTCGGCTGGAGTCTCAGCACCAGGTGGTCGACGCCCTGCACCAGCTTGTTCTGCACGGTGACGGCGATGGTGGCGCTGCGCCCCGACATCGTCGCGGTCGACTTCTGGATGAGATTGACCTGGTCGGTCAGACCGTCCAGGTAGAGCTGGACGCCGGAGCGGTAGTTCTGTGCGCCGCCCGAGTCGCCGCGCCAGGACGTCGACATCTCCCGGTTGATCGCGTTGCCGAAGGGCGTGACCACCCGGTCGGGTGCGGTCAGGATCACCTTGAACTTGTCCAGGGTGCCCTGGGTGTTCTTCATGTCCTGGAAGGCGTTGACCGGCAGTTCCTGCTGGCGCAGCGCATCCGGGTAGGCGCCGGCGCCGGGCACCTTCGTCGTGGCGAGCGGATCGGGCTTGGCGGTGGCCGCGGCGGACAGGTCGAGCGGCTGGGTCCAGCGCTGCGGATCCAGCGCGTGCAGTGCGGCGGCCATTGTCTGCGCCTGGCTGACGGTCGGCATCCGCTGCGGGGCCACCACGATGCTGCGCTGCTTGTCGGTGTCCTGGAGCGTGATCGCGAGGGTCTGTGCGAGGAACTCCTGCACCGCCAGGGTCGAGGTGTCCGCCATAGACATGTCGCCCTGGAATGCCGTGGAGAGCCGGGCGTCGGCGACGATCGCGTTGGTGCCGCCGCCGATCGGCCTGGCCGCCGTGGGAGCGTACGGGACCGCGCCGTCCCGCAGGCTGTCGCTGCGCGCGATCACGTTGTGCGCGCCGGCCGATGTCGCCACGTCGACGATGGACGGGTCGACGGCACCGTCCACGGGCCAGGAGTATTCGACCGACGGGGTCACGTGCAGGATCGTGTCGATGGTCTTCTGTGCCACCTCGGTGGCGCTCTGCAGATGACTCAGCGAGCCGGGGACGTCCCGGCCGTGGTGGGCGAGCGAGGCGAGATCGGGATCGGCGAACGGGAGGGCGACGACCTTCTCACCCTGGACCGCCGCCTCCAGCGAACTCAGCCACTCCTTGGCCACGTCCTGGCTGGTGCCGGCGACCAGGTTGTCGCCGACCTTGATCTTGTAGTTGCGGGTCATCGCGTCGACGGTGGCCAGCAGATCGGGGTCGATCACCCAGGTCACGGGCAGTTGCCTGCCGAGCGAGACCATCTGCTCCAGCTTGCCGCCGGGGCCGATCTCCTTCGCCAGGGAGTCGTCGGTGAAGACGGGCGTCTGCTGGGCGTCCGAGCCCGTCTGGGCGGTGAGGTGGGACGAGGAGACGAGCGGCCACAGAAAGGTGAGCTGGCTCTTCTTGCCCTCGATGGCCTCCGGCTGCCACGGCAGGAAGGTCCGCTGGATACCGAGCACCTGGTCGTACCGCTGATTCGCGGTCTGGCCCGACACGGAGACGCCGAGCTGGTAGACGCCGTCGTCACCGAGGCCCAGCTTGGAGACCGGTACGGACAGGGTGAAGTCCTGGCTGATCCCGGTGTCCAGCCTGGCGAACTTGACGGTGTACCCGTCGCCGATCTCCGCTGCGTCGCTGCTCGGGGAGTACCCCGTGCGGGCGGCCGCCTCGTCGATCGTGGTACGTCCGGACAGCTTCGGCCCCACCCGCAGTCCCACATGGGCGCCGGTGACGGCCTGGCTGCCCTTGTTGGTGACCCGTCCGGAGATCGTCAGCGTGTCGCTCTTGACGGGGGCCTTGGGGGCCACCGAGTCGAGTGACACTTGGACGTTCTGCGCCGAGGTGCTGTCCTCGGCCGCCTGCGCCGCCGGGGTGGCCGTGGCGGACAGCAGGCCCGCGATCAGCGGGGCGCCGACGAGCAGCGCCGCCGTGCGGCGCAGCCACCGGCGGGCAGGAGAGGGAGTCATCCCCTGGGAATCTGCCGCCTCGGCCACGCGCTCGCCCGTCCCTCGCTGTCGTCGCTGTCGGTTGCTGCGTCCACGCATGGTAACGATGCGCACTGTGGCGAAGTGCCGCGGACTGCTCCACATGATCGGAAGATTGCCGTACCGACGGGCCCGCCCGCATATCGGGGCCCGTAATAACGGTGACGCCCCGGTCGGCCGGGCCACGTACCCTTTTCTGTTGTGCCGAACGCCAACGAAGACAATCCCAGTGCACTGAGCCAGGTGCAGCGCCGCGCGGTGAGTGAACTGCTGCGGGTGTCCCCTGTAGCGGACGATCTCGCCAACCGATTCGAGGAGGCGGGGTTCTCGCTTGCCCTCGTCGGCGGCTCGGTCCGTGACGCGCTGCTCGGGCGGCTCGGCAACGACCTGGACTTCACGACCGACGCCCGCCCCGAGGACGTCCTGAAGATCGTGCGGCCCTGGGCGGACGCGGTCTGGGAGGTCGGGATCGCCTTCGGCACGGTCGGCTGCCAGAAGGACGGCTACCTCATCGAGGTGACGACCTACCGCTCCGAGGCGTACGACCGGACCTCGCGCAAGCCCGAGGTGTCCTACGGCGACTCCATCGAGGAAGACCTCGTCCGCCGCGACTTCACCGTCAACGCGATGGCGGTGGCGCTGCCGCAGAAGGAGTTCGTCGACCCGCACGGGGGCCTGGAAGACCTGGCCGCACGGGTGCTCCGTACGCCGGGAACGCCCGAGGCGTCCTTCTCCGACGATCCGCTGCGGATGATGCGGGCCGCGCGCTTCGCAGCCCAGCTGGACTTCGAGGTGGCTCCCGAGGTCGTCACCGCCATGACGGAGATGTCGGGCCGCATCGAGATCGTCTCCGCCGAGCGCGTGCGGGACGAGCTGAACAAGCTGCTGCTCTCCGCGCACCCGAAGAAGGGGCTGCGCCTGCTCGTGGACACCGGGCTCGCCGACCACGTACTGCCAGAGCTGCCGGCGCTGCGGCTGGAGAGCGACGAGCACCACCGGCACAAGGACGTCTACGAGCACTCGCTGATCGTCCTCGACCAGGCGATCGACCTGGAGCAGGACGGTCCGGACCTGGTGCTGCGGCTGGCGGCGCTGCTGCACGACATCGGTAAGCCGAGGACACGGCGGTTCGAGTCGGACGGCCGGGTCTCCTTCCACCACCACGAGGTGGTCGGCGCGAAGATGACCAAAAAGCGGATGGCCGCGCTGAAGTACTCGAACGAGATGGTCAAGGACGTCGCACAGCTGGTGGAGCTGCATCTGCGCTTCCACGGCTACGGGACCGGGGAGTGGACCGACTCGGCGGTGCGACGGTACGTCCGCGACGCGGGCCCGCTCCTCGACCGGCTGCACAAGCTGACCCGTTCGGACTGCACCACGCGCAACAAGCGCAAGGCGAGCGCTCTGTCGCGGGCCTACGACGGCCTGGAGGAGCGGATCGCCGAGCTTCAGCAGCAGGAGGAGCTGGATTCGATCCGGCCCGACCTGGACGGCAACCAGATCATGCAGATCCTGGGCATCAGCCCTGGTCCGGCGATCGGGCAGGCGTACAAGCACCTGCTGGAGCTGCGCCTCGAGAACGGGCCGATGGAGCACGATGCGGCCGTCGCTGCGCTCAAGGAGTGGTGGGCGGCGCAGGGCTGAGGTCATGTTTCACGTGAAACATGACCTGCCGACGGCATGACGAAGGGGCGGTGTTTCACGTGAAACACCGCCCCTTCGTGCCGAGTGCTACTTGGTGTCGCCCAGGCAGAGGGTGAAGGAGTCGCTCTTTTCCTTCCAAGTGAAGGCCGCCGTGGTCCCCGTGACGTTCTGGCAGGTCAGCTGGGGAAGGCTGGCACCCGGGCTCTTCTTGAGCACTTTGTGGGTCGCCTTGGCGTCCGTGCAGCTCACCTGCTGGATGTCGGGGCTGCTGTCGGTGCCCTTGTTGTACAGGCAGTCGCCGACGGCCAGCTTCTTGGCGTCTTCGCTGTTCTGGTTCAGATACCAGCCGCCGGCTATGACGACCAGGCCGACGACGGCGCCGATCACCTTGAGCACCGTCTTGCCGCCGCTGCGGGGTGGCGTGCCCTGCGGTGCCATTGGGACACCCTGGTAGGGCGCGCCCTGCGGCGGGAAGCCGGGCTGGCCGGGCTGCCCGTATGGCCCGGGCTGCCCAGGCTGCCCGTACGGGGCGTTCTGCCCGTACGGAGCGTTGGGGTTCTGGGCGTACGGGTTCTGGCCCTGGGGCGGCGTGGTCACTGAGAGGGTCCCCTCGAAAATGATGGCGATGTATGACGCCCGTAAGTTAGCGGGCCCCCGGGGTGACGCCGACACCGCAGATCATTCTGTGGCCCCGATGTGACACTCAGGGACACGAAACCTGGTCATAAAGGCCGCTACCGCCGCGTAGATGACGGACACCGCGATGACGAGGACGGCCGAGCGGCCGTCCGGCGGAAGCATCAGGGCGGCCACCGCTGCGGCGCCGACGAAGGCCATGTTGAACAGCACGTCGTAGAGGGAGAAGATCCGGCCCCGGAAAGCGTCGTCCACCGAGGACTGGATCACGGTGTCCGTGGTGATCTTCGCGCCCTGGGTGACCAGACCGAGGACGAAGGCGGCGATCAGTATCGGAACAGGGGCGAAGGGCAGCCCGAGCGCCGGTTCGAGCACCGCGGCGGTGGCCGAGCACACCACGATCCAGCGGTACTGGCCGAGCTGCGCCACTGCCCACGGGGTCATGACGGCCGCCGTGAAGAAGCCCGCTCCCGAGACGCCCACGGCGAGCCCGAGCAGCGCGAGACCGCCGGTAGGGCCCCTGTTCCCCGGCCCCGCCGCCCAGGCGTACCGGCAGAGCATCAGCAGCATCACGGTGAGTGCCCCGTAGCAGAACCGCATCAGCGTCATCGCGATGAGGACCCGCGCGGCCGATCTCCGTGCGTTCAAGTGCCGTACGCCGTCGGCCAGTCCCCGCGCCGTGGAGCCGATCACCGCGGCCAGGCCTGGCTGCACGGCCGTGGGGTCGGGCCCGAGCAGGCCGGGCGGCAGGCGCAGGGAGGCGAGTGAGGCGCAGAGATAGAGGACGGCGCCCAGGACGACGGTCGCGGCATCGGCGTCGATCACCAGGCGCAGCGCGAAGGCCAGCCCGCCGCCCGCAGTGGCGGCCAGAGTGCCGGCTGTCGGGGAGAGCGAGTTGGCCATGACGAGGCGCTCGGCGTCGACCACCCGGGGCAGCGAGGCCGAGAGACCGGCGAGGACGAAGCGGTTGACGGCCGTCACGGCGAGCGCGGAGGCGTAGAAGAGCCATTCGGGCGCGGATCCGAGGACGAGCAGCGCGGTGCAGCCGGCGAGGACGGCTCGCAGAAGGTTCCCGTACAGAAAGACCTGCCGTCGTCGCCAGCGGTCGAGCAGGACTCCCGCGAACGGGCCGACTAGTGAGTACGGGAGCAGCAGGACAGCCATGGCGGAGGCGATCGCGCCGGGCGAGGTCTGCTTTTCGGGGGAGAAGACGACGTACGTGGCGAGGGCGACCTGGTACACCCCGTCCGCGGCCTGGGACAGCAGCCGTACGGCCAGCAGATGCCGGAATTCCTTCAGACGCAGGAGCACGCGCAGATCACGTACGACGGGCATGTGGGCAAGCGTCACATACGGCAAGGGTCCCCGGGCGCACATGGCGCACGGGGACCCTCAGCAGTCCTCAGGGGTGCGAGCTCTAGCGCACGACCTCGCCCTTGATGAACTTCTCGACGTTGGCGAAGGCCTCGTCGTCGAAGTACTGGACCGGCGGGGACTTCATGAAGTAGCTCGACGCCGACAGGATCGGGCCGCCGATGCCGCGGTCCTTGGCGATCTTCGCGGCGCGCAGGGCGTCGATGATGACACCCGCGGAGTTCGGGGAGTCCCAGACCTCGAGCTTGTACTCCAGGTTCAGCGGAACGTCACCGAAGGCACGGCCTTCGAGGCGCACGTACGCCCACTTGCGGTCGTCCAGCCAGGCCACGTAGTCCGACGGACCGATGTGGACGTTCTTCTCGCCCATGTCGCGGTCGGGGATCTGCGAGGTGACGGCCTGCGTCTTCGAGATCTTCTTGGACTCTAGGCGGTCGCGCTCCAGCATGTTCTTGAAGTCCATGTTGCCGCCGACGTTGAGCTGCATGGTGCGCTCAAGACGGACACCGCGGTCCTCGAACAGCTTCGCCATCACGCGGTGCGTGATGGTGGCGCCGACCTGCGACTTGATGTCGTCGCCGACGATCGGGACGCCCGCCTCGGTGAACTTGTCCGCCCACTCCTTGGTGCCGGCGATGAAGACCGGGAGGGCGTTGACGAACGCGACCTTGGCGTCGATGGCGCACTGCGCGTAGAACTTCGCAGCGTCCTCGGAACCGACCGGCAGGTAGCAGACCAGAACGTCGACCTGCTTGTCCTTGAGGACCTGGACGACGTCGACCGGAGCCTCGGCGGACTCCTCGATGGTCATGCGGTAGTACTTGCCGAGACCGTCCAGGGTGTGGCCGCGCTGGACCTTGACGCCCTTGTTCGGGACGTCGCAGATCTTGATGGTGTTGTTCTCGCTGGCACCGATGGCGTCAGAGAGGTCGAGGCCGACCTTCTTGGCGTCGACGTCGAACGCGGCGACGAATTCCACGTCACCGACGTGGTAGTCGCCGAACTGGACGTGCATCAGACCCGGGACCTTGGCGGCCGGGTCGGCGTCCTTGTAGTACTCGACGCCCTGCACCAGCGAGGCGGCGCAGTTGCCCACGCCGACGATGGCTACACGAACCGAACCCATTCCGGTTGCTCCCTGTGTGATCTCTTCGAAGTCCTGCGGACGCAGGCCTTCAGTTGGCGGTGTCCTCGGACGGATCCGGCCGGGTGCTGTCCCGGTGCCGGGGCAGGCCGCCCGTCTCTCCTGATGTGTGGTCCTGCTGAGCCGAGCCGGTGGCGGGGCCGGATCGCTGATCCCGTCCCGCCCGCTCGCTCTCGATGAGCTCGTTCAGCCAGCGCACCTCGCGCTCCACGGACTCCATGCCGTGGCGCTGCAGCTCAAGCGTGTAGTCGTCAAGGCGCTCGCGCGTACGGGCCAGAGAGGCGCGCATCTTCTCGAGGCGCTCCTCCAGCCGACTGCGACGACCTTCCAGCACGCGCATCCGCACCTCTCGCTCCGTCTGGCCGAAGAAGGCGAAACGGGCGGCGAAGTGCTCGTCCTCCCAGGTGTCGGGGCCGGTGTGGGAGAGCAGCTCCTCGAAGTGCTCCTTACCTTCCGCCGTCAACCGGTAGACGATCTTGGCGCGGCGCCCTGCGAGTGAAGCGGCGAGCGCATCCTCGGGAGCGCTGCCCGGCTCCTCGATCAACCAGCCGTTGGAGACCAGCGTCTTGAGGCAGGGATAGAGGGTCCCGTAACTGAAGGCCCGGAAGATCCCCAGCGAGGTGTTGAGCCGCTTGCGCAGCTCGTAACCGTGCATCGGGGCCTCGCGGAGCAGACCGAGTACGGCGAATTCGAGGATGCCGGAGCGCCTGCTCATCCTTCGCCTCCTCGATCGTCGGGGACCTTTATGCCGTGCTGATGTATCGACTCGATACATCAGCACGATAGAGCCGAGTCGCAGCTGCGACAAGAGGGGCCATGGTGAACGGCGTCACATCGTCAATTCATAGGCAGCAACTTGCCTGATTTGGGGTGAACTTCGGCCCTGGGGCGGTTTTGGGCGTGCGTAGTCTGTGCGCCATGCAGACCACTGTGTGCCGAGTGACGTCAGGGGGCGTCGGCGTGTTCAGCGCCATCGGCACACGGGATGCAGCGTGGACGCGTCCTTCCCAGGGGCGCTCCGCACATCGGGGGGACAGGAACCCAGCTGCCGTTTCCAGGCGTTCTCGCCTGCCCGAGGAGTAGTCGTTCGATGAGCGAGCACCGTCGCAAACCGCCGCAGCCCCAGGGCGGTGGGCGTGCCGCGGCCCGGCGCGCCGCGCAGCAGCCCTCCGGTCGCAGAGCGGCTCGGCCGACGAGCGGATCTCCGGACCCTGCGGCTCAGTCGCCGTCCGGTGGGTACGGGGCGCCATCGGCGCCGAACGCGGAGGAACGCACCTATGGCGGGCGGGCCGAGGCGCGTCGTGCTCAGCGGGGCGGCGGCCGCAGGCGCGCAGCGGACCCCGGCGGCCCTCCTGGCGGACCCGGGCGCCGGTCCGGCAGGGGCGGCGGTGCGGGCGGAGGCCGGCCGCCCAAGAAGCGGTTCATCGACTACCCCCGCTACGGCAAGCACGGATGGCGCCGCTGGATGCCGTCCTGGAAGCTGGTCAGCGCCTGCTGCCTGAGCTGCTTCGGCCTGCTGGTCGTCTTCGTCGGCGTGGCGTACTACATGGTGGGCGTGCCGGACGTGGCTCGGGCGGCGACGGCCCAGAACAACGTCTACTTCTGGGCGGACAAGACGCAGATGGTCGCCACCGGTGGTGAGGTCAACCGCCAGATCATCCCCTACGAGCAGATCCCGGCGGCGATGCGGTACGCCGTCATCTCGGCCGAGAACAAGACGTTCGAGACCGACAGCGGCGTCGACCCCCAGGGCATCGCCCGCGCGGTGCTGAACATGGCGAAGGGCGGCCAGACCCAGGGCGGCTCGACCATCACGCAGCAGTACGTGAAGAACGCCCGCCTTGATGACCAGTCGCAGACGATCACCCGTAAGTTCAAAGAGCTCTTCATCTCCATCAAGGTCGGTGCGACCAAGAAGAAGAGCGAAATCATGGCGGGCTATCTCAATACCGCCTATTACGGTCGCGGCGCCTATGGCCTGCAGGCCGCGGCCCGTACGTACTACGGCAAGGACGCCAAGGACCTCGACCCGAGCCAGTGCGCCTTCCTCGCCTCGCTCCTCAAGGGCGCGACCTACTTCGACCCGGCCGGCGCGCCGGAGGTCGACCCGGCGGCCACCGCCCAGCAGAACACCAAGAACGCCACGGAGCGCTGGGGCTGGATCCTCGACCAAGAGGTCAAGGACAAGCACATGGACGCGGCCGAGCGCGCGAAGTACAAGATCTTCCCGATGCCCGACAAGCCGAAGAAGAACGCGAACCTCGGCGGGCAGATCGGCTACCTCGTGGGCCTCGCCCAGGGGTACGCGAGGAACGCCAACCCGGACATCGACCTGACCAAGGGCGGATACCAGATCTACACGACCTTCGACAAGAAGAAGGTCCAGGAGATGGAAGGCGTCGTCAAGCAGGTCCGGGACAAGAACATCGACCCGAAGAAGCGCCCCGACGTGGACAATTTCGTCCAGTTCGGCGCTGCTTCGGTGGACGTGAAGACAGGGGCCATCGTGGCCATCTACGGCGGTGAGGACGCGACCAAGCACTTCACCAACAACGCCGACGAAACCGGTGCCCAGGTCGGCTCGACCTTCAAGCCGTTCGTCCTCGCGGCCGGGATGGAGTACGGAAAGCGCGACCCGAACAAGTCCGCGCAGCAGAGCGACTCCGACCGGACGCCCGTCTCGCCGGACAGCATCTACAGCGGCAAGAACAAGCTGAAGATCAAGAACTACGACGGGACCATCTGGAAGAACCAGGACGGCAACGAGTGGCTGCAGACCAACGACGGTGACGAGTCCTACAACCCGCCGAGCTACGCCATCGATCTCCGCTACGCGATGCAGGAGTCGGTGAACACCCCGTACGTCCAGCTTGGTATGGATGTCGGCACCGACAAGGTGAAGCAGGTCGCCATGGCAGCGGGGCTGCACGACAGCAAGACCAGCATGGCCTCCTCCAGCGTGCCGTCGTTCTCCATCGGCACGTCGTCGCCCAGCGCGATCCGGATGGCCGGTGCGTACGCCACCTTCGCCGCGAGCGGCACGCAGCGCGACCCGTTCTCCGTCACGGAGGTGAAGAAGGACGGGAAGGTGATCTACGAGCACCAGGACCAGGCCAAGAACGCCATCCCCGCCGCTGTGGCCAACAACGTCACGGACGTACTGAAGACCGTCGTCGAAAAGGGCACGGGAACCAACGCGAAGCTCAGCGGCCGACAGGTGGCCGGCAAGACCGGTACCACCGACGGCAACCGGTCGGCGTGGTTCGTCGGATACACGCCGCAGTACTCGACCGCCGTCAGCATGTACCGGCTGGACGACAACGAGACCAGCAAGAAGCGCGAGTTCCTGAAGATGTTCGGAACGGGCGGTCAGGAAAAGATCCACGGCGCCTCGTTCCCGTCGACCATCTGGCACGACTACATGGAGCAGGCGCTCGGCGACTCTCCGGCCGAGACGTTCCCGGCCGCCGAGAAGATCGGCGACAAGGTGTACGGCGGAGGCATGTCCCCCAGCCCCAGCACGGTTCCGTCCCCGAGCGCGCCCGCCTCGGCGTCCCCGTCCAGCACACCCTCCGGCATCCCGTCGAAGTCGCCCTCCCCGAGTCCCAGCAGCTCGTGCAGCAAGTGGGACTGGACCTGCAACGACACCGGTGGCACCAACCAGGGCCCGACCAACGGTGGGACGGGCGGCTTGCCCAGCCCCAGCCCGTCGCCCAGTAGATCGAAACCCGGCAGCGGGCCGGGCGGCTGGTTCGCAGGAGCCGGCGGCTAGGCTGACTGACGACGAGGGGCGGTGTTTCACGTGAAACACCGCCCCTCGTCTCGTTTCACGTGAAACACACCGGTTGTTTCACGTGAAACACCACCGCTCCCCGTATCCACAGCGCCGTACGGCAGGATGTCGGGCATGACGAGCGAGACGAGCCCCCGTGTGCACGAGGACCGGCGCGGAGCCTCCGCAGAACCCGTCGTACGCCCCACGGAGCAGGACGAGGTCGCCGCGGCCGGAAGCCAGCTGATCGGCGGCCCGCTCGGCCGCTGGGCCCGGCCCGGCCACCACTGGCTCACCCCGATCAGAATCGTGGTGCTCGTCGCGATCGGCATGTTCGCCCTGGGGATGGCCCAGAAGCTGCCCTGCTACGACTGGGCCTGGTTCCGGGGAGCCAATTCGCAGTACACGCACGCCTGCTACTCGGACATCCCGCACCTGTACTCGCTCCGCGGCTTCGCCGACAATCTGGTGCCGTACTTCGACCGCCTCAACGGCGATATGAACTACCTCGAGTACCCGGTGCTGACCGGCCTGTTCATGGAAGCCGCCTCCTGGCTGACCCCGGGCAGCGGCGACATGCAGCACCGCGAGCAGACGTACTGGATGGTCAACGCGGGGATGCTGATGGCCTGCACGGCCGTCATCGCCGTCTGTGTGGCGCGGACGCACCGCCGCCGCCCCTGGGACGCCCTGCTCGTCGCACTCGCCCCCGCCTTCGCGCTCACGGCCACCATCAACTGGGACCTGTTCGCTGTCGCTCTCACCGCGGCGGCCATGCTGATGTGGTCGCGCTGCCGCTCGCTCGCCTTCGGCATCCTGATCGGCCTGGCAACGGCCGCGAAGCTCTACCCGGTACTGCTCCTCGGCCCGCTGCTCGTGCTGTGCTGGCGGGCCGGGAAGTGGCGGGAACTCGGGGCCGCGCTGCTCGGCGCCGCCGGTGCCTGGCTGGTCGTGAACCTGCCGGTGATGATGCTCGCGCCCGAGGGGTGGAAGAAGTTCTACACCTTCAGCCAGGAGCGGTCCGTCGACTTCGGTTCGTTCTGGCTGATCATTTCGCAGCGCACCGGCAAGGGCCTGGACACCGGCATGGTGAACACGCTGGCCACGCTCTTCATGGTCGTCGCCTGCGTGGGAATCGCGGTGCTCACCCTCACCGCGCCGCGCCGCCCGCGCTTCGCGCAGCTCGCCTTCCTGGTCGTCGCCGCGTTCGTCATCACCAACAAGGTCTACTCGCCGCAGTACGTCCTGTGGCTGATCCCGCTGGCCGCACTCGCCAGGCCGCGCTGGCGGGACTTCCTGGTCTGGCAGGCCGGTGAGGTCGTGTACTTCCTGGGGATCTGGCTGTACCTCGCGTACACGATGAGCGGTGACAAGCATCAGGGCCTGCCGCCCGAGGGCTACCAACTGGCCATCGCGGCCCATCTGTTGACGACCCTGTACCTGTGTGCCGTCGTGGTGCGCGACATCCTGATGCCGGAGCGGGACGTCGTACGGCGGGACGGATCGGACGACCCGTCGGGCGGGGTCCTCGACCGGGCCGAGGACGTGTTCGTACTGGGCCAGGCAGCGCATCCGCCGCGGCACGCGGCACAGCTCGTCGAGGGGCCGCGGGTCGAGTGGGGCACGAAATTCCCCGCGTCCTAGAAAAGGCTCGGGCCCCTGGCCGACGGCGGCTGTCGTCGGCCAGGGGCCCGATGTCTCGGGGCAGGCTGGTGCCTAGCGTTCGACCAGGCGGTCGAACTGCGTGGTGGTGTGGCGCAGATGGGCCACCAGCTCGTCGCCCACGCGCGGTTCCTGCGAGTCCGACGGCACGAACAGGATCGACACCTGCATGTGCGGCGGCTCCGCGAACCAGCGCTGCTTGCCCGCCCAGACGAACGGCGACAGGTTGCGGTTGACGGTGGCGAGCCCCGCGCGTGCGACGCCCTTGGCGCGCGGCATCACGCCGTGCAGGGCCTTCGGGGCCTCCAGGCCGACGCCGTGCGAGGTGCCGCCGGCGACCACGACCAGCCAGCCGTCGGAGGCGACCTTCTGCTGGCGGTAGCCGAACCGGTCGCCCTTGGCGACACGCGTGACGTCGAGGACGGCGCCCCGGTACTCGGTCGCCTCGTGGTCGCCGAGCCACAGCCGCGTACCGATGCGGGCCCGGAAGCGGGTCTGCGGGAACTGCTGCTGCAGCCGCGCCTGCTCCTCGGAACGCAGATGGCTGACGAACATGGTGTGCAGCGGCAGCCGGGCCGCGCGCAGCCGGTCCATCCACGCGATGACCTCCTCGACGGCGTCCGAGCCGTCGGTGCGGTCCAGCGGGAGGTGCAGCGCGAAGCCTTCGAGTCGTACGTCCTCGATGGCGGAGTGGAGCATGCCGAGCTCCTCCTCCTTGACGCCGTGGCGCTTCATCGAGCTCATGCACTCGATGACCACCCGAGCGCCCACCAGAGCGTGCACGCCGTCCACCGAGGAGACCGAGCGGATGACGCGGTCGGGCAGCGGCACCGGCTCCTCACCGCGCCGGAACGGCGTCAGGACGAGCAGATCGCCGCTGAACCAGTCCTTGATGCGGGCGGCTTCATAGGTGGTGCCGACCGCCAGGATGTCCGAGCCGAATCGGGACACCTCGTCCGCGAGCCGCTCATGGCCGAAGCCGTAGCCGTTGCCCTTGCAGACCGGGACGATTCCCGGGAACTGGTCGATCACGGACTTCTGGTGCGCCCGCCAGCGAGCGGAGTCGACGTAGAGGGTGAGCGCCATGGCCGTCCGGACCTTTCTGATGGCTGCGATGTGTCGGGGGTACGAGGAACGAGGTTACGCAACCGGTCAGCGGCGCGACATATAGATGTCCAGCGCCTTGTGGAGCAGCTTGTTCAACGGGAAGTCCCACTCGCCGAGATATTCGGCGGCCTCGCCTCCGGTGCCCACCTTGAACTGGATGAGGCCGAAGAGGTGGTCGGTCTCGTCCAGGGAGTCGGAGATGCCGCGCAGGTCGTAGACGGTCGCACCCATCGCGTACGCGTCGCGGAGCATCCGCCACTGCATCGCGTTGGACGGACGGACCTCGCGGCCGATGTTGTCGGAGGCGCCGTAGGAGTACCAGACGTGTCCGCCGACGACCAGCATCGTCGCAGCAGAGAGGTTTACTCCGTTGTGCCGCGCGAAATAGAGCCGCATCCGATTGGGGTCCTCGGAGTTGAGGACCGTCCACATGCGCTGGAAGTACGAGAGCGGACGCGGCCGGAAGTGGTCGCGCACCGCAGTGATCTCGTACAGGCGCTGCCACTCGGCGAGGTCCTCGTAACCGCCCTGGACGACCTCGACACCGGCCTTCTCCGCCTTCTTGATGTTGCGGCGCCACAGCTGGTTGAAGCCCTTGAGGACGTCATCGAGTGAACGGTTGGCCAGCGGAACCTGGAAGACGTAGCGCGGCTGGACGTCGCCGAAGCCGGCGCCGCCGTCCTCGCCCTGCTGCCAGCCCATCTTCCGCAGCCGGTCGGCGACTTCGAAGGCGCGCGGCTCGATGTGCGTGGCCTCGACGTCACGCAGGCGCTTCACATCCGGGTCCTGGATACCGGACTTGATGGCTGTCGAGTCCCAGCGGCGAATGACGACGGGCGGGCCCATCTTCACGGAGAACGCGCCCTGTTGCTTGAGGTGCGCGAGCATCGGCTTCAGCCACTCGTCCAGGTTGGGCGCGTACCAGTTGATGACCGGGCCCTCGGGCAGATACGCCAAGTAGCGCTTGACCTTGGGGAGCTGGCGGTACAGCACCAGACCGGCACCGACGATCTCGCCGTTCTTGTCGAACCACCCGAGGCTCTCGGAACGCCATTCCGTCTTGACGTCAGCCCACGCCGGGACCTGGCAGTGGCTCGCCGCAGGCAGGCTCTGGATGTACGCCAGATGCTGCTCACGGCTGATGGTCCTCAGGGTCAGGCTCATGCGGGGCGCTCCTCGGCAGGTGTGTCCCCATGGGTACAGGGGCTCCGGCTCTCGTGCCGAAGCCTACTGGGCCACAGGAGCGCCCCGGATGGCCGTACGGCACTGTGCCGTACGGGATCCCGTTGGTGGTGGGTGCCGTGCGGTGGTCAGCCGCCGACGACACCGCCGAAGAGGCCGCCGTGGGCCATGCCGAGGAAGAAGCCGATGGCAGAGGCGCCGATCCCCAGGATCAGCAGGAACCGCTCCCGGGTCGTCGCCGAGATGAACTGGCCGTACGCGCCCGTGACGATCCCGACGAGGCCGGCCCACGAGCTGACCAGGTGGAGGTTGTAGAACCACGCCGTGGCGAAGGCCAGCGCACCCAGCACGACCGTGACGGCCGCGAACGTGTCCTGGAGCGGATGGGCCTTGCCGTCGGTGGCGAAGAGGGAGACAGGGGCATTCGGACGCACTGCTTGTGCCATGGGGCACCTCCTGGCGGAAGGCGGCGAAGGGTGACGCCGCACACACCCGATCTGTACAGATTGCGTCCCCTGCCCACCGGATTTCAACCGGAAGCGGGTCAACAGGTACTCTGGACGGTCTGCACCGGTGTCAGCCGTGCCCGCATGCCGTCCCGCTCCTCGTGGAGGGGGATTGTCAGTGGTCGCCGATACCGTTGCTTACGCATCACGACCCTCCTGCCACGGAACGACCGTGGCCGCTGAGTCCAAAGGAGGTGGGTTCCACATGCGTCACTACGAGGTGATGGTCATCCTCGACCCCGATCTGGAGGAGCGCGCTGTCTCTCCCCTGATCGAGAACTTCCTCTCCGTCGTCCGCGAGGGCAACGGAAAGGTTGAGAAGGTCGACACCTGGGGCCGTCGTCGTCTCGCCTACGAGATCAAGAAGAAGCCCGAGGGCATCTACACGGTCCTCGACCTTCAGGCAGAGCCTGCGGTCGTCAAGGAGCTCGACCGTCAGATGAACCTGAACGAGTCGGTCCTCCGGACCAAGGTCCTCCGCCCCGAGACCCACTGAGCTTCCGCTCAGAGGTAATCGGGTCCGAGTAGCAACACAGCAGCCAGCAGCAATCCCCGCCGAGAGGTTCATCCATGGCAGGCGAGACCGTCATCACGGTCGTCGGCAATCTCGTCGACGACCCCGAGCTGCGCTTCACCCCCTCCGGTGCGGCCGTCGCGAAGTTCCGTGTCGCGTCCACTCCCCGCACCTTCGACCGTCAGACCAATGAGTGGAAGGACGGCGAGAGCCTGTTCCTGACCTGCTCGGTCTGGCGTCAGGCGGCGGAGAACGTCGCGGAGTCGCTTCAGCGAGGCATGCGCGTAGTCGTGCAGGGCCGGCTGAGGCAGCGGTCCTACGAGGACCGCGAGGGCGTCAAGCGCACGGTCTTCGAGCTGGACGTCGAGGAAGTCGGCCCCAGCCTCAAGAACGCCACGGCCAAGGTCACCAAGACCACCGGCCGAGGCGGCCAGGGCGGCTACGGCGGCGGAGGTCAGCAGCAGGGCGGTGGCAACTGGGGCGGAGCCCCCAGTGGCGGCCAGCAGGCCGGCGGCGGTGCCCCCGCCGACGACCCGTGGGCTTCCAGTGCACCGGCCGGTGGCGGACAGCCGCAGGGTGGCAGCGGTGGCGGCTGGGGCGGAAGCTCCGGCGGCGGCTACTCGGACGAGCCGCCCTTCTAGGGCAGCTCGTACTCCCACTTCTTGATCACACAGGAGAAACACCATGGCGAAGCCGCCTGTGCGCAAGCCTAAGAAGAAGGTCTGCGCTTTCTGCAAGGACAAGACCGCTTACGTGGACTACAAGGACACGAACATGCTGCGGAAGTTCATTTCCGACCGCGGCAAGATCCGTGCCCGCCGCGTGACCGGCAACTGCACGCAGCACCAGCGTGACGTCGCCACGGCCGTCAAGAACAGCCGTGAGATGGCGCTGCTGCCCTACACGTCCACCGCGCGATAAGGGAAGGGTGACCGAATAATGAAGATCATCCTCACCCACGAGGTCTCTGGCCTCGGCACTGCCGGCGACGTCGTTGACGTCAAGGACGGCTACGCTCGCAACTACCTGGTCCCGCGTGGTTTCGCGATCCGCTGGACCAAGGGTGGCGAGAAGGATGTCGCGCAGATTCGTCGTGCGCGCAAGATCCACGAGATCGCGACCATCGAGCAGGCCAACGAGGTCAAGGCTCAGCTCGAGGGCGTGAAGGTGCGTCTGGCTGTTCGCTCCGGCGACGCCGGCCGTCTCTTCGGCTCCGTCACCCAGGCCGACGTCGCTGCGGCGATCAAGGCTGCCGGTGGCCCGGACGTGGACAAGCGCCGCGTCGAGCTCGGTGCGCCGATCAAGACCCTGGGTGCCCACCAGGTGTCCGTGCGTCTGCACGCCGACGTTGTCGCGAAGCTTGGCGTCGAGGTCATCGCCGCCTAAGCGCAGCACAGCACAGAAAGGGCCGCACCCTCCAGGGTGCGGCCCTTTCGCTGTGTTTCACGTGAAACGGAGACCTTGTGTCTCACCCTGCTTGGCCGTTTCACGTGAAACACAGCGCCGGCGCGTTTCGCGTGAAACACGGTCAGCGTGTCGCACCGGTGACCAGCCAGCGGCCGGAGCGGGCTCGGAATGCCAGGGTTAGCATCCGGACCGTCATCATCAGGGCCATGGCCCACCAGAGCGCGGTCAGCCCGCCGCCAAGCGTCGGAACCAGGAGCGCCACCGGAGCGAAGACGACCAGCGTCAGCAGCATCGCGCGGGCCAGATAAGGGCCGTCGCCGGCGCCCATCAGCACGCCGTCGAGTATGAACACCACTCCGGCGAGCGGCTGGGTGAGGGCGACCACCAGCAGGGCGGGCAGCAGGGTGTCCTGGACGGTCCGGTCGCTGGTGAAGAGCGGGATGAAGGCGGGCCGGGCGGCCACGACAAGCACGCCGAGCACCACCCCGAAGGCGATGCCCCACTCCACCATGCGGCGACAGGCCTGCTTGGCTCCTGCCGCGTCGCCGGCGCCGAGATAGCGGCCGATGATCGCCTGTCCCGCGATGGCGATCGCGTCGAGGGCGAAGGCCATCAGATTCCACAGGGACAGGATGATCTGGTGAGCGGCGATGTCGGCGTCGCCCAGGCGGGCGGCGACCGCAGTGGCGATCATCAGGACAGACCGGAGCGAGAGCGTGCGGACCAGGAGCGGCACGCCCGCCTGTGCGCTGTTCCTGATGCCCGCCGTGTCGGGCCGCAGCGAGGCCCCGTGTCGTCGGGCCCCGCGCACGACCACCGTCAGATAGACGGTGGCCATGCCGAACTGGGCGATGACGGTGCCCCATGCCGATCCCGCGATGCCGAGCCCGGCACCGTAGACGAGCCCCATATTGAGCACGCCGTTGACCGTGAAGCCGCCGATGGCGACGTACAGGGGTGTCCTGGTGTTCTGGAGCCCGCGCAGCACGCCGGTGGCGGCGAGCACCACGAGCATGGCCGGGATGCCGAGGGCGGAGATCCGGAGATAGGTGACGGCGTACGGCGCCGCGGTGTCCGAGGCGCCGAAGACCCCGACGAGCCAGGGAGCGGCGGGCAGTACGGTGGCCACGACGACGGCGCCCAGGAGCAGGGCCAGCCAGATGCCGTCCATGCCCTGACGGATCGCGGCCCGCAGGTCGCCTGCGCCCACCCGGCGGGAGACCGCAGCGGTGGTGGCGTACGCGAGGAAGACGAAGATGCTCACGGCAGTGGTGAGCAGAGGGGCGGCAATACCCAAACCGGCCAGTTGCGGGGTGCCGAGGTGGCCCACGATCGCGCTGTCCGCCATCACGAAGAGCGGCTCGGCGACGAGAGCTCCGAAGGCGGGAACGGCCAGGGACACGATCTCGCGATCGTGTAGACGTCGGGACTGCCGCCGGTCGTTCTCCGGCGTCGCGGGGGCCAGTGTCATGCGCTCAATCTAATCTTCCACAGGTAATAGATGCAATGCATCTATGATCCTTACCTCGAAGGTGAGGGCCGGTTCTTGCGCGGGTCGTTTGCCGCGATCTTGAGCCAGTCGGGAAAGTTTTTCTCCCCCACAGCCGGTGGACGGAGAAAGCCCAGGTCAGGCCGGTGATGGGTGAGAGGCTATGACTTTGTCCACAGTGCTGTCCCCCGGTCCGTGCACAGGTTCCGGAGACTTCTCCACAGCATCCGGTCGTTCGTCCACATGCCCTGTGGATAACCAGATTGGCTGACGCCGCTCGCGGGCCTAACGTGGTCCGGCGCCCGACGCGCCGGAACCGGAGTCGGGCTTCTCGTTTTGTCAGTGTCGTGCCGTAGAAAGAGTGGCACGGCTAGGTCCGCGGAGCGGACGGGAGGAGGTGGCCCGGTGAGCATTCCCGAGCCGTTGGACGAGCCCTGGGCCGAGACCGGTCCAAGTGACCGTCTGCCTGTTTCCCGCCAGCGCGGTGACAGTGAGAGCCGCGGTCGCGGTCGTGGCAGGGGCCGCGACGACCAGCACGACCGGGGCCAGGACGACTGGGACGGACCTTCCTCCGGCTTCGAGCGGGTGCCCCCGCAGGACATCGACGCCGAGCAGTCCGTCCTCGGCGGCATGCTGCTCTCCAAGGACGCCATCGCGGACGTCGTGGAGATCATCAAGGGCCACGACTTCTACAAGCCCGCGCACGAGACCGTCTACACGGCGATCCTCGACCTCTACGCCAAGGGCGAACCGGCCGACCCCATCACGGTCGCCGCCGAACTGGTCAAGCGCGGCGAGATCACCCGGGTCGGCGGTGCGTCGTATCTGCACACGCTGGTCCAGTCGGTGCCGACCGCGGCCAACGCCTCGTACTACGCGGAGATCGTCCACGAGCGAGCGGTGCTCCGCAGGCTTGTCGAGGCGGGCACCAAGATCACGCAGATGGGATACGCGGCCGACGGCGACGTCGATGACATCGTCAACTCCGCGCAGGCCGAGATCTACGCGGTCACCGAGCAGCGCACCAGCGAGGACTATCTGCCGCTCGGCGACATCATGGAGGGCGCGCTCGACGAGATCGAGGCGATCGGCTCGCGCAGCGGCGAAATGACCGGTGTCCCCACCGGATTCACCGATTTCGACTCGCTCACCAACGGGCTGCACCCCGGCCAGATGGTCGTCATCGCCGCCCGTCCTGCCATGGGTAAGTCCACGCTGGCCCTGGACTTCGCGCGGGCCTGTTCCATCAAGCACAACCTGCCGAGCGTGATCTTCTCGCTCGAAATGGGGCGCAACGAGATCGCGATGCGTCTGCTCTCGGCCGAGGCCAGGGTCGCCCTCCACCACATGCGCTCCGGCACCATGACCGACGAGGACTGGACAAGGCTGGCCCGCCGCATGCCGGACGTCTCCCAGGCTCCGCTCTACATCGACGACTCCCCGAACCTGTCGATGATGGAAATCCGGGCCAAGTGCCGCCGCCTGAAGCAGCGCAACGACCTCCGCCTCGTCGTCATCGACTATCTCCAGCTGATGCAGTCCGGCGGTTCGAAGCGCGCCGAGAGCCGGCAGCAGGAAGTCTCGGACATGTCGCGAAACCTGAAGCTCCTGGCGAAGGAGCTACAGCTGCCGGTGATCGCCCTCTCACAGCTGAACCGTGGCCCCGAGCAGCGCACGGACAAGAAGCCGATGGTCTCCGACCTGCGTGAATCCGGCTCCATCGAGCAGGACGCGGACATGGTCATCCTGCTGCACCGTGAGGACGCGTACGAGAAGGAGTCGCCCCGCGCGGGAGAGGCGGACCTGATCGTGGCCAAGCACCGTAACGGCCCGACCGCGACGATCACGGTCGCCTTCCAGGGCCACTACTCGCGCTTCGTGGACATGGCGCAGACCTGATCCCATGGGCTGTAGGTTCTCAAAAACTGCGCCATATTCTCAGAGCTGACTGCATATCAGGCCCATTTATGGCGTTGTGCTGAGATGTGCAGTTCAGTGTGTTCACCCTTTTGGGTGGTGGGGGCCGGTTCGGTCTCCCTACCTTTGCCGGGGACGGGCACGGTGGTTCGACAGGCATCACCCAGGTTGGGGGTACGCCGTGGACGGTACCGCCGTAGCAGTCAGCGTTCGCTTTCAAAACGGCAAGAGCGGCGAGGACCTGTCCTGGGCGGATGTATCCGTCGACTTGCTGGGTTCGGCTGCTCCGTGGCGAACGTTCCGTTGGTACCGAGGTCAGAAGTACTACTCCGGCACGTACTGGTCGGCGACGATGCAGGACCACGTGATCTACGAGTCGCGGCTGGAGCTGGCCCGATTGCTATTCGCCGACTTCGATCCTTCTGTACACGGCATCGTGGCCCAGCCGTTCCTGATGAAGGCCGTGGTGGCAGGGAAGGCCCGCAAGCACATTCCGGACTACCTACTGATCACCGATCAAGGGCCTGTGGTGGTGGACGTCAAGCCGCATCGGCGGCTGTCCCGGCCCGAGGTGATATTCACCTTCGACTGGACCCGGCGGGTGGTGGAGTCTCGGGGGTGGCAATACGAGGTCTGGAGCGAACCTCCGGCGGCGGAGCTGGAGAACATCCGCTTTCTGGCCGGCTACCGGCGTAGCTGGCTGTTCTGCTCAGAGGTTCTCGACGAACTCCGCCGGGCTGATCTTGACGGCATCTCGTTGGGCGACGCGATCCAGCGGCTGTCCGATCGGCCGGAGCCTTATGTTCGAGCCGCGATCTATCACCTTCTGTGGATTCATGACCTGCGGACGGAACTCAGGCAACCGCTGGACACTTCACGAGTGTTGAGGCAGGCAGCATGAGTGGCGCCGGAGCCCGGGTGGGAGTCGGTACGTGCTTCCGCTACGACGGGGAGACCGTCGAAGTAGTGGAGATGGCCGCGACTACGGCGGGCAACGAGGTAGTTCTCAAAGACGGCCGCGGACGGCTTCTCCGGTTGTCCTTGAGAGAGCTCTTGTTCTCCGACCGGGCAGACGTGATCCCCGATCAGCCCGGTCCGGCGGCTGATGATGCTGAGGAAATTGCCTCGGTAGTGCTGGATCAGCTACAGCAGGTCGACCGACATCACGTTCTCGAACGCGCTGAGCACGTCCGGGAGTTGTTGACGGGTTTCCGCTCTGGCAGCCCTGAGCTGGTGCGCGAGGGAGAACCCCGTCTGGACTATGCGCCCGGCGGGCCGGTGGAGCCCAAATACGCTGCCAAAGCGGTGGAACTCGGGGTTCATGTCCGCACCGTCAAGCAGTGGGTTGCCGACTTCCGACGGCACGGCGAGGCCGGACTGGTTGCGAAGAAGAAGCGGCCTGGCGGTGCGGCAGCAGGGGCCGACGAGCGGTGGGTGGAGACTGCGCTGGATGTGATGGTCGAGCACACTGGGGAGTCGAAGCCCTCGCGCAAGCTGGTGATCGAGCGCACCCGAGCGCGTGTCATCGCCCGTCATGGCCCTGATGCGGTTCGCCTGCCAAGCCAGGCGACGGCCTACCGGATTTTGTCGGAGCTGGAGCGGAGGCATCCGCTGTTCCGGCTGAGTACAAAGCGGAACCGGGACATCGCCGACCGCCCGCAGGGGCCCTACGGGAAGCTGCGGCCGACGCGGCCGGGCGAGTACCTGCTGATGGACACGACGCGGCTGGACGTGTTCGCGTTCGACCCGTTGACTCTCAAGTGGGTGCAGGCCGAGCTGAGCGTCGGGATGGACTGGTACACCCGCTGCATCACCGGGGTCAGGGTGACCCCGGTGTCCACGAAGGCCGTGGATGTCGCGGCGGTGCTCTTCGAGTCCTTCCGGCCCCGACCGTTCGGTCGGGACTGGTCGCGCGGGGCGGTGTGGCCCGAGCACGGCATCCCGCGCACTGCACTGGTCGATGTCGCCGTCGAGGGGATCGGTCTGGCCTCACCGCCGATCGTGCCGGAGACCCTGGTGGTTGACCACGGCAAGGTCTACGTCTCGGCGCATTTGACCAGCGTCTGCCGCCGGATGGGCATCTCGATTCAACCGGCCCGGCTGCGAACGGGCCGGGACAAGGGGCCGGTGGAGCGGTATTTCCGCACCCTGCGCGAAGACCTGTTGCAAGCGCTGCCCGGCTACAAGGGCCCCGATATCCACTCCCGCGGCGAGAGCCCGGAGGACGACGCGTTCTTCTTCCTCGACGAGTTGGAGGAGATCATCCGGGAGTGGACGGCGACCAAGTATCACTGTCGGCCGCATTCGAGCCTGATCGATCCGGGCCTGCCGGGGCTGCGGATGTCTCCGGCCCAGATGTTCGAGCACGGCATGGCCCGCGCCGGCTACATAGAGGTTCCCCGGGACCGCGATCTGGCCTTCGAGTTCCTGCCCACGCAGTGGCGCACGATCCAGCACTACGGTGTCGAGATCGGCCGCCGCCGCTACAGCGGGCCGGGACTGCCCGACGTCGGCATCCGCAGCCCCTACGACGGGCCGGTGAGGAACGGCTGGCCGTTCCAGGTGGACCCGGATGACATCACCCGGATCTACTTCCGCGATCCCGCCACCCGTGGCTGGCACACCCTGGCCTGGGAGCACGCGCCGTCGGCGCGGATGCCGCTGAGCGAGGACGCGTTGGCGTTCGCCCGGAAGCTGGCCGCCGCGAAATACCGCTATCCCGACGACCGGCTCGCCGTCGCTGATCTGCTGGAACGCTGGAATCTCGGGCTGGGCACCACGCTCGCCGAGCGGCGCATGGCCCTGCGGCTCTCCCGCGAGCAGGCCGCGATCGAACTCCCGGCGACCGAGGTGGAGACGGTCGTCTCGCTTCCGTCCGTACGCAAAGCCCTGGGGCAGGACGACGAGCCGGTGGAGTGCGAAGCGCCGGAGCCGGTGGTCGAGATGGGCGATGACGACGAAGCCGATCTGGAGGATCTCGCTGAGGAGAACGACTTCTACGCGGACGCCCTGGAGGACGTGTGAGTACGGCCAGTCTGCCGGCTCTGGGCAACCTGGCGCTGTCGCGCAAGGAGGACTTCAAGGCGTTTGCCAAGGCCCCGCGTCGCACCCAGCCCGAGACGCTGTCCCGGGCCCATCTGAAGGCACTGGGCGAGGAAGCGAGAGCCGAGTACGACCTGCGGCGACGGGAATGGCATGCGAACATCGGCCCGCTCAAGACCCCGCAACTGGCCGAGTTGCACGAGGACTTGTGGGACATCGTCGACAGTAATCTGCAGGACGGCGACAAGGCTAAAGGGGCCGTGGCCATCGACGCCTTCCCCGGCCTGGGCAAGACCACCTCGGCCCTCGCGTTCGCCCGCGAGTTCTACCGCAGGGAGGTCGCCGAGCGGGGAGAGTTCACTGACCAGGGGCACGAGCGACTTCCGGTCTGCCGGGTCGGCCTGACCGGGAACACCGGCATGAAGGACCTCAACCGGGCCCTGCTGGAGTTCTTCGGCCACCCCGGCCGCAACCGCGGGACCACCGCCCAGTTCGGCCAGCGGGCCCTGGACTGCGTGCTGTCCTGCGAGGTCCGCCTCCTTGCCCTCGACGACCTGCACTTCCTGAAGTGGAACCAGCGCAACGGCATCGAGGTCAGCAACCACCTGAAATGGATCGCGAACGAGTTCCCCGTGACCTTGGTGATGATCGGCGTCGGACTCGCGGCGAAGGGCCTGTTCAGCGAAGGCGACGCCAGAGGCGGGCCGGCACTGGCGCAGACCGGGCGCCGCACCACCCGCCTGGGCATGCGACCCTTCACGATCGACTCCGAGGCGGGCCGCTGGGAATGGCGGCAAATGCTGCTGGCCCTCGAACAACGCGTGGTCCTCGCTGGCAAGCACCCCGGCATGCTCGCGGACGACCTCTCCGACTACCTCTTCGCCCGCAGCACCGGCCACATCGGGTCCCTGATGACACTGGTCAACCGTGGCTGCCAGCGAGCCGTCCGCAGTGGCACCGAACGTCTGGACCGTGACCTGCTCGACCAGGTGAGGAACGACGAGGCATCCGAAGCGGCCCGCAGAGAGCTCGAAGCCGCCCTGGAATCAAGGAGGTTGACTAGCGGACCCCGATCAGGCCGGGGGAAAGCGGCATGAGGGCGAGCGTCCGGACACTCCCGGTCCGACTGCCGCCGCTTCCGGGAGAAGCCCTCGATTCCTGGCTGGAGGCACTCGCCCACCGGCTGGACACCCCGCTGGGTGATGTCCTGCGGCACTTCGGATTCCCTGCCAGGGCCCGCAGCGGGAACCATCTGCGGGGCATCCCTGCGGACTGGACGATCCTGCTGAGCGAACCGGAGACCGAGGCCATCGTGCACGCGAGCGGACTCGCCCCGCAGACGGTCACCGGCATGACCCTGGCCCACCACGACCAGCGGCCCTCCGCATCAATTTCGAGGGCCGGTACGTCAACCGCTGGGTGCTCTGGGGCCGGGGCAGCGGTTCCCGGTTCTGCCCCGACTGCCTCACGGACAACGGCGGCCGCTGGCAGTTGTCCTGGCGACTGGGCTGGTCGTTCGCCTGCCTTCACCACAACCGGCTCCTGGCCGACTGCTGTCCCGGCTGCGGTCGCATCCCGCGGTTGCGGCCCCGCTCCGGCCGTGTCGTTCCCCGCCCTGGACACTGCGGCAACATGCCCATGAGCGAGGGCGGCCCGTATTCCGGCGGCTGCGGCTTCGATCTTTCACAGACCCGTACGCTTTCGCTGCCCGCACGGCATCCGGCACTGGCCGCCCAAGCCCAGCTGATGGACATCATCACCTCGGGAACAGCCGCCTTCGGCTCCTACGAGCCCAGTCCCCAGCCCGCGCAGATGGCGCTTGCCGACATCCGGGCCCTCGGCGGACGCGTGCTGGCGGACCTGCCAGCCCACATCATCGCGGACCTGGTCCCGCCGGACCTGACCGGCCCTCACTTCACCGCCGAGCCGGTTCCCGACTCGCTCTCCGGGCGGCTGACCGGCCAGGTTTCATGGCCCCGCCGCGAGCCGTGAGCACCGCCGTCGCGGTGACCATCGCCCTGCACGTCCTCGGGCAGCGCGATGTCCACCAGGCCGGGACCGTGATGCGTGACCTGCTGGAAGCGATGCGCGAGGAGCTCTGGCAGGTCAGCGCCACCAGCATCGCCAGCTGGGGGCGCGGCCAGAGTCCCGTCCTGGGCGCGGTCTATCTCGCAGCCCTTGGCCCGTCGCTCCGGCCCAGCGAACAGCTCCGTTACCGCATCCCCACCGCCATGCCCCGGCTCCCGGCGAAGACGGTCCGGGAGATCACACACCGGGCCCGGAAGATCCCCAGCATGTTCTGGCCCTCCTGGGCGGTTCGCCTCACCCCGCCCGACGGCGTCTATCCCCGCATCCTCGCCCCCGTCCTGGCGGCCGCCCTGCTGGTCGTCGACGGCAAGACCCGCCTTGAAGATGCCGGCGAACACCTCGGCGCGGTCACCGACGGCATCGACATCTCCCGCATCCTGCAACTGCTGGACAACCAGCCCCGCTGGCCTGACATGGTCACCGCGCTGATCCGGCTGGCCGAGCACCTCGACGCCACCGATATCCCCATCGACTATCAGCGGCGCCGCCGCCTGGACTACTCCGAACTGCTGCCGCACGAGCACTGGCAGGAGATCTGCCGCCGCACCGGCACACCACCAGGCACCGGCCGCCGCGAGCGAGCGGTCCGCTGCCAGCTGTTCCAGCGCATCAGCGGCCTTCCTGCCGAAGGCGCCCCTGGCCACCTCAGCGTCAAGGAAGCCCAGTTCCGGGCGGAAGCTGTCCGCTTCGCCACCATCCAGACCCCGGAACTGGCCCAGGCGTTGGCCGATGAAGCCCTCGCCTTCCTTGCCGCACATCGCGTCCATGACGAGCCGGTGACCTGGAAACCGCCCGTCACCCTGCTGGCCGGCCTTGATCTGCCTGGACCCGATCCCGCCCTGATCGACGTTGGCCTGCTGCACCAGCTCGTCCGGCAGCCCACGCACTCGGTTCAGTACGCCGCCGAGACCCTCCACACCAGCATCGAGGCTGTCCGGTTCGTGCTGGACGAGCAGCCGGCGCCCGCACCGCCACTGACGAAGACTGCGGCTAAAGCCACGGGTCATGTCCGTTTCAAAGCCCGTCAGGCAGTCCCGAAAGAAGCCTTCGTCCGCCTCTATCTCGACGAACACCGCTCTCTCCAGCAGATAACCGTCCTCACTGGCTTCTCCCGCGGAACCCTGACCCGACTCGCGCAGGAGTACGGCATCCCCCTCCGTGACGGCCCCCAGGACTACAAACGTCGCGGAACCATCGAACGGGAATGGCTCATCGAGCAGTACGTCGTCCGTCGGCGAACCCTGCCGGACCTCGCCCGCGAGACGGGCATGAGCACCGCGAACATGGCCCGCTGGGCCCACACCCACAACGTCCCCCTCCGCCCTCGCGGCGGAGCCAGCCACCACACCGCTCTCCGCACCGCCGACGAGGCCGATGCTTTCCCCGCCGTCCTTCGCAAGGCCCTGGCCAGTCCCTACGGATGGCAGCGGCTTTCACGCTTCCTGGAAGCCCGGTCCTACCCCACCCTCACCGAAGCAGCCCGAGACCTCGGCATCCACCACTCGGCCTTGGTGATTCAGATCAATCGCCTCGAAGCGGACCTCGGACAGCCCCTCTTTGAACGAGCCGAGCGCGGCAGGGCCATGAAACTGACCCGATTCGGGAAACGCGTCTCCTCCGCCGCCCAGAAGATCCCGGCTGAGGAAATGACACGCCGCTGAGACGGAACATCCCGGCCAAGCCGTGAGACAACCGGAAAACCTCAGGTCACAGCGTCGGGATATGTCACAAGCCGCGAGATCCTACACGGGCTGCCGCCCCGGCGTCGGCCATGTGGGGCGGGGCGGCTTGCGGCGAGCTGGTGGTCGCAGCAGCGCAGGGCTGACAGCAACAGGCGCAGCTTCTGCGTGAACAGGACGAGTCGGAGAAGGTTGCCCGGACCGCACTCCTCGCCCACGAGGCTGCTCCGTAAGGTGAAAAACGGTCGACTGGACGCAGGTGCCCGGATAGACCTTGTTCCATGACTTCATCCAGTTCGCCCGCAGCACCGTCGCCCTTCGAAGAGCTGCTTCCGAGTACGCGACGAGCCCTTCTCCACCGCATCGCCGTCGCCCAGTCCACCGAGCGGGCCCCCTCGCTCGTCGCGGCCGTGGTGCGGGACGGGCAGATGGTCTGGTCTGGTTCGCGCACCTCGGTCGACGGCCACGGACCCGACGCGAACGTCCAGTACCGCATCGGTTCCATCACCAAAACATTCACCGCCGTTCTGGTGCTGCGGCTGCGCGACGAGGGGCTGCTTGACCTCGACGACCCGCTGGAGAAGCACCTCCCCGGCACGGAAGCGGGCGGGGCCACCATCGCCCAACTCCTCGCGCACACAGCCGGGTTGGCTGCGGAGACGCCGGCTCCTTGGTGGGAGCGGACGCCGGGCAGCCAGCGCCCCGAGCTGGCCGATGTGTTGGGCGAGCAGTCGCAGCTGCATCCCGCGGGCCGGCTGCACCACTACTCCAACCCGGGCTATACGCTGCTCGGCTCGCTGGTGGAGGCGGTACGAGGAGTGCCGTGGGAGGAGGCCCTGCGCGCCGAGATTCTTGAACCGCTGGGCCTGGACCGTACGAGTACGCAGCCGGTGCACCCCCATGCCGGTGGCTGGGCGGTGCACCCGTGGGCCGATGTACTGCTTCCCGAGCCGTCCGAAGACCTCGGCCTGATGGCTCCCGCCGGCCAGCTCTGGTCGACCGCCGCGGACCTCTGCAGCTTCGCGGCCTTCCTCGCCGGGGGAGACGACCGGGTACTGAGTGCCGAGTCCGTGGCGCAGATGCGCACCCCATCCGCGCCCCCGCAGGCGGGAGACCGGGAAGGGGGTTACGGGTTGGGCGTACAGCTTGCCCATCACAACGGGCGCGATATCGCCGGGCATACGGGCTCGCTGCCCGGGTTCGTCGCGGGTCTGTGGGTGAGCGTGGCGGACGGGGTGGCCGCTGTCGCCCTCGCCAATGCGACGTCGGGCCCGAAGTGCGGCACGCTGGCCTCCGACCTCGTGCGGATCGTGGCCGAGGCCGAGCCGCGCTTCCCCGAGCCCTGGCGCCCGCTTCCCGAGGTCGATGGGGAGCTCTTGGGGCTCACGGGGCCCTGGTACTGGGGCACTCAGCCCTACGGCCTGAGGCTGACCACCGACCGAGGCGTGGCACTGGAGCCGCTCCGGGGCACCGGTCGGGCCTCCGGCTTCAAGGCCGCACCCGATGGCACCTGGACCGGCCTCGACGGCTACTACCAAGGGGAGACGCTTCGTGTGGTGCGGCGGCCGGACGGCTCGGTGAGCCACCTCGACCTCGGGTCCTTCGTATTCACACGCGAGCCGTACGGGCCCGAGGCGACGGCGGTGCCCGGTGGTGTGGATCCCGACGGCTGGCGCGGGATCTGACGTTTCACGTGAAACGGTCCATGCCACGGCCTGTGTTTCACGTGAAACATAGACTTACAGAGGCTTCTTGAATCCCACGTGCGAGGCCTCGAACCCCAGCCGCTCGTAGAAGCGGTGGGCATCGGTACGGGTGACGTCCGATGTCAGCTGAACCAACTGGCAGCCCTGGCGCCCGGATTCGTCGACGGCCCATTCGATGAGCCGGGTGCCGAGGCCGCTGCCACGTTCGTCGCCGTGGATGCGTACGCCCTCGATGATCGACCGGGTCGCTCCGCGCCGCGACAGCCCGGGGATGATCGTGAGCTGGAGCGTGCCGACAATCCGGCCGCCACGATCGGCGACCACCAAGTGCTGGTTCGGATCGCTCGCAAGGCGGTCGAAGGCGCTGCGGTAGGGCGCGAGGTCGTCGGGCGACTCGCGCTGTGCGCCCAGCGGATCGTCCGCGAGCATGGCCACGATCGCAGGGATGTCCTCGGGCGCAGCGGGCCTGATGTCAAGATCGCTCATGGCCCCGGATCGTACGCCCGGCTGTCTCAGGCAGGGACGTGGAGGGCCTCGACGGCATGGACCAGCGGGGCCAGCTCCGGGCTCTTCGCCGCTTCGTCGAGCGCCTCACGCAGGGCCCTGTCGTTGGTCGGCCGGGCCTCGGCGAGCAGGGCGAGCCCGGACTCGGTGACATCGGTGTAGATGCCGCGCCGGTCGGTGTCGCAGAGATAGCGGGTCAGCAGGCCGCGGTCTTCGAGCCGGGTGACGAGCCGGGTCGTGGCCGACTGGCTGAGCACGACGGCGTCGGCCACCTGCTTCATCTGGAGATGACCGCCCGGCCCGTTGTGCTGGCGGCTGAGGACGTCGAGGAGTGAGTACTCGCGCACGCTGAGGCCGTGGCCGGACTGCAGCGCGCGCTCGATGTGGGTGTCGATCTTGCCGTGCAGCAGGGAGAGCGCGCACCAGCCCTGGGCGAGGGCGGTGAGTGCGGGTTCCGTCGCGGTCATGCGTGTGTCCTCCGTCCGGAGCGGCTTGTCACCAGGATAGGCGACGCGTGCAATAGCCCGCGCTTGCAATTAGTAGGCGTCTGCAATTATTGTGTACGCCCGTAAGGCGCTCACGCAATCTTTGGAAGGGACTCCCATGCCACTCGCGCTCCTAGCCCTGGCCATCGGGGCGTTCGGTATCGGCACCACCGAATTCGTGATCATGGGGCTCCTCCCCGAGGTCGCCGGGACTTTCGATGTAGCCATCCCCACCGCCGGATACCTGGTCAGCGGCTATGCGCTCGGCGTGGTGCTCGGCGCTCCGCTGATGACGGTCCTGGGTACGAAGATCCCCCGCAAGCGGATGCTGATGGTCTTGATGGGCCTCTTCGTCGTCGGCAATGTCGTCTCCGCCGTCGCACCCAGCTTCGGGCTGATGCTCGCTGGACGGATCGTCGCCTCCCTCGCGCACGGCGCGTTCTTCGGGATCGGCTCGGTCGTCGCGGCCGACCTGGTCGCCCCCGAGAAGAAGGCCGGAGCGATCGCGATGATGTTCACCGGCCTGACCGTCGCCAATGTCGTCGGTGTGCCGGCCGGCACACTCATCGGCCAGCAGGTCGGCTGGCGCACGACGTTCTTCGTCGTCGCCGCGCTCGGGGTGCTGGGCCTGCTCGGCATCGCCAAGCTCGTACCGGACATGCCGAAGGCCGAGGGCGTACGGCTGCGGCATGAGATCGCCGCGTTCCGGAACGTGCAGGTGCTGCTCGCGATGGCGATGACGGTGCTCGGCTTCGGCGGAGTGTTCGCCGCGATCACCTATGTCACTCCGATGATGACCGATGTCGCCGGGTACGCCGACACCTCTGTCACCTGGCTGCTCGTCCTCTTCGGCCTCGGGATGGTCGCCGGAAATCTCATCGGCGGCCGGTTCGCGGACCGCGCGCTGATGCCGCTGCTGTACGTGTCGCTGTCCGGGCTCGCCCTGGCCCTGGCGTTGTTCACGGTGGCCGCCCATGACAAGGCCGCGTCGGCCGTCATGGTCTTCCTGATCGGGGCGCTGGGCTTCGCGACCGTGCCTCCATTGCAGAAGCGCGTACTTGACCAGGCCGCGGGCGCACCCACCTTGGCGTCCGCCGTCAACATCGGCGCCTTCAACCTCGGCAATGCGCTCTCCGCCTGGCTCGGCGGCCTCGTCATCGCGGCCGGGCTCGGCTACACCGCTCCGAACTGGGTCGGTGCCGCGCTCGCCGCGTCCGCCCTCGTGCTGGCCCTCGTCTCCAGCGGGCTTGAGCGGCATACGCGTGAGGGCAGCCGGATCGTCGCGGGCGCCGGCCCCGAGCCGGTCCGCGCCACAGCCTCCCACCACTGAATCAACTGCACTGTCCCGTCAAGGAGTTACCCCTCATGAGCACCGCCCTCGCTGTCTCCCCGCTCACCACCCAGGACGCCGAAGCCCTCATCGAAGCGGCCCGCTCCGCCGCCGAGACGGCCGGAGTCGCCGTCGCGGTCACCGTCCTCGACGCGGGCGGCCATCTGCTCGCCTTCCGCCGGGACGACCGGGCCGTACTGATCGCGGGCGAGACCAGCACGCGCAAGGCGTACACGGCACTTCAACTGAACGCCCCCACCGCCGACTTGGTGGACGCCGTCCAGCCGGGCGGCCTGTTCCACACCCTGCCGACGGCGCTCGACCGCCCGTTGCTCTTCATTGCGGGCGGTGTGCCCGTCCACCGCGAAGGCCGCCTGATCGGTGCGATCGGCGTGGGTGGCGGCGCCCCCGACCAGGATCACGGGTTCGCGAACGCGGCCGTGGAGGCCTTGCCCCGGCGCTGATTACCCGAGTGTCCGCACCCAAGTGCCCGCACAATCACGGCACATGGGGCGGACACTCACGGTGTTGTGGAGTTCTTCAGCAGCGCGGTCAGCCCGCAGCCACCGTCAGAGGTGCGAAGCGGCGCGTCCAGTCGCCGGGAAGAGCCGGGATGCCGTGCGTCATCACCGCGTTGAAACCGACCGACTCCACACCGGAAGCCTTCAGCCAGTTCAGCAGAGTCTCATGGCGTACATCCACATCCGTGCGCAGCGGGCGGTCCGTGCCGGCCGCGAGGGAGGCGACGAGAGCCTTCGCCGTCTCCGTGTCTCGGGCGATCAGCGGGCCCACCACATGGGTGTTCATATTGGGCCAGGCGGCCGCGAACCCGGTGAGCCCGGCCGAGTCCTCGGAGACGCGCAGCTGGTCGGCGAAGGCCGGCAGGCGGGCGATCAGGTGGGTGCGGTCCTGGCCGAAGACCTCGGCGTCGAGCCGGAGGATCCTCGGCAGGTCCTCGGCGGTCGCCGGACGGGTCGCCACCGTGGGTGCCGGACCCGATGGCCGGAAGTGCCCCCGGACCATCTCGGCCCGCCCGGTCGTCTCGAAGCCCAGCTCTTCGTACAGCGGGCGCCCGTACGGCGTGGCGTGCAGGGTGAGCGGAGTGCCCTCCAGCTGCCGCAGGACGTGGTTCATCAGGCGGCGTCCGATGCCCTGGCGGGCAAAGCGTTCGGCCACCAGGACCATGCCGATGGCCGCGAGGCCCGGACCGTAAGAGGTGATGACACAGGCGGTGACCAGGCCCTTTCCGTCCGGCGCGTCGATCCCGTAGCCGGTGCCCGCTGCGAGCAGGAATCCCCACTTGTGCTCCTCGCGCGGCCAGCCCCGGTCCTCGGAGAGGTCGGCGCAGGCGGTGAGGTCTTCGGTGGTCAGACGGCGAATGGGGAGCTCGGCGAGCGGTGAGGGCATGAGGGTCAGATTGTCTGACGCACGGGCACGGCGTCCACCACTTTCCGGCTCTCCGCACGGTGCCTCCGGCCACGCCTGGTCAGTCCCCACGGCTTGAGCACCGAGATCGCCGTCATGAAGAAGTACGCGCTGGAGGAGACGACCGGCGCGGCGACCAGGCTGGTGTCGGGCACACCGGCAGCGACCGCGCTGTTGATTTCGGGCCGCAGCAAGAAGGCCGACAGGGAAAGCGTGATCAAGGTCAGCCAGAACTTGATCCAGACCCAGCGATGCCGGGCGAGGCCCCAGCGGGTGCCCAGCGACAGCACTACTCCGGTGCTCAGGGTGACGAGAGCGATGGGCACCACCAACCAGTCACCGAACACCTTCATGGAGCGGTACGCGGCCCCCATCATGGCGGCGGAGTCCGTGGTGTACGCGGTGACACCGAGCGCGAGCAGCCCAAGAGTGAGGCCCAGCCAGCTCACCGAGACCGCGACATGGGCCACCAGCCAGCCCCGGCGGGCTGGCCGGCTCAGATGTTTCACGTGAAACGGCGTGCGGCGCGGGCGGGCTGATGCGGGGTGAGAGGGATGTTTCACGTGAAACACGGTGCCGGTGAACGCCCCCGCAGGGCGTCCGACAGGGGGAGTAACCCCACGTACTAGCCTCGGCGTACATGGCCAGACTTCACCTCTTCGACCTGGACGGAACGCTCATACGGGGGTCCGCCGCACCGATCGAGATATCCCGGCAGCTCGGACTGCTCAGCGAGATCGGCGAGCTGGAGCGGGAGCTGGCCACCGCACGGATCGGGCCGCCCGAGTACGCGGTGCGTGTACACGCCCTGTGGTCCGGGCTCACCGAGCTGCATGTGGCGACGGCATTCGCGACCGCTCCCTGGCTCGCCGGGATCCGGGACGTCTGGCGGGAGATCCGCGAACGGGGCGACTACTGCGCCGTCATCTCGCTCTCCCCGTCCTTCTTCGTGGAGCGGCTCCTGAACTGGGGCGCCCATGCCGCCCACGGCTCCCTCTTCCCTGAGGTGCCCTTCACCCGGCCCGTGGATCCGGCAGGGATCCTCAGCCCGGCCGCCAAGGTGACCGTCATGGGCCGGCTGTGCGCCGAGTTCGGTGTCGGCCCCGGGGATTGCGTGGCGTACGGGGACTCGATGTCCGACGTGGAGCTCTTCGCGGCGGTGCCCGTGTCCGTAGCGGTGAACGCGGACCGCCATCTCGCGGGGCGGGCCACCCACACCTACAGCGGTGGCGACCTCCGAGAGGCCTATGCCCTGGTCCAGGCCGGGGGAGCCTGACGGGAAAGCCGGGCCGGACACGCGGAGTCCCGGCGGGATGCGTACGGCACCCTGCTCGCTGTGGTCCCGGCTACCCCAGATCGGGGGCGTGCATCGCCCGCACGCCCTCGATGTTGCCGTCCAGGTAGTGCCTGAGGGACAGCGGCACGAGGTGGACCGAGGCGATTCCGACCCGGGTGAAGGGGATCCGGACGATCTCGTACTCCCCGCACGGCTCCTCGATCTCGGGGCCGTGCCGCAGCGAGGGATCCATGGAGTCGAGCCGGCAGACGAAGAAGTGCTGCACCTTCACCCCGGTCGCTCCGCCGTCGGCGCCGATGTGCTCGACGGTGTCGACGAAGCAGGGCACCACGTCGGTGATCTTCGCGCCGAGTTCCTCGTGCACCTCGCGGTGAAGGGCTTCGACGACGGTGGGGTCCTCGGGTTCGACGCCGCCACCGGGGGTGAGCCAGTACGGATCCATGCCGGGCTTGGTTCGCTTGATCAGGATCAGGTCGTCACCGTCAAGCAGAACGGCTCGTGCGGTGCGCTTGACCACTGGACGTACGGTCATGGGAGAAATGTGGCCCGAAGGGACGCCTGCGAAACTCACCCGGGCTCCCCCGCCGCCTGTCAGCTCCAGTCGGCCGCGGCGCGCAGCAGCCATTCCTGCGCCCGCGCGATGTGGGGCAGCCCGAGTGTGCCGGTGCGTATCGCGAGGAAGTACGTGCGCAGCGGCGGCACCGGAGGGTCGAGGAGCGCCACCACCGCGCCCTGCTCCAGGGCCGTCTCGCACAGATACCGCGGCAGTACGGCGAGGCCCGCGCCGGCCGCCACCGCCGCGAGGACCGCCCGCAGGTCCGGGGCGACGACCGTGCCCGCGGCAGCCGGTTTGGCGTCGAACACCGACGCCCAGTAGCGCGTCACCAGCGGCAGCGACTCATGGACCTCCACCACCGGGATGGGCTCCAGGGCACGGGGCCCGTCGCGTCGGAGCGCGGCGGGGCCGAGCCGCGCCGCCCAGCGCACCCCCGCGACCAGTACGTGCTCCTCGTCGCACAGCGGTGTCGCGGTCAGCAGCCGGCCGCGCGGCCGGGCGGTGGCGATGGCCAGATCGTGGTGGCCGGCGGCCAGGCCTTCCAGGGTGTCCTCGGCACTGCCGAAGGAGGCCCGCAGCGCCAGGCCCTGCGGGATGAGGCGAGCGAGTGCGGGCAGGGCGCGCAGCGAGGTGAACTCCGGCGGCCCGGCCAGATGCAGGGTCCGCAGGCCCGCTTCCCCGGCGAGACCGGACTCGGTGATCTCGACCAGGGCGTCCAGATGCGGCGCGGCCCGCTGGGCCAGCTCGTCGCCGACGGTCGTCGGGGTCACCCCGCGCGCCTGGCGGAGGAAGAGGGGGCGGCCCAACTGCCGCTCCAGAGTGCGGATCTGGCTGGTCACCGCGGGCTGCGAGAGCCCGAGCAGCGCCGCGGCCCGGGTGAAGGAACCGGCCCGGTGCACGGCGACGAACGTACGCAGCAGGGCGAGGTCCATGCTGCCCTCCCGTCCTGAACTGCCTTACGACGTCCCCGACCGGATCCAACTATAAATATGTCGATAGGTCGCTGTCGCTCCTGTGATTGGACACTGACGCAGAGTCAACTAGCCTTGTCCGGGCGGTTCTTCGCGCGCGGGAACCGGGACGGTCCGAGCCATGAGGGGGGAGGCTCGGACCGTCCGTCTTACGTAGTGGATGTGCTGCCCACCGGAGTCATCCGGCGGAACCTGCCTGGTCGAGGGCGTGTTCCACATCCGCGATCAGGTCGGCGGCGTCCTCGGCGCCGACCGAGAAGCGGATGAAGCCCTCCGCGACCGCGTCGCCGCCCCAGCGGCCGCGCCGCTCGGCCGTGGACCGCACCCCGCCGAAGCTGGTGGCGTCGTCGACCAGGCGGAGCGATTCCAGGAACCGTTCGGCGAAGCCGCGGTCCGGCAGGTCGAAGGAGACGACGCAGCCGAAGCGCCGCATCTGCGACGAGGCCAGGCGGTACGACGGGTCGGACGGCAGACCCGGATAGCGCAGCCCCGTGACCTCGCCGCGCTTGCCCAGTGCCTCGGCGAGCGCCAGCGCGTTCGCCGACTGCCGGTCGGCGCGCAGCTGCAGGGTGGCAAGGGAGCGGTGCGCCAGCCACGCCTCCATCGGGCCCGGGATCGCCCCGACGACCTTGCGCCACGTACGGACCCGCGCGGCGAGGTTTGGATCGCGGCACACCACATAGCCGAGCAGAACGTCGCCGTGCCCGGTCAGGCCCTTGGTGCCGCTGGCGACCGCGAAGTCCGCGCCGAGTTCGAGAGGCCGCTGCCCGAGCGGTGTGGCCAGGGTGTTGTCGACCGCGACGAGGGCGCCCGACTCATGGGCGGCCCGCGCCAGTCGGCGTACGTCGCACACATCGAGGCCCGGATTGGAGGGCGTCTCGATCCACAGCAGCTTCGCGCCGTCCAGGACGGCCAGTTGGGCATCGCCCGCGGTCGGCGCGGTGCGCACCTCGATGCCGTACGCCTCCAACTGCTCGCGCACCAGCGGCAGCGCCTGATAGCCGTCGTCCGGCAGGACCACCGCGTCACCGGAGCGCGCCTGGGAGAGCAGCACGGCCGAGACCGCAGCCATCCCGGAGGCGAAGACGACCGCTTCGGCCGTCTCGTCGGGGGACTCCAGCTCGGCGATGGCCCGCTCCAGGTGCGTCCACGTCGGGTTGGTGTCGCGGCCGTAGGTGTACGGGCCCGCCGCCTCGCCGGGCAGATGGAAGTGGGCGGCGAACACCGGCCCGGGGAGGGCCGGTTCGTACGCCACGGGCTCCGGTAGACCGGCCCGCACCGCCCGTGTGCCGTCACCGGGATTCGTCATGCCGCACGCTCCGCGGCGCAGGAGGGGGTGGCCAAGGCTCAGTCCTTGTCGTCGGGCAGGACGATGTGCATCGCCCAGGACACGATCGAGATGATCAGGGCACCGAGCACGGCGGTCCAGAAGCCCTCGACGTGGAAGCTGAGGTTGAGCCGTCCGGCCAGCCAGGAGGTCAGCAGCAGCATCAACGCGTTGATCACCAGCGTGATCAGGCCGAGCGTGAGGATGAAGAGCGGGAAGGAGAGGAACTTCACCACGGGCTTGACGATGAAGTTCACCACGCCGAACAGCAGCGCGACCAGAACCAGCGTCAGGGCCTTCTTGCCGGTGCTGTCGCCGGTCAGGGTGATGTTGTTGACCAGCCAGATGGCCACCGCAAGGGCCGCCGCGTTGGCGATCGTCTTGACTACGAAATTCTTCATGTGTCTGATCGTGGCAGACCGGATCGGCACGAGTGCAGGGGCAGAGGGCGATGAAAGAATTCCGGCTCGACGAGTTGGAGGCGGAACGGGCCGCCAACGACGGCGCGTATCTGCAGTTTCTGCGCGAGCGGAACATGTCGGTGGGGTTGTACGCCCTCGACGCGGGCGCGCACGACCCGCAGTCCCCGCACGCCCAGGACGAGGTCTACTTCGTGGTGAGCGGCCGTGCCTCGATCACCGTGGGGCTGGAGACGACGCAGGTCGCGCGGGGCAGCGTGGTCTATGTGCCGGCCGGGGTGGCGCACAAGTTCCACCACATCGCCGAGGACCTCAGGGTTCTGGTGGTCTTCTCTCCGCCGGAAAGCTGAGGGTCGCCCCCGATTCTCCCTAGGGGTTCGGTCAGGGGAGTTCAAGGGCTGCGAGGGCCCCGCGCGGCACCCCTTCGCCCCTAGCATCGAGAGTGTCGAAAGCACACAACTCGTGAAACGAACGGAAAGAGGTTGGACGATGGCCGCACGGGAGATCTTCGCGGGGATGCCCTGGTGGGTGAAGTGGGTCGCCGTGCCCGTCATCGCCCTGTTCGTGTTCGGCGGGCTGATCGCGAGCGTGGTCGGCTTCCTGTTCGGGCTGCTCTTCAAGGTCCTGGTCTTCGTGGCCCTGGTCGGCGGCCTGATCTACGTCGTACGGAGGTTCATGTCCTCCTCGTCCTCCTCACGCGGGGACTGGTAGCGGAGCCGGGCGGAACCTGAGGTTCCGCCCGGTGGCCGTACCGGGTCCGACCGGGCGCCGGGTCGATCCCGGCAAGCGGTGACCAGTGCGCTCGGGGATTAGCCCGGCCGGGGGAACGGACCTGTGCAAACCCCCTTCCGCCCGGGGGTCGGCCGTTAGAGTGGCCAAGCCTCTGCCGCCCCCTTGGGAATCACGGGTCCCGACCGCACACGACCGCCGGGCCGACCGGCCCGTGCCGCCGTCCACGGGACCGCGGCGGGCGCGCGGGGGCGGCCCCCGCGGGCGGGCGTGGTGCCCGTCAGGACGCCTGGGGGTGACCTGTGGCCACGGCTTCGAATGCCGCTGTCCCTACCCTGATCGGCTCGGTCCAGCGGGCCCTGCGCCTGTTGGAAGCAGCCGGTTCGCACATGGACGGCGCCCCGGCCAAGCAACTGGCGCGAGAGGCCGGACTGCCGCTTCCCACCGCGTACCACCTGCTGCGGACCCTGACCCACGAGGGCTATTTGCGACGCGAGAACGGGGTGTTCGTCCTCGGCGCGGCGGCCGAGCGGCTGGCGCACGGCGGCGCGCTGCAGAATCGTCGCATCAAGATCGCCGATTCGCTGGTCCACTGGCGGGATTCCATTGGGGTGCCCGTCTACTTCGCGGTCTACCGCGAGGGTGAGATCGAGGTCGCCGGGGTTGCCGACACGCCCGCCGTGCCCGCCGTCGAGGAGTGGGCCGACTTCCGCGAGACGGGGCACGCCCACGCGATCGGGCAGTGCCTGCTGAGCCAGCTCGACGACCGTATGCGTGAGGAGTACCTCGACCGCCACCCGGTCCAGTCGATCACGCCCTACACCGTGCGGGACCGGCGTGCCCTGCTGGACCGGCTGACGGCTACGGAGCGTATGCGGCCCGTGATCGAACGGCAGGAGTACGCGATGGGCACCGTCTGCGCCGCCATCCCCATCACCGCCGGTTCCAGCGCCGCGACCCTGGCCATTTCCATGCCCCTCCACCAGGAAGAACGGCTGCTGCCCGCGATCGAGCAGCTACGGGGCGAAGTGGGGAGCCTGCTCAGTTCGCTCGCGTTCTCTATCAGTATCTGAAAACTCACTCCTTGTGATCTGTTAGCGCTTACAGCACGATGGCGTCAAGAGGGCCATGGGGGATCAATCCCGGCCAGTTTCAGCTAAAGCGGGGTACGTGTGATGCGTGGGTCGGTTGAGGCAGAAGTGATGATGAGCTTCCTCGTCTCCGAGGAGCTTTCCTTTCGGATCCCGGTGGAGCTGACGTACGAGGCGGCGGACCCGTATGCGGTGCGGATGACCTTCCACCTTCCCGGCGACACGCCTGTCACCTGGGCTTTCGGTCGCGAGCTGTTGCTCGACGGCATCAATGGGCCGACCGGGGACGGTGATGTGCGGATCGAGCCCACCGATGCGCAGGAGCTCTCCGATGTGCGCATCCGGCTCCAGGTGGGCACCGACCGGGCCATGTTCCGGGCCGGCGCCGCACCCCTGGTGGCCTTCCTCGACCGCACCGACAGGCTCGTACCCCTGGGGCAGGAGCGGACGCTCGGTGACTTCGACGGGCATCTGGAGGACGCGCTCGGCCGCATCCTCGCCGAGGAGCAGAACGCCGGCTGACCCGGAGCCCGCTACTTCTTGCGGCGGTGGCCGCCCCCACTGCGTACCGGACTCGGCCGTGCGGCGGTGCGAGCGTTGGAGGCCGGGCGGTCGGCGGACACCACCAGGGCGGCCAGCGCGGTGGTCACCGGCACCGAGGCGACGAGTCCGATCGACCCGACCAGCGTGCGGACCACCTCCTCGGCGACCAGTTCGCTGTTGGCCACCGTGCCCACACTGCTCTGCGCGATCGAGAACAGCAGCAGCAGGGGCAGCGCCGCGCCCGCGTACGCGAGGACCAGAGTGTTGACCACCGAGGCGATGTGGTCGCGGCCGATCCGGATGCCCGCCCGGTACAGACCGCGCGGGCCCATCGTCGGATTCGCCTCGTGCAGCTCCCAGACCGCCGAGGTCTGGGTGACCGTCACATCGTCGAGCACGCCCAGCGAGCCGATGATGACGCCGGCGAGCAGCAGGCCCGACATGTCGATGTTCGGGTAGAGGCCGTGGATCAGACCGGTGTTGTCGTCGGTGTTGCCGGTGAGCGAGGCCCAGCCGATGAAGACCGAGCCGAGCAGGCCGATCAGGATCAGCGAGACGAGAGTGCCGAGGACGGCGACGGAGGTGCGGGCCGAGAGGCCGTGGCACATGTAGAGCGCGATCAGCATGATGGCGCTCGCTCCGACCACGGCGACTAGCAGCGGATTGGAGCCCTGCAGGACCGCCGGCAGGATGAACAGGGTCAGCACCGCGAACGAGACCACCAGTGCCACCAGTGCCATCACCCCGCGCAGCCGGCCGACGACCACGACCGCCAGCGCGAAGATCCCGGCCAGCAGTGCCATCGGCACCCTGCGGTTCACATCGGTCACCGAATACTGCAGGTCATGGGGCGCGTCGGGGGCGTACGCCACGATCACGCCCTCGCCCTGGTGCAGTTGACGGGGTGAGTCGGGCTGGACGATCTCGGTGAAGGTGCGGCCCTTCTCCTTGCCCGAGGTGACCTCGACGGTCGCCTTCCCGCACAGGCCCTGCTGGGCACGCCTGGCCTGCTGGCCCTCGGCGGTGGAGGTGTCGCCGTTCGACGGGGTCTGACCGGCATTGACCGTCTTGCAGTCCACCTTGTCCACTTTGATGACTTTGGCCTGCTGGGTCTGGCGGTCGAAGCCGACGCCGGTGCGCTGGTGCGGCGGAGCGCCGCCCGGCCAGAGCACCACGAGACCCACAACTACCGCTGCGGAGAAAGGAATCAGCACAGCGGCGATGACTTTGCGGAGGTGCTTCGACACGGGCGCGGCGGGGCCGTGGCCGTGCGAGTGGCCGTGCCCGTGGCCGTGTCCGCTCGGCTGGTGCGGAAGGTGCGGTTCTGGTGAGGTCACCGCCCGATCATCGCAAGAACGGAGGGGGCCCTCTGTTCAGCGCGCCAGTGATGACGCTAGCGTGGTGACACCTTTGCACACGCGGGAGCTCGGAGCACCGGGCTGAGAGGGCGCTGAAAGCCGTACGAACCGTACGGAACAGGCTGCGCCGACCGCCGAACCTGTTACCGGGTAATGCCGGCGTAGGGAGTAGGTCTCATGACCATTCAGGATGCACGCACGCCTGCCTCCAGCACTGAGGAGAGCGGGAAGTCCATCGGCTGGCACAAGGGGTACGTCGAGGGGTCGCGCCCCGACCTCCGGGTACCGGTCCGCCAGGTGCACCTCACCAACGGCAAGGACGTGACGCTCTACGACACGTCGGGGCCGTACACCGACCCGGACGTCGAGACCGACGTCCGCCGCGGCCTCGCCCCGCTCCGGGAGAACTGGATCATCGGGCGCGGCGACACCGAGGAGTACGCGGGCCGCCCGGTCCGCCCCGAGGACGACGGCATCAAGCACACCTCGCCGCGTGGGGGCCTGAAGAACCTCGACGCGGTCTTCCCCGGCCGTCCGCGCCAGCCCCGCCGGGGCCGCGGCGGCCAGGCCGTCACCCAGCTCGCGTACGCGCGCCGCGGGGAGATCACCCCGGAGATGGAGTACGTCGCGATTCGCGAGAATGTCTCCCCCGAGGTCGTCCGCGAGGAGATCGCGGCGGGCCGCGCGGTGCTGCCCGCCAACATCAACCACCCCGAGATCGAGCCGATGATCATCGGCAAGCGGTTCCTGGTGAAGGTCAACGCGAACATCGGGAACTCCGCGGTCACCTCCTCCATCGAGGAGGAGGTCGACAAGATGACGTGGGCCACCCAGTGGGGCGCGGACACGGTCATGGACCTCTCCACGGGCCGCAACATCCACACCACCCGCGAGTGGGTGCTGCGCAACTCCCCCGTCCCCATCGGCACCGTGCCGCTGTACCAGGCGCTGGAGAAGGTCGACGGCCGCGCCGAGGAACTGACCTGGGACATCTACAAGGACACCGTCATCGAGCAGGCCGAGCAGGGCGTCGACTACATGACGGTCCACGCCGGTGTACTGCTGCGGTACGTGCCGCTGACCGCCCGCCGCAAGACCGGCATCGTCTCGCGCGGCGGCTCGATCATGGCGGCCTGGTGCCTGGCGCACCACAAGGAGTCGTTCCTGTACGAGAACTTCGAGGAGCTCTGCGAGATCCTCGCGGCGTACGACGTGACGTACTCGCTGGGCGACGGCCTGCGGCCGGGTTCCATCGCGGACGCCAACGACGAGGCGCAGTTCGCGGAGCTGCGCACGCTCGGGGAGCTCAACACCATCGCCAAGCGCCACAACGTACAGACGATGATCGAGGGCCCCGGGCACGTCCCGATGCACAAGATCAAGGAGAACATCGACCTCCAGCAGGAGATCTGCGAGGAGGCCCCGTTCTACACCCTGGGGCCGCTGACCACCGATGTGGCGCCCGCCTACGACCACATCACCTCCGGCATCGGTGCGGCGATGATCGCCTGGTGGGGCACCGCGATGCTCTGCTACGTCACGCCCAAGGAGCACCTCGGCCTGCCCAACCGCGATGACGTGAAGACCGGCGTCATCACGTACAAGATCGCCGCGCACGCGGCGGACCTGGCCAAGGGGCACCCGGGTGCGCAGGAGTGGGACGACGCGCTCTCGGACGCCCGGTTCGAGTTCCGCTGGGAGGACCAGTTCAACCTGGCCCTCGACCCGGACACCGCCCGGGAGTTCCATGACGAGACGCTGCCCGCGGAGCCGGCCAAGACCGCGCACTTCTGCTCGATGTGCGGTCCGAAGTTCTGCTCGATGAAGATCTCGCAGGACATCAGGCGCGAGCACGGCGGCGATCTGAAGTCCGATGAGATCGAGGCCGGGATGGCGGAGAAGTCGGCGGAGTTCGCGGCGAGCGGGAACCGGGTGTACCTGCCCCTCGCCGACTGACGTACCGGACCGGGTGTTTCACGTGAAACACCCGGTCCGGCCGTTGGCCGCTCAGTCCGGCTGGTGCTCCGGCCCACCGAAGTCGGGGCTGGTGAAGTCGGGGCTCGTGAAGCTGGGGTGGCTGTTGGGGGAGGCGCCTTCGTCGGGGCTGTCGAATCCCGGGCGGTCGTAGCCGAGGGTGGGGATGCGGCCCATGGGGCGGCGCGGGGTCGGGGCGCCGGGGTCGATGCTCGGGTCGGCGAGCGCGTCACGCAGGAAAGGGTAGATGCCGCGTTCCAGCAGGGCGTGGCGCCAGGCCTCGCGGGCGCGGGCGACCTCCTGGGTGCGCTCGTCGGGCGCGTCCGCCTCACTGTCCTCGTCGATGGCCACGACCTGGGTCGCGCCGTTGCGCAGCGCGGTGAGCAGCAGGCCGATGCCTGCGGCCAGTATGGCGGCGGCGGTCAGCGCGCCGAAGAACCAGCCGGCCGTCAGCATGGTGTCGGCGAAAGCGGGCTGCGGGTTGAGCATCTTCAGGATGTAGCCGACCAGCAGGAAGATCGCGGCGGCGGTGCCCGCGAGTATCGGGGCCAGTACGGTGACGACGGCGCCGATGCCCGCGCCCGAGGGCTCCAGTGCCTCGCCGGCCGCCGACACCAGGTCGGAGCCGCGGCCGGCGTCTCCCTTGCCGGACGGCGCGCGCAGCTCTTCGCGCGCCGCGACGTAGTGCTCGTACTCGGCGCTCGCCCGCTCGGTGATGAAGATCCCGGCGGCGAGCACCATGGTGCGCAGCTGCACGGCGTTGAGGCGGTCGCCGATACCGGACAGCTCGGGCCGTTCATGCGCGGTGCGCAGTGCCTCGTCGAGGATCCGCTCGAACTCCGGGCGGTCCTCGGCCAGCAGGTGCGGAGCGCTGTTCATGTGCATCCCCCGATGCTCCGTAGGGCCGGGAAGCCCGCCTGACGAACGGGCAGTTGGGCGGAAACGGAGGAGAGCCTGCTACGAATAACCCGATGGTAGAGCCGCTACGGCACGGGGTGACAGGGTGTTTCCGTAAATGGCATACCCGGCGCTTTGCGGAACGGCTTCCCCATCAACCGTCAGTCATGCAACGGAAGTTGCTGGACCAGCAGTTTTCCGGCCATGGTCACGCCGCCGTCCATGGCGATGGCGAGACCGTCGGCGTACACGTGCGGACCCTCCACAACCGGGCGCGAGTCCTCCTCGCCGTCCTCGGTGCCGACCTCGCCGAGGAGATACGGAATCGGGCTGTGGCCGTGCACCACGCGCTGTCCGCCGTATGCCGAGAGCAGTTCGCGGGCGGCCTGCGGGCCCGCGTCGTCGCGGAACGCGAAGCGCTTGGTGAACTTGCGGAACAGGTCCCAGCACTCGTCGGCGTCACCCCGGTTGAGGATGGCGTGGACGGTGTCGTTGACGGCCTCGATGGAGTCGCCGTACTCCAGATAGGCGGTGGTGTCGGAGTGCATGAGCAGGTGGTCGTCCTCCTGCTCGATGGCGTCGAGCCGGGACATCCACTGCAGGTGGACGTCCTGGAGCCGGTCCATGTCGGCCTTCTGGCCGCCGTTGAGCAGCCAGGCGGCCTGGAAGGTGGCGGTGCCCGCGCCGGAGTTGACCGGGGTGTCGGCGAACCGCTTGGCGCCGATGAGCAGCAGCTCGTGGTTGCCCATGAGGGCCTTGCAGTAGCCGCCGGCGGCTGCTGCCTCGGCGGAGAGCCGCATCACCAGGTCGATGACGCCGATGCCGTCGGGTCCCCGGTCGGTGAAGTCGCCGAGGAACCAGAGGCGGGCGGTGCCCGCGGCCCAGTTGCCCGACTCGTCGATGAGGCCCTGCTCGCGCAGGGCGGCCAGGAGTTCGTCGAGGTAGCCGTGGACGTCGCCGACGACGTACAGGGGGCCGGGTCCGTCCGGCGCCTGCGGGGCGACGGGCTCGACCGTCGGCAGCCGCAGGGTGTCCCCCCGGTTGATCACCGGGAGGTCGCGGGCGGTCGGCGTGTAGTCCTCGGAGGGTTCATCACCCGGACGGGTGGCCCCGCCGGGTGCCGGAGGCTGCGTGAGCGGCGCGGGTGCTTCCGGGTGGCGGTCCGCTGGCTCCTGGTGGAACACCGGCGCCATCGGCTCCGGCGGGGCAGCCGTTTCCTCCGGGTGTGGCGCAGGGGCCTGTTGCGCGTACGGCGGCACCCGGAAGTCACGCAACGTCTCCGTCCGCACGGGTCCCTGACCGGCCCCCTGAGTCATCGACCCCTCCACCACCGTCGCGCCGCCGTACACCGTAGGAGCCTCCAGGTCGGGAGGGGATCCGTGGTGTCGTGCGCCCATCATAGGAATGAGCTTCATGCTCTGTGACGCACCAGGGGTGGTCAATCCGGGTGCGGGTGGCGTTCACAGGTCGTTATGCCCCGAATGTGGGGGTCTGGTCCGGGCTGATCCTGGTGATTCGACCGGCCCTCAATCCCACACCGGCCGGTCGGCGGTCGCCGACCGGCCGCGGATCACTCCTTAGTTCGGCCCGGGTTGGTCCTTGGCCGGGGAGCGCGGCGGGCTGACCGTGGTGCGCGGCGGACGGCGCTGGGACGACGTCCGCACGATCAGTTCGGTCGGTATCACCTGCTCGATCGGGTGACCGTTGTCGATCCCTTCGATCGCGTCGATGAGGAGCTGGACGACGGCCGTGCCGATGCGGCGCGGTTTGAGCGAGAGCGTGGTGATGGGCGGTTCGGTGGTGGCGTACACGGTGGACTCGCTGCAGCACACGAGGAGCAGGTCCTCGGGCACCCGCAGTCCGTACCGCCGGGCGGCGGCGAGCAGGTCGGTGCCGTTGGGGTCGAAGAGGCCGTACACGGCGTCGGGCCGGTCCGGGCGGGCGAGCAGCCGGTCGGCCGCGACGGCGCCCGCACAGGGGTCGTGGGCCGGGTAGGACTCGTACACCGGGTCCTGGCCGACGCGTTCGCACCAGCTGAGGTAGGCCTCGGTGGACAGCCGGGTGTAGGTGTCGGTGGTGGTTCCGGTGAGCAGGCCGATCCGGCGGGCGCCGGCGGCGGCGAGATGGTCGAGCAGGCCGAGCACGGCGGCCTCGTGGTCGTTGTCCACCCAGGCCGTGACGGGCAGGGAGCCCGCCGGGCGGCCGTCGGAGACGACCGGAAGACCTTGGCGTACGAGTTCGGTGACGACGGGGTCCTGGTCGGAGGGGTCGATGACGACGGTGCCGTCGAGGGCGACGTTCGACCAGACGTCCGCCGGGCTGCGGCGTGAGGTGGCGGGCAGGATGACAAGGGCGTAGCCGCGGGCTAGCGCGGCCGAGGTCGCGGCTCTCGCCATCTCGGCGAAGTACGCGAATTCGGTGAAGGTGAAAGGTTCATCCCCGTAGGTCGTCACGGTCAGGCCGATGAGGCCCGACTTTCCGGTACGGAGCGTGCGGGCCGCCGCGGATGGGCGATAGCCCAGCCGGTCTGCGACCTCGCGGACGTGTCGGCGGGTGGCGTCGGGGAGCCGCCCCTTGCCGTTGAGCGCGTCGGAGACGGTCGTGATGGAGACACCGGCGGCGGCGGCCACGTCCCGAATGCCCGCCCGCCCCAGCCGGCGACCGGTCGACCGGCTCACCTGGTGCTTCCCTGCTGCTGTCATGGCGAGCCGATAGTAGGGCGATGACAGGCGGTTGGCCCTGGTGCATATGCACGCGTTGACAGGCACGTTTCTGCATGATCGTAAGCTGCTAATGGCCTTTATATGCAAGGGGGTTGGGGCAATTGACGTTGTGGTGAAGGTTGTCGACCCGTACGCGGCTGACAACTGCCCGATGTCTCGAAGAGGTCTCAACTCACCCTCATGGGTGATGCGCGCCACGGCGCGGGCCACCGGCGTGCGGCCACAACAGCGGCGCTCCCCCTCCCCGCGCGCCCGCCGGGAACCGGTTCTCGCCCGCTATTCGCAGGGAAGCCGAATCCTCATAAGGTGAGGAGTATTGGATGTGTACGCGGCTGTCCGCGGCGGCGCGCGCAGTACGTGCACGGAACGGTCGAGGAGGACCTGCGGTGAGCGAGACGAGCCCCAAGCTGCGCGCCGAGCTGGACGGCATCCCCACCTATAAGCCCGGCAAGCCCGCGGCGTCCGACGGCCCGGTCGCCTACAAGCTCTCCTCGAACGAGAACCCGTACCCGCCGCTGCCCGGCGTGATGGAGAGCGCGATCACGGCCGCGGGGAACTTCAACCGCTATCCGGACATGGCATGCACCGGATTGATGAACGAGCTGGCCGACCGTTTCGGTGTTCCCGTCGCGCACCTGGCCACCGGCACGGGCTCGGTGGGTGTGGCGCAGTCGCTGCTCCAGTCCACCTCCGGCCCCGGTGACGAGGTCATTTACGCCTGGCGCTCCTTCGAGGCGTACCCGATCATCACCCAGATCAGTGGAGCGAAGTCCGTCCGGGTGCCGCTGACTGCCGGCGAGGTGCACGACCTCGACGCGATGGCCGACGCGATCACCGACCGGACCCGGCTGATCTTCGTCTGCAATCCGAACAACCCGACCGGCACGGTGGTGCGCCGAGCCGAGCTGGAGCGCTTCCTCGACCGGGTGCCCTCCGACGTCCTGGTGGTGCTCGACGAGGCGTACCGGGAGTTCATCCGCGATGCCGAGGTGCCGGACGGCATCGAGATCTACCGCGACCGGCCGAACGTGGCGGTCCTGCGCACCTTCTCCAAGGCGTACGGGCTCGCCGGGCTGCGGGTCGGCTTCGCGATCGCCCATGAGCCGGTCGCAGCGGCGCTGCGCAAGACGGCCGTGCCCTTCGGCGTCAGTCAGCTCGCCCAGGACGCGGCGGTCGCCTCGCTGCGCGCCGAGGACGAACTGATGGGCCGCGTCGGCGCGTTGGTGTGCGAGCGGGCCCGGGTGTACGAGGGCCTGGTGAAGCAGGGCTGGACCGTGCCCGAGACGCAGGCGAACTTCGTCTGGCTGCGCCTCGGGGAGCGCACGGTCGACTTCGCCGCGGCGTGCGAGGAGGCGGGCGTCGTGGTCCGGCCGTTCGCGGGCGAGGGAGTGCGCGTCACGATCGGCGAGAACGAGGCCAACGACCTGTTCCTGAAGGTCGCGGAGGGCTTCCGCAAGCAGATCTGACGCGCCTCAGGGTCTGTGGCCCGTCAGCCGCGCAGGCTGGGGTGTGGCCACAGGCTCTCAGAGGGCGTCGACCCTGATCGGGTCGCCGGAGCGGACCGTGGCGAGCAGCCGCGGGTCGCCGTCGATGCGGCCGAGGATGTTGCAGGGGCTCGCGAGCCGGCACTCCTCGCCGCGCGAGATCGGCGTGGGGCCGTAGGGCAGCGCGAGCGCGTCGCCGTCGGTCCAGAACGCCACCGTGCCCGGCTCCACCACCTGTTGGGCGTCCGGCTCCGGGGCGGGGGAGACGGGGGTGTCGAAGTAGACCTCCTCGCCCCAGGTGTGGGCGGTGGAAGTGATCGGGAGTGCCCCCGCGAGCGCCGTGCTCGTGGGGGTTTCTTCGAGTGTCGCGGTGAGGCTTCCCGCGGGCCATGAGATGCGGATGCGCAGCTGGTTCTCCATGGCGCCGAATTCAACAAGATGTTGAATCTGCCGGGAAGGGGGTGTCCATGTTTTAGGGGGACCCCCCCTGAAGCAGCCGACAGCGTGTACGACATAATGCTTGTGAATGTGAACGCGTTCACAAGCGTGTCCCGTTACTCCCGTGATCGGTGGGATTAAAGGGGCAAACTGCGGCTGTGACCACGGCGACGTAAGGAGAGTGACGACGTGGACCTGGCTCTGGCGCCGGAAACCCTGGCGCGATGGCAGTTCGGTATCACCACCGTCTACCACTTCCTCTTCGTCCCTCTGACGATCTCGCTCGCCGCACTCGTCGCGGGCTTGGAGACCGCCTGGGTGCGAACGGGCAAGGACAAGTACCTCAAGGCGACGAAGTTCTGGGGCAAGCTCTTCCTCATCAACATCGCGATGGGCGTCGTCACCGGCATCGTCCAGGAGTTCCAGTTCGGCATGAACTGGTCCGACTACTCGCGATTCGTCGGTGACATCTTCGGCGCGCCGCTCGCCTTCGAGGCCCTCATCGCCTTCTTCTTCGAGTCCACCTTCATCGGGCTGTGGATCTTCGGCTGGGACAAGCTGCCGAAGAAGATCCACTGTGCCTGCATCTGGATGGTCTCCATCGGCACCATGCTCTCCGCGTACTTCATCCTGGCGGCCAACTCCTGGATGCAGCACCCGGTCGGCTACAGGCTCAACAAGGCCACCGGCCGCGCGGAGCTCACCGACTTCTGGCACGTCCTCACTCAGGACACCACCCTCGTCGTCGTCTTCCACACCCTGACCGCGGCCTTCCTCACCGGCGGCGCGTTCATGGTCGGAATCGCCGCCATCCATCTGCGCCGCAAGAAGCACATCCCGGTGATGCGCACGTCGCTGCGGCTCGGTCTGGTCACGCTGGTGATAGGCGGACTGCTCACGGCCGTCAGCGGCGACTCGCTAGGCAAGGTCATGTTCAAGCAGCAGCCGATGAAGATGGCCGCCGCCGAGGCACTGTGGGACGGGCAGAACTCCGCCCCCTTCTCGATCTTCGCCGTCGGCGATGTGGCCAAGGGCCACAACGACGTCGAGATCTCCGTGCCCGGAATACTGTCCTTCCTCGCCGACAGCAACTTCTCCTCCTACGTTCCCGGCATCAACGACGTGAACAAGTCGGAGCAGCAGAAGTTCGGGCCCGGCGACTACCGGCCCAACATCCCGGTCACCTTCTGGGGCTTCCGCTGGATGATCGGCTTCGGCATGACGTCCTTCGTCATCGGCCTGGTCGGACTGTGGCTGACCCGTAAGAAGTTCATGCTGGCGCCGGGGATGCGGACCGGTGAGGACGAAGTGCCGAACCTGGTGCTCTTCAAGAGCACGGCCCTCGGCGCCCGCCTGACCAAGTGGTACTGGTTCTTCGCCGTCTGGACGCTCGGCTTCCCGCTGATCGCCAACTCGTGGGGCTGGATCTTCACCGAGATGGGCCGCCAGCCCTGGGTCGTGTACGGCGTGCTGCGCACGAGGGACGCGGTCTCCCCCAGCGTCTCGCAGGGCGAAGTCCTCACCTCGATGATCGTCTTCACGACGCTGTACGCCGTGCTCGCGGTGATCGAGGTCAGGCTGCTGGCCAAGTACGTCAAGGCCGGACCGCCCGAGCTCACCGAGGCCGACCTCAATCCGCCCACCAAGATCGGCGGGGATGACCGCGACCCCGACCGGCCGATGGCCTTCTCGTACTGAGGCTGAGGAGATCGAGGCATGGAACTCCACGACGTCTGGTTCGTACTCATCGCCGTCCTGTGGATCGGCTACTTCTTCCTGGAGGGCTTCGACTTCGGAATCGGAGTCCTGACGAAGCTGCTGGCCAGGGACCGCACCGAGAAGCGCGTCCTGATCAACACCATCGGCCCTGTCTGGGACGGCAACGAGGTGTGGCTGCTCTCGGCCGGCGGCGCGACCTTCGCCGCCTTCCCCGAGTGGTACGCGACGCTCTTCTCCGGCTTCTACCTGCCGCTGCTGATCATCCTGGTCTGCCTGATCATCCGGGGCGTCGCCTTCGAATACCGGGCCAAGCGGCCGGAGGACAACTGGCAGCGCAACTGGGAGCAGGCGATCTTCTGGACCTCGCTCATCCCGGCGTTCCTGTGGGGCGTGGCCTTCGCCAACATCGTGCACGGCGTGAAGATCGACGCGCACAAGGAGTACGTGGGCAACTTCTGGGACCTGCTCAACCCGTACTCGATCCTGGGCGGTCTGGTCACACTCTTCCTCTTCACCTTCCATGGTGCGGTGTTCGCCTCGCTCAAGACGCTCGGTGACATCCGGGAGCGGTCCCGGGCGCTGGCGTTCAAGCTGGGGCTGGTGACGGCTGTGCTGGCGCTCGGCTTCCTGATCTGGACCCAGGACTCGCGCGGCGACACGAAGAGCCTGGTCGCGATGGTCATCGCCGTACTCGCGCTGGTCGGGGCGATCGGGGCGATCAAGGCCGGACGGGAGGGCTGGTCCTTCGCACTGTCGGGGATCACGGTCGTGGCTGCGGTGGCGACGCTCTTCCTGACGCTCTTCCCGAACGTCATGCCGTCCTCGCTGAACGATGCCTGGAACCTCACGGTCTCCAACGCCTCGTCCACTCCGTACACCCTGAAGATCATGACCTGGTGTGCGGGCGTCGCCACCCCCATCGTGCTGCTCTACCAGGGCTGGACCTACTGGGTGTTCCGCAAGCGGATCGGCACCAAGAACATCGCCGATGCGCACTGACCTCTGAGGGCTTCCAAAGGTCCTCGGCGGGGTGTGTTTCACGTGAAACACACCCCTCTGGTCCTTCTCTGATCTAACAGTTGGGGATGTTTCACGTGAAACCGATCGACCCGCGTCTGCTCCGGTACGCCCGTGCCACCCGCTTCTTCCTGGCGGCGGTGGTGGCCCTCGGTCTGGTGGGCGCGGGGCTGATCATCGCCCAGGCGATGCTCATCGCCGAGGTCGTGGTCGGGGCCTTCCAGCACGGTCATGACGCGCCCGGGTTGAGGACTCCGCTGCTGTTCCTGGCCGCGGTCGCGGTCGGGCGGGGTCTGGTCTCCTGGCTGACGGAGCTCGCCGCCCACCGGGCGAGCGCGGCGGTCAAGTCGGAGCTGCGGGGGCGGCTCCTGGAGCGGGCGGGGGGGCTCGGCCCCGAGTGGCTGAGCGGCCAGCGCACCGGCTCGCTGGTCGCGCTCGCGACGCGGGGTGTCGACGCGCTCGACGACTACTTCTCCCGCTATCTGCCGCAACTGGGCCTCGCCGTAGTGGTGCCGGTGGCGGTGCTCGCCCGGATCGTCACCGAGGACTGGGTGTCGGCGGCGACCATCGTCGTCACGTTGCCGCTGATCCCGCTGTTCATGATGCTCATCGGCTGGGCGACCCAGTCGCAGATGGACCGCCAGTGGCGGCTGCTCTCCCGGCTCTCGGGACACTTCCTCGACGTGGTCGCCGGGCTGCCCACCCTGAAGGTGTTCGGTCGCGCCAAGGCACAGGCCGAGTCGATCAGGGCGATCACCTCGGACTACCGCAGAGCGACGCTGAAGACCCTGCGGATCGCCTTCATCTCTTCGTTCGCCCTCGAACTGCTCGCGACGATCTCGGTGGCGCTGGTCGCGGTCGGCATCGGCATGCGACTGGTCCACGGTGACCTCGACCTCTACACCGGTCTGGTGATCCTGGTTCTTGCCCCCGAGGCCTATCTGCCGCTGCGCCAGGTCGGGGCGCAGTACCACGCGGCGGCGGAAGGACTCTCGGCCGCGGAGGAGATCTTCGACGTCCTGGAGACCCCGCTGCCCGAGGGCGGCAAGGGCAAGGTGCCGGCCGGTCCGGTCCGTATCGAAGCCGACGCGGTGACCGTGCGGCACCACGGTCGGAGCGAACCGTCCCTGGCGGCCGCCTCCCTGGTGGTGGAGCCTGGTGAGACGGTGGCGCTGACCGGGCCGAGCGGAGTCGGGAAGTCGACGCTCCTGAACGCGGTGCTCGGCTTCGTCGCCCCGCAGGAGGGCGGCCGGATCCTCGTCTCCGGCACCGATCTGGCCACGCTGTCCCTGGCGGAGTGGCGCGAGCGGATCGCCTGGGTGCCGCAGCGACCGCACCTCTTCGCGGGGACGATCGCGGAGAACGTACGCCTTGCCAGGCCGGACGCGGACGATGCGGCGGTGCTCGACGCGCTGCGCGACGCGGGAGCGTACGACTTCGTGTCCGCCCTGCCGAGCGGTGCGGACACGGTCCTCGGCGAGGGCGGCGCGGGGCTCTCGGCGGGACAGCGGCAACGCCTCGCGCTGGCCCGCGCTTTCCTCGCCGACCGGCCGGTGCTGCTGCTCGACGAGCCGACGGCCGCGCTCGACGGCGAGACGGAGGCCGGCATCGTCGACGCGGTGCGCAGGCTGGCGGTGGGCCGTACGGTCCTGCTCGTCGTGCATCGCCCGGCGCTGCTCGCGGTCGCGGACCGGGTGGTGGAGCTGCGTCCCGCCGAAACGACGGCCCGAGTTCCGGTGCAGGGCGCGCCGGTCAGTGTGCCAACTGGGCTCAAGGCGGGGCTCGTTGAGTTCTCTCCTGGCGATAGCTCCACGAGTGCCGACCCGGTCGCCCGGAACCCGCTCGCCAGGGTCCGCGCCGCGGCCCGGGGGCTGCGCGGCCGCATCGCCCTCGCACTGCTGCTCGGCGCGCTGGCTCTCGGCTCGGCCGTGGGCCTCATGGCCACATCCGGCTGGCTCATCTCACGGGCCGCGCAGCAGCCGCCGGTGCTCTATCTGATGGTGGCCGTCACCGCGACCCGGACCTTCGGGATCGGGCGGGCCGTGTTCCGTTACGCCGAACGTCTCGTCTCCCACGACGCCGTGCTGCGGATGCTCGCCGAACTGCGGGTCGCGGTCTACCGGCGGCTGGAGACGATCGCGCCCGCCGGGCTGCGCGAGACCCGGCGCGGCGACCTGCTGTCCCGCCTCGTCGCCGATGTCGACGAACTCCAGGACTACTGGCTGCGATGGGCCCTTCCGGCCGGGGTCGCCGTCGTCGTTTCCGTGCTGAGCGCCGGGTTCACCGCCTGGCTGCTGCCCGAGGCCGGCGCCGTGCTCGCCGCCGGACTCCTCGTCGCGGGGATCGTGGTCCCGCTGGTCAGCGGCGCCTGCGCACGCCGGGCCGAGCGGCAGCTGGCCCCGGCGCGCGGGGTGCTCGCCACCCGGGTGGCCGATCTGCTCACCGGTACCGGCGAGTTGACCGTCGCGGGCGCGCTCGACCGTCGCACCCGCGACGTCAAGGACGCCGACTCGGCACTGACCCGGATCGCCTCGCGGGGCGCTGCCGCCACCGCGCTCGGCGGCGGCCTCTCCGCGCTGGTCTGCGGGCTCACCGTGGCGGCTGCGGCGCTGGTCGGAGCACAGGCGGTCGCGGCCGGACGCCTCGACGGAGTGCTGCTCGCGGTGATCGTCCTGGTTCCGCTCGCCGCTTTCGAGGCAGTGACCGGGCTGCCGCTCGCCGTGCAGTCCCGCCAGCGGGTGCGGCGCAGCGCGGAGCGGGTCTACGAGGTGCTCGATGCGCCCGCGCCCGTACAGGAGCCGGAATCGGCTCTCGCCGCGCCCACGTCGCCCTTCCCGCTGGAGCTGCGCGGACTGTCCGCCCGGTACACAGGTCAGGAGCGGGACGCGCTGCACGACTTCGCCCTGAGCCTCACCCCGGGCAGGCGGGTCGCCGTCGTCGGAACCTCCGGATCCGGCAAGACCACCCTCGCCCAGGTGCTGCTCCGCTTCCTGGACGCCAGGAGCGGAACGTACGAGATCGGCGGGGACGATGCGAACCTGCTGAACGGCGACGACGTACGACGGCTCGTGGGACTGTGCGCCCAGGACGCCCATCTCTTCGACAGCTCCGTGCGCGAGAACCTGCGCCTCGCCCGCACCGACTGCACCGAAGACGAACTGCGCGCCGCCTTGGACCGGGCCCGCCTGCTCGACTGGGTCGACGGGTTGCCCGACGGCCTCGACACCCTCGTAGGCGAACACGGCGCACGGCTGTCCGGCGGACAGCGCCAGCGCCTCGCACTGGCACGGGCACTCCTCGCCGACTTCCCGGTGCTGGTCCTGGACGAGCCGGCCGAGCACCTGGATCTGGCGACCGCCGACGCGCTCACCGCAGACCTGCTCGACGCCACCCAGGGCAGCACGACCGTGCTGATCACGCACCGGCTGCGCGGCCTGGAAGCGGTGGACGAGGTGGTCGTCCTCGATGAGGGACGGACCGTGCAGCGCGGTGCGTACGAGGACCTCGCACTGGTCGAAGGGCCATTGCGGCGCATGCTGGAACGGGAGCACGAGACCGAGGCCACGCAGTACCCGACTTTCCTCGCCAAATAGGACTAACTAGTCTCAAGGCATGTCACTGTCGCCAGACCCGAAGAGACCGACGGGCCACCAGGACGTCAAGGACCTGGACCGCAGGGATCAGGATCCGCTCGAAGCGGCGACCCGGGCCACCCGCAGTCTGCAGGGGCTCTCCACCGAGCTCACCGCTCGGGTGCCCCAGTTGCTGGAGGCGATGCGCTCGGTGGGCACCGGCCTTGAACTGCACTCCACCCTGGACCGGATCTGCGAGACGGCGGCCGAACTCGCCGACGCGCGATACGCGGCCATCGGGGTCGTGGACGAGGAGCGCAGGGGGCTCTCCGACTTCGTGACGTACGGCGTCGGCGACGATGTTGCCCACGCCATCGGGCACCTGCCCGACGGCCATCGCGGGCTGCTCGGCTGGCTGATCCACCATCCGGAGCCGCTGCGGCTCGCCGAGATCTCCGCCGACCCGCGTTCGGCCGGACTCCCCCAGAACCATCCGCCGATGCGCACCTTTCTCGGCGTCCCGATCCGCGTCCAGGGCGAGATCTTCGGCAATCTCTATCTGACCGAGAAGCACAACGGCGCCGAGTTCAACGACTACGACCTGCACATGGTGCGGGTGCTCGCCACCGAGGCCGGGATCGCCATCGGCAACGCCCGGCTCTACGAGGCGGCGCGCCAGCGCGAGCGGTGGATCGACGGCTCGGTCGCCGTCACCACGGCTCTCCTCTCGGGCGGCGACGCCGACGACGCCCTGGAGGTCGTCGCCGAACAGGCCCGCCACCTGGCGGACTCCGATGCCGGAATAGTGCTCCTGCCCGCCGAGGAGGGAGGTCTGGAGATCGTCGCCGTCTCCGCCGACGACCAGGCCACCACGCTCGGTGTGGTGATCCCGCCGGAGAGCCCGGTCGTCTCGACTCTGCTGGCCGGCGAGGCGGTCTTCGTGGAGGACGCCGCATCCGATCCGCGCATGATCACCAAACTGTCGGAGCGGTACGGGCCGAGCATGCTGCTGCCGTTGCAGAGCGGCGGCCGGGTCCTCGGCGCGCTCGCCACGCCCCGGGCGCGCGGCGGACGCCCCTTCACCGAGGCCGAGCGGACCCTGGCCAGCCAGTTCGCCTCGCAGGCCGCGCTCGCGCTGATGATGGCGGAGGCCCAGCGCGACCGGGAACGGCTGGCGGTGTACGAGGATCGTGACCGGATCGCCCGTGATCTGCACGACCTGGTCATCCAGCGCCTCTTCGCCACGGGAATGATGCTGGAGGGTGCCCAGCGCAAGTCCGTGGTGCCCGAGGTGCAGGGCGGCATCGGCAAGGCGGTGGATGAACTCGACGTCACCATCCAGGAGATCCGGACTGCGATCTTCGCGCTCCAGCAAGGCCCGGCCGAGGCACCCTCCGGACTGCGCACCCGCGTACTGCGGGAGATCAACATGGCCGCCGTGCCGCTGGGCTTCAAACCCGCCCACCGCTTCCTCGGCGCCGTGGACACTCTGGTTGGCGAGCTGACCGGCAAGAACCTCATCGCGGCATTGCGCGAGGCGCTCTCGAACGCCTTCCGGCATGCGGAGGCATCCCGTATCGAGGTCGTCGTGGACGCCACCGCGCAACTGCCGGACGGCAGCCCAGGGGTGCGGCTGACGGTCGCCGACAACGGGATCGGGATCCCCTCGGGCGGCCGCCGCAGCGGACTGCGCAATCTCCAGCGGCGCGCGGAGGCGCTGGGCGGATCGAGTTCGTACGGTGCCGGCCTCGGGGACGGCGGGGGTGGGACGACGGTGTTCTGGGAGGCACCGCTCTGAGGGTGTTTCACGTGAAACAGCGAGGGGTGGTGCGCGAGGTGTGTTTCACGTGAAACACAGGACCGAGCCGGGGGCGGCGCCGCCAGGCAGTGCGGTGGCGGCGCGCTGTGGAGACCGGCCGGACTCAGAGAGCCTTGAGGATCTGCTCGATCACGACGGCCACACCGTCCTCGTTGTTGGCGACGGTACGCCCGGAAGCGGCGGCGAGGACATCGGGATGAGCGTTGCCCATGGCGTACGACGTGCCTGCCCAGCTCAGCATCGCCATGTCGTTCGGCATGTCGCCGAAGGCCACGACCTCGGCGGGCGAGATGCCGCGCTCGGCGCAGCACAGGGCCAGCGTGGAGGCCTTGGAGACACCGGCGCCGCTGATCTCCAGGAGCGCGGTCGGGCTGGACCGGGTCACCTCGGCGCGCTCGCCGATCGCCGCACGGGCCAGTGCGAGGAAGTCGTCGGGGGACAGCTCAGGGTGGAACGCGAGCATCTTGAGCACCGGCTGGTCCGCCGTGTCGGCATCTTCGGCCAAGATCTTTTCGGCTGCTGAGACGCTCGCTGCCGGATCCATGTGCATCGGCGGATAGGCGAGTTCGTGGTGGAACCCGCCGGTGCGCTCGACCGCGAAGGACGTGCCGGGCACAGCCGCCCGCAGGAGTGTGACGACATCGAGGGCGGCGGCCCGCTCCAGCGGCCGCACCATCACGAAGCGGTGCCCGTCGCCGACGCCGTGCAGATCGACGACGGCCGCCCCATTGCCGCAGATGGCCAGGCCGTGGCCGTGGACATGGGCGCTGACGACATCCATCCAGCGGGCCGGCCGACCGGTGACGAAGAAGACCTCGATGCCCGCCTCCTCGGCGGCGGCCAGGGCCGCGACCGTACGGTCCGAGACCGATTTGTCGTCGCGCAGCAGGGTGCCGTCCAGATCGGTGGCGATCAGCCGTGGTGCGGTGGGCAGGTGCCGGGTGGCCGGGGCGGGGTCCGTAGCAGAGGTCACAGGAACCATTGTCCCGTACACGAGTGCACGGGCGTGCGAATGGGCGCGCATCTGAGAGCGCGGGCCGGTGCGCCTGGGGCACGAGGGGGCGTACGGGAAATCGGTGATGCTCCGGGAAGCGTGTGCAAAGTGCTGCAGCTGTTTCTGAGGTGGCCCCAGGCATCCCGTGCTTCGGCCGTGCCGGAGGTGACGGGATCCGACGTACGCTCGTGGGTATGCGTCTGAGCACTGTGATTCTTCCGGTACGCCGCTGGCACGACGGCGGTCGCGACGAGTGGCTGCGCGCCGAGGAGCTGGGCTTCCACACCGCGTACACCTACGACCATCTGTCCTGGCGGACATTCCGTGACGGGCCGTGGTTCGGGGCGGTCCCGACGCTCACGGCCGCCGCTGCCGCCACCACCCGGCTCCGGCTCGGCACGCTGGTCACCTCGCCGAACTTCCGGCACCCGGTGACCCTCGCCAAGGACCTGATCACGCTCGACGACGTGTCGAACGGCCGGATCACCCTCGGGATCGGCGCGGGCGGCAACGGCTTCGACGCCACCGCGCTCGGCCAGGAGGCATGGACGCCGCGCGAACGGGCGGACCGCTTCGGCGAGTTCGTGCCGCTGCTCGGCCGACTGCTCACCGAGGACTCGGTGACGTACGACGGCACCTTCTACTCGGCGGTCGAGGCGCGCAACATCCCGGGCTGCGTCCAGCGGCCCAGGATCCCCTTCGCGGTGGCCGCGACCGGCCCGCGCGGGCTGAAACTGGCGGCGAAGCATGGTCAGGCGTGGGTGACCACGGGTGACCCGAAGCTGTTCGAGAGCGGTACGCCCGACCAGTCCGTCGAGGCCATCCGCGAGCAGATCAAGAAGCTGGGAGCGGCCTGCGACGAGATCGGGCGTGAGGTGGACGAGCTGGACAAGATCCTGCTCACCGGCTTCACCCCGCAGCCCGGCCGCCCGCTGGAATCGCTGGACGCGTTCGTGGACTTCGCGGGCCGGCACTTCGAGCTCGGCTTCACGGAGATCGTCCTGCACGCGCCGATCCCGGACTCCGACTTCGCGGCCGACCCGAAGATCTTCGAGCAGATCGCCACCGAGGGGCTCGCGCAGCTCGGCCGTTAGCCCTTACCGCTGCGGACGCGCGCGCTCATCCAGGGGGTGAGCGCGCCGAGCAGGATCAGTTCCTTGTACGTCTCGTCGCCGGGCAGCGGCACCACCAGCCACCAGCCGGGCGGGAAGAACCGGCCCTTGACGTGCGCGAGCCCGCCGTAGACGGAGCGCAGGAAGGCCGGCACGGAGTCGCGCGGCACATCGTCGAACTGCACGCCGTCCACGATGACTTGGGCGTCGTCCTCCGGATAAACCCGCACGGTCACAGAAGGCGAGCCGCCGAGTTCGACATACGCCTCGTGCGGCAGCGAACCGTCCGGGTCGACCACCGCGAAGATCCCGGAAGAGGTGCGGCGAGAGGTGCGATCGGCGCCGATGTCGTCGGTGACCTCGACCGTCAGCCGGTGCTCGTCGGCGATCGCGCGGATGGCGGTGACCGCGGACTCGGTGGTGGGCAGATGCGGATGTTCCATGGAGCCGATCATGCCAAGGTACCCGGGCTCGGGCCGGTGGCCGCAGATACTCCGGCGGGGGTGCGGCGGGCGGCAGACCGAGGTCCACGGCCATGGTGCGGTCCTGGCTGGCCCGGATGGTGCCGCCCGCAACGGCGAAACGCCGCTTGTCGTTGGTGGCGACGACATGGTTGAGCTCGGCACCCCAATTCCCTTGGTAGCGCGGCCTGTTACGGCTTGAGTTGCTCCGCTGCCCACCGGGCCCATTCCTCGTGCATCGTGCTGAGCCGCTTGCCGTACTCCAGGGCGAGGCGGCCGTGCACGGAGATCGCGTCGTCGCCCCAGTCGATGACCGCCTCCGCCTCCTTGAGGCCCGCGAGCTGGCGGGCCGAGCGCTCGGCCTCGGTGAGCAGATATGTCTGCGCTTCGAGCGGGGTCAGCTCGCCGAGGAAGAAGACGCGGAGCAGGGCGTCGCTGCGCCGGGTGCGGACCGGCTCGACCTCGGTGAGCCAGTGGTGCAGCTCGGCCCTTCCCGATTCGGTGATCGCGTACTCCTTGCGGCCGCGCGGGCCCTCGGCGGACACCTCGACCAGACCGGCATCGGCGAGCTTGCCCAGCTCGCCGTAGACCTGGCTCTGGGTCGCCGACCAGACGTGGGCGAGCGAGGTCTCGAACAGTTTCATCAGGTCGTAGCCGCTGGCCGGCCGGTCGGCAAGGAGGCCCAGGACTGCATGGCGGAGGCTCATGAAAGCCACCTTACATTCCACTCTTGACACGTCAAAGCGAGAACCTCTACATTTGACATGTCGAAGTTGGAATGTGGAGCGGGCGAGAGCTCGGAACCGAGGGGGACTCTCATGAACTACCTGCGCGGATTCATTCCGTGGATCGTCTTCGCCGCCGTCGGCAGCTCGCACTGGCAGTGGGGCGCGGTCGCCGCCCTCGCGGTGGGTGCCTGGCTCCTCTACGCCGACCGCAAGCGCGGGGTCTCCGGCGACTCCCTGATTCTCGAGCAGTCCACGATCGTCTTCTTCGCCGTCCTGAGCGTCATGGCCTTCGCCGCTCCCGACAGTGGCCTCCGCGAGTACGGCGGCGCGCTGGCCATCGGCTGGCTGGCCCTGACCGCCTGGGGGACGCTGGCCGTCCGCCGGCCCTTCACCACCGGGATAGCCAAGCGGCAGGCGCCGCGCGAGGTGTGGAACAACCCCGTGTTCATCCGGATCAACGTGGTGCTGACCACCGTCTGGGCGGCCGCCTTCACCCTGACCGCCGCCGGGCTCGCCGTCATCGACGCCGAGTCGCTGGGCAGCCCTGCCTCGATAGCCGTCCAGGTCGCGGGATTCGCCATCCCCGCATTGATCACCGCCCGGTACCCGGAGCGCGCCCGCCGCGCCGCCGTCCAGAAGGCCGCCTGAGACCATGACCGCCACCCACAGCAGCACCGCCGCGATCCCGCCGGCGTCGCACCTCGCGGGTAACTTCGCACCCGTCGCCGAAGAACTGACCACTCACGAGCTGCCCGTAACCGGCGCCATACCGCCCGAGCTGTCCGGCTGGTACGTACGCAACGGACCCAATCCGCACGACGCCGCGTCCGCCCACTGGTTCTTCGGGGACGGGATGGTCCACGGCGTCCGGCTCGAAGGAGGCAGGGCCCGCTCCTACCGCAACCGCTGGGTGCGCACCTCGACCTTCACCGACGGCGCGCGCGTCTACGGCCGGCAGGGCAACGCGGACTTCACCGCCGGAGCCGCCAACACCCATGTGGTGCGCCACGCGGGACGCACCCTGGCGCTGGTCGAGTCGTCCTTCCCGTACGAACTGGACGGCCGACCGGGGCATGAGCTGGAGACGCTGGGGCCGTACGACTTCGACGGCCGACTCACCACCGCGATGACCGCGCATCCCAAGACCTGCCCGGTCACCGGCGAGCTGCACTTCTTCGGGTACGGGATGCTCGCCCCGCCGTATGTCACCTACCACCGCGCGGACGCTCGGGGCGAGCTGGTGGTGAGCCGGCCGGTGGAGGTGCCGGGGGCGACGATGATGCACGACTTCCATCTCACCGCGTCCCATGTGGTGTTCATGGACCTCCCGGCCGTCTTGGACCCGGAACGGGCGATGCGGCCCGGCGGCGGCATGCCCTACCGCTGGGACGAGGAGTACGGGGCGCGCCTCGGCGTGCTGCGCAGGGACGATCCGTACGGCGAGGTGCGGTGGCTGACGGTCGATCCCTGCTACGTCTTCCACGCGCTGAACGCATACGACGAGCCCGGTGACGGCGCCGGGCGCGGGAAGCGGATCGTGCTGCACGTCGTGCGGTACGACCGGCTGGGGGCACCCGGGGCCACCCTGTGGAGGTGGACGCTGGACCTGGCGGCGGGGGTGGTCCGGGAGGAGCGGCTGGACGACCAGTCGTGCGAGTTCCCCCAGGTCGACGACCGGCTGGCCGGGCTTGAGGCACGGTTCGGCCATGTCACGGTGGCGCAGGCACTGTCCTCGGGGCCGATATCGGGGGCGCTGCTCCGCTACGACTTGGGGACGGGGGCTGTGCAGCGGCACGAGTTCGGGGCGGGGCGGGCCCCGGCGGAGGCAGCGTTCGCGCCGGCGGACGACCGGCCGGGCGGCCCGGGGTGGCTCCTCAGCTATGTGTACGACGCCGCCAGGGACGCCAGCGATCTGGTCGTCGTCGATGCGGAGAACCTCGCGGCTCCTCCGGTCGCGACGGTCCATCTTCCGCAGCGTGTGCCGTTCGGCTTCCACGGCAACTGGCTCGCCGATCAGTGACGCCAATCACCTTATCGAGGAGGCAAGTTGGGTTTGGTCCACAGTGAACTCACGTTATCCACAGGTAATTTGGCAGTGCTGTGGACAACTGGAGTGGCATTTGGGGGTTTTGGTGGATTTAGGGCAGATATGGGCGTGTTCGGTGGAATGGCATCTACTTGCTACCCCGAGTTGGAGTCGAGAGGGCGTCCAAGGTGCGGCTCTGCACCTCGCGTTCCGTGGCTGCCGTGATGAACGCGGTGACGTTGTCCGGCCCCACCAGGGCCTGAACAGCCCGGATCGTGTCAGCGGGCAGTGTCACCGGGCCGGGGTCCGCTGCGGGCGGGGCGGCGGCGGGCGTACCCAGGTGGCGCTGGAGGTGGCGGGTCGCGAACAGGCGCATCGCACGGGCGAGTTCGGCGTCGACGGTCTGCTGGGCCAGTGGGCGCAGTCGGCGCACCAGATCGGCGGCTTCGGCGGCCTCGGCGTCGGTCGGGGGGCGGTGACCCAGGTAGCGCGCGAAGACGTGTTCCGTGGTGAAGTCGAGGAAGCGGGCCGCGATGTGTTCCACCTGGCCGCGCAGTTCGCGCAGGTGTCCTGAGATGGCGCTGAGCGGCACCCCGGCCGCATACAACTCGGCGGCCACCGCGAGCTCTTGGGGGCTGGGGACCAGGAACTCGGAGTCGTTGCCCGGGATGCGCTCCAGGATGCCGAGTTCCACCGCGTCGGCGACGGCCGCGTCGTCCTGGGCGCCGCCGAAGGTCGCGTCGAGAGCGGCTCGGGAGATCCGGGCGGCCTCCTCGTCGGTCCAGGGACCGCTGACCTCGGCGACCAGGCCGAGGACTCCGCCCAGACCCCGGCCGGCGTCCCAGGCCTCCAGGAGTTCCTTGATGGAGGCCAGGGTGTAGCCGCGGTCGAGCAGATCGGCGATCTGGTGCAGCCGGGCCAGGTGGGCGTCCCCGTACACATTGGACCGGCCGCGCCGTTCGGGCCGGGGCAGCAGGCCCCGGTCCTGGTAGGCGCGGATGGTGCGGACCGTGGCGCCGCTGGCGTGTGCCAGATCCTCGATCCGGTACTCGGCCGTCGCTGCGGATGGCGGCGTCACCTGCTGAACCCCTGACTGCCCGGACAAACCCACTCCCTCTAACCCAAGGCGGCGCGGCCCACCGCGCCCGCCGCCGCTCGGGCCGCCGGCGAGGTCGCGAGATAGTCGACGGCCTTGCGCAGGGAGCCCTCCTGCGAGGGATGGTACGACCGGTGGAAGTAGCGGGGTATGGCCGTGCCCAGCTCCTTCCAGCTGGGCAGCAGCCCCCGGCGCACGGCCCGGTTGTGCTCGCGCAGCGAGTAGCGCAGCCGGCCGGCCAGCTGGGGGTCGTGCCGGATCAGATAGGAGGCGCCCCACGCCCACAGCCACAGCAGCACCGGCGCGACCACCACCATGCCCTCGACGCGGCGGGCGTACCGGGGCAGCCCCGCTCCGCCGCAGTGCTGGTACATGTCGAAGGCGACCGCCCGGTGCTCGACCTCCTCCGCGCCGTGCCAGCGCAGCAGATCCAGCATGACCGCGTCCGAGCCGGCCCGGTCCAGCCCCTCGGCGTGCAGCACCCAGTCGCCGAGCACCGCCGTGAACTGCTCGATCGCGGCGATCAGCGAGAGCCGGAAACGCAGCCACTCCTGGGTCGGTACCGGCGCCCCCAACGGCGGTTTCTCGCCGAGGAGTTTCTCGAAGAGGAAGTCGACGTGCCGGGTGTAGGCGGCGGTGTCGAGATGCTGCGCCGCCAGATGGTCCAGGACGTAGGCGTGCTGCACGCTGTGCGTGGCCTCCTGGCCCATGAAGCCCTTGACGTCCTTGAGCAGCACCGGGTCGCTGACCAGCGGCAGCGCCTCTTTGAACACCTTCACGAACCACCGCTCGCCCGCCGGGAGCAGCAGGTGCAGCACATTGATGACATGGGTGGCGGTGGGCTCGTCGGGTATCCAGTGCAGCGGCGTTGCGTCCCAGTCGAACGAGACCCGGCGCGGGGTTATCCGGTAGTGCTCCTCGCCTTTCGTGCCTTCTCGGCGCTCGGCGCTCACAGCGGCGGCTCCAATCGGGCGATCGCGCGCAGGACCCCGGGCGCGAAGCGGGACATGAGATGGGCGCCGCGGGCCTCGGGCGTCACCGGTACCACGGCCTGGTTCTGCACCACGGCCCGCAGGATCGCCGAAGCGACCTTCTCCGGTGGGAAGTTGCGCATGCCGTACAGGCGCGAGGTCTTCTTCTGGAGGCGCTGCTCCTCCTGGGTGTCGGCCCCGGCGAAGTGCGTGGTCGAGGTGATGTTGGTGTTCACCAAGCCGGGGCAGATCGCCGAGACGCCGATGCCCTGCCCGGCCAGTTCCGCGCGCAGGCACTCGCTGAGCATCAGCACCGCCGCCTTCGACGTGCTGTACGCGGGCAGCGCCCGGGAGGGCTGGAAGGCGGCGGCGGAGGCGGTGTTGACGATGTGGCCGCCCTGGCCGCGCTCGGCCATCTGCTTGCCGAAGACGCGGCAGCCGTGGATGACGCCCCACAGATTGACGTCGAGCACCTTCTTCCAGTCCTCGGCGGTGGTGTCGAAGAAGGAGCCGGACAGGCCGATTCCGGCGTTGTTGACCAGAACGTCCACCACGCCGTATTCGGTGGCGACCTTCGCGGCGAGCTTCTCCATCGCCTGCTCGTCGCTGACGTCCACGGTCTCGCCCCAGGCCTCGGGCGCGCCGATCAGCCGGGACATCTCCGCGGTGCGGGCCGCGCCCTCCGCGTCCCGGTCCACGGCCACGATCCGCGCCCCGGCCTCGGCGAACGCGAAGGCGGTGGCCCGGCCGATACCGCTCGCGGCACCCGTGACCAGCACCAGCTGGCCGCCGAACCGGTCGGCGTAGGGGCCCGTCGCGATCGCGTCCTGCGCCGGAATGCCGTCTTCGTTGGCGCGGACGAACTCGCTGATCCAGGCGGCCAGTTGGTCCGGCCTGGTGCGCGGCACCCAGTGCTTGGCGGGCAGCGTCCGGCGGATCAACTGCGGAGCCCACTGCTCCAGTTCGGCGTACAGCTGCGGCGAGAGGAAGGCGTCGTCGAGCGGCGTGATCAGCTGGACGGGCACATGGGCGTAGGCGTCGGAGCGGGGGCGGCGCAGCCGGGCGCGGACGTTGTCGCGGTAGAGCCAGGCTCCGTGCGCCGCGTCCTGGGGAAGGGACGCCGTCGGATAGCCGTCGGCGGGCACCTTCTCCACGCGCTGCAGGATCTTCGGCCACTGCTTGCCGAGCGGGCCGCGCCAGGCGAGCTCCGGAAGGACCGGGGTGTGCAGCATGTACACGTACCAGGACTTGGCGCCCTGGCCGAGGAGTTGGCCCACCTTGCGCGGGGTCGGGTGGCTCATCCGGTGTTTGATCCAGTGCCCGAAGTGGTCGAGGGAGGGCCCGGACATGGAGGTGAAGGAGGCGATCCGGCCTTCGGTGCGCTTGACGGTGGCGAACTCCCAGCCCTGCACCGAGCCCCAGTCGTGGCCGACCAGGTGCACCGGCCGGTCCGGGCTGACCGCGTCCGCCACCGCGAGGAAGTCGTCGGTCAGCTTCTCCAGGGTGAAGCCGCCGCGCAGCGGGGCCGGAGCGGTGGAGCGGCCGTGTCCGCGGACGTCGTACAGCACTACGTGGAAGCGCTCGGCGAGCCGCTCGGCGACCTCGGACCAAACCTCTTTGCTGTCGGGATAGCCGTGCACGAGGAGCACGGTCGGCTGGGATTCGTCGCCCAGTTCGGCGACGCAGAGCTCGATCCCGCCGGTCCGCACCCAGCGCTCGCGCGCCCCTTCGATGTTCACGCTCGCCATGCTCACGATGCCTTCTCCTCGGCCCAGCGCCGCACATGCGGCAGGTCGTCATCCAGCCAGAACGCGCTCTGCTCGGGGTCCCTGGAGTCGGTGACGACCAGGATCTCCTCGAACTTCGCGCCCGTACCCCGGAAGCCGAGATGCGGCTCGACCGCCCACAGCCCCGGCTGCGGAGGATGGTCGGAGAACTTGTACGGGGACCACAGCGGCGACCAGCCGTCCCGGTGGCCGTGCATCGCGTCGCTCGCCAGGCCCCTGAGCGCCTGGGTGCCGAACCCGAACAGGGTCGGTGACCAGCGGCGCTCCTTCACCCGGTCGATCTTGTGGGCGATCACGCCGAAGGGATAGGCCCGGTGCCGGTTGGCGTACCCCTGGCGGACCATGAGCCGGTCCACGTCCTCGTAGATCTCGCGCAGCGGCCGCTTCTCGCGCACCTCGCGCAGGATGAGGTCGCGGTGCGCCTCCAGGTCGGCGAGCAGCCTGTTGTGCACCGGGTTGAGCCCGAGGCAGCCGGAGTAGCCGATGTCCGCGGTGCAGCCCTTGTAGACCGGGGCCATGTCGAGGATGAACGGCATCCCCGCCTCCAGGCGCCGGTTGGTGGGGAAGAACTGCAGGGGCACGCGGAAGTTCACGAACGCCGTGCGGTCGCCGAACCAGGCGAACGGCAGGTGGAACCAGTCGCGCACCCCCCGCCCGCGCAGCCAGTCCCGCTGCATCCGCGCGGCCTCCCGCTCGGTCACCCCCGGTTTGAGCTGTGCGGCAACCGCCTCCGCGCACTCGTACGCGAGGCTCTGTACGTCCCTGAACCCGCGCAGTCGCGTGCCGAGTTCAGCCTTCACCGCCGATGGCATCCGTCCACCCCTGTCGCCCTACGCGTGCGTAACTTGACACTGATGAATGTGACAATGCTCGGCGGCTGCGTCAAGGGCCGCGCATCAGCCTGTGGACAACGAGCCGGTTGTGGACAACTCGGTGCCCCGCCCCGGTGGGCCTGTCAGCCTCACGTACGGGTCCGCCTACGGGTCCGTACCTCTGGAGTCGGACACCGATCCAGCCGCCTGGTCTGACGCTTCGTGTGTGCTGCGCCACTACCGTCGATGACGTGACTGTGATCGCGACCGAAAGCCTGAGCAAGCGGTTCCCCAGGGTGACCGCGCTTGACCGGCTCTCGTTGGACATCGGCCCCGGCGTGACCGGGCTGGTGGGCGCCAACGGAGCCGGCAAGTCCACGTTGATCAAGATCCTTCTTGGTCTCTCGCCCGCCACGGAGGGCACCGCTGCCGTGCTCGGACTCGACGTGGCCACCAGCGGCAGCGCCATCCGCGAGCGGGTGGGCTACATGCCGGAGCACGACTGCCTGCCGCCCGACGTCTCGGCCACCGAGTTCGTCGTGCACATGGCGCGCATGTCGGGCCTGCCGGCCACCGCGGCCCGCGAACGCACCGCCGACACACTGCGCCACGTGGGCCTCTACGAGGAGCGCTACCGGCCCATCGGCGGCTACTCGACCGGTATGAAGCAGCGGGTCAAGCTCGCCCAGGCGCTCGTCCACGACCCCCAGCTGGTCCTCCTGGACGAGCCGACCAACGGTCTCGACCCGGTCGGACGCGACGAGATGCTCGGTCTGATCCGCCGTATCCACACCGACTTCGGCATCTCGGTCCTGGTCACCTCGCACCTCCTGGGCGAGCTGGAGCGCACCTGTGACCACGTAGTGGTCATCGACGGCGGCATGTTGCTGCGCTCCAGCTCCACCAGCGACTTCACGCAGATGACCACGACTCTCGCGGTCGAGGTCACCGACTCCGACACCCACCCCGACGGCACGGAGGCGGTGCGCAAGGCGCTCACCGACGCCGGGATCACGCTGCACGCGGGCGTGGAGGACGGACTGCCGGGCGCCGGCCACATCCTCCTGATCGAGGCCACCGGCGAGGACACCTACGACACGGTCCGCGACACCGTGGCCCACCTCGGCCTCGGTCTCGTACGGATGGAACAGCGCCGTCACCACATCGCCGAGGTGTTCAAGACCCCGGCGCAGGAGCCGGTCTCCGAACGCGCCGCAGCGTGGGCGGCCACCGCGGCGGGCGCCGAGCAGAAGGGAGGCGGCCACGATGGCAACTGACAGCACCCAGACCCAGATCCACAACATCGGCTACCGCAACTACGACGGGCCGCGCCTGGGCCGGGCCTACGCCCGCCGCTCGCTCTTCTCGCAGTCACTGCGCGGGGCGTACGGGCTGGGGCGCAGCGCCAAGTCCAAGGTGCTCCCGATGCTGCTGTTCGCAGTGATGTGCGTGCCCGCGGCCATCATGGTCGCGGTCGCCGTCGCCACGAAGGCCAACGACCTCCCGGTGCAGTACACCCGGTACGCGATCTTCCTCCAGGCCGTCATCGGGCTGTTCATCGCCGCCCAGGCACCCCAGACCGTCTCGCGCGATCTGCGCTTCAAGACGGTGCCGCTGTACTTCTCGCGGCCGATCGAGCGCCTCGACTACGTCCTGGCCAAGTTCGCCGCCATGGCGTCGGCGCTCTTCATCATCACGGGCGCGCCGCTGGTGATCCTCTATGTCGGCGCGCTGCTCGCCAAACTCGACTTCGCGGACCAGACGAAGGGGTTCGCCCAGGGGCTGGTCTCGGTGGCACTGCTCTCGCTCCTCTTCGCCGGCATCGGCCTGGTCATCGCCGCGCTGACACCGCGCCGCGGTTTCGGCGTGGCCGCCGTCATCGCCGTACTGACCGTCTCCTACGGAGCGGTCTCCGCGGTCCAGGGCATCGCCTTCCACCAGGGTTCCACCTCAGTGATCCAGTGGCTCGGCCTGTTCTCCCCCATCACGCTCATCGACGGCGTGCAGAGCGCGTTCCTCGGCGCGAGCTCCTCCTTCCCCGGCGGGAACGGGCCGGGGTCCGGGGCCGGAGCGGTCTATCTGCTCGTCGTCCTCGCGCTGATCTACGGCTCGTACGCCGTGCTGATGCGCCGCTACCGGAAGGTCGGGCTGTGACCACCATCGACATCGACCACACCTCGCGCTGGTTCGGCAACGTGGTGGCGGTCAACGACGTCACCATGACGATCGGCCCCGGTGTGACCGGACTGCTCGGCCCCAACGGCGCCGGAAAGTCCACCCTCATCAACATGATGGGCGGCTTCCTCGCCCCGTCCACCGGAACGGTCACGCTCGACGGCGAGCAGATCTGGCGCAACGAGTCCGTCTACAAGAAGATCGGCATCGTCCCCGAGCGGGAGGCCATGTACGACTTCCTCACGGGCCGCGAATTCGTCGTCGCCAACGCCGAGTTGCACGGCCTCGGCGCCCGCGAGGCCGGGCAGGCCCTGGCCACGGTCGAGATGGAGTACGCCCAGGACCGCAAGATCCAGACGTACAGCAAGGGCATGCGCCAGCGCGTCAAGATGGCCTCCGCCCTCGTCCATAACCCGTCGGTGCTGCTGCTCGACGAGCCCTTCAACGGCATGGACCCGCGCCAGCGCATGCAACTGATGGAGCTGCTGCGGCGGATGGGCGCCGAGGGCCGTACGGTCCTGTTCTCCTCCCACATCCTCGAAGAGGTCGAGCAGCTGGCCTCGCACATCGAGGTCATCGTGGCCGGGCGCCACGCGGCCAGCGGCGACTTCCGCAAGATCCGCCGTCTGATGACGGACCGGCCGCACCGCTATCTGATTCGCTCCAGCGACGACCGGGCGCTGGCCGCGGCGCTGATCGCCGACCCGTCGACCGCGGGGATCGAGGTCGACCTCAAGGAGGGCGCGCTCCGTATCCAGGCCGTCGACTTCGGCCGGTTCACCACCCTGCTTCCGCAGGTCGCGAAGGCGCACGGCATCCGGCTGCACACGGTCTCGCCGTCCGACGAGTCCCTCGAATCCGTCTTCTCCTACCTCGTAGCGGCCTGAGCGCCTCCAGAAAGGAGCGGACGTTCCCATGTACAACCCGACCGTCGCCCGGCTCACCTACCGGGCTCTGCTCGGCCGCCGCCGGGCCGCCATCCTCTTCGTCCTGCCTGCCCTGCTGATCGTGATCTCGGCGGCCGTACGTTCCTTCAGCGGGGCCGACGACCAGATCGCCGCCGACCTCCTCGGCAGCTTCGCGCTGGCCACGATGGTGCCGCTGATCGGTGTCATCGCCGGTACGGGCGCGATCGGCCCGGAGATCGACGACGGCTCGATCGTCTATCTGCTGGCCAAGCCGGTGAAGCGTTCGACGATCATCTTCACCAAGCTGATCGTCGCGATCGCCGTCACGATGGCCTTCTCCGCGATCCCGACGCTGATCGCCGGGTTCATCCTGAACGGCAACGGCCAGCAGATCGCGATCGCCTACACGGTGGCGGCGCTGGTCGCGTCCATTGCGTACGCCGCCGTCTTCCTGCTGCTCGGCACGGTCACCCGGCACGCCGTGGTCTTCGGCCTGGTGTACGCGCTGGTCTGGGAGTCTCTGTTCGGCAATCTGGTGCCGGGCGCGCGCACGCTGAGCGTGCAGCAGTGGTCGCTCGCCCTCGCCGAGAAGATCGGCGCGAACGGCGTCATCTCCTCCGACGTGGGGCTGCCGCTCGCGGTGATCCTGCTGGTGGGCGTGACCGTGGCGGCCACCTGGTACGCGGGCCGGAAGCTGCGCACCCTGAAGCTGGCCGGGGAGGAGTGACGGGGGTTTCCCGGACAGGGGCGGGGCCCGGCGACGACAACTCGTCGCCGGGCCCCGCCTGTTGTGCTGCTCGTCCGTCCGCTGCCGGCTACCTCCGACGCCTGCGGCGCTGCCGCGGGACGGCGGGCCACTGCCGCTTGAGATCCGCGACGTCCTCGGAGAGGTCCGCGAGCCGGACGCTCATCGCTCCGACCACGCGGTTGGTGGCGTCGAGCCGCCGGTCCACGGCTTCCAGCCGGTGGTCCATCGCCTCGATCCGGTGATCCATCACTTCCATGCGGTGGTCCATCGCCTCCAGCCGCACCGACATCCGCCTCAGCACCGGACCGAGCTCCTGGAGCGCGGGGCCGATGTGGGCCATGGAGCTCTCCAGATTGGTGACCCGGACTTCGAGACCGTCGTAGCGGGGGTCGCCCGCGATGACGGTCCGGGGGGTCTCCTCGGTGTCGAGGAGGTAGGTACGTACTCGGCGAGCTATGTCGCTGTCGCGAAGGAGCATGGCGATGTTGAGTACGGCTCGGCGGGTGAAGAGGCGGAGGTGAGCCCGGCCCTGTGGATAACTCGCCGATGGCTCGTCTTCTGAAATGGCCAAGTTGGCCATTTCAAAGGCTTGCAGCTCAGAGCCCTTCAAGGTGCGCAGGCCGTTGGTGTGCAGCTCGTCGCGGTGCCGCTTGACGGCACTGTTGACGGCTTCCGCGGGGACATCGAAGTACCGCGCGACGGCCTCTGTGGACAAGTGGATGCCGTCTGGTAGCAACTGCAACGCCTTGACCTTCTCCAGGACGTCGACACGCCCCAGATGGTCGGCGCGCAGGGTGCGCGATTCGAGCAGGGCGACTTCGGATGGCATGGTCGGGCCTTCCGTTCATGGTCGTTGGTGCATGACTGGGACGCCCTATCCCCGGGCCACAGGGGTGGAGGTCCGCTCATCTACGCCACTGACTCAATGACCGGTTCTTGTACCGCGACCGGCAATCCCCAAATTCACGAAAGGTACGACGCCACCAACTCCAGTTGCCTCCACGCACGTTGACAACGAGTGGACTTTCGTACAAGTCACGCATCCGGGGAACGTGTGTTGGGAACAACCGTTTCGCCCGGGTGTCCGGGCCGGGCCGAGCACCCGGGCAGACCCGTCCGGACAGACCGCAGGCGCTAAACCGTCCGGTCCCGGGCCGCGAACAGGCCCACCCCGAGGGCCGCCGCGCACACGCCGAGGACGAGCGCGATCGGCACGGTCCAGCCGCCCGTCGCCTGGTGGACCGCGCCCGCGGCGATGGGGCCGACGGCCGCCAGCAGATAGCCGACCGTCTGGGCCATGCCGGACAGCCGGGCCGCCGTCCGGGCGTCGCCGGAGCGCAGCACGATCAGCGTGAGGGCCAGGCCCACCGCGCCGCCCTGGCCGATGCCGAGGATCGCCGCCCACAGCCAGGCGCCGCTCACCGGGGCGATCATCAGTCCCGCGTATCCGGCCGCGACCAGCGAGGTGACCAGGGCGATCAGCGGGCGCTGGCTGCGCATCCGGCCGGCCAGGAGCGGCACGCCGAACGCACCGGCCACCTGGATCAGGTTGTTGAAGGCGAAGATCACGCCTGCTGTGGAGTGGCTCATGCCGTGATCCGTGAAGATCGTCGGCATCCAGGCGATCAGCACGTACGACCAGAGCGACTGCAGGCCCATGAAGAGCGTGACCTGCCAGGCCAGGGCCGAGCGCCACACGCTCTTCCCGGCCGCGGGCCCCGCTGAGGCCGCGACGCGTACCTCATGCCCCGTACGGCCGCGCGCGATCAGCACCTGAGGCAGCCAGGCCACCGCGGCCAGGACCGCGAGCAGCGACCACACCGCCAGCGAGGCCTCCCAGCTGCCCCCGAACGCCTTCTCCAGCGGCACCGAAGAGGCCGCCACAACCGTCGCGCCCGCGATCATCGCTCCGGTGTAGACCGACGTCATCGCCGCTGCCCGGTCCGGGAAGTCGCGCTTGATCAGGCCCGGCATCAGCACGTTGAGCAGGGCTATCGCCGTACCGACCAGCACTCCGCCGCCGTACAGCGCCGCCGCCGAGTGCACCACCCGCACCAGGATGCCGACCGCCAGGAGCAGCAGGGCGAACAGCAGGACCGGCTCGCTGCCGAAGCGGCGGGCCAGCCACGGCGCCACCAGCGCGCCGAGCCCCAGGAACAGCACCGGCACGGAGGTCACCAGGCTGCTCGCCGTCGGCGACAGGCCGAACGACTGGCTGATCTCGCTCACCAGCGGCGACACACTCGCCAGCGCCGCCCGCATGTTCACCGACGCCAGCACGATCCCGACCAGCAGCACCACCGGATGCGCGAGCAGCGCCCGCCGCGCGGCGGCGCCCTGGAGTGAGGGCCGTACATCGGCCTCGGCATCCGGCAACAGCAGTTGATCAGCATCCGGGCGTGGCAAGGCAAGCACCTTTCTCGAAGAGTGAAGAGCGAAGAGCAAGGTCGATGAGCGAAGGGGGAACGCAAAAGCGCGGAACGCCGTAGGGGGAGCGCAACGTTCGGACGGTTGGACCGGGGCCTCAGCGGGTCTTGGCCACCACCGCGCGCACCGCTTCCAGCGGCTGGCGCAGGAGTTCCCGTACGGCGCGTTCGGCGGCCGCCGGGTCGCCGCTCTCGATCGCGTCGACCAGCGCCTCATGGGTGTCGAGGTCGATCGGCGGCATCTCCTCGTCGCGGAGCGAGGTGATCAGGCTTTCGTGCACCTGCACCGAAAAGAACCGGTACACCTCGATGAACGCCGGGTTGTGCGTGGCCTGCACCACGCCCATGTGGAACGCCATGTCGGCGTCGGCGGCCCGGTCGCCGTGCTCGCGCAGGGTCTGCAGCACGCCCCGCAGGGCCACCATGTCGTTGGTGTCGCGGCGTTCGGCGGCGAGCCGGGCGGCCTCGGCCTCCAATGCGACGCGGAGTTCGAGCACGTCAAGGGCGCCGGCCGCGCGAATGCCCCGGAGGACAGCCGAGGGGTCGGCCGTGGAGCGTACGAACGTGCCGTTGCCCTGGCGCGATTCGAGCAGGCCGGCGTGGACCAGGACGCGTACCGCCTCGCGGACCGTGTTCCGGCCGACGCCCAGCTGCTCGGCGAGCTCGTGCTCGGTCGGAATGCGGTCGCCGACCGCCCACTCGCCATTGGTGAGCTGGGCCCGCAGCTGATCGACCACCGTGTCCACCAGGGACTGCCGTCCCGCCGTACGAAGAGCCACGCCGTCCACTCCATTCACCCGGTTGCCCAGTCATCCTACAACTGCCTTCGGCCGGCCGTGGTCTTGCCCCACAGCCTTCCGCGCCATCATCTAGGGATGACGACCACGCTCCACCGCGGCACCGAGCCCTCGCGGCCGGTCCGGACCTGGGTGCGCTCCACACCCGGGACGCACATCTGGCTGCTGATCATCGCGATCACCAGCCTCGTCATCCAGCTCTCCTCGCAGGGCCTGGAGCACTTCCTCCTGCACCGCAACAGCAGCAACATCCACGAGCTGACCAAGCACCCCGTGCAGTCCCTGTTCACCAGCGCCTTCTGGATCGAGAACCCGTCCTCGTTCCTGCTCTACCTGGTGCTCTTCGAGGTCGTGCACGCCACGGTGGAGCGCTGGCTCGGCACCCTGCGCTGGCTGTGCACGGTCGTCGTCGGGCATGTGGTGGCGACCCTGATCAGCCAGGAGTACGTCCTGTGGTCGATCCAGAACCAGCACCTGCCCAAGCGCCTCGCGCACGCCATGTCCCACGTCGTGGACATCGGGGTCAGCTACGGGCTCGCCGCGTCGGCGGGCATCCTCGTGTACCGGCTGCCGTACCCCTGGCGCTGGCTGTACCTCGTAGGGGTGGTCAGCTTCTTCGGCATCCCGCTCGCGAGCGGCGGTACGTTCACCGACCTCGGCCATGTGACGGCGCTGGTCATCGGCTTCGCCTGCTGGCCGCTCACCAGGGGCGTACCCAAGAGAAAAGCAGTGGCGGCCAACGGCCGTGCGGGGCACAGTGGTTGAGGCAGACGCACGCGGAAGACGCGGACCCGCTGGACCGGGGAGGAGCGCGACGACGACCGTTCTTACGGGTCCGTCGAGCTCCCAGCGGGGTGGCGCAGGGCGGGCAGCGGAGTAGCACCGACTACTCCGGAGTGCCGCTCGCGAGCGGCTGCCGGGGCGGCCGCTTCGAGCGCGCATCCGCGCGAGGCCGCCCCTCTCGTACGTGTAAGGGGCGCCCGCAATGGCGGACGCCCCTTACACGTAACGGTACTTACTGCCCACGTGCGGTACTCACTGCTACCGCGGCCCAGGACTCGACCCGAGCATTCACCGCTGGAGGAGCTGCTCCAGCACCACGGCGATGCCGTCGTCCTCGTTCGACGCAGTGATCTCGTGGGCCATGGCCTTCAGTTCCTCATGGGCGTTGGCCATCGCCACGCCGTGCTCGGCCCAGCCGAACATCGGGATGTCGTTCGGCATGTCCCCGAACGCGATGGTGTCGCGCGCCGTGCAGCCGAGCCGGCGCGCGGCCAGCGAGAGGCCGGTCGCCTTGCTCAGGCCCAGCGGCAGCAGCTCCACCACGCCCGCGCCCGCCATGACCACGTCCACCAGGCTGCCGACCACCTGCCGAGCGATCTTCGCCAGCGCGTCGTCGTCGTACCCGGGATGCTGGATGTACACCTTGTTCAGCGGGGCCGACCACATCTCGGCGACGTTCTCGATGTGCAGGACCGGCAGCGGCCCCTCCTGCACCTGGTAGCCGGGGCCGACCAGGACCTCGCCGTCGATGCCGTCGCGGCTCGCGGCGAGCGCCAGCGGGCCGATCTCCGCCTCGACCTTGGCCAGGGCCAGACCGGCGAGCTGGCGGTCCAGCGTCACCGACGTCAGCAGCCGGTGCTCACCCGCGTGGTACACCTGCGCGCCCTGCCCGCACACCGCGAGCCCCTCGTAGCCGAGGTCGTCGAGGATGTGCCGGGTCCAGGGCACCGCCCGGCCGGTCACCACGATGTGCGCGGCGCCCGCCGCGGTGGCGGCGGCGAGCGCGTCGCGCGTGCGCTGCGAGACCGACTCGTCGGAGCGCAGCAGCGTCCCGTCCAGGTCGGTCGCGATCAGCTTGTACGGGAACGGGCGCCCCACAGCGGTGCTCACTTGGAGATCGGCTCCAGGACCTCGCGGCCGCCCAGGTAGGGGCGGAGCACGGCCGGGACCCGCACCGAGCCGTCGGCCTGCTGGTGGTTCTCCAGGATCGCCACGATGGTGCGCGGGACCGCGCACAGCGTGCCGTTCAGTGTCGACAGCGGCTGGACCTTGCTCTTGCCGTCGGCGGTGTCGCGCATGCGGATCGACAGGCGGCGGGCCTGGAAGCTGTCGCAGTTGGATGCCGAGGTGAGCTCGCGGTACTTGCCCTGGGTCGGGATCCACGCCTCGCAGTCGAACTTGCGCGAGGCCGAGGCGCCGAGGTCGCCGGTGGCGACGTCGATGACCTGGAAGGGGAGCTCAAGGGCGGTCAGCCACTGCTTCTCCCAGTCGAGCAGGCGCCGGTGCTCGGCCTCGGCGTCCTCGGGGTGGACGTAGGAGAACATCTCGACCTTGTCGAACTGGTGCACCCGGAAGATGCCCCGGGTGTCCTTGCCGTAGGTGCCGGCCTCGCGGCGGAAGCACGGCGAGAAGCCGGCGTAGCGCAGCGGCAGCTTGTCGGCGTCGATGATCTCGTCCATGTGGTACGCCGCGAGCGGGACCTCGGAGGTGCCGACCAGGTAGTAGTCGTCCTTCTCCAGGTGGTACACGTTCTCGGCGGCCTGGCCGAGGAAGCCGGTGCCCTCCATGGCGCGCGGGCGGACCAGCGCGGGAGTGAGCATCGGGACGAAGCCGGCCTCGGTGGCCTGCGCGATCGCCGCGTTGACGAGCGCGAGCTCCAGGAGCGCGCCGACGCCCGTCAGGTAGTAGAAGCGCGAGCCCGACACCTTGGCGCCGCGCTCGACGTCGATGGCGCCCAGCGCCTCGCCGAGCTCCAGGTGGTCCTTGGGCTCGAAGCCCTCGGCGCCGAAGTCGCGGATCGTGCCGTGCGTCTCCAGGACGACGAAGTCCTCCTCGCCGCCGAGCGGAACGTCCGTGTGGACGATGTTGCCGAGCTGGAGGAGCAGCTGCCTGGCCTGCTCGTCGGCCTCGTTCTGCGCGGCCTCGGCGGCCTTGACGTCGGCCTTGAGCTGCTCGGCCTTCTTCAGGAGCTCGGCGCGCTCTTCCGGCGTGGCCTTGGGGATGAGCTTGCCGAGCGACTTCTGCTCGGAGCGCAGCTCGTCGAAGCGGAGGCCCGAGGACCTGCGCAGCTCGTCGGCGGAGAGCAGGGCGTCGACAAGGGCGACGTCCTCTCCACGGGCGCGCTGGGAGGCGCGAACACGGTCGGGGTCCTCACGGAGCAGGCGAAGGTCAATCACCCCTCCAGGCTACCGGTGCGGACTCCCGGCCCCCCACCGGATATCCCGGGTGCGCTCCACCCGCGTGTCGCTTTGTCCGAATTGACCGAATTAAGGAATCTGACGTTGAAATTCCCGGCCGGGCGTCAAGGAAATCGGTGCCATTCCCCCGGAAAGAGGTGCTTTGTGGACGGTTGTTGACCGACTGCCTTGCCGCGCACGGGACTTGTCCACAGAAGCCCACAGTGCCGGAAACTTATCCACAGGCTGTGCGGGAGGTCTGTGGACTGTGGAAGAGATCGCTCCGAAAGCCGCATGCAAGCCCCAGGATTCCCGTCTCAAACCCGTTCCACACACTCATTCGGGTGGGAATTGCTCGCTCTAAAGAGTTGATCAATGGAATTGAGGTGACACGGGGCGGCCTGGCGTCCTGTGGACTGATCTGCCGTCACTACAGGGATTTGTCGACTGTGTCCGGTTGCGTTGTCGACTTACCCACAGGTCGAGAAGAGTGCCTGTGGATAACTCTGTGGACAACGAAAATCAGCAGGTAGGACCGCGTGATGCACAGGAGACCGGGCCGGGACGGGCTGCGAAGCCCTACGGGCGGCCGTCCTCGCAGCGCGCCAGCCACTCCGCCGCCTCCACGAACTCCGCGTCCGAGGTCCCGGCCCGCAGCGCCCGGACGTCGTCCAGCGTCACCTCCGCGCGCGGGTACGACCCGAGGAAGCGCACCTCCGGGCAGATCCGCCGCAGCCCCATCAGCGCCTCGCCCACCCGGCGCTCCGAGACGTGGCCCTCGGCGTCGATGGCGAAGCAGTAGTTGCCGATGCCCTGACCGGTCGGCCGGGACTGGAGCAGCATCAGGTTGACCCCGCGCACCGCGAATTCCTGGAGCAGTTCGAGCAGGGCGCCCGGGTGGTCCTCGCGCTGCCAGATGATCACCGAGGTCTTGTCCGCGCCGGTCGGCGCCGCGGGCCGGGCCGGGCGGCCGACGAGCACGAAGCGGGTCTGTGCGTTGACCGCGTCGTGGATGTCGGTGATCAGCGGCTCCAGGCCGTACGTCGCCGCCGCGAACTCACCCGCGAACGCCGCGTCGTACCGGCCCTCCTGGACGAGGCGGGCGCCGTCCGCGTTGGAGGCGGACGACTCCCAGAGCGCCTCCGGCAGATTCGCCCTCAGCCAGTTGCGCACCTGCGGCTGGGCCGCCGGGTGCGCGGTCACCGTCTTGATGTCCGAGAGCTGGGTCCCCGGGCGTACAAGCAGTGCGAACTTGATGGAGAGCAGCACCTCGCGGTAGATCATCAGCGGCTCGCCCGAGACCAGCTCGTCGAGGGTGGTGGTGATGCCGCCCTCCACCGAGTTCTCGATGGGGACGAGGGCGGCGGCCGCCTCCCCGTTGCGCACCGCGTCCAGGGCGGCCGATACGGACACCATCGGGACCAGTTCGCGGGTCGCGGCCTCGGGGAGCGTGCGCAGGGCGGCCTCGGTGAACGTGCCCTCGGGACCCAGATAGGTGTATCGCGTGGCGGACATGCACGTCACACTAATGGCCCGAAGTCGCCCGCACCCAGCGGTCGCCGCGACGGGCCCTTCCCGGCGGGCCCCGGTCACGACTCCAGGAGCCGCTGGCCCACGTACTCGCCCGCCTTCGGACCGCCCGGCACCGCGAAGAGCCCGCTCGCCTCGTGCCGCAGGAACGCCGACAAAGCGTCGCCCCGGTCGAGCTTGCGCTGCACCGGTACGAAGCCCTTGACGGGGTCGGCCTGCCAGCACACGAAGAGCAGACCGGCGTCCGGGGTCCCGTCCGCCGCGATGCCGTCGTGGTACGAGAAGGCGCGCCGCAGCATGGCCGCGCCGCCGTTCTGCTCGGGGGCGGCGATCCGCGCGTGGGCGTTCTCCGGAATGACCAGCTTGCCGTCCGGACCGAACTTGTCGAGCTGCATCTTGGTCGTCTCGGTACCTCCCGAAAGAGGGGCGCCGTCCGACTTCCTGCGGCCTATCACCTTCTCCTGGTCGGTCAGGGGCAGCTTCTCCCAGCTGTCCAGGAGCATCCGGATCCGGCGTACGACCGCGTACGAGCCGCCCGCCATCCACGCGGGCTGCGCGGTGTCCGGCACGAAGATCCGCTGCTCGAAGTCGGCGTCCGAGGGCTTGGGGTTGCCGGTGCCGTCGATCTGGCCCATCAGATTGCGGGCGGTCATCGGCTTCTTGGTGGCGCCCGGGGTGCGGTTGAAGCCGTTCATCTGCCAGCGCACCTTGGCCGCCGACCCGGCGTCCTGCTGGATCGCGCGCAGCGCGTGGAAGGCGACCAGCGCGTCGTCGGCGCCGATCTGCACCCACAGGTCGCCGCCCGAGCGCTGGGGGTCGAGCTGGTCGGAGGAGAAGTCGGGCAGCGGGTCGAGCTGGGCCGGGCGCCGGTCGGTCAGCTGCGTACGGTCGAAGAAGCCGTGGCCGAAGCCGAAGGTGACGGAGAGGGAGGAGGGGCCCGCGTCCAGGGCGACTCCCGTGTCTGCGCTGCCCGCCGGCTCGCCCGCCATCAGGGACTTGGCCGTCGCCGACCAGCGCCGCAGCAGGGCCGCCGCCTCCTTGCGGCCGGCGCCCGGGGCGAGATCGAAGGCGATCAGATGGCCGCTGGCCTGAAGCGGAGTGGTGATCCCCGCTTGATGTTTCCCGTGAAACATCACCTCGGTGGTGCCGACGGTCGTGAGCGCGGCCCCCGAGTCGGGGGCTTCGGTTGCCGCGTAGACCGCCGCGCCGCCCGCGGCCCCCAGCGCCATGCCGGCCACACCCGCCGCGCCGACGGTGCCGAGCAGCTTGCGCCGGGAGATGTCCAGGGCGGGGCCCTCGGTGGTGGCCGGGCCGGAGTTCTTGCTCTCGCTCATGTCAGTTCTACTCAGCCGATCTTGACGTTCTTGTCCACGGTGGTCTCGTCGATCTCGGAGGTCCGTACGGTCACCGAGATCTGCCAGTCGCCCGCCATCGGGATCTGGACGCCGCTCGCGCTCCAGTGCCCGGCGGTGACGCGGTCGGGCACGACGGGCAGCGGGCCGACGGACTTCGCGGCCAGCGTGAAGGAGACCTTCACTTCGGGGGCGTCCTTCGGCTTGCCCGAGGGGTCCTCCAGCCAGACGTGCAGTTCGTTGGCGCCGGTGCGGCCCGGGTCGAGGGTGAGCTTGACGGTGCCCTTGCCGTTCTGGCCGCCGCTGTCGAACGGCAGCCGGATGTCGACCGGCCGGTCCGCGACGGCGACCGCGGACCCGGCCTTCGCCCGGTCCACCGCCTCCTGGGTGCGACCGGGCTCGGTCGAGGTCAGCACTGTCGTCACGGCCAGCAGCACCACCGCGATGCCGGCCTCGGCGAGCACCGTGCGACGCAGCCCGGTCCGCTCGGGGTCGGCGTCCCGGATCCGCTTCTCGCGGGCCGTGCTCATCGCGGCCCGCTGGCGCGCGAGTTGAGCGGCCCGCTTGGCGTCCCGGCCGTCGTCGGGAACGGTGACGGGCTCCGGCTCGCTGGCCCGCTGCTCCACGACCGCGGCGGCCTCGGCCTCCGGTGCGGTGTGCTCCGACAGGCGCGCGGTCCAGCGTCGCGACACGGAGGCGGTCCCGATCAGCACGGCGACCAGACCGACCTTGACGAGCAGCAACTGCCCGTAGGCGGTGTCGACCAGGGCGGACCAGGTGCCGACCTGCCGCCAGGACTGGTAGAGCCCGGTCGCGGCGAGCACGGCCACGCTCCCCAACGCGATGCGCGAGAACCGCAGCACGGCCGCGCGCTCGATGCCCGGGGTCCGGTAGAGCACGACCAGGAGAGTGGCGAGCCCGCCGAGCCAGGTCGCGACGGCGAGCAGGTGCAGGACGTCGACGGGCATGGCGATGCCGGGCTGAAGTCCGGTCGAGGCGTGCTCGGAGAGTGCCCAGGTCGCGGCCAGACCGGCGGCGACGACGGCTCCGCCGATGGACAGGCCGAAGGTGAGGTCCCTCTTCTCGGCCTCGTCGTCCCGCTTGGCGTACGCCCCGAACAGCACGGAGACGAACAGGGCGGCGGCGCCGAGCAGCAGCAGCCGGGAGATCAGCGCCGCGCCCGGCTTGGTCTCCAGCACGGCCCGCAGCCCGTTCAGGTCGAAGGCGTCCGCGAGGTTCCCGGAACCCGTGTAGGGCGTGCGGAGCAGCAGCATCGCGAGGGTGGCCGTGGTCATGGTGAGCCAGCCGCCGACGACGACGCGCTGCACCGGTCGCACGGCCGCCCCGCGCCGCCAGCAGGCCAGCACGAAGGCCGCGCCGCCCGTGAGCAGCACGAAGCCGCCGTACGCCGCGTACCGCGTGATGCCGTAGAGGACGCCGACGAGGCCGCCGCCCACCTGCTGGGAGGGGATGACGGCGGCGGTCGCGGAGGGGGCGCCGATGGAGAAGGTGAAGGCACCCGACACCGGGTGGCTGTCGGCGGAGATCGCCTGCCAGGCCACCGTGTAGGTGCCGTTGGGGATGCCGGTGCGCAGCCTCACGCCGTACTTGACGACGTTGCCGCTGCACAGGTTGATGAGTTCGGCGGTGTCGGAGCGTTTGCCCGTCGGGTCCAGGACCCGGATGGAGTTGGCGTCCAGGGCGACGCCCTCCGAGAAGGTGAGGGCGACCTGGGCGGGTGCGGTGGCGACCACCGCCCCTTCCTTGGGGTCGCTGCCGGTGAGCGCGGCGTGCGCGGACGCGGGTACGGCGCCTGCGAGCAGCGCGCCGAGCAGCGCAACCGTGACGAGCAGCAGCCGGGTCAGGGGCCGGCTCGCGATGGTTCCGAGGCGTGGGGCGGTGGCCGTCATGTCAGTCCCTCAAGTCCCTCTGGGTGCCTCAGTGGTGCTTCGGGTTGTACGTGGCTTCCTTCACGGGGAGGTCGACCTTGACCGGGTCGGCCTTCTCGAAGTGCAGCTCGATGGTGACCTTCTCGCCCTGCTTCGGCTTCTGCTTGAGACCCATGAACATGATGTGGCTGCCGCCGCGTTCGAGGTCCAGTTCGCCGTTGGCGGGGATGTCGAAGGACGTCACCTCCTGCATCTTCTGGTTCTTCGTCTCGTGGATCGTGACGTTGTCGGACAGGTCGCTGGTGACCTTGGTGAGCTTGTCGGCGGTCCCGCTGTCGTTCTTGACGGTGAGGAAACCGCCGGCCATGTCACTGGTCGGCAGCGGCATGAACGCGTCGCTGACCGTGAGCTTCGGCTTGGCGTCGGCGCTGGAGGAGCAGCCGGCGAGGGCGAGGCCCGCGGATATGGCTATGACGGTGGCAATCGAGGACCGCGCGAAGCTCCTTGAGGGGCGGTGGTCGGGCGACGGGTGGGCGGAGCGGATGGTGCGGGTGGTGCGGCGGTTCACGGGTTCTCCCCCTTGATGATCTTCGGCAGGTCCTTGGTGTAGTCGGCCACGGTCGCGTCCTCGCCGTAGAGGACGTACCCCTGGTCCGTCTTCGGGGAGAAGGCGATGACCTGCGCCCCGTGCATCGAGACGACCTTGCCGTCCTTGTCCTTGGTGGCCGGGTCGATGCCGATGCCGAGCTGGCGGGCGCCGGCCTGGATGGTGGCGAAGTCGCCGGTCAGGCCGATGAAAGACGGGTCCTGGCCCTTGAGCCACTTGCCGAGCGAGGCGGGGGTGTCCCGCTCGGGGTCGGTGGTCACGAACACCACCTGGAGCTTGTCCTGGTCGGCCTTGGGCAGCGCCTTCTTGGCGACGGCGATGTTGCCCATGGTCAGCGGGCAGACGTCCGGGCAGTTGGTGTAGCCGAAGTAGATCAGCGTCGGCTTGCCCTTGGTCTCGGCGCGGAAGTCGAACTTCTTGCCGTTGGTGTCCGTCAGGACGAGGTCCGGCTTGGGGAACGGCCGGTCGAGCAGCGTCGCGGCCTGGGTCTTCGCCGAGGCGGAGACATCGGCGACAGGCTTGGAGCCGCTGTCACCGCCGCCGCACGCGGTCAGGGTGAGCGCCGCTGCCGCCGCGAGGGCGGCGGCAGTCAGCGCGGTCTTGTTGCGCATGAGGAGATTTTCCGGTCTTTTCCGGTCGAAGGATGAAAGGGCGGGTTACGCGGAGCGGCGGCGGCCGGCGAGCACGCCGAAGGCCACTCCGGCGACGCCGGCGAGGATGCCGACGACGCCCAGGATGCGGGCGGTGGTGTCCGTGGAGGACGAGGACGTGGCGGAGGCCTCGGTCTTCTTGCCCGCCGCGCTCGTGTCGGCCGCGGGGACCGCATCGGCACCGGCCGCGGCGGAGAGCCGAAGGGTGGGCGCCGGGTTCGCGGGCTCGGGCGCGCCCTTCTTCGACTCCTCGATCCAGCGGACGACCTCGTTGTTGTCGTACGTCTGGAGCGCCTTGAAGACGAGCTGGTCGGTGTCGGTGGGCAGCGTGCCGATGGAGAGCGGGAACTTCTGGACCTGGCCGGGCTCGATCGTCCCGCCGGTCCAGGTCACCTTGGTGACGGCCTCGTTGATCTGCTTGCCGTGCACGGTCAGCGGCTTGTCGAGCTTGGACTTGGTGACCTCGACCGTCCAGCCGGGCACCGGCTGCGGCATCACGGACGACAGCGGGTGGTCGGTGGGGAGGGAGACCTCGAGCTTGACGGTCTTGGCGTTGTCGCGCTCGTTGGGGACCTTGAAGTCGACGAAGGCGTAGCCACCCTTGGCGGCCGCGCCCTCCGGCTGCACGGTGACGTGGGCGAAGGCCGTTCCCGAGAGCAGCAGGACGGAGGTGGCGGCGATGGATCCGACGACGGCGATCCGGGTACGCGAACGGGCAAGGTTCATGGCAGAGACACTCCAGTCAGCAGGAAGGTGCGGACGGTCCACCGCGCCAGGGTGCGCGGGGACCCGCGACACCACTCCTGCGGTACGTGAGGGGAGTGGGCCGCGTTCAGGCTGCGAGGGCGTACGCCGCTGGCGGCCCGCGCCTGATCACCGAGTGCTGAAGTGGCGCCCCGGCCAGGGGAACGGGGGCGGACTGGTGTGCGCGGGGGGCGCGCGGACCCTGCTGGTCCGCCGCCATGAGCCCGGCGCACAGGGACCGTACGAACGCGAGGGCGTGCCGCAGCGAGCGTACGGACGCGGCCTCGGCGGCGGCCGTGACGGACTCGGCGGCGAGGCGGACCACCCGGAACAGGGCGGCCTCGCCGCGCCGCAGCAGCCACCCGGTGGCCAGCGCGGCCAGCAGGTGGCAGAGCAGCATCGGGAGCGAGGGCAGCAGCGAGGCGGCGAGCGACGCGGAGTGCGCCGAGGCCGGGGCGCCGCCGGCCATGCCCGACATCATGTCGGCCATCCCCGGCATGCCGGCCGTGCTCGCCTGGCCGCCGCCGACCCGGGCGGGGTCGATGCCCGCGTCGGTCACGATCCGCTGGGCCTGCGCCGCGGTGAGCGGGGCCGGTCCGGCGCCGCAGAGGAGTTTGCCGGCGAAGCGCACCAGAGGGAGGTCTCCGGTGGTCCCGTCGCCGGAGGCGGCCGCCGTGTGCTGGCCGACGCCGAAAAGGGTGTGCAGGGCGAGCTGTCCGGCCGCGAGCGCGGCCGCGATGGGCGGCAGCGAACGCTCCCGCCCGGCGAGCGGCGACACCACGGCGAACACCCCGAGGAAACCGGCGAGCAGCGTCCACCAGGGGACGGTCGCGCAGGCGGCCATGACGTGCCCCATCGCGGACAGCACGACGCAGACCGCGGCGAACACCGCGGCCCTGAGCAGCCGGAGACCGGCGCCTGCTGGGGCGTGGGGGGAAGACATGGCGGGGTCATCATCGCACTGCGCTTACCCGCTCCATACGGCAGGTCCGGAACGTCGCCTTTGGTCGTGGTCGGGGCCTTCCGGCGAAGCGGACCAGAAGGTTCCGGGGTGCTTTACACCGGCGTGAGGGGCGCGTACATCCGCCGAATGGGCGCCATCACGTCAAGAGGGCGCTTACGGACCGGTAGATGCGGCAATACTGCGCCCGTAGAGAGAAGGGCTTGTCGAGCCGCAGCCAGGAGGCTGGAGCATGAGCATCTGGTGGTCTCTCCACTTGCGGCGCGAGGCTGCGAGCGTTCCGCTCGCCCGTCGTCTTCTGCTCGACACCATGGAGACCGCCGGGGTCGACCCCGACGTCTCCTACGACCTGTCGGTCGCGCTCAGCGAAGCCTGCGCGAACGCGGTCGAGCACGGCGGGGACGCGGTGTCCGGTAGCGCGTCGGCGGCGTACCGGGTGACCGCCTATCTCGACGGCGAGAAGTGCCGCATCGAGGTCGCCGACTCGGGACCCGGATTTCCCGCCCGGCGGAGCCGGCGCACCGCACTGCCGGCCCGAACCGGCGGTCTGCCCGAGCACGGCAGGGGCCTCGGCCTGATCGAACAGCTCGCCGACCACGTGCACTTCAGGAACCGGCCGGGCCGGGGCGCGGTGGTCAGCTTCGACAAGATCCTCAAATGGCGCGAGGGCGCGCTGCTCAAGGTGTCCTGAGCGGCGCGCCCCCGGGCGCTGAAGAGCGGTGGATCAGGCCTGCTTGACCCCGGCCATCCACGCCTCGACCTCGTCGGCGCGGCGCGGCAGCGCGGCGGACAGGTTCTCGTTGCCGTCCTCGGTGACCAGGATGTCGTCCTCGATCCGGACGCCGATGCCGCGGTACTCCTCGGGCACGGTGAGGTCGTCGGCCTGGAAGTACAGACCGGGCTCGACCGTCAGGCACATGCCCGGCACCAGGTCGCCGCCGACGTAGGCGTCGGTGCGCGCGGCCGCGCAGTCGTGGACGTCCATGCCGAGCATGTGGCCGGTGCCGTGCAGCGTCCAGCGGCGCTGGAGGCCGAGCTCCAGGACCTTGTCCACGTCCAGGTCGCCGAGCAGACCCCACTCGACGAGCTTCTCGGCGAGCACGCGCTGGGCGGCGTCGTGGAAGTCGCGGAAGGCCGCACCGGGCTTCACCGCGGCGATGCCGGCCTCCTGGGCCTCGTACACCGCGTCGTAGATCTTGCGCTGGAGCGGCGAGAAGGTGCCGTTGATCGGCAGGGTACGGGTGATGTCGGCGGTGTAGAGCTCGTTGGTCTCCACGCCGGCGTCCAGCAGCAGCAGGTCGCCGGAGCGGACCTCGCCGTTGTTGCGCACCCAGTGCAGGGTGGTGGCGTGCGGGCCGGCGGCGCAGATCGAGCCGTAGCCGATGTCGTTGCCCTCGACGCGGGCGCGCAGGAAGAACGTGCCCTCGATGTAGCGCTCGCTGGTCGCCTCGGCCTTGTCGAGCACCTTGACGACGTCCTCGAAGCCGCGGGCGGTCGAGTCGCACGCCTTCTGCAGCTCCGCGATTTCAAACGCGTCCTTCACCAGGCGCGCCTCGGAGAGGTACACGCGCAGCTCTTCGTCGCGCTCGGCGGTGACCTTGTCGGTGAGCGCGGTCTCGATGGCCGCGTCGTGGCCGCGTACGGCGCGGACCGGACCGGTCGCCTCCGCGAGTGCGGCGGGCAGTTCGCGGACGTCCTTGGCGGGGATGCCCAGGAGCTGCTCGGCCTCGCTCAGCGAGTGGCGGCGGCCGACCCACAGCTCGCCCTGGCCGGACAGCCAGAATTCACCGTTCTCGCGGTTCGAACGCGGCAGCAGGTAGAGCGTGGCCTCGTGCCCGTCGCCCTCGGGCTCCAGGACGAGCACGCCGTCCTCGGTCTGGTCACCGGTCAGGTACGCGTACTCGGTGGAGGCGCGGAAGCTGTACTCGGTGTCGTTCGAGCGGGTCTTCAGGTTGCCCGCCGGGATCACCAGGCGCTCGCCGGGGAAGCGCTTGGACAGGGCGGCGCGGCGGTCGGCGGTGTGGCCGGCCTGTGCGATCGGCTCCAGGCCGCGCAGCTCGGTGTCCGCCCAGCCCGACTTCATGTTCTCGGCCAGCTCGTCGGAAACGCCCGGGTACAGGCCGTTCTTCCGCTGCTTGATCGGCTTGTCGTCCGCTTCTTCCGGGGTCTCCGGCGTGAGCTGGTCAGCCACGGTCTGCCTCCACTAGTACGACATCGGACTCCCCCGAGGCCGTCAGGGCCAGGGGGGCCTCCACCATCGTACGGGCGTGCGGAAGGGGGTCCAGAGCCGTTGTGCCTGTTACCCGCGCTACTCGAAGCGGGCCGCGAGAATCACCACGTCCTCGGTCCTGTCCGCCGTGTCGAGCCCGTCGGGCAGCACGGTCCGCAGGACGTGATCGACCACCGCGTCCGGATCGTCCCGCACCGTCTTGGGGACGCTCGCCGCAGCCGCGTGCAGCCGGGCGAAGGCCCGGTCCATGGGGTCACCGGTGCGGTGCAGCAGCCCGTCGGTGTAGAGCAGCACCGTTTCTCCGGGGGCGGGCGAGAGCTCCACGCTGGGCGCCTCCCAGCAGGCCAGCATCCCGAGCGGCGCCGAGAGGGAGGTCTCCACGAACTCGGTGCGCCGGTCGCCGACGATCAACGGCGGGGCGTGCCCGGCCCCGGCGAGGACGATCTTGCGCCGGGCGGGCTCGCAGTAGGCGAACAGCGCGGTGGCCGAGCGGGCGGGCTCGGTCAGCCGGAGCAGCAGTTCGAGGTCGGAGAGCACGGCGACGGGATCCTCGCCCTCCATGACGGCGTACGCCCGCAGGCTGGCGCGCAGCCGTCCCATCGCCGCGACCGCGCTCGGCCCGGATCCGGTGACGGACCCGACCGCGAGGCCGAGGGCGCCCTCGGGCAGCGGCAGCGCGTCGTACCAGTCGCCGCCGCCGCGCGGCGAGGTGAGGTGGCGGGCGGCCAGCTGGACCCGGGCGACCCGGGGCAGGCGGCTGGGCAGGAGCTCCTCGGCGACGGTCGCCAGCTGGGTGCGGGCCCGCTCCAGTTCGACCAGGCGGCCCAAGTGCTCGGCCGCGTACCGGATGTAGAGCCCGACGAGGTGCCGCTGGCGTTCGACGGGTTTGGCGCTCTCGTCGTAGAGCCAGACGGCCGCGCCGAGCCGTCCCGCGGTGTCGGTGCCGAGGGGGAGTGCGTAGCTGGCGGCGTAGCCGAGGCGGGCGGCGACCTCGCGGTGGCGCGGGTCCAGGCCGCCCTCCGCCATGAGGTCGCAGCCGCCGTCGCCGTCCGGCAGCCCGTCCAGGATCCGGCCGTACGCGGTGGCGCTGCGCGGCACGGTCTCGATGTGGCCGAGGTCGGCGTGGGCGAGCCCGAGGCCGGTGGTGACGGCGGGGCCGAGACCGTCGACGGGTTCCAGGACGACCAGGCCGCGCCGGGCGCCGACCAGGGCGGCACCCGCCCTCAGGAGTTCGTTCAGGGCGTCGTCGAGAACGGTGGTGCGGGTGAGCCGCTCGGTGAGTTCGTGCAGCGTGGTGAGGTCGGAGACCCAGCCGGCGAGCCGGTCCTGGAGCACCGCACCGGGCGGGGTGTGGGCGGTGGGTGAGGGGAGGGGCGCATGAGTGTGCGCGGGGGGCGGAACGGCTGGATCGATTCCAGCCACTTTCGGCAGGTGAGGGGCGCTCATGGCAGCCGGCTTTCCGACTGGTTGATTTCGCTCAATAGCATCGCAAACCCCCATGTCATTCTGCGCCGCTATCAATGCATCCACATGTACACGCACAAGTAAGGGGATGTCCAGCATTGTCATAGCGGGACTATTGGTGTCCGTGGGGCGTCCAACTTGGCCAAAAAATGACCCTGGTGGCCCAGTGCTGGGGTCGACTGAAGCCGTTCAACTGTGCGTCGTTTCAACCGCGTTGGGTACGTAATCGGTGTGGTCCGGGGCAGTTGAGGATGCCTCGGAACCGTGCGACCGGTCTTGAACGTCTCAAGAGCCGACGGGTCGCGCCTCATCCCCGAGCGGCGGGGTTTTTGCACACAGGACGGCAAGCGCCATGCACGCGCCACCCTTCGCCATGCTTTAAATGGTTACAGGCAGTGGCTGTCGCGACCAGTGGTCCCCGCCGGTGATCGGTCCTGGCGGGTTCCCCGTACCGCACGCTCACAGAGCAAGTACGCGCAGAGAAGTGATGCACACACGGTGTGATGTGGACTCGGCGTTCAACGGAAAGGAACGAGCGCTCATGCGCGAGATCCTCGGAAGGCGACGCAGGTTCCGGTTCTGGCGCAGTGAAAGGGCTGCTCAGCTCGGCGCCGCGCTGACCTGTGCGACCCGATGGAAATGGCCTGTGCTCCCCGGCGTGGGACTGGCCGCGGGCGGCCGCGGCTGTGCGTGTCCCGATGCGGAATGCGTGGTGCCCGGGGCGCACCCCTTCGATCCCGGACTGCTCGCGGCCACCACCGACGAGCGGATGATCCGCTGGTGGTGGGCGAACCGGCCGACCGCGCCGGTCCTGCTCGCCACGGGCGCCGGCGCGCCCTGCGCGATCAGCCTCCCGGCCGTCGCCGGAGCTCGGGCGCTCGCCGCGTTCGACTCCATGGGCGTACGGCTCGGCCCGGTCGTGGCGACCCCCACCAGGTGGTCGCTCCTGGTGGCTCCCTACTCGATGGAGCGGCTGGGCGAACTGCTCTACTCCAAGGACTGGGTGCCCAGTTCGCTCCGCTTCCACAGCGAGGGCGGGTACCTGGTGCTCCCTCCGTCGCTGACCGGCAAGGGCCGGGTCCGCTGGGAGCGGGCGCCGCTGCCCGGCTCGGCGGCACCCTGGCTGCCGGACGTGGAGGCGGTGGTGGACGCGCTGGTCGAGGCGAGCACCAGCGCACCGGACGGCGGCAGCCGACTGGCGTACTGAGTGGGGCGGGCCCGGTCGCGATCGGCGCCGGGCGCACCCAATGATCGAGAAGGCGGTCCGGTTCCCGGGCCGCCTTCACTCTTTCGGGTGTGAGCACGGCCTGGTTGTACGGGAATTGGGTGCACGCACGGCAAGGCGTCCGGTTTCCGTGGATACCTTCGGCCCACCATCACGAATTCCAGGGCAGGTGGGTCCCCCCATGAATCTCCAGCACCTCCGCTTGGCCGGGCTCAGCGCCGTCGTGGTGGGCACCGTACTGCTGCCGCTGGTGGCCTCCGCCGGACCCGCCGGCGGACCCGAGAAATCGAGCGCGGCGGATGACGCAAAAGCTCCCCTCGGCCATACCGTCGCGCGGGTGAACAAGCCACTGCGCGAGATGCTGGAGGACGCGGCCGCGCAGTGCGGGCCCGAACTGGTCTCCCCCGAAGGGGTCGAGGCGCAGACCTGTGTGCTGAGCCGGGGGCTCGACACCTGGGCGCGTACCTACTACCGCAACGCCACCGGTCAGGAGCTGAGCTCCGTGCTCACACTGATGGGGCCGGGCGGGCAGACCCTGGAGACGAACTGCCGGGTGGCGGCCGATGACCAGCCGGAATCCTGTGAAACCCCGCATCAGAGCGCGTCGGGGCGCGCTGCGGGAGCGGGGGTGTATTCGGCGGTGTCGGAGTTCGCGGGAGCGGGAGAGGACGCACCGCTGCTGCTGCGTTCCGGTAGCAACTCCACGCAGCCCTCGGCCCGTTGACCGGACCGGCACATGGAAGGGCCCGATCGCTGGCGACGGGGGATGCACCAGCGACCGGGCTCTTAGAACCGTAACAAGAGATCGGTCGTTCGCAAATTCGATCTCGGTAATTCGGACACCGATTTACCTGCGAGTACGGGGAGTTGTGACAGGAGTCACCTGTCGCTCGACCGAAACTCCAGCGGTCGTCACTCTCAGCTGAGGGTCACTTGGCGGTTGGTGAGCCCGCCCCTGGCCCGGCGCTCGTCCGCGGTGAGCGGCGCGTCACTCGCGAGCGCCGTGGCGAGTCGCTCGGCGAACTCGGCGGCCGGCTTCTCGCACTCCTCGGCGGTCATGCCGGCCGGCAGGTCCCACACCGGCACGGTCAGACCGTGCGCCCGGAAGGAGCCGACGAGCCGGGTGCCCTCGCCGAGCGAGGACGTACCGGCCGCGTGCAGCCGCGCCAGCGCGTCGAGCAGCTTCTCCTCGGCGTGCGGCATGACCCACCGCAGGTGGTTCTTCTCGGGGGTCTCGCACCAGTACGAGGAGTCGACGGAGGTCAGGCGTACGGTCGGGATCGCGGCGGCGTTGGCCCGCTCCAGAGAGGCCGACACCTCGCCGGCGGCACCCTCGGCGTCCGGCACCCAGAACTCGAAACCGCTGTGCACCTCCGGCTCGAACGCGGCGGCCGGGTCCAGCAGGTCCTGGAGCCGTACGCCGTCGGAGTCGGCGCGCTGGGCGGCGACCGGCGAGCCGGGCTCGGCGACCAGCGCCCGCTTCAGCGTGTCGGCGAGGTCGCGGCTGATGTCGCCGGAGGGCGTGTCGTTCTGCAGGCCGAGCAGCACGGAGCCGTCCTCGCGGCGCAGCGCGGGCCACGCCATCGGCAGCACGGTCGCGAGCGTCACGGACGGCACGCCGTCGGGCAGCCCGTCCTTGAGCGTCAGCGGGACGGTCGCGGCCGGGACCAGTTCGCGCAGCGCGACCCAGTCGCACTCGCCGGGCAGGCCCTCGAAGGGGCGCTGGACCAGCTCGGTCACGGCGTGCGACGCGGCCCGCCCGTGACAGGCCTTGTAACGGCGGCCGGAGCCGCAGGGGCAGGGCTCGCGGGCCCCGACGACAGGGATTTCCCCGGCGCTGATCTGCGGCTTGGCGGCCTTCGTCTGGGGGCGCTTCTTGGCCATGGTGTGGCTCTCCCGACTGCGGTGGTGCGGTGTCGCTGTGTCGGCCGCGAGCCTAGCGCCCGGACCGCCCGAGGGCGGCCGAGCGAGCCCGGTCACCGCCCGGGGCGGCCGAGCCGGGCTCCGAGCCCCGCCCGGGGGCGGTCGGCGTGTCCCCGGGTGCCGTACGGGCGTGTCGTGAGCGGATGCCGTGCGCGCGTCGCCCTCGGGTCCCTCGGGCTCGTACGCGTTCCTCAGTCCAGGTCGTCGAACGCGTCCGCGAACTCCAGGCCGGGGGCTGCTCCCGGGGACGCAACGCGCGTAGCGAAATCGTCATGGCGGTGCCCCGCGGTGAGAATCACCCACACGGTCACCTCGCCGGACGCGCTGTCGCGCACACCCCAGTCCTGGGCCAGGGCGCTGATGATGTTCAGCCCCCGGCCGCCGCGCGCGGTGACCGAAGGCGTCGCCGGGACGGGTCGCGTCGGGCCGCCCCCGTCGGTCACCTCGACGGTCAGCCGCCCCGATTTGTCGATTCGCCAGGCCGCCTCGATGTCGCCGTCGCCTATGTCGGACCGCCCCAGCGGCCTGCCGTGCCGGCAGGCATTGCTGAGCAGTTCGGACAGGACCAGAACGGCATCGTCCACGACCGGTTCGGACACCCCGCTGCCGAGCAGCTGCTCACGCATCCGGCGCCTCGCCTTGCCCACGCCCGCAGGGCCATGGGGTACGGCCATGCTCGACGACGTGGGCACCTCCTGTGCCACCACCAACGCCACCCCCGAGACCTCCTTCGCCCCACGCCACGGTGTGGATGCCCCAATGGACTGGACCGGAAACCGGCCAACCGTTGGCAGGCGACGCATTTGTCACGATCGAATACGGAGCGAACGCGCCGGTGCACTCCCTGTAATGGCCTTTACATGCGGCCCAGTTGGGACAGAACCTGTTTCGGGCGGTTGGTGATGATTGCCTCCACACCGAGGCTTACGCACAGATCGACGTCCTCGGGTTCGTTCACCGTCCAGACGTGCACCCGGTGCCCCGCGCGGTGCAGCCGCTCGATGTAGGCGGGGTGGTTGCGCACGATCCGCATCCCCGGACCGGCGATCCGCGCCCCGGCCGGCAGCCGCCCGTCGCGCAGCCGCGGGGACAGGAACTGCATCAGATAGACGGTCGGGATGTCGGGTGCCGCCGCGGCCACCCGATGCAGGGAGCGCGCGGAGAAACTCATGATGCGGACCGGGGAGGTTTCACCGGCCGGCGGCGGCTCAGTGAGGCCGAACCTCTTGAGGAGGTGCAGCAGACGCTCCTCGACCTGACCGGCCCAGCGGGTGGGGTGCTTGGTCTCGATGGCCAGCTCGACCCGGCGTCCGGCATCGGCGACGAGTTCGAGCAGCCGCTCCAGAGTCAGGACGGAGGTGAATTCGCGGTCCCCCCAGTCCGGGCTCTCCTCGCTGTCCTTCCAGGAGCCGAAGTCGAGCGCGGCGAGCGCGGACAGCTCCAGCGCGGACACCGCGCCACGGCCGTTGGAGGTGCGGTTGACGCGCCGGTCGTGGACGCAGACGAGGTGTCCGTCGGCGGTGAGCCGGACATCGCATTCCAGGGCGTCGGCCCCGTCCTCGATCGCCTTCACGTACGCGGCGAGAGTGTGCTCGGGGGCGTCCTCGGAGGCTCCTCGGTGGGCCACCACTTGGATGCGGGCGTGGTCTGGGGTGTGCGAGCTGTGCTGCCGTGCTTGGGTCACCGCGTCATCGTGCCATCGCCGGACCACGGCTTGGCGCACTGATACACAGCTCCTGCTTACAGTGGCCTGACGTGCGGTGGGAAAAGCTGAGCGGTGTCATGCGCACCGTGCGGGGTCCGATGTCGGACCCCAGGCGCACCATTGTTGTTGCCGAGGCTCCGCGCCGACGCCCGACAGCAACGCCGAGCACCACCCGCACGACGCCCGTCAGTCCGCCAGCCGTCCGTCCCCCAGACCGAGTGGAAACCGAGGAGAGCAAGCTGTGAGCACCGAGAACGAGGGCACCGCGGTCCCGGCCGTCCCGCCTGCCCCGTCGTCTGCACCTGCTGCACCTCCCGTCCCCGCCGCAGCCCCCACTGCCCCGGCCGCGCCTTCGGATGCCGCGCCCGCCGCTTCGGAGGCGGCGCCCTCGGCCGCGGACGAAGCGTCCGCCGCCGAGGCCCCCGCACCCGCCGCAGCCCCGGCCGCCGCGCCCCGCGAGGCCGAGAGCACCCTCGTCCACGAGGCCGTACCGCAGTCGGCCGCGGCAGCCCCCGAGCCCGGCGCGGGCCCCGGCCCTGAGCCGGTCACCGCCCCGATGCCCGCGACCCCGGCCGCACCGGCGCAGCAGAACCCGCAGGCATACGCGTACGCGGCCCACGAGTCGGCGCCCCCTCAGCAGGGCGGCGCCGGCTGGCCGCCGCCCCCGCCCGCGCTCCCCTCCTACGGAGGCGGCGGCGAGGGCCACGGCGGCGAGCCGTGGGGCGCCCCGCAGCCCCCGGCCCCGCGCAGGCGCGGCGGCGGCCTGGTCGCCGCGGTGGTCGCGGCCGCCCTGGTGGCCGGCGGCATCGGCGGAGCGATCGGCTACTTCGCCGCGGACCGGGGCAACAACGGCTCCGGCTCCACCACCGTGGCGTCCTCCGACATCCCGAAGGACTTCAAGCGCGCCCCGGGCACGGTGGCGGCGGTCGCCGCCAGCTCGCTGCCCAGCGTGGTGACGATCGACGCCCAGGGCAACGACGGCGAGGGCGGCACGGGCACCGGCTTCATCTACGACAAGGAAGGCCACATCCTCACGAACAACCACGTGGTGGCCTCAGCGGCGAGCGGCGGCAAGCTGACCGCGACCTTCTCCAACGGCAAGAAGTACGACGCCGAAGTCGTGGGCCGCGCGCAGGGCTACGACGTGGCCGTCGTCAAGCTCAAGAACGCCCCGGCGAACCTGAAGCCGCTGGCCCTGGGCGACTCCGACAAGGTCGCGGTCGGCGACTCGACGATCGCGATCGGCGCCCCCTTCGGCCTCTCCAACACGGTGACCACCGGCATCATCAGCGCCAAGAACCGCCCGGTGGCCTCCAGCGACGGCCAGAACACCAAGGCCTCGTACATGAGCGCCCTGCAGACCGACGCGTCGATCAACCCGGGCAACTCGGGCGGCCCGCTGATCAGTTCGGCCGGCGCGGTCATCGGCATCAACTCGGCGATCCAGTCGGCGGGCACGGGCGGCATGGGCGGCCAGTCCCAGGCCGGCTCGATCGGCCTCGGTTTCGCCATCCCGATCAACCAGGCGAAGAACGTCGCGGAGCAGCTCATCAAGACCGGGCAGCCGGTCTACCCGGTGATCGGCGCCTCGGTGGGCATCCAGCAGGGCGGCGGCGTCAGCGGCAGCGGCGACGGTGCCCAGATCTCCCCGCAGGGCACCGCGAGCCAGCAGCCGATCACCCCTGGCGGCCCGGCGGACAAGGCGGGCCTGAAGCCGGGCGACGTCATCACCAAGTTCGGCGACATGGCCATCGACAGCGGCCCGACGCTGATCAGCGAGATCTGGACGTACAAGCCGGGCGAGCAGGTCCCCCTGACCTACAAGCGGAACGGCAAGGAGACCACGGTCACGATCACCCTGGGCGAACGCAAGGGCGACAGCAACTGACCCGCAGCCGGTAGGCTGTAGCCGCTTCCGCCGCTGGTCGGCGGGGCGCGGGTGGGTTGCCCGAGCGGCCTAAGGGAACGGTCTTGAAAACCGTCGTGGCGCGAGTCACCGTGGGTTCAAATCCCACACCCACCGCAACAGGCCGGCGTATGCGCTGGTCAGAAGGGGTGCCCCGTGACGGGGCGCCCCTTTCGCGTTGGGGGCGTGAGGAGACTCGAAAATGCGATGCCCAAGGTGTGGAGCTGCGACAGCGCAGGGATCGAGTGGGGGCTGGTCGCGCGGCGACTGCGGGTTGTCTTCCGGGGGCGCCCCGCAGCCTGCCGGATACGCTCCGGACCATGAGTCCATGGCCGCCGGAACTGGATGCGCTCCCCGAACCTGAGCCCGTGTTCACTCCGGAGATCACTGAGGCGGACTGTCGGAAGTGCGGTACCCGCGTGGCGGGACTCGATGGCCGCTACGCCTGCGGCGTCTGCGGGTGGACCAATGATTGGTGCGAGGGGCATCGCCCCTTGCCCACCGGTGAGGACGACCCCGACTATCCGGGGCCTGACGGACCCGGCAACCGTCTGACGCGCTAGGGGGTGTCCCAAATTCTGGGGCACCCTTTCTCAGCGGGACACGCTCGACGGCTGGGGCGGGGGGGAGAGATCTGGTGATGTCCGGATCGGCTCCGTGGAGCATCGGCTTCCGTGCCGCGCCGGTGACAGGCAGGCGCCGCGCTGCCAGAGTGTGCGCGCACGCAACCTTTGCGGGGTTCCGGCCGGACCCGTCCCTGTTGTTGCTCCGGTGCCTGCCTTCTGCGGTGCCGGGCTCCGGGAGCACTCCTCAGCATGCCCCGCCGGCGTCATGCCGGGCCGCGGGCCGGAGAGGGAAACTCGATGGGTTCATGGCAGTGGAACGATCAGCAGAGGCCCACCAGCACGGTCGGTGTCAGGGCCACCATGGGCGCGGTCACCATGAAGGACGACCCGCAGGCAGCACAGCGGCCCTACGTCTTCGTGCGCGGCCTGGACTCGCGGCTGCACGTCAACTGGTGGGACGGCAAGGCATGGCACTGGAGCGCCCAGGGCGCACCCAGCGGGCGCAGCATCATCGAGAAGGTCGGCGCCGTCACGGTTCAGGACAATCCCAACGCGGCGCAGCGGCCGTACGCGTTCGTGATCGGTGACGACTCGAAGCTGTACGTGAACTGGTGGGACGGCTCCAAGTGGAACTGGAGCGCCCAGGGCGCGCCGAGCGGGCGCCTGGTCCGCGAGGGCGTCGGGGTCGTCACCGTCCAGGACAACCCCAACGCGGCTCAGCGTCCGTACGTCTTCGTCATCACCGACGACTTCCGTCTGTGGGTCAACTGGTGGGACGGCTCCAAGTGGAACTGGAGCGACCAGGGCGCGCCGCCGAGCCGCACCATCTCGCGTCCCCTCGGGGTCACCACCATGCGGGACAACCCGAACGCCTTCACCCGCCCCTACGCCTTCGTCATCACCGACGACTCCCGGGTCTGGGTCAACTGGTGGGACGGCTCGCAGTGGAACTGGAGCGACCAGGGCGCGCCGTCGGGGCAGCCGGTCAAGAAGGGCGCGGGCGTCATCAGCGTCCAGGACAATCCGAACGCGGTGGAGCGGCCGTACGTCTTCGTCCAGGGCTACGACTCGAAGCTGTACGTCAACTGGTGGGACGGCTCCAAGTGGAACTGGAGCGCCCAGGGCGCACCCAGCGGGCGGCTCATCCTCGACTCCGTCGGCACGATCACGATGAAGGACGATCCCAACGCCTTCACCCGCCCCTACGTCTTCGTCATCGGCGACGACTCGAAGCTGTACGTGAACTGGTGGGACGGCAGCAAGTGGAACTGGGCGGCCCAGGGCACCCCCGCCGGCCGCGTCATCGAACGCCCCGGTGAGGCCATCACCGTCCAGGACAACAAGAACGCTACGCAACGCCCCTACGCGTTCGTCATCACCGACGACTCCGACCTCTGGGTCAACTGGTGGTCCCTGCCGTAGGCCTTGGCTGCCGGGCGCGGCCCCCGGAGAAACTTGGGGGCCGCGCCCGGCGGCTGTGCGGATCCGGCGGCTCGGCACCATCCCCGCGACCCGCACCCGCCCGGTGTTTCCACTGGTCAGGGCCGTGGGATGTCCCCTCGTGTCCCTGGGATGCGAGCAGGGCTGGCCCTTTGCCGGGGGTGGATCGACAGTGGGTCTCGTTCGGGGTGGTCCCGGGGCGAGGAGCTGTGGGTGAGAGGGCGAGCGGGCCGGGCCGGGAGTTGCGGGGGTGGCGGCGGGGGCAGGTTCTACGCGCTGCCGGATGTCCGGCTGCGGCCCGGGGTCGGCGCCTATCGCGGGTTCCGGCTGACCGGTGAACGGCCGCAGGAGCGGCTGGTCGTGCCGAGCGGGCGGGTGTCGCTGCTCATCGGGTTCGGGGACGAGATACGAGTCGGCCAGGCCGGGCGGCACCCCGGAAAGCCCGTAGTGCACACCTCGTTGGTGTCCGGGCTGCACACCCGGGCCAGGGTGCTCGGGCATGCGGGGAGGCTGCACGGGGTCGAGGTCACGCTGGCGCCCTGGGCCGCGCACCGGATGTTCGGGACCCCGCTGGGAGAGCTCGCGGACATCGTCACCGACCCGGGCGATGTGCTCGGCAGACGCGTCGAAGGCCTCCGCGAGGCGTTGGCGAGCGCGCCCGGCTGGCCCGATCGGTTCGAACTGCTCGACCGCACCCTGCTCCAGTGGACCGCCGACGCGGACCCCGCCCGTCGGCCGGAGGCCAGCGTGCGCGGCGCCTGGGACCTGCTCGTACGCAGCTCGGGGACGCTCCCCGTCCGGGAACTCGCCGCCAGGAGCGGCTGGTCGGTGGGCCACCTGGAGACGCTGTTCCGGCGCGAGATCGGGCTCACGCCCAAGCGGGCCGCCAGGATCCTGCGACTGCGCCGGGCGATCTGGCTGCTCACCACGGGAGTAAAGCCGGTCGATACCGCGATCGCGTGCGGCTTCTACGACCAGTCGCATCTGAGCCGGGAGTTCACCGCGCTGACCGGCGTCACCCCGGGCCGCTTCCTGGCCGCCAGAGCCGACACCAGCGTATGGCTGGCGGGGTGAGCGCGCCCCGCTGCCGCACCGCGATTTTGTCCAAGACCCAATGACGCGGGGGATGCCAGAGTTCCCTTTACGGGGACGGACTTTCTGTCCGGGTGGGCTGGTGGGGTCGTGCTCCCAGCCGATCAGGGCGTGTCCCGAGCCGGCAGGCGCACCGGAGGCTCCGCGGGGGGAGCCTTCGCTGCGTCCGGCCGGGACGGCGTACCGGACCGGGTGTGCGAGGCCCGGTTCAGTGCTCCTTGTCCGGGATGAAGCGGCCCGTGCAGTTCTCCGCGCCGCCCTTGGGCAGGGCCGCGCACACCCAGACGGAGCCGTCCTTGGGCGCCGCGATCAGTGGCGTATAGACGTCCCGGTCGTAGTGCACGACGTTGGCCGACGCGGCTCCGTCCGAGTTGTTGACGACCACGGTGGCGCCGACCTCGGCGAACGAGATGCGGCCCCACGCCGCCGCGCAGGCCCGGCTGTAGCGCAGCTCGATCACCAGGTCCTTGGGGATGGAGCCGGTGCGGACGGTGACCGCGTCGGCGCCGCAGTTCATCTTCTTCGGGTCCTTGTCCTCGCACTGTGTGCCGGTACAGCCCACGGGCGGTCCCGCGATCAGCGACGGCTGCGGCTGGGCGGCGGCCTTCGCGTGGCCGAACAGGCCGGAGGCGAAGGCTATGGTGGCCGCCGCCACGACGACCAGCGAGGCCAGCACGGCGCCCCACACGATGCGCCGCCGCCGCGCGCGGTGCGCGCGGCCCGGATCGCCCGCGTCCGCGCTCGCGTCCGCTTCACCCGCGTTTGCGCCTGCGCTTGCGTCGTCCGCTTCGGCTCCGTGTGCGTCCGATTCGTCCTTGTCCGCTCCGTCCGGGGCGCGTCCGGTGTCGATGGCACCTGCCTCGGCCGGTGCGTCCGCGGCGTTCGCGGTATCCGGAACAGCCGCCTCGGTAGACCCCGGCTCGTCATTCGCCGCGGCCCGTTCCTCGTTCGCCCGCTCCCAGAGTTCGAGCAGCGGGGCCGGGTCGCTGTCGCACAGAGCGGCGATGCTCTCGACAGCCGTACGCGGCGGGAACTGTTTGCCGTTCACCCATCGTTCCCACGACGACTTGGCGTAGTGGGTGTGCTGGCTGAGCCTGGCGAAGCTCAGTCCGGACCCCTGCTTCAACGAGCGCAGCTCGACGGCCAGTTCCACGGCCGGCGCGGCAGATCGCACTTCTTCCGTACGGTCCACTCGGTCCCGCTTTCACCCCATGCGACTCATGCGCATGCCAATCCAACGCGCCCATCCTAAGGCGCCGTTTGTGGCCAGAAATACATGTATGGAGCAAGGTCAGCCTTGCTGTACGCCCCCGGCTGCCCGCCCCACCTGCCGCCCCCGTACGCCTTCACCGAGCCGCGCTCATCCGGGCCGCGGAGGCGATCGTCGCGCGGGCCTCGCCTTCGGTGAGCCCGGTCCGGACCGCGGCCGTGGTCAGCGCGGCGGCCAGCTCCTCGCCGATGCCGTTCTCGTACGCGCGGCAGGCCGCCCAGAACAGCCGGGTGTTGCGCTGGCCCTGGTGGGCGGCCAGGACGAACTGGACCAGGCCCTGCCCCCGGTGGCCGTCGTACTGCTGGGGGTGGTGGGGGCGGTGGGCGCGCGCGGGGGGCGTGAGGAGGCCGAGGAGCGCGCGGGGGCAGGGGGCCGGGCCCAGATGGGCGGTGCCGGGCGCGAGCCGGTAGACCCCCTGGCTGCTCAGCGAGCCGGGCCCGACCAGATAGCCGCCGGCGCCCCGGATGTCGATGCCGGGGGCCAGACGGCTCGCCGAGTTCGGCACGACCGCGTCGGGCGGCCCGGTCAGCCAGATGTGCCGGCCCCCGCTCGGTGTGATCACGACCACGGTCTCCGGAATGGTGAACAGATGGCCCAGCGCCAGGTGTTGGAGTGCGGCCGTGGCATCGGCCGCCGGAGGCTTGGTGTCCAGGTCGATGCCGATGAGGTGGTGCGGCGGCCGGCCGCAGGCGATGCCGTAGCCCGTGGCCCAGGGTGCGGCCGCGAACAGCGCGCGCACCGCGGCCGGGTCTGTGGTGGCGTCGTGCACCCCGTGCCCGGGGAGGCCGCACTCGCCCCGGCAGGGCGCCGGCTGGGGGTCCGCGCGGTGCGGTGAGGGAAGCGCGGGGAGCTTGCTGCGGGACAGCGGGATGACGGGCAGCCCGCGCTCGGCGGCGGACAGCGCGTGGGCGAGGGCCAGGGTGGCGGTCTGCCGGTCGATGGTGGCCATGACTCCATGTTCGTACGAATGTTCGAGAAAGGGAATCCCCTTCGGGGAGTGGTCGGGACGGGCCGGGGCGGGCTCTCGTCGAGCCGCTCCCCTTGGCCGCGCCCCCGCCACCCCCCAGCCGCCCACAGGGCAGCCCCCCGCCACCCGCAAAGATTGGCCGAATGTGTGCTGAAACGGTTCTCCTCGCCAGGAGGAGCGACCCCGGCGCCAAACCCGGTTGCCCGGCCGGGCTTTGGGGGCGCATTGGGGGTTTATCGACATGTCCTCACGCTTGCGGGCGAAAGGTTCCCTCTTGGCGGGTTCGCCGGGGATTCGGTGGGCAATTCTGGTCTCGCGACGTCGTCACAGCGTCCGAGGCGGTCGGCCAACTGCCTTGGAACAGGCCGTACTTACAGACCCTGTGCGAGCAGGACTACTCGTACAAGCCCGTACAAGCACGTACATCTGGTTCCTGGAGGAATTGACATGGCAAGCATCCGTACCGCCCGCGTCCTCGCCGCCGTTGCCGCGCTGCCTCTTGCCGCCGCCCTCTTCTCGGGTGTGGCCGCCGCCGACAATGGCGCGATCGCTGGCCACGGATCGAACGCGGCGGTCGCCACCGCCAGCGACAGCGGGGTCGGCCACGACAACCGGGGCAATTCATCCACCACACAGCAGCAGGCCGTAGGTGACGGCGCCACCAGCCAGAGCAACACCGCCCAGGTGAACGGTTCCGCCTTCACGTCGATCAATCAGGGCAACGGGAACGTCGCCGTGAACTTCTCCCGCCTCTGGTGAGCCTCCGCCCCTACTGCGGGGCCCGATCCGTGCGGTGATCGGCGGCCCGGTCGGCGGTGCTTCGGCGCCGCGGACCGGGCCGTTCGCATGCCCGCCGGATCCGAGGGGGCCGCCGGGGCGGTGCGGCCGCGCGCTCGCGGCCGCTTGGGCATTGACAGGGAGACCATATCTGACGGACAGTCAGAAATCTGGTCCGCAGATCTTCCCGTCCGCCCGTCCTCCCGCCCGTCCGTACGCACGGAAGGCCCCGTCGTGCACCTCGCCCCGACCGAGCGCCAGCAGCGGCTGCGCGCCGAACTCCGCACGTACTTCGCCCGATTGATGCCGGACGGCCCGCCGCTCGGTGCCAGTGCGGCCGAGCAGCGGGTGCTGCTGCGCCGCATCGGCGCCGACGGACTGCTCGGGCTCGGCTGGCCCGTCGAGTACGGCGGCCGGGGACGGGGTCCCGACGAGCAGTTCGTCTTCTTCGACGAGGCCTACCGGGCGGGCGCGCCGGTCTCGATGGTCACCCTGAACACGGTCGGCCCGACCCTGATGAAGTACGGGACCGCCGAGCAGAAGGCGTACTTCCTGCCCCGGATCCTCAGCGGCGAGCTCGTCTTCGCCATCGGCTACAGCGAACCGGAGGCCGGCACCGACCTCGCCTCGCTCCGCACCAAGGCCGTACGCGACGAAGGGGGCGCGGGCGGCGGCGAAGCCTGGTTGATCGACGGGCAGAAGGTCTTCACCTCCAACGCCCAGAACGCCGACTGGATCTGGCTCGCCTGCCGCACCGACCCCAACGCGCCCAAGCACAAAGGGATTTCGATCATCCTGGTGCCGACCGACGCGCCCGGCTTCTCCTGGACGCCGATCGAGACGGTCGGCGGCCTGACCACCACGGCGACGTACTACGACGGCATCCGCGTGCCCGTCGGGAACCTGGTCGGCGAGGAGAACGCGGGCTGGGGGCTGATCACCAACCAGCTGAACCACGAGCGGGTCGCGCTCGCCGCGATCGGCATGCAGGCCGAGGATTTCTACGACGCCGCGCTCACGTACGCCTGTACGCCCGATCCGGTGACCGGTGAGCGCCGTGTTGACCACCATTGGGTGAAAGCCAAGCTGGCCGAGGCGCATGCCCGGCTGGCGGTGAATCGCCTGCTCAGCTGGCGTTTGGTGGGCGATGTGGGGGCCGGTGGACTGGCGCCCGGAGACGCCAGCGGCGTGAAGTTCGCGGGAACGGAGTCCGCGGTCGAAACGTATCGAATGTGTCAGGAAATCGTGGGGGACGCGGGCCTGGTACGGGGTGGTTCGCCCGGCGCTTTCGGGGGCGGAGAACTGGAGCGGATGAACCGGGCGGCGCAGATCAACACGTTCGGGGGCGGGGTGAGCGAGGTGCAGCGGGAGATCGTCGCGACGATGCGGCTCGGGATGAAGAGGGGGAAGAGGTGAACGGGGTGAACGAGGCCGATTTCCTTGGCCGGTTGAAGAAGTTCGAGGGGCGGTCGGCGGTGAGCGCCGGGGTCGGCAAGGACCTCGTCAACGAGCCGATGATCAGGCACTGGTGCGAGGCGATGGGCGACACCAGTCCCGCGTACGCGGGGCCGGACGCCATGGCGCCGCCGACCATGCTCCAGGCGTGGACGATGGGCGGCCTCTCCGGTCACGGCGACGGCTCGGGCCGCGCCTCCGGCCACGACGAGCTGTTCGAGCTGCTCGACGGCGCCGGATACACCTCCGTGGTGGCGACGGACTGCGAGCAGGAGTACGTCCGTGATCTGCGGCCGGGCGACCGGATCACGTACGACGCGGTGATCGAGGCGGTCTCCGAGCGCAAGACCACCAAGCTGGGGACCGGGCACTTCATCACCACCAGGATGGACGTCCGGGCCAACGGCGAACTCGCGGGGACGCACCGCTTCCGCATCCTCAAGTACGCGCCCGCACAACGGAATACGGAGGAACCGGGGCCGAGGCAGCCGGCGGCAGCGAGGCAGTCGCGGAAGTCGGCGGAGGGGAAGGGCCAGGCGCCTCCCGAGGCCCTGCGCCCACGGCCCGTCGTCAACCGGGACAACGCCGGGTTCTGGGCCGGTGTCGCCGAGCACCGGCTGCTCATCCAGCGCTGCGGCGACTGCGCCGAGCCGCGGTTTCCGTGGCTGCCGGGGTGCCACGCCTGCGGGTCGGCGCGGTGGGACGCCGTCGAGGCGAGCGGCGGCGGGACCGTCTTCTCGTACGTCGTGATGCACCACCCGCCCTTCCCTGCCTTCGACCCGCCCTATGCGGTGGGGCTGATCGAGCTGGCGGAGGGAGTGCGGATGATCAGCAATGTGGTCGGGGTGGCGCCGGACAAGGTGCGGATCGGAATGCCGGTGCGGCTCGAATTCCTGCGCGTGGACGATGAGTTGGAGCTCCCCGTGTTCCGGGCGGAGGCGGCCTGATGGACTTCACGCCCACTGAGGAGCAGTCGGCCGTCGGCGGGCTCGCCGGGCAGATCTTCGGCGACCTGTCGACGCACGAGCGGCTCGCCGCGGCCGGTACGGGAACGGATGCCGAGCTGTGGAAGGCGCTGTGCGGGGCCGGATTGCTCGCCGCCGTCGAGGAGGTCGGCCTCCTCGGCCTGGTGCTCGCCCTGGAGGAGCAGGGCAGGACCACGGCCCAGGTCCCGTTCCCGGCGAGCTGTGTCTACGGGATCCTCGCGCTCACCGCACACGGCACGGCCGAGCAGCGTGAACGGCTGCTGCCCGCACTGCGCGACGGCACGGCGGTGGCGACCGGCGCGTTCCCCGCGGCACGAGGAGGCGTACGGGCAACGGCAGAGGGCGAGTTGACCGGCGTCGTCCCGCTCCTCCCGTGGCTGCGGGACGCCACCTTGGTCCTGGTCCCGGACGCGGAGCGCGGGCTGTGGCTGGTGAGCACCGCCGACGCGGAGGCCGAGCCGGTGGAGACGACCGCACCCTGGTCGGCCGGACGGCTCACGCTCAGCGGTGCCCCGGCCGAGCGGGTGGGCGGACCGGGCGCGTACGACGATGTGCTGGCCACCGCCCGTACCGCGTTCGCCGGGCTCCAGGCCGGGGTGTGCGCGGGCTCGCTGGCCAGGGCGGTCCGGCACACCACGACCCGCGAGCAGTTCGGACGCCCGCTCTCCACCAACCAGGGCGTGCTGCTGCGGGCCGCCGACGCTTACATGGACACCGAGGCGATACGGGTCACCGTGTACGAGGCGGCCTGGCGGCGGGACGCGGGGCTGCGGTACGGGACGCATGCTCTGACGGCGGCCTGGTGGGCGTCCGAGGCGGGCACCCGCGTCGTGCACGCGGGCCAGCACCTGCACGGCGGCCTCGGCGCGGACCTCGAACACCCCGTCCACCGGCACTTCCTGTGGGGGCGCCAACTCGACGCGTACTTGGGATGCGGGGGTGAACTCCTGGCGGAGCTCGGGGAGTTGATCGTCGCGGAGAAGGAATCGGGGATGGGAGAGGGGGTGGGGGCGTGAAGGTCGGAGACGAGTTGCCGGCGCTGGAGATCCCGGTCACCCGCACGCTGATCGTGGCCGGGGCGGTGGCCTCACGCGACTACCAGGACGTGCACCATGACGCGGTGCTCGCCCGGGAGAAGGGGGCCCCGGACATCTTCATGAACATCCTGACCACCAACGGCCTGGTCGGGCGCTACATCACGGACCACTTCGGGCCCGCGGCCCGGCTGCGGTCGGTGAAGATACGGCTCGGCGCGCCCAACTACCCGGGGGACACCATGACGTTGACCGGCACGGTGACGGCCGTGGACGGGGAGGTCGCCGAGGTTCGGGTGACCGGGGTCAACGGGCTCGGCCACCACGTCACGGGCACCGTACGCGTGGCCATACCCGCACCGCCCGGACCCTCCAGTCCCTCCGCTGCCTCCGGCACCCCCGCGCTCCCCGGGGCCCAGTCATGAGCGTGCGCGGGGTCGACTCGCTCGGGGGGAAGGCGGCCATCGTGGGGATCGGGGCGACCGAGTTCTCCAAGGACTCGGGGCGCAGCGAGCTGAAGCTGGCGGTCGAGGCGGTGCGCGCGGCGCTCGACGACGCGGGGCTCGTGCCCGCCGATGTCGACGGCATGGTCACGTTCACCATGGACACCAGCCCGGAGATCACCGTCGCGCAGGCGGCGGGCATCGGCGAGCTGTCGTTCTTCTCGCGCATCCACTACGGGGGCGGCGCGGCCTGCGCGACGGTGCAGCAGGCGGCCCTCGCGGTCGCCACCGGGGTGGCCGAAGTGGTCGTCTGCTACCGGGCGTTCAACGAGCGCTCGGGTCGGCGGTTCGGGTCCGGGGTGCAGCACCGGGAGCCGTCGGCGGAGGGGGCGGCGCTCGGCTGGTCGCTTCCGTTCGGGCTGCTCACGCCCGCGTCCTGGGTCGCCATGGCAGCTCAGCGCTATCTGCACACGTACAACCTGACGCCCGACGCGTTCGGCCAGGTCGCCGTCACCGACCGCCGTCACGCAGCGAACAACCCGGCGGCGTACTTCTACGGCAAGCCGATCACCCTGGCCGACCATGCGGCATCGCGGTGGATCGTCGAGCCGCTGCGGCTCCTGGACTGCTGCCAGGAGACCGACGGCGGGCAGGCGATCGTCGTCACCACCGCCGACCGGGCCAGGGATCTGCGGCAGCGACCCGCCGTGATCACCGCGGCCGCGCAGGGGGCCGGCCGCCGGCAGGAGGGGATGACCAGCTTCTACCGGGACGGGCTGACCGGACTGCCCGAGACGGGTGTGGTCGCGCGACAGCTCTGGCGGACCTCGGGGCTCACACCCGCCGAGATCGATGTGGGGATCCTGTACGACCATTTCACGCCATTCGTGCTGATGCAGTTGGAGGAGTTCGGTTTCTGCACACCGGGTGAGGCGGCCGACTTCGTGGCGGCGGACGCGCTGCCGCTCAACACACACGGGGGCCAGCTGGGGGAGGCGTATCTGCACGGCATGAACGGCATAGCGGAGGCGGTCCGCCAGCTGCGGGGCAGCTCGGTGAACCAGATACCCGACGCGGCCCACGTCCTGGTCACGGCGGGCACGGGTGTCCCGACCTCGGGACTGGTGCTGGGGAGGGACGGCTGAGGCGCTGTCAGCGCATGCTGCCTCCAGGCGGATTGGTGCCGGCGGCATGCGCGCTCAAGGGTGGGCACTGGCGCGGACGGCTGATCCTGGGCTCGGACGGCTGAGGCGGCGGGCCGAGCGGTGGCCGGTTCGGGTGGGGGCACGTTCACTCGGCCCATGCGCCGTCTCACGCTGACCCTTGCCTCTTGTGCCGCCGGCCTCCTCGCCCTCGTCACCCTGCTCGCCCCGCCCGCCGCCGCGGACGAGGGGGAGGAGCAGCAGGAGGCGGTGGCCGCCGTGCCCTTCCGCGGCTCCGCCTTCGACACCTGCAACGCGCCCTCGCTGGCCGCGATGCAGGCCTGGCGGAGTTCGCCCTACCGGGCCGTCGGCATCTACTACGCCGGGCGCGGCCGCAGCTGCCAGCCCCAGCGGAACCTCAACAAGCGCTGGGTGGCCGAGGTGCACCGGATGGGCTGGCAGGTGCTGCCCGTGTTCCTCGGCTCGCAGTCCCCGTGCGTCTACGCCCAGAACAAGAAGGGAGTCAGGATCGGCGGTCGGCCCGCGAAGCAGGGCGCGTCCGAGGGGAGCCAGGCCGTGCAGCAGGCCCGTGCGCTCGGAATCCTGGCGGGCAGTCCGCTCTTCCTCGACCTGGAGCCGTACAACGTGGGCAACGCGGCGTGCGCCCGCACCACGCTCGCCTTCGTGCGCGCCTGGAACCGGGAGGTGCGCGGGCGCGGATACCTGCCGGGGTTCTACAGCAGCGCGGATTCGGGCGTACGGCACATGGAGCGGGCCAGGCTGGCGGGGGTGGGCGACCTGCCGGAGGTGATCTGGTTCGCGCGCTGGCACACCAGCCCCGCGCTGTACCAGGAGCAGGACCTGCGCAAGGACGCCTGGCGGCACCGGCGCATCCACCAGTACGCGGGCAACACCGCCGAGTCGCACGGCGGCCGGCGCCTGGTCATCGACCGCAACGACGTGGACGCCCCGGTCGCCCGCATCGGCTGAGGCGGGCCCCGGCGGGGTCGAGCCGGGCACCGCGCCCGCCCGGCGGGCAGGCCCTCGGATCGGCGGCTGAACCCTGAGGGGCGGGGATGCGTCCTCCACCTTCAGGAGGTGCAGCCAGCCCTACCCCTACAACCTGAGGCGGACACGGCTTCGGGACCTGGGGCCGATCCCCTGGCGCCCGACCGCTCATAGCGTGGAGTCATGACAACGCCCGTCTGCACCAGCGCCTCCCGAGCGGCGACGCCCTACCACGCGTACTCGTCGTTCTCGTCGTACGTCCGCGCCAGGGGCCCCGTGCTGCTGCGCACCGCGCGTTCGCTGACCGCGAACCCGAGCGATGCCGAGGACCTGTTGCAGACGGCGCTCACCAAGACGTACGTCGCCTGGGACCGGATCGAGGACCACCGGGCGCTCGACGGCTATGTGCGCCGCGCGCTGCTCAACACCCGCACCTCGCAGTGGCGCAAGCGCAAGGTCGACGAGTTCGTCTGCGACGAGCTGCCCGAGCCGGAGGTCGTGCCGGGGCCGGACCCGGCCGACCAGCAGGTCCTGCACGACGCGATGTGGCGGGCGGTCATGAAGCTGCCCGACCGCCAGCGGGCGATGGTCGTCCTGCGCTACTACGAGGACCTGAGCGAGGTGCAGACCGCCGAGGTGCTCGGGGTGTCGGTGGGCACGGTCAAGAGCGCGGTGTCGCGCGCGCTCGGCAAGCTCCGCGAGGACCCGGAGCTGGAGCCCGTCCGGTGACGCGCGGTGACGGCCGGGACGGCGGAAAGGATGGTGGGCTGAAGTATCCGCAGGTAACTTCCCCGAACCTCGGCTGAAACTACTCCCGGGTAGTGACATACCGCGCGGTACGTGCGCAGAATCGGCTCACCCCTATCGCCACAGAGCGCACCGCAGCGCTCACCGGGAGGACGCCGTGCTGAGCACCATGCAGGACGTACCGCTGCTGATCTCGCGGATCCTGACCCACGGGTCGACGATCCACGGCAAGTCCCAGGTCACCACCTGGACCGGCGAGGCCGAACCGCACCGCCGCAGCTTCGCCGAGATCGGTGCTCGGGCCGCTCAGCTGGCCCACGCGCTGCGCGAGCTCGGCGTCGAGGACGGCCAGGCGGCCGGGACGTTGATGTGGAACAACGCGGAGCACGTCGAGGCGTACCTGGCGATCCCGTCCATGGGAGCCGTGCTGCACACCCTCAACCTGCGGCTTCCCGCCGAGCAGTTGATCTGGATCGTCAACCACGCCGCCGACCGCGTGGTCATCGTCAACGGTTCGCTGCTGCCGCTGCTCGCCCCGCTGCTGCCGCATCTGCCGACCCTTGAGCACCTCGTCGTGTCCGGGCCCGGCGACCGCGCGCTGCTAGAGGACATCGACGGCGCGGGCCCGCAGGTGCACGAGTACGAGGAGCTGCTGGCCGGGCGGCCGACGACGTACGACTGGCCGCAGCTGGACGAGCGCAGCGCCGCCGCCATGTGCTACACCTCCGGCACCACCGGCGACCCCAAGGGCGTGGTCTACTCCCACCGTTCGATCTACCTGCACTCCATGCAGGTCAACATGGCCGAGTCGATGGGACTCTCGGACAAGGACACGACGCTGGTCGTGGTGCCGCAGTTCCATGTGAACGCCTGGGGCCTGCCGCACGCCACCTTCATGGCCGGGGTGAGCATGCTCATGCCCGACCGCTTCCTGCAGCCCGCGCCGCTCGCCGACATGATCGAGCGCGAGAAGCCGACGCACGCGGCCGCCGTCCCCACCATCTGGCAGGGCCTGCTCGCCGAGGTCACCGCCCGCCCCCGCGACCTCACCTCCATGCGGAACGTCACGATCGGCGGCGCGGCCTGCCCGCCCTCGCTGATGGAGGCGTACGACAAGATCGGGGTACGGCTCTGTCACGCCTGGGGCATGACGGAGACCTCGCCGCTCGGCACCATGTCCAACCCGCCCGCCGGCCTCAGCGCCGAGGAGGAGTGGCCGTACCGCATCACCCAGGGCCGCTTCCCCGCTGGGGTCGAGGCGCGGCTCGCCGGTCCCGGCGGTGAATTCCTGCCCTGGGACGGGGAGTCGGCGGGCGAGCTCGAAGTACGGGGCCCCTGGATCGCGGGCGCGTACTACGGCGGCGCGGGCGGCGAGGACTTCCGCCCGGCCGACAAGTTCAGCACCGACGGCTGGCTGAAGACGGGCGACGTCGGCGTCATCAGCGCGGACGGCTATCTCACCCTCACCGACCGCGCGAAGGACGTCATCAAGTCCGGCGGCGAATGGATCTCCAGCCAGGAGCTGGAGAACGCGCTGATGGCGCACCCCCAGGTCGCCGAGGCGGCGGTGGTCGCCGTCCCCGACGACAAATGGGGCGAACGCCCGCTCGCCACCGTCGTGTTGAAGCCGGACGCCACCGCCGACTACGCCGAGCTCAAGGCCTTCCTCGCCGGGAAGATCGCCAAATGGCAGCTCCCGGAGCGCTGGGCGCTGATCGAGGCGGTGCCGAAGACCAGCGTCGGCAAGTTCGACAAGAAGGTCATCCGCAAGCAGTACGCGGACGGTGAGCTGGACGTGACGGAACTGCGCTAGCCCGCCCGGCCGACGGTCAGCCGTTCAGCCAGCGGCGCAGCAGCCGGCTCATGTTCGGCATGGCGACGTACGTCATGAGCACGCTGAACAGCACGGTGAACACGGCCGTGCGCACCACCAGGGGCAGGCCCGCGACGTACGGACCGAGCACCGCGTTGCCCAGCAGCGAGATCGGGAAGATGGCGAGGCCCGAGCTGATCGCCATCTTCCAGCGGGGCGGCGCGGGACGGGTCTCGCCGGGCTTGGTGAACCAGGTCTCCATGCCGGTCAGCTCGCGCCGGGCTGTCTCGCTGTGGTGGTGGCCCGTGCAGTTGGCGAAGAATCCGGCCCGCTCCGGGGAGCCCTGCCAGCGTTCGAGCGCGGCCGAGTCGCGGAAGCGGTGCACGAGGAACCAGGGCGCCCCGTCCGCCGACGGCCGGAAGAGCCCGTGCCCGAGGTGCCCGGGAAAGCGGGCCGCGGCGGCGAGGATGTCGCGCGCCCACACCTCGAACGACTCCTCGTAGCCCTCCTCGACCTGGCGGGCGATCAGCAGGGTGACCTCGCCGTTGTCGGCGGGGACGGTGGCGTGTTCCTGACGCATGGCAGAGCTCGCGGTGGCCACGGGGGCTCTCCTCGTGATTCGTACGGTGTCGCGCGCCGCACGCCAGCCTATGCGCGCGGCGGCGTGACCCGTCGAGGCCGATCACCTACTGGTTGACCAGTGGGTGATCGTTGGCTCGTTGGCTAGTTGGTGCCGATTTTCGCCAGAAGGTCCACGATGCGGCCCTGGACTTCGCCGCTGGTGGACCGTTCTGCCAGGAACAGGACGGTCTCGCCGGACGACAGCTTGGGGAACTCGGCCTCGTTGATGCCGGCCGAGGTGTAGACGACCAGAGGGGTGTGGTTCAACTGCCCGTTGGCGCGCAGCCAGTCGACGATTCCGGCGCGTCGGCGGCGTACTTGCATCAGGTCCATCACGACCAGGTTCGGCCGCATCTGGGTGGCCAGGGTGACCGCTTCGGAGTCGGTGGCGGCGCGGGCGACCTGCATGCCGCGCCGCTCCAGGGTCGCGGTCAGCGCGAGCGCGATCTCCTCGTGCTCCTCGATCAGCAGCACCCGGGGCGGGTGCTGCTCGCTGTCGCGCGGCGCGAGGGCCTTGAGCAGGACGGCCGGGTCGGCGCCGTACGCCGCCTCCCGCGTCGCCTGCCCGAGACCGGCCGTGACCAGCACCGGAACCTCGGCCGCGACCGCTGCCTGACGCAGCGACTGGAGCGCGGTGCGGGTGATCGGACCGGTCAGCGGGTCCACGAAGAGCGCGGCGGGGAAGGCGGCGATCTGCGCGTCGACCTCCTCGCGGGAGTGCACGACGACCGGACGGTAGCCGCGCTCGCTGAGCGCCTGCTGGGTGGAGACGTCCGGCGCGGGCCACACCAGCAGCCGACGCGGGTTGTCGAGCGGCTCCGGAGGCAGCTCGTCGTCAACGGGCTGCGGCTGCGGCCGGTTGGCCACCTCGACGGCGCCGCCGGGTCCGTCGAGCGGCTCGGGCCCCTCGGCGCCCTCGTCGGGCGCCCCGATGGCGTACGCGCGGCCCTGGCCCTCCGAGGGGGGCGAGGGGAGTACGGGGTGCGGCCGGGCGGCCGGTTCGGCGGGCCGCTCGACGCCCTCGGGAGGTGTGGGCGTGCCGAGCTTGCGCCGCCGCCCGGAACCGAGCGAGCCCGCCGACGTCTGAGCCTGCGTCTGGCCGAACGGCGCGCCTTGCCCGAGCGTCCGCACACTGAACGCCCGGCCCTGGGTGTCCCCGCCGGCGACCGGGATCCCCTCGGGCGGAGTCTCAGCGGGCAGCGGCTGCCGAGCGGGCTTGGCGGGGGCGGCCGACCCGGATCCCGCGGGGGCGGGCGCGGCCTGGTTCTGCGCCTTGGGCTGGGCTTGGTTCGGATTCTGGTGCTGCGGCGGTACGGGGCCGATGGCGCCCGGGGCCGAGACCGCGCGGGCGGCCCACTCGGGCTGCTCGGCCGGGTGCGGCTGGGGCGGGGTGTGATCGGCCAGCGGATCGCCGGGGGCGGGGTTGCTCCGCCCCGGGGTGTTCGGGGCCGGGTTGTTCCGGCTCGGACCGGCCGCGACGGGGGCGGCGCTTGCGGGCCCGGGGTTTGCGGGTCCGGGGTTTACGGATGCCGCCTCCGTGGGCCCGGCCGCGATGGGTCCGGCGCCTGTGGGGGCACCGGCCGTGGGGGCGGCACCCGTGGGCAGAGCGCCTGTGGGGCCAGCGCCCGTAGGCCGCGCGCCCATGTGCCCGGTACCCATGTGCCCAGCCTCCGCAGGGCGTACGGAGTCGTGGCGGCCCTGTGCGGACGCGTTGACCGCATTCGGGGCCGGGGCCGGGGCCGGAGCCGGAGCCGCGGGGTGCGGGGCGCGGTCGGCGTCGGCGGGCGGCAGCGCGAATGCCGTCCGCACCGAGCCTTCCTGGCCGCTCGCAGCGTTCGCGCCGCCGCTCGGAGCGGCGCCCAGGGCTCGCCGGGCCCGGCGTCCGGTCGGCTCGGCCGGGTTCTCGGCAGGGGTGGCGGGTGCGTCGGCTGCGACGGGGGCGGGCAGCGCACGCCGGGCGCGCCGGCCGGTGGCCTCGGTGGGCACACCTTGCGGCGGCACCGTCTCGCCCAGCGCGGCCCTGCCCATGCCGGAGGACTCGCGGGCGCTCTCGGCACCGGTGACGACGGACCCCTCGGCGGCCTGCCCGAGCGGTCCAACGGGCTGCTCGGCAGGACTGGGCCGACCGCGACGCCGCCCAGACCCAGAGCCACCACCGGCCCCAGCCTCATCACCAGCCGCAGAACCGGACCCAGAATCAGAAGCGCCCCCGCCTCCGACTCCACCCGCGACTCCTTCCTCAGGGACATCACCACCAGCAGCGTTCTGCGCGTTCTGCGTGCTCTGCTGGGCCGGGATTCGCCCACGCTCACCAGACGCCCCGCCGCTGGTCTCCCCTGCGCCGCCCGCCGCCTCCGACCGTGCCCGGCGTCGTCCGGTCGGGGACTTCTCCTCGGTGACCGGGCTCTCCAGGAACGCGTCCGTGGACGCCCGCCGGGCCCGCCGACGCCCGCCGCCGTCCTGCTGGGCGGGCAGCAGCGCCTCGTCGGGCTGAGAGGTCGCCTCGGCCTGCGCGGCCGCCTCGACCGTCCCGGCACCGGTGCCGAGCGGCACTTCGAGGACGTACGCCGAACCGCTCATGCCCGGCACTTCCACGGTCTGCAGGACGCCGCCGTGTGCCCGCACGATGCCGCGCACGATGGGCCCGTGGACGGGGTCGCCGCCCGGGTAGGGGCCGCGCACCTCGATGCGTACGACCTCGCCGCGCACCGCGGCCGCGACGACCACGGTGGAGTCCATGTAGCCGCCGGCGGCTACCGGCGCCTTGCCCGTCGCGTCGACCCCGGCCACGTCGGCGATCAGGTGGGCCAGGGCGGTGGCCAGGCGGGCGGCGTCGACCTCGGCCTCGATGGGCGGGGTGTGCACGGCGAACTGGGCGCGTCCGGGGCCGATCAGCTCGACGGCCCCGTCGACACCGCCGCCGACGACCGAAGCGACCAGCACCTTGGCCTTCTTGAGCTCCTCGCTGCCCGCGTCGAGCCGCTGGTAGCCGAGGACGTTGTCGACAAGGGTGGTGATGCGGGAGTACCCGGCGGCGAGGTGGTGCAGCACCTGGTTGGCCTCGGGCCACAGCTGTCCCGCGTCATCGGCGGCGAGGGCGGCGAGTTCGTGCCGCAGCTCGTCGAGGGGCCCGCGCAGCGAGCCGGCGAGCACCGAGAGCAGCTGCTGGTGCCGGGCGGCGAGCGCGTCGTAGCGCGAGGTCTCCCGCTCCAGGACCTCGGCGTGCTTGGCCGCCTGCTCCTCGTACGGGCGCCGGTCGGTGAAGGTCATGACGGCCCCGACGAGCAGGTCGCCGTCGCGCACCGGAGCGGTGGTCAGGTCGACGGGCACCTTGGCGCCGCTCTTCGTCCAGATGACCTGCCCGCGCACCCGGTGCTTGCGCCCGGACTTGAGGGTGTCGGCGAGCGGGCTCCCCTCGTACGGGAACGGATCGCCGTCCTCGCGCGAGTGCAGCACCAGCGGATGCAGTTCCTGCCCGCCGAGGTCGCTGGCCCGGTAGCCGAGGATCTGCGCGGCCGCCGGATTGACCAGCACGACCCGCCCCTCGGTGTCGGTCCCGACGACGCCTTCGGCCGCCGCGCGCAGGATCATCTCGGTCTGCCGCTGCGAACGGGCGAGTTCGGCCTCGGTGTCGACGGTGCCGGAAAGGTCCCGTACGACCAGCATGAGCAGTTCGTCACCGGAGTACGAGCCGGGCCCGCCGCCGCTGCCGTACGAGGCGTACGCGTCCCGCCCGTCCTCCAGGTTGGCGCTGGTCACCTCGACCGGGAACTCGGTGCCGTCGGTGCGCCGCGCGATCATCCGGGTTGGCTTGGTGCGGCCCTGCTCGTCCTCGCTCTCCGGCCGGCGCATGGAGCCGGGGATGAGCTTGGAGTCGAAGGTGGGCAGCAGATCGAGAACTCCCCGCCCCACGAGCCCGGTACCCGGCGCCTCCAGCATCTCCAGCGCGACGGTGTTGGCGTTGACGACCGTGCCGTTGCAGTTGACGAGCAGAAGCCCGTCCGGAAGGGCGTCAAGTATGGCTGCGAGGCGAGCAGCGCCTCGGGATGGCCTGCTGCTCACGACGACGCTTCCTCCCTGAACCACTGCACCTTGCGGCCTGTCACTGGGAGGGAGTCTAAAGGCAGCCGGTGTACGAGCGACGGCGGATGAGGGGGAGCTCTCACCAAGGTTGTGTGACCACGGAGTACGCGAGGTGGGCGTACGGGGCCTCCTACCTGGCTCTCGGCAGCACCGGCACCAGGTTGTCCCAGCGCGAGATCTCGCACCCGTTGGCACGCTTGTACGTCGCGTCGACGGGACGCCCGGCCCAGCTTCCGGTGATGTGCGCGGTGGCCGGGCCGCCGTAGATCATCGTGCACACCGCGTCCTTGGGCACGGGCGCGAAGGGGTCCTTGCCCCAGGTCGTCGTGGAGTCCAGCCGTTCGCAGGCCTGCTCGCGCCGCGGATGGCTCCCGCCCGCCGGATGGCATTCGAGTGTGTACGTTCCCTCGACTCCCGGGTCGTGCTCGACGGTGACGGTGAGCCGGTCCTCGGTGTGCCCGTCGCCCAGCAGGGGCAGGGGGACCGGGAGGGGGCCCGCGGTCGCGGCGGGCGCGGCGGCGAGGGCGCTGACGGAGGCGGCGGCGGTGACGAGGAGGCGGCGCAGCATGGTGTCGTACTCCAGGTGTTCGGCGGTTTTCGGTCTCCCGGGGTCTAACGCGCGTCAACGCCCGGCGTTGCGCCACACCAACGCCTTTGCCCTGGCGCCCGCCTGCCTAGTACCGTGGGGTTCGATTGGTGACGGCCCGCAAGGCTGTGTCATCATCTGCACGCACCACTCGCGCAAGCGACGGTGTGCTGGAGGCGTCGCCTAGTCCGGTCTATGGCGCCGCACTGCTAATGCGGTTTGGGTCTTAAAGCCCATCGAGGGTTCAAATCCCTCCGCCTCCGCCAGCAACACCCGAAGCCCCGGCCCCACGGCCGGGGCTTCGGTCGTTCCTGGCCCGCTCCCATGGCCCCGCGACTGCTCACGCAGAGACATTCCCGCAGGTCAGAGGCGGTGGAGCTAACGGATTTCGCGTCACGGCGCAGGTCATGTAATGTTGTTCTCGCAACGCCGACGGGGCAGAAAAAACCCCGGAAGCACAAGCACTCGTAGCTTAACGGATAGAGCATCTGACTACGGATCAGAAGGTTGCAGGTTCGAATCCTGCCGAGTGCACAGCAGCTCAGAGGGCCCGGGAGATCATCCCGGGCCCTCTGGCGTTGGGGCGTACAGCAGCGAAGTACAGCAACCGCGCCGACTGCTGTTAGCCAGCACTACCCATCGCGGCGGACAGCTTGCGCAGCGCCTTACGGATGTCGGCCTCGCTCGCTTCCGCGTAGACCTCCATCGTCATGGCGATCTGCGAATGCCGCAGGATGCGCTGAGCCACCTTCGGGTGCACCTTGAGCGCGACCAGGAGCGAGCTGCACGTGTGCCGGGTGTTCCGCAGCGGGATGCACCGCACACCGGCACGGGCCGCCCGCAGAGCGAACATGCGGGTCAGGTTGCCGGGCTCGATCGGAGTGCCGTACTTCGTCGTGAAGATCAGACCGAGCGAGTCCTGCCAGAGCTCGCCCGCAGCCTTCTTGTCCTTCTGCTGCTGAGTACGCCTGATCTTGAGCGCGGCCAGGCAGACGTCTGGAAGCGGCAGGAAGTCGTCCGAGTCCTCAGTCTTGGTCTCCCGGTGCAGGATCTGGCGACCGGCCCGCTGGATCTGGTGGTCGATGTTCAGCTCACCGGCCGCGAAGTCGACGGACTTCCAGGTCAGTCCGAGCACCTCCCCACGGCGCATGCCCAGGCACAGCACCAGCATCCAGGCCGCGAACAGGTGGTCGTCCCGAGCCGCCGCATCCGCAAGGAATTGCCCAGCCTCAGCGACCGACCACGGCTTGATCCGGCGACGACGAGGCTTGGGCACCTTCACCAGTGCCGCCACGTTCTTGCCGATCTCCTCTTCGGTCACGGCGTGCGTGAGCGCGGCCCGCAGGGCGTCCCGGGCGGCCTGGACGACCCGCTTGGAGGCGTACGTCTCGCAGCACTCTCCGACCGCACAGCAACGGCGCTGATCGGCACGGCGCTTGGCGTCCTTACCTTGGGCGCAGCACTGACAGAGACCAGCCAGCTTCGTGAGCCACTCGCGGACGTCCCGGACGGTGAGCTTGTCGAGCCGCTTCGAGCCGAGGTGCGGGGCGATGTAGAGCCGGACGGAGCCCTCATACGAGATGTACGTCAGCGGCGCGAGGTTGGGCTTAACGATCGAGTCGAGCCAGTAGGCGAGGAACTGCGCGACCGTACGGTGCCGGGTGGCAACCGGTCCTTTCTTCGCCTCAGCGTGCAGCGCGAGCCACTTGCCGTGGACCTCTTCGCGGGTCTTGCCGTACGCGTACTTCCGGGCCCGCTTCCCGTCCGGTTTGGTGACCCAGACGTAGGCCGCGTACCCGTTCTTGTACGGGTATATGGAGCCTTCGCCATTACCGCGCTTGCCGCTCACGCCGACCACCCCTGTTCGGCTTCCTGGGCACGGCGCTCGATGTACTCGTCCACGTAGCGAGGCAGGATACGCCGGTTGCGCCCGTCCTTGATGGAACGGATCTCCCCGCTGAGGATCAGCATCTTGGTCTTGGAAAGGCTGTAGCCGAGCATGGCGGCGACCTCGGCCGTGGTGTGCCACTTCCGTTGGATCACGGTGGTGGTCATGCTGCGGCTCCTTCCAGGGCCAGTTGGTCGGTTAAGGCTTCGCGGGCGGTTTCGCGATTGAGTTGGATGTCGCGGGCGATGGTGACGGCGAGGGTGGATTCGCCGGGGGTGTGGCCGTGGCCGGCGTATTGCCAGTCGGCCAGGACCAGGACGGTGTCCGGCTCGCGGTCGAGGCCGAGGGCTTCGCGTTCTTGGGCGGCGCGGAAGTCGGCGCGGGCCTGGCGGAGTGCGCTGAGGGTGGTGGAGTAGCGGCGGGACTTCGAGGAGAAGTGGCCTCGGAAGCCGAGCATGTGTGCCCAAGCCCACAGGCGGCGGTCCGGATACAGGTCGTCGAGGTCTCGGCACGCGGTGATCAGGCGGCGGGCGTGGCCGGGGACTCCGTGGCGGTCGAGTTCGGCCAGTTCGCCTATGCGGCGGTCGAGCGTGCCGGTGTTCTCTGCTGCCTTGGTGGCGTACTTGGCGACGTAGGAGGCGACTGCCTGTTCTGTGAGGTCGGAGCCGTCGCCGAAGGCCGTGACGGGGCGTACGTCGAGCTGTTGGCCCCAGCGGAAGGTACGGGCTGGGTGGTCGCCCGAGGCCGGGACGCTCACGGTCGTGTACGCGTGGTGCGCGGCGGCGTGGATCGAGTCGGTGAGCAGCTGGACCGTTGCCCAGGATGGGGGCGCGGTGTTCGGGCCGTCGGGTCCGTCGAGGCGGATCACGGCGTGGAAGTGGATGGCGCCGCGGTGCTGGAATTCGGCGACCTTGCCGTAGGAGATTCGGGCGGCTTCGGCGAGTTCGCGTTGGGTGAGTCCGGCCCGTTTGGCGATCTCGCGGCGGAGCCGGTTGGTGAAGCGCATCCACAGATCACCGGCGTGGTTGTTGAACAGGACCGCGCCCGCGTAGTCGTACGTCGCCGGATCGAGCGCGGTCCCGAGGACCGGGTCGCCGTCGGCGTGGCGGGTGCCGCAGCGGCAGGTGCCGCGGTCGGGCCGGTTGTGCACGGGGCCGAAGGAGGGGCCGGTGAAGGTCGCGAAGACACGGGGGTGTTCGCGGACCGTGGCGGAGATGTCGCGGCGGTCGTCGCCGGCCAGCCCAGCGCGGATCAGTTGGTAGGTGTCGCCCGCGTACGTCCAGGCACAGGAAGGGCAGCGGGAGGCACGCCGGTTGCCGCACGCGAGGCGCAGCCGCCCGCCAGGCTCGCCGTCGGTCGAGTAGTGGTGCAGGGTCTCGCCGGTGACCTTGTCCTTGGTGAGGGTCCAGCCGGTGAGGTGGATCGGGTCGGCGCAGCCACCGGTGCGGCGGATCTGGTCCTGCCAGCGGTCGAAGTCCGGGGCCGAAGCCACCCTGAGCAGATCGCCCAGGGTGGTCATGTCTGCCAGGAACGCAGGCACGGGGCGCGTCGGCGGTGCGGCGGGTGTCACAGCACCTCCAACAGGCGGGAGGCGATCCACTGGGCGACGTTGCCGGGCACCGCGTTCCCGGCCTGCTTGGTCTGCTCGCCGCCGTGGCCGAGCACGGTGTAGTCATCGGTGAAGCGCTGGGCGCGCAGGTGCTCGCGCGGGGACAGCATCCGGAAGTAGCAGTCCTCAACGGCGATGTCCGGCACGTCGGTGTCGGCTCCCAGGACCACCCCTGCCGACTCCTTCGTAGCGATGGTGTGGAGTGGGCTGCCGGTCGTGGTCGGTCCACCCTTGCGGTACGGGATGACCAGACCGTGATGGTTGCCCCCGGCGGTGATCGACCCGAGGGGATCATCGATGGCGCGGGTGGTGGAACCGCCCCCACGGTGCTCGGTGATGAACGGGGCGGGCAGCAGCAGCGCTTCGGCGTCGCGGGTGGTGCGGGTCCGCATCGGCACGGTGACGGCGGACGCATCGGTGTTCCAGGTACCGCCCGCCGGGACCAGCAGTGGCGGCACCGCGATGCCGTCGCCGATCCGGACCGTGCGGGTGGGCAGCGGCGCAGCGAACGCGGGGAAGGCTCGGCCGTCGCCCTGGTCGACGTGGTTGACCGTGACGACGGACGGCACCCGGTGCTTGGTCAGCCCAAGCCGAATCTTGCGGACGGTGGAAGCGGCCAGCGGGCCCCGGCCGTGGTCGGCCCGGTCGCCGATGCGAATGCCGAGGTCGGACCAGCTGATGGCGCTGGCGGCGGGCCGGACGTAGGGCTCCACGATCTGGTAGCGGCACCGGGAGTGGGGGCACCGGAAGTCGTACTGCTGCCGGTACTTGCCGACCTTCCGCCTGTTGCGCCAGGACTGAACAGCCAACACGTCCTGTTCACAGCCCGAGCACCAGGCGGGTGGACGGACGTCGAGGTTAGGCGCAGGCATGTCCGTGCGGGTGAAGACGATGAAGATGCGGTCACGCCATTGCGGGGCGTGCTCGTTGTCGTCGCCGCCGATGTGGGCGGCTGTGACCGAGACGATCTGGTAGCGGAAGTTGAGGATCTCCCAGGCGTGCAGCCACCAGGTGAACAGAGGCCAGGCGGTGGCGAAGCGGGGCACGTTCTCGCACACGACGGCATCGAAGTTGCCGACTTCGGCGGCACGCAGGATGTCGTAGGCGGTCAGGCGGGTGCGCTCCCAGGCGGCGTCTTGCATGGGGCCCTGTTCCAGCAGGTCCAGTTGGCCCGGGGTGGGCGGGGCCTTGGGGCGGCTGACCCCGTCGGCGGGGCTGCCCTCGGTGCAGATCGGGGAGCCGACCAGGACGCGGGCTTTGGGCAGGCGTCGCATGTCGTAGTGGTCGAGGTCGACGCAGAGGTGTTCGGCGTCGGGGAAATTCGCGGCGTGGGTCTCGACAGCCCGGGACCAGTGGTTGGCACCGAGCACGACGTCGAAGCCGGCGCGGCGGAATCCATCGGAGTCACCACCGGCACCGCAGAACAGATGGATCGAGGTCGGACGAGACGTAGCAGGGAGACGCATCACCGACCGCCCCCGACCGAGGCGGAGGAGAGGACGCGAAGTGCGACGTATCCGGTGCCGTGGCAGGCCTGGCAGTGAGCGGTGATGGTGCGGCGGTGGCCGTGCCGATCGCGTCCGCCCAGGGTGACGGCGGCTGCGGCGAAGCCGTCGCAGTTCGGGCATACCTGTCCCTGGGCAGGGGGGTGGTCGGTCATGATGGGACTTCCTTCCGGATCGTTGGTTCGGGCAGGAGGCACGGCTCCGGAGCGGACGAGACTTGGCGGTTGAGGCCGCTCCGGGGCCGGTCAGTGCTGGTTGCGCTCGGTGTTGAACAGGGAACGCAGGACGACGGCGCACACCGTGACGGAAACTCCAGTGATGGCGACCGCGAGGAGCATGGAGACCAGCACGGCGCCGACGACCAGGACGATCGCGGTGCCACCGGCGAGAGCAACGGCGAGACCGGTGCCGGTCAGCCGGACCGAAGGGCCGGGTGCGCGGCTCGGCAGCGGGGCCACGTGGGCGGGATGCGTGCAGGCGCACGGCGACGTGGGCCGATCGTGGACCGGGGTGACGGCGGTCCGCTCCACCAGTCGCGGGACCAAGTGGGTCGGAGCCGGGTTGACCGGGATGTGAGGACGGAACACGATGTTCTCCCTTCCGGAGATCAGCGGTTGAGGGCGGTGTTGATCGTGGGCGACAGGAAGCTGTCGGCGAGGAGGTAGCCGCCCAGGAGCAGCACGACGACCAGCCACAAGGGCGGGCGGGCGAGCTTGAGGCCGAGCCAGCCGACGACGAGCAGGGCGAACCAGAGCGGGATGCTCATGTCCATGACAGATCTCCCTTCCGGGTAGGTCAGCGGACGCGGCAGCGATGTCCTTCGGCAGCGATCGAGGCAGCGGCGTAGCTGTCGAACGTGCCGGACCAGCCGCAGTCATCAGCACCGCAAGCAGCGACGTAGGACATCTGGCCGTTGCGGTTCTGGCCAGTGCCGATGGTGATCGGGCCGCACTGGCGGAGCTTGCGGAAGATCAGGTGCAGGGGCATGGCAGTTCTCCTTGTCGATCAGGCGAGTTGGGCGGCGATGGCGTCGGCCAGCGGGGCCGGAACGCCGAGCCGGGCGCGCAGGGTGTCGTTGTCGATCGCGGTCCCGGTGCGGGTGTGGTGGTCGGCGGCGACCTTGCGGGCGTGGTCGACCAGGGCGGGCGGCACGTCCGGAAGCGGGGCGGGAGGCAGAGCCGGGGCGGGTTCGGAAGCCGGGAGCGGTTCAGCTGGCGCGGGCGTTGCCGAGACGGAGTCCGTGGGCTCTTCGGCCCGGGGCTCGGGACCGGCGCTCGGGGTGTGCACGAGGAGCGTGCCGCCGAGGAATGCGAGGGCGGGCCATCCGGCGACCAGGATGCGCAGCCAAGCGGGAACGGCCGACAGGTCCAGGAGTCCGGCCGTGGCGACGTTGGCGCCGAGCGAGGCAGCCAGGGCGACGGCGAACCAGGTCCAGGCCGCGCGGGTCGGGCCCTGGGCGGTCCGCAGAGAGCGGAGTCGGTGCCAGGCCGCGACCAGGAGCAGGTCGACGCTGATCGGGTAGGCCCAGGCCTTCCAGCCGTGTTGCCCGGCAGCTTCGGCGATGTCGTGCAGGTGGGCGAAGGACAGCGCACCGGCGATCACGGCCTGGATCAGTACGGCGTCGGGGCGGATCGGTCGGGTCACGGTCGTTCACCTCCTTCGGGTGGTGGCCAGGGCCGGGCGGGGATGGGTGCTCCTGCCGCCCGGTCCCGGCGGGCTTCAGTCGGTCGGGGCTTCGCCGGTACCGAGGCAGGTGAGGCACAGCGCTTCCTGCCGGTCGGCGCTGGTGTGCTTCTTGCGTCCGCCTACCTGGAAGGACTCCTGAACCTGGCCGGTCTGGCAGTCCGGGCACGGGGTCGGCTTCTTCGCGGCACGGCGGGTGGCGGGCTTCTTCGCGGCGGTCACGGTCACCCCTGGCCGGGATAGTCGGGGCCGTCCTCGAAGCCGGACGGGGGCACATCGGGCAGGGAGGCGGCGAGAGATCCGCCAACCACCTCGATGAACACCGGGTCGGCGCCGGGTGTGTGGGCGTACAGGGCCACGTCGCCGAGCATCAAGACCGTACGGTTGAGGTCCTTGCACCCTTCGCACATGGGATCTCTCCTTCGGGATTCGGGCATGGAGCGGGTAGGGACCTGGCGCGAAGCGGTCACGCCGACCGTGGTGCGGGGGAGCTAGGTGCCCGCAGGAACCGGCTTGCGGAGCACGACGCCGGACAGCGCCGGGGCAGGAAGCACGGGCCGGTAGGCGGCCAGGGCGGGGATGTCCGGGGTGAGGTGCGCATGCCGGTTGCAGGCGTTCACGGCCTGGCGCAGCGTGGTGTGCGGGGTGCGGGCGCGCACCCATCCGCCGGTTGAGTCGCCGACGATGACCGTGCCGGGCCGGGCGTTGGAGATCTGCGTGGTGGCGAACACGGCGTGGGCGGAGATGTCGCCGAAGACCATCTTCGCGGACGACTCGTCGTTGACGCGGTGAGCGGTCCGGCCGGTGAGCTGGGCTCGGAGCATGGTGATTCCGGAGCCGAGTTCGGAGCCGAAGCGCTGCCCGTAGATGTCGAGGTAGATCCCGGCGGCTCGCCCGAGCTGTGCCAGGCGGACCAGGGCGGTCACGATCCGATCGCGCCGCTTCTCCTCGATCTTGCTGGTGAACAGGGCCAGTTCGGCGACCTCATCCACCGTGACGACGACCGGGACCGGTCGCAGGTGTTCGGGCAGACCCCAGATGTCGGCGGTGATCTCCGCATCCGGCACGTCCGCACTGATCCGCTGCTCGGCCCGGATGACCTGATAGACGTCTTCCATGTAGTCGATCAGCGCGCACAGGAGATCGGCTGCCATGTCGGGATCGGTGGCGAGCGCCGTGAACCGACGTGCCATTGGCGCCAGTTCAACACCCTGCTTGCAGTCGATACCGACCAGGGCGACGCGCTGCGGAGCGAGCTCCTTGACCAACTGCCGCTGATAGACCGACTTCCCGGACTTCGTGGCGCCGACGTTGACCGAGTGCGGCACCTCTCGATAGTCGCGATGGTGCACCGTGCCGTCTTCGCGGATGGCCACCGGAACGCGCAGCAGTCCGCGTTCTGCCTTGCTCGGGAGTTGGACGTGACGCAGGACGTCGTAGCCGGTCAGGACCACTTCAACGATCCCGGCTTTGATCTCGCGAGTGGTGACCTGGTGGGCGGTGAAGGAGTGTCGCAGCCGGTCGGCGGCGGCGGAGTACTCGAAGGCGTCCTGCCCCGGAAGCATCTTGATCCGTAGGGCCAGGCCGGTCCGGGTCGGCTTGACCCGGACGATCCGGGGGACGCGTTGGCGCGGCATGGGTTGCTTGAGCCAGCGGGCCAAGGCGATCCGGAACCGGGAGGGTGCGGTGGTGAGCTGGCAGGCCTCCATCACGGACCCGAACCGAGCCAGCACCCGCACCAGGGCGAGGACGACACCGAACGTCAGCCAGTACCAGGCCGGACGCCGCCACCGCAGTACCAGTGCGATACCGACGAGCAGGGCCAGGACGACCGTTAACCCAGTCACCGTCATGCCGCCTTCGGCTTCACCGCACCGGTGACCAGCGACGTCACCGCGACCGCGCGGAAGGCGATGCCGTGGCGCTTCTGGCCGTTGAACTCGTTCTCCCACGGGCGGCCGACCAGACCAGTCAGCCCGACCGGGGTGCCCATCGTGAGCTCACCGGAGATGCTCGGCTGTGGAACGGTGATCGAGAGGATCTCAACTTCGTCGTTCACCGCGAACATCACGTCCACGGTCATCAGCGTCGCACCGGTCTCGGTGTCCGTGGCGATCTCGCCGGAACGGCGGTCCTTGACCTTGGGCTGCGGGGGCTTGGCCACCATCACGGTGGCGGCGGAGGTGTCGATGGGGATCTGACGCATGAGGACCACTCCTCTAGATGAGTTGAAGTCAGGCACTCATGTATATGAGTGATGTGATTAAGAGTTACCCACTCCTATACATGAGTCAACCCGCCAGGAGGAAGAATCTTGGCGGGTTGTCAGGAACTAACGATGCGTCAGTCTGTAGCAGGGATGCGGTAGTCGAGAACGAACTGGTCAGCGGCCATGATGGTGTCGCAGACCTCGACCACGCGCCCTGATGTGGTCACGGCATCCCGCGTCAGGTGGATCACCGGAGAGCCAGGGCTGAGGCTGAGCGCGGTTGCCTCCTGCTTGGTCGCGAGACGTGCGCGGACCGTCTCGATGTACTCCGTGAACTCATGGCCATGCTCTTCGAGGCGGGCGTAGATACCTCCCCCGCCCGGGTTTTCCTCGAACAGCTCAGGGATGTCACGGGCGATGTCCCAGGGCAGGTAGGACGTGGCTTCCTCGGTCGGCACGCCATCACTGAAGTACAGCCGACGTCGGGCAAGCACCTTGGCGCCGACCGCCACGCTCAGCCGGTCAGCGATCTCGGCCGGGGCCTCCACCGGGCCGATGGAAAGCACGCGAACAGTGGGCTTCACTCCAGCCTGTTCGGTCTCAGCGATGTACGCCGCCTTGCCGGCCAGTCGATGTGAACGCCTGAAGCGATCGGACGACTTGCGCCGCACAGGCGGACGGGACTTCACGAACGAGCCCTTGCCGTGCAGCGTGTCCACCAGCCCCACAGCACGTAGCTGGGCGACGGCCTTGCGCACGGTGCCGGACGAGACCCCGTACCGTTCCATCAACTGAGCTTCACTCGGAACCTCGGCAGCAGGAGCCAGTACCCCAGTCTTGATCTGCTCTTCGATGTCGTCCGCGATCTGGAGGTACCGGGGCTTGCCAGATTTGGCCCCTACTGTGCTCGCCATAGTCCTTCTGTTCCTCCTATGCTCCTGTATATGAGTAACAGTGCCCACGACGCCCGGTCAACGCCGCTTCACTCCGTGTCTGTCGCGGGAGCGGTCGTGCGGGAAGACGGCCGCGTCCTCACCATTCGCCGGGCAGACAACGGGACTTGGGAACCGCCGGGCGGAGTCCTCGAACTGGACGAGGCACCGGAGGAAGGCGTTCGCCGAGAGGTCTACGAAGAGACCGGCATCAAGGTCGAGGTCGAACAGCTCACCGGCGTCTACAAGAACATGGCTCGCGGCATCGTCGCCTTGGTCTTCCGCTGCCGACCCGAGGGCGGTAGTGAGCAACTGTCGGACGAGTCCACCGCAGTGGAATGGCTGACCCCCGACGAGATCGCCGACAAGATGGGTGAGGTCTACTCCGTACGCATCCTCGACGCGCTGCGCGACAGCGGGCCATACGTTCGCTGCCACGATGGACGACGCCTCAGCGGCGCGAGCTGACCCCGGTCAGCCTCAGGCGTCCTCCCATATGGTCTTGCGACGGGCGATCTCGTAGAGCTGTCGTACCTGCTCAGGCTGGAGCACTCCCGTGAGAGGACCGAGCGCGGAGACAGCCCGCTCCTCATAGACCCGGACGTCGAGCAAGGTGGCGACCTTGTCCAGGCGGCGGATGTCGACGAACACCAGGACCGGTGTAACCGGGACCTCGAAGTCGCAGTAGCGCTCCAACACCCGCCGAACCCGCCTGGCTTCGGCACGGCTCTTTCGCGGGTAGGGCTGTGGCTTGCCGTGATTGATCTTGGCTACGTCGTCACCAACCCAGACATCCTTGTCGGGGTGGCGCTTGGTGTTGATGCTGAACACCCCTCCGGGACCGATGAGGAGATGGTCGACATCGACCTTCCGCGGCAGCGGCACGGAGTGCAGTACGAACCAGCCGTCAGCGGATAATCGGCGTAGCTCTCGACCCACCCGCTTCTCGCCGGCCAGCCCCTTGCGCCAGGAGTCCCACTCGGTTTTGCGGCGCAGAAGCAGATTCACGAAGCGCTTCCAGGGGCCAGGTCCCTCAGTGCGGAGCTTGTCCCGCAGACCCTTGCCCGGCGGCCAAAGAGCGAGGTCATCCTCCAGACTGAGCTCCGGCAGAGGACGCACCTTAGGACGAGGAGGCGCCGAAGACCGAGGTGGAGGAGCGGGCTCGGCAGCGGGAAGGTACTGAGCGAGAGCCTCAGTAGCGGCAGATCGATACTCCGCCCTCAGGATGGTGACCTTGCCGGTGTGCCGGTCGAGGAATGCGACGGCCACCCCGTTCGGCAGGTTCACATACAGTCGATCATGCCCGTACCGCTTCCACACGGTGATCTTCAGATCGCTCACGCAGGCCCCCGGCGTCGGTGTGCCACCCCTACCAACATGGCAACAGTCCGGGCCCGTCCCCACAAGACGACGTACGCGGTAGGACTTTCCCTACTTCATCAAGGCTCGCTGCGCTCGCGGCTGCCTGCTCCAGCCGCGAGCCAACAGGGCCCCGACGTACGGGACATCTGCCCGCGGTGACACTGGTGAGCCGACACCGCACCGCCACCGCGATCCGACCTCAGGAAGGGGAACAGGGACAGCGGACCTCGTTGCCCTTGGCCACCAGGAGGCCGACCCCAACAGCCTCACTACACCCGCACTGCCTGACGGAGTCAGGTCGATCATTCGGGGATCGACGGCCGCGCACAGCGCGGCGGCGCCGGTCGGCCGGCGCCCCGCTGCCTCCATGTCTGCGCCACCGGCTGCGCGTCACCGTCCGCCCGTCGCCGCACGCAGCGGCCAAATACAGCACTGGGCACGGTGGGCTTGAGGGATTGCCGCAGGCGCGGGTCACAGACGCTTTGTGTTACCGAAAGAGGTCAGATCGCGGCGGCGGTGCGGTGTCGTCCCACCCGCTCCCGTGGACGTTGCCCGGTGGCTGGGGCGGTCGGCTCCACGGCTTTAGCCACCTCCCCGATTCGGGTCCCGCGCCGAGCAAGACCAGGGGGCCACTCGATCATATTGCGGTCAGGCTCAACGACCTGACCGAGTTGCCAGCCAGCGTACGGCCCCCTGATCATGCTCGACCCCAAACCGGGCAGGACACCGGCCAAAGCCGCTCCGCCGACCTCGTTATCCGCCCCCGCGCCTCCTCCGCCTATATGCGATGCCTCCAGTGAATTCACAAGGCCACAAGGTGGGACACAAGGGAGGACACAGGGACACACGCAGGACCGCATCCATGCAGGCAAGCAGGCGCACAAACACGTGAGCAAACAGGTATGCAAACCGCCGTGCAGGAAGGCATGCAAGAACCAGGGCGCACCCGGGCACCGCGAGCCATGCACTTATGCAAGCAAGCTAGCAAGCAAGCATGCCAGCAAGTAGTTTTGAAGGCAGAAGTCGTTGATTCGAAGGTCAAGGCCCGCTGATTTCTTGATCGAATCAACGAACCTAAGATAAAATTCCGCCCTGACCTTGGAAGTTGCTAAACGGGTTATGGGTGGTCACAATCAACTCACCAAGCCCGCCGGGGCGTTCGACATGCATGAGGCCACCCGCGTATCCGTAGGAAGAGGCGCGGGTGGCCAACGGCCCCAAGATAGGACCGGTTCAAGTATGAAAGATCGTTGGAGGCAATTCCAGACACCCGTACCCGCTGCGGGCTCAAGTGGTATATACATCTTTGCCCTCCTGGCTGGGGTGATCTTGATCTGTTCGGGGAGAGCGTCGGTCCCGGAAGCAACCGGGTACATCACGCCGTTCCTCCTGATCCACGAACGGATGATCACCCAGGCGCGGACGGCGTTGCAGTACAGCAGTGGAGTACAGCAACCGCAGCAACCGATTGCGTCCGATCAAGGCGTTCAGAGGACTCGAAGGAGCCGGAATGACCGGCGCTGACCGATCTGGATAGAGCTACGGATCAGAAGGTTGCAGGTTCGAATCCTGCCGAGTGCACAGTGAAGAGAAGGCCCCCGGAGAGATCCGGGGGCCTTCTTGTGTTTCCGGGGGAGCGGCGTTGTCAGTGGGGGTCGGTACCGTCGAGGGGTGGCTGGGTTCTGGCGGTGTGCGGGGGTTCGGTGGGGGGCGGATGGGCCTCGGCTGGTGTGGGAGGAGGGGCGGGTCAGTCCGCTTGCCTATGGGCGGGGGGTGGCGTTCCGGGTCGTCGGGGAGCGGAGGTGTGTGGGGGCGCGGGGGAATGCCTGTCCCGTGGCGGCGCCGGTGCCGGGGCGGAGTACGCAGGCGCGGTGCGGGGAGTGTGCGCGGCTGGACCGGGCGCATTCCGTCGCCGCCGATACGTACGTCGATGATCCGCGGACCTATCGGGTCTACCTCGCCTGGTTCGGGAGCGGGATGGTCAAGGTCGGGATCACCGCCGAGGAGCGGGGTTCGGCCCGGCTGCTCGAACAGGGGGCGGTGGCCTTCGGCTGGCTGGGACGGGGGCCGTTGATGGCGGCGCGGCGCAGCGAGGAGTTGCTGAGGACCGCCCTGGGCGTGCCGGACCGGATTCCGTACGCCGAGAAGCGGGCGGTGCGGGCCCGCCTGCCCGGGGTGGCCGAGCGGGCGGCGGAAGTGGCCCGGCTGCATGCGCGGGCCGTCGCGCTGGCCGACTGGCCCGAGTCCCTGGAGCGGCTGCCCTGTGAAGTGGTCGACCACGCCGAGGAGTTCGGGCTCGCCGGACTCGCGCCGGCTTCCGGTGTGGTGACGGAGCTGGTGGACGGCGGGGTGGTCGGCGGTCGGCTGGTCGCGGCCGCCGGGCCCGATCTGCATCTGGAGGCCGGGGACCGGGGTGAGGTTGTCGTTCTGGACACGCGGCTCATGAGCGGGTGGGATCTGACCGCCGTCGGCGAGGGGGCGGGCGGGGGCGTCAGCGTGCCCGTGCGGGACGTGCCGCGGGAGGGCGGGGTGCAGGACCTGTTGTTCTGAGGCCGCGTATCTGACGCGCCGCGTAGGGGATCTGTTGTCTGACGCGCCGTGCAGGGCGACCTGTTGTCTGAGGCACCGCGCAGGACCACCTGGTGTTCGAGGCGGCGTGCAGGGCGGCCTGGTGTTGTGAGGATGTGCGCGGGACCTGTTGTTCGGAGATCCAGGGTGCGCTGGGGCGTCGGTGCTCGCGCGTTGCGGCTGGTGCCTCCTTGGCGGGGCCCTGCGTGCGCAAGGGGCATCGTCAAGACTTGGATCCCTTTTGGATCCCTTCGGGCAAGGGATCTGGACAGCGTCGGCGGCCGCGGCCGAGGGTGGGGGCATGAGCGATCAAGTACACGGGCTGGTTTCGGGGATCGAACCGCCTTATTACGCCGTGGTGTTCACCTCCCTGCGGACCGAGGGCGACAACGGGTACGGGGAGACCGCCGTCGAGATGGGGGAGCTGGTGAAGGAGATACCGGGGTACCTCGGGTACGAGAGCGCGCGGACTCCGGGCGGGCTCGGGATCACCGTCGGGTACTTCAGGGACGAGGAGGCCATTGCCGCCTGGCGGGGCCGGCTGGAGCACCAGCGGGCGCAGAAGCACGGCCGGGCCCACTGGTACGAGAGCTACAGCGTCCATGTGGCCAAGGTCGAGCGGAGTTACAGCTTTGAGCGGGGGTGAAGGGGGCGGCGGCCCCGCCGTTCCCGGGCCCGATGGCCGCGGCGCCGCTGCTTCCGGGTCCGGTGCGGGTGGCCCCGCCGTCCCCGGGCCCGGCGATGCTGAAGGGGGCGGCATGGGGGCCTCCCGTCCCGGCGAGGCTGAAGGGCGCGGCTTTGGGGCCGCCGGGCCCGGTGGGTGTGGCCCCGCCGTCCCCGGGCCGGGCGATGCTGAAGGGGGCCGCATGAAGGGCTCCGGGCCCGGCGAAGCTGAAGGGGGTGGCGCTGGCGTTCGGGGGTTCTGGGGGCGGCTCGGGGTGCCCGGTGGCATCGACGTACACACGCACTTCATGCCCGAGCGCGTGCTGAAGAAGGTGTGGGAGTACTTCGACTCCGCCGGGGAACTGGTGGGCGGGGTCGAGTGGCCCATCACCTATCGCGCCGAGGAGGCGGAGCGGGTGCGGCTGCTGCGGGAGGAGTTCGGGGTGCTCGCGTTCACCTCGATGCTCTATCCGCACAAGGCCCGCATGGCCGAGTGGCTCAACGGGTGGGCGGCCGGCTTCGCGGCCAGGACGCCCGACTGCCTCCATACCGCCACCTTCTTCCCCGAGCCCGGCGTCGGCCGTTACGTACGGCACGCCCTCGACGCCGGGGCCCGGGTCTTCAAGTCCCATGTGCAGGTGGGGAGTTACGACCCCGGTGACCCGCTGCTCGAACCCGTCTGGGGGATGCTCGCCGAGGCCGGGGTGCCCGTCGTCATCCACTGCGGCTCGGGGCCCGCGCCCGGCAAGTACACCGGGCCGGGGCCGGTCGGGCGGGTGCTCGCCCGGCACCCCCGGCTGCGGCTGGTCGTCGCGCACATGGGGATGCCGGAGTACGCCGACTTCCTCGACCTCGCCGAGACGTACGGCTCCGTCATGCTCGACACGACCATGGCCTTCACCGATTTCAGCGAGCGCGGCGCGCCCTTCCCCGCGACGGAGCGGGGCAGGCTGCTCGACCTGGGCGACCGCATCCTGCTCGGTACGGACTTCCCGAACATTCCGTACCCCTACCTCCACCAGCTGGAGGCCCTGGAGGGGCTCGGGCTCGGGGACGGCTGGCTCCGGGCGGTCTGCCACGACAACGCCGCCCGCCTCTTCGGACTGCCCCGCCCGGCCCCCACCGCCTGAGCCCCGTCGGCCACTTTCTCAGGGAAATCACAGGATCGGGCAAGGATGTTCTCAGGGCTCCCTCACAGGGTGGGGGCCATGACCGTTACCTCCTCGCCCCAGGGGCGGACCGAAATGCTCAGGCCGGACGGGAGTCCCGTCCGAGTGCTCGTCGTGGACGACGAGGCGCCGCTCAGCGAGCTCCTGTCGATGGCGCTGCGCTACGAAGGCTGGGACGTGCGCAGCGCCGGCGACGGGGCCGGGGCGGTGCGCGACGCCCGGGACTTCCGGCCGGACGCCGTGGTCCTCGACATCATGCTGCCCGACATGGACGGTCTCGCCGTGCTCGGCCGGCTGCGCCGCGAGCTGCCGGACGTGCCGGTGCTCTTCCTCACCGCCAAGGACTCCGTGGAGGACCGGATAGCCGGGCTCACGGCGGGCGGCGACGACTACGTCACCAAGCCGTTCAGCCTGGAGGAGGTCGTGGCCCGGCTGCGCGGGCTGATCCGCCGCTCGGGCACGGCGGCCGTACGGAGCGAATCCGTGCTGGCAGTCGGCGACCTCACGCTGGACGAGGACAGCCACGACGTGACGCGCGGCGGGGACAGCATCCACCTCACCGCGACCGAGTTCGAGCTCCTGCGCTTCCTCATGCGCAACCCCCGCCGGGTGCTCAGCAAGGCGCAGATCCTCGACCGGGTGTGGTCGTACGACTTCGGCGGGCAGGCCAACGTGGTCGAGCTCTACATCTCCTACCTGCGCCGGAAGATCGACGCCGGGCGCTCCCCGATGATCCACACCCGGCGCGGCGCGGGATATCTGATCAAGCCCGGGGAGTAAGCGTTCCGATGGCCGGGTTCCGGCGGCCCTGGTCGCTCCGTACTCGTCTGGTCGTGTCGGCGGTGACGCTGCTCGCGGTGGTGGGCGCGGTCATCGGCACGGTGACGGTGCTCGCCATGGGGGCGAACCTCCAGCGGCAGCTGGACGACCAGCTGCGGACGTCCGTACGGATGGGGCACGAGGGGCCCGGTCTTGACCCCATGAGCGGCGCCGACCACCTGGAGTTCCTCGTCTCCCGGCCGGGTCAGCCGCGCAACACGATCGGCGCGGGCACGCTGCCCGACGGCCGGCCGGCCGGCCTCCAGGCCGTTCAGCCGGAGCGGATGGGTCAGCCCCGCTCCACCTCGCTGTCCGACGAGCAGACCCGGGCGCTGGACACCGTCCCCAAGGACGGCGCCGTGCACTCCGTGTCGATTCCCGGCCTCGGCGACTACCGCGCCTCCTGGGACCGGGACAGCACGGTCGTCCTCGCCTATCCCACCGACAGCGTCGACTCCACCGTCGACACCCTGGTCCTCGTGGTCATCTGCGTGACCGCCGCCGGTCTGGTGGCCGCCGGCATCGCCGGGACGGCCATCGTCGGGGTCGCGCTGCGCCCGCTGCGGCGGGTCGCCTCGACCGCCACCCGGGTGTCCGAACTGCCCCTGCACAGCGGGGAAGTCGCGCTGTACGAGCGGGTGCCGGGGGCCGAGGCGGATCCGCGGACCGAGGTCGGGCAGGTGGGCGCGGCGCTCAACCGGATGCTCGACCATGTGCACGACGCGCTCAGCGTGCGGCAGGAGAGCGAGACGCAGGTCCGGCAGTTCGTCGCCGACGCCAGCCATGAGCTGAGGACTCCGCTCGCCTCCATCCGCGGGTACGCGGAGCTGACCCGGCGCGGGCGCGAGGACATCGGGCCCGACACCCGGCGCTCGCTGGGGCGGATCGAGTCGGAGGCGGCGCGGATGACCGTCCTGGTCGAGGATCTGCTGCTGCTCGCGCGCCTCGACGCCGGACGCCCGCTCTCGTACGGGAGCACCGATCTCTCCTCGCTCGTCGTGGACGCGGTCGGTGACGCGCATGCCGCGGGGCAGGACCACAAGTGGCTGCTCGAACTGCCCGGGGAGCCCGTCGCCGTGCGCGGGGACGGGGCCCGGCTGCACCAGGTCCTGGTCAATCTGCTCGGCAACGCCCGTACGCACACCCCGCCGGGCACCACCGTCACCGCCCGGGTCCACGAGCGCGGGCCCTGGGTCGTCGTCGAGATCGAGGACACCGGGCCCGGCATCCCGCCCGAGCTGCTGCCGCACGTCTTCGAACGGTTCGCGCGCGGTGACGCCTCCCGCTCCCGCAACGCCGGGTCCACCGGCCTCGGGCTCGCCATCGTGCAGGCCGTCGTCGCCGCGCACGGCGGCCGGGTGACCGTGCAAAGCGCCCCCGGGCGGACCGTGTTCGGGGTGCACCTCCCGGCCGCCGAAGGCGCGGGCCGCTTCTCACAGGCTGGGCACAGGCTGACCACACAGGTGTGACAGCGCTCCTCGCGAGGGTCGCTGCCATGCGAACCGAACCTTCCGCCACGAGTGTCCTGCGCGCCGCAGGCGCACCGCATACGGTCGCCCTCCCCGCCCGCCGGCACCTCCCCGTCCAGCCGGCCGGCACCCCCGTACTCGATGTGACGGTCCCCGTCCACAACGAGGAGCAGGACCTGGAGCGGTGTGTGCGGCGGCTGCACGAGCACCTCGCGCGGACCTTCCCGTACGGCTTCCGGATCACGGTCGCCGACAATGCCAGCACCGACTCGACTCCCTTGATCTCGGCCCGGCTTGAGCGGGAGATACCGGAAGTCCGAGCCTTCCGGCTGGAGGAGAAGGGGCGCGGGCGGGCGCTGCGTACCGTCTGGTCGGCGTCCGACGCGCCCGTGCTCGCCTACATGGACGTGGACCTCTCCACCGATCTCAACGCGCTGCTGCCGCTGGTCGCGCCGCTGATCTCCGGGCATTCGGACCTCGCCATCGGCTCCCGGCTCGCCCGCTCCTCGCGGGTGGTGCGCGGTGCCAAGCGGGAGTTCATCTCGCGTACGTACAACCTGATCCTGCGCGGTTCGCTCGCGGCGCGGTTCTCCGACGCCCAGTGCGGGTTCAAGGCGATCCGGCGCGAGGTCGCGGAGCGGCTGCTGCCGATGGTCGAGGACACCGGGTGGTTCTTCGACACCGAGATGCTGGTGCTCGCCGAGCGCGCGGGGCTCCGGATCCACGAGGTGCCGGTGGACTGGGTGGACGACCCGGCGAGCACCGTGCACCTGGTCAGCACGGCGATGGACGACCTGCTGGGCGTGTGGCGGATCGGGCGGGCGCTCGCCGTGGGGGCGCTGCCGCTCGACCGGCTCGCCCGGCCGTTCGGCGACGACCCCAGGGACCGGCAGCTCACCGGGGTGCCGGGCGGGCTCGCCCGCCAGCTCGTCGGGTTCTGCGTGATCGGCGGGCTCTCCACCCTCTTCTACCTCGTCCTGTACTCCCTCTCGCGCACCGCGATGGGGCCCCAACTCGCCAACGCCGTCGCCCTGTTGGTGTCGGCCGTCGCGAACACCGCCGCCAACCGCAGACTCACCTTCGGGGTGCGCGGCCGGGACCGGGCGGTGCGCCACCAGGCCCAGGGCCTGGCGGTCTTCGCCATCGGACTCGCGCTGACCAGCGGCTCGCTCGCGGCGCTCGACGCGGCCGACTCCGGCGCCGCGCACTCCACCGAGGTGGCCGTCCTGCTCGCGGCGAACCTCGCGGCCACCGTCCTGCGCTTCCTGCTGTTCCGCGCCTGGGTCTTCCCGGACCGACCCGCGCACGCCACCGCAGCCCCGCACGACACAAGCAGCGACACCCCGCACGTCACCGACACCGACACCGCAGCCCCGCACGACCCCGACCCGAAGGGCCACGCACGATGACCACGACCTCCTACCAGGCCGATCCGCGCGAGGGGGTCGCGGCGACCGGGCTCCGGACCGCCCGGAACCGGCTGTGGCGCGGCCGGCCCGACGACCCGGCCTGGGTGCGGCCCGCGCTCCTCGCGCTGCTCGCCGCCACCTTCGGCTGCTACCTCTGGAACCTCGGCTCCTCCGGGTACGCGAACTCCTTCTACTCGGCGGCGGTCCAGGCGGGCAGCCAGAGCTGGAAGGCCTTCTTCTTCGGCTCGCTCGACGCCGCCAACGCGATCACCGTCGACAAGCCGCCGGCCTCGCTGTGGCCGATGGCCCTGTCCGTACGCCTCTTCGGGCTCGGCTCCTGGCAGATCCTGCTGCCCGAGGTGCTGATGGGCGTGGGTACGGTCGCCGTGCTGTACGCGGCGGTGCGACGCCGGTTCAGCCCGGCCGCGGGGCTCATCGCGGGCGCGGTGGGCGCCCTGACGCCCGTCGCCGCGCTGATGTTCCGCTTCAACAACCCGGACGCGCTGCTCGCGCTCCTGATGACGGTCACCGTGTACTGCGTGCTGCGCGCCCTGGAGGACGCCCGGACGAAGTGGCTGGTGTGGGCCGGGGTGGTGATCGGCTTCGCGTTCCTGACGAAGACGCTCCAGGCCTTCCTGATCCTGCCGCCGCTTGCGCTCCTGTACGCGGTGTGCGCGCCCACGTCCCTGCGCCGGCGCCTCGGCCAACTCGCCCTGTCCGCAGGGGTGTTGATCGTCTCGGGCGGCTGGTGGGTGGCCGCCGTGGAGCTGTGGCCCAAGTCCTCGCGCCCGTACGTCGGCGGCTCGCAGCACAACTCCTTCCTGGAGCTGACCTTCGGCTACAACGGACTCGGCCGGATCAGCGGCAACGAGAAGGGCAGCGTCGGCGGCGGCGCCCTGCCCAAGGGCGTGGAGCTCACCGGCGGAATGAAGCGGATGGGCGGCGGCGGTGGCTGGGGTGCGACCGGCATCGGCCGGATGTTCAACTCCGAGGTGGGCAGCCAGATCTCCTGGCTGCTGCCCGCCGCCCTGCTCCTGCTGATCGCGGGCCTCTGGGTCACCCGGAAGGCCAAGCGCACCGACACCGCGCGGGCCGCGTTCCTCGCCTGGGGCGGGGCGATGCTGATGACCGCCGTGATCTTCAGCTTCATGGCCGGGATCTTCCACCAGTACTACACGGTGGCCCTCACCCCCTACATCGCGGCGCTCGTCGGCATGGGCGTCACGGTGCTGTGGGAGGAGCGCTCGCGCCTCCGGGCGGCCCTCGCGCTCGGCGTGACGGTGGCGGTCACGGCGGTCTGGGCCTACGTGCTGCTCGGCCGCACCCCGGACTATCTGCCGTGGCTGCGCTGGGCGGTGCTCGTCGGCGGGCTGCTCGCGGCGGTCGGCCTCGCCTTCGCGGGTCGGCTGAACCGCAGGGTGGCGCTCGGGGTCGCCGGGGCCGGGCTCGCGGCGTCGCTGGCCGGGCCCGCCGCGTACACGGTCAGCACGCTCAACACCGGGCACACCGGCTCGATCGTCACGGCGGGCCCGGCCGGGGCCAGTACGGGCGGGCCCGGGGGCGGCGGCCGCATGCGGTTCGGCCGCGGAGCCGGCCCGGAATCCGCCGGGCTGCCCGGTGGGTGGAACGGCGGCCGGCAGCCGGGCCAGGGCCAGGGCATGCCCGGCGGGGCCATGGGCCAGGCGCCCGGCGGGCCGGGCCGGGGCCAGAACGGCCAGGCGCCCGGCCGGACCGGCGGCATGCGCGGCGGTGGCGGCATGGGCGGCCTGCTCGACGGCGCCAAGGTGAGCGCACAGGCCGGTGCCCTGCTGAAGCAGGACGCGCAGAAGTACACCTGGGCCGCGGCCGCCGTCGGCTCGCAGAACGCCGCGAGCTACCAACTCGCCACCCAGAAGCCGGTGATGGCGATCGGCGGCTTCAACGGCAGCGACCCGTCGCCGACGCTCGCCCAGTTCAAGAAGTACGTGGCGGAAGGGAAGATCCACTACTTCATCGCGAGCGGCGGCGGTTTCGGTGGCGGCTTCGGCGGCGGCGCGGGGAGCAGCAGCTCCATCAGCAGCTGGATCGAGGCGGGCTTCAAGAAGGTGACGGTCGGCACCGCCACCTTCTACGACCTGACCTCACCGGCGAAGTAGCAGATCGGCGACGACGGGGCGGTGGTCCGAGGCGAGCGTCTCGGCCACCGCCGCGTCGCGCACCCGTACCCCGCCCCTCTGCACGGCCACATAGTCGATCCGCCGGACCGGAACATCCGCCGGGAAGCTGTTGGCGCGGGGATCCGCGTCCGTCAACTCCCGCCACAGCGGCGCGAGTTCGGGCGCCGACGGTACGGCGTTGAAGTCGCCGAGCAGGATCGTGCGGGCGCCCCGGTCGGCCGCCATGATGCGCCGGGTGTCGGCGACCTGCGCCACCCGTACCGAGGGGTCGCCCCGGTAGTCGAGGTGGGTGACGTACACGTGGACCGGCACGCCCCGCACCCTCAGCTCCACCTCGCCGAAGCCGGGCGCGGGCGCCGGCACCGGGTGGGGGTCCTGGGTGGAGAGCCGGGTGATGTCGTGGTTCTCGGCGGCCAGGATCTCGTACCGGGACAGCACCGCGACACCGAACTCCCGGCGGGGGCCGCCCGGTTGCCCGGGATCCAGGCTGTAGATCGGCGCGAACGAGACATGCATGCCGAGCCGCGCCGCCAGCTCCGCGGCCACATCGCGCCCCTGGCTGCGCGCGCCCCAGTGCACATCGACCTCCTCCAGGCCGATCACATCCGCGTGCAGCGCCCGCAGGGCGGCGGCCTGCCGGTCGAGGTCGAAGACGTCGTCCATCCCGGCGCCCGCATGGATGTTGTACGTCGCGACCCGCAGCGGCACCTCCCGCCCCGAGCCGGGGGAAGCCTGCGCCACAGGCGCCAGGACCGACCCCAAAAGGCTTGCGACCAGGGCCAGTTGAGCAACAGTCGCGCGCGTCTTTCGCCTCCGTGCCATGGCACTCTCCTCATCCTGCCCACGTCCCGAACGCCGGCGAGAGAAATTGGCTTTACGGTGTAGAAGAACTCCCTATACGGTGTACAGCGACATCGCCCGTACACCGTATAAGGAGCCAGGGAGCCGGCATGACGGCAACGACAACCGAGCACCGCACCACCCCCGCCGCCCATCCGCAGCGCTGGCTGATCCTCGGCGTCATCTGCCTGGCCCAGCTCACGGTGCTGCTCGACAACACCGTCCTCAACGTCGCCATCCCCTCCCTCACCACCTCGCTCGGCGCGTCCACCGCCGACATCCAGTGGATGATCAACGCGTACTCGCTGGTCCAGTCCGGGCTGCTGCTCACCGCGGGCAGCGCGTCTGACCGCTACGGACGCAAGAAGATGCTCGCAGCGGGACTCGCGCTCTTCGGTATCGGCTCGCTGGCCGCCGGCCTCGCGCAGAACTCCGGTCAGCTGATCGCCGCCCGCGCGGGCATGGGCATCGGCGGGGCGCTCCTGATGACCACCACCCTCGCCGTCGTCGTCCAGATCTTCGACGACGAGTCCCGGGTCAAGGCCATCGGCATCTGGGCCACCGTCAACTCGGTCGGCTTCGCCGCCGGTCCGCTGATCGGCGGGGCCATGCTCGACCACTTCTGGTGGGGCGCGATCTTCCTGGTGAACATCCCGGTCGCGGTGCTCGGCCTGGCCGCCGTCCTCGTCCTCGTACCGGAGTCGAAGAACCCGCAGGGCGACCGGCCCGACCTGCTCGGGGCGCTGCTGTCCACGATCGGTATGGCGGGTGTCGTGTACGCGATCATCTCGGGCCCGGGGCACGGCTGGCTCTCCGGCCAGGTGCTCGCATCGGCCGGGGTCGGTGCCGTGTTCCTCGCCGCCTTCGTGCGCTGGGAGCTGTCCATCGAGCACCCGATGCTGGACATGCACTTCTTCCGCAACCAGAAGTTCATCGGGGCGGTCGCCGGGTCGATCCTGGTCGCGTTCGGCATGGGCGGCTCGCTCTTCCTGCTGACCCAGCACCTCCAATTCGTGCTCGGCTACGGGCCGTTGGAGGCGGGGCTGCGCACCGCGCCGCTCGCGCTCAGCGTCATCGTGCTCAACATGTCGGGGGTCGGCGCCAAGCTGGTGGCCAAGGCCGGCACCCCGCGCGCCATCGCCATCGGCATGACCGCGACCGCGGCCGGGCTCGCCTCGATCGCGCTGCTCGGCGGGCACAGCTACGGCGGCACCCTGCTCGGCCTGGTCGTGATGGGCTCGGGCATCGCGCTCTCCATGCCGGCCATGGCCAACGCGATCATGAGCGCGATCCCGCCGGAGAAGGCGGGCGTGGGCGCGGGCGTCAACGGCACGCTCGGCGAGTTCGGCAACGGGCTCGGCGTGGCGGTGCTCGGCGCGGTACTGGGCTCGCGGTTCGCGGCGCTGGTCCCGGTCGCGGCGGCCTCGCTGCCCGCCGCGCTCGCCGCCGCCGGAAGCGACGCCGAACGGGCGAAGGTCGCCGACGCGTTCGCCTCAGGACTGGAGACCAGCCAGCTGGTCGGCGCGATCGCGGTGCTCGCGGGCGGCCTGCTCGCGGCGGCCCTGCTGCACCGCGCGGGGCGGAACACCCAGGCTCCTCCGGCCGCGTAAGGGGTGTCCGGTGGGTCGGGGGCGGCTCCGGCCGTGACCCACCGGACACCGCCTAGCATCGTCGGGGAATGAACCCCCCAATTGCGGAAATGACCCCTGCGGGTCGGCAGATCCCAGACCCGAGGAGGCGGCGCGATGGTTTCGGCGGCGGACCGCGAGAAGAACGCGGGGCGTACCAGCGTGTGGATCGCCAGCAGGACGGGCACCCGGGTGCGCCGCGCGGAACCCTCCGCCGAGAACGGCCAGCCCGCCCTGGACCGGGACCGGATCACCGCCGAGGCCGTACGGCTGCTCGACACCGAGGGCCCTGCCAAGTTCTCCATGCGCCGGCTCGCCGCCGAGCTCGGGGTCACCGCGATGTCCCTGTACTGGTACGTCGACACCAAGGACGACCTCCTCGAACTCGCCCTGGACGCGGTGTTCGCCGAGATCGGGCTGCCCGACACGACGGACGACTCGGCCGACTGGCGCGACCAGCTCCGCGCGCTCGCCGTCGGCTACCGCGCGGTCTTCGTCCGGCACTCCTGGGCCTCGCCGCTGATCGGCCGCTACCTCAACATCGGCCCGCACGCGATGGCCTTCTCGCACACGGCCCAGCGGGTGATCGCCCGCACCGGCGTGCCGGCGCACGGGCAGATCGGCACACTCTCGGCGGCCTTCCAGTTCGTGTACGGATTCGGCACGATCGAGGGGCAGTTCGTGCAGCGCTGCGCGGACGCGGGGGTCACCCAGGACGAGTACTTCACGCGGGCCATGGGCGCGCTGAACGAAGAGCCCCAGTACCGCGCCCAGTTCGAGGACGCGGCCGAGCTGATGGCCGCGCGGGGCGGGAACACGGTGGCGGAGATGCGGGAGAAGGACTTCGACTTCGCGCTGTCGCTGCTGATCGCGGGGATCGAGGCCAAATCGAGCCCCTCCGGCGCTCAGGGAGAACCAAGCCCGTCATGGGGGTCCCCCCTGGACCTTTAGGGGGTGTCCGGTGGATCATGGCCGGGGTCGCGACGCCTGGCACGGCACCTCGCCGCGTTGCCGAAACGTCCCGATAGCTCCTCCCCCAAGGCCTCAAGGGCCAGGGGGGACCCCCATTCGAAACGCTCCGACGCCTTGCGATGCACCGCACCAGCCGCCGCGCCCTGTCCGACCCTGACCCACCGGACACCCCCTAGTCCTTGGGGGAGGATGAGGAGCGGGGGTCCGGGGGCGGCGCCCCCGGACGGTGGGCAACCGTCAGGCGCCCGGCAGGGTCTCGCCCTGAACGGTCTGGATGTCCAGCTCCACCTTCAGCGTCGTGCCGATCGCCGAGATCCCCGCCTGGACCACCTGGTTGTAGTTCATCGCGAAGTCCTCGCGGCGCAGCTCCGCCGTCGCCCGGTAGGCCGCCCGCACGCCGCCCCACGGGTCGGGGCCCGTACCGAGGTAGGAGAGGTCGAGGCCGACCTCGCGGACCACGCCGTGCAGGGACAGCTCGCCCCGCACCGTCCAGCGGTCGGGCCCGGCCGGGACCAGGTCCGTACTGCGGTAGGTGATCTCGGGGAAGCGCTCCACGTCCAGGAAGTCGGGGGACTTGAGGTGGCCGTCCCGCATGGCGTTGCCGGTGTCGATGGAGGCCGCGCCGATGACCGCCTCCACCCGCGACTTCTCCAGGTCCTGGGCGATCTCGATCCGCCCGCCGAACTCCCCGAACCGGCCGTGCACGCTGGAGATGCCCAGGTGCTGGGCGACCGCGCCGACCGACGAGTGCGCCGGGTCGATCGTCCAGGGGCCCGGCGGCGGCAGCTCGGCCCCGCCCTGGCGGGCCAGCACCACCGTGCCGGCGTCGGCCCGGCCGCTGGCCGTGACCAGCGCGGTGGAGGCGGCGGGCGCGTAGCCGACGGCCGTCACGATCACCGTGTACGGGCCGGGCGCGAGGGCCACGTCCGCCGCCACCGAGCCGTCCTGTGCCGCCGAGGCCCGCAGCACCTGCGTACCCGCCATGTCGGTCATCGTCACCACGGCGTGCGAGACCGCCCAGCCGTCGCGCGTCCGTACCTGTGCCCGCAGTCCCATCCCGTTTTCTCTCCTCTGAGTGCAAAAGGTCGGGCCCCGGGCCCGGAACGTCAGGCCGTCCCCTGCCTGCCGCTCCGGATCCGGGGCCCATTTCCACGCCGGGTGCGGTGCCGCCTCCGCTCGAAGCGGCGTCCGCACCCGGGGGTCGATTACTCGCCCGGGTGGGCGAGTTCGATGTCGTGGCCGTCGACGCCGCGGCCGGCCACGGTCAGCGCGCCGGCCACCGGCGGGTAGCCGGTCGCGATGAGCGTGTACTGGCCGGAGTTCAGGTCGGCGAAGGCGTACGCGCCGTCGTCACCCGTCGTCGCATGGGCGACCACGTTGCCCGCCGCGTCGACCAGGGTGACCCGGGCGTCGGTCAGCGGACGCCGGTCGGCGCCGCCCCGTACCGTGCCCTGGACCAGCGCGCCGGACTGGAGCGCGGCCTCGATACGGGTCACGCCGTGGCCCGAGATCTCCACCGGCAGCGCCAGCGGCCGGAAGCCGTCCGCGTTGACCGCCACCGTGACCTGGCCCGGAACGAGCTCGCCGAAGGTGAACTCGCCCACCGCGCCCGACTTCCCGGTGGCGAGCACATCGCCGCGCACATCGGTCACGATCACCATCGCGCCCTCGACGGGTGCCCCGGTCTCGGCCGCCTTCACCGCACCCGCGAGACCGCTGGTGCCGGACAGGAGGATGTCGTACGCGAGCGGCTCGGTGCCCACGACCACGGTCGAGGCCTGCGGCTGGAAGCCGTCGGCGGCCGCGATCAGGACGTACGAACCGGTGCCCGGCGCATCGAGCAGGTACCCGCCGTCGGGCCCCGCCACCGCGCGGCCCAGCTGGCTGCCGCCGAGCGAGATGAGGGTGACGGCCGCGGAGGCGACGGGCGCCCCCTCGGCGCCGCGCACCGTGCCGTGCAGCGCGATGCCGCCGATCACCGGGGCCGCCGGGGTCACCGGGGTCATCGGGGCGGTGGCTTCAACCGCCGTCGCCTGGGCGGGAATTGAGGCGGTCGCCGCCGCGGGCGCCTCCTCGGTGGTACCCACCGCACGGGTCCGCAGCGGGACCTCCTTGATGAACAGCGTGACGAAGAAGGCGAGCAGCGCGCAGGGCGCCGCGTACAGGAACACATCGCCGACGCCGTGTCCGTACGCGCTCTCGATGACGGTACGGATCGGGCCGGGCAGCGTCGCCAGGTCCGGGATGGTGCCGGAGCCGCTGGAGCCGTGGCCCATGGCGGCGCCCTGCGGGCCGAGTGCGGTGAGGCCGTCCTTGACGTAGTGGGTGACCCGGTTGGCCATGACCGCGCCGAGCGCCGAGACGCCGACCGCACCACCGAGGGAGCGGAAGAAGACGACGACGGAGGAGGCCGAGCCGAGGTCGGCGGGGGAGACCTGGTTCTGGGTGCACAGGACCAGGTTCTGCATCATCATGCCGACGCCGAGGCCCATCAGCGCCATGTAGACGGCGAGGTGCCAGTACGGGGTGTCGTAGCGCATCGTGCCGAGCAGACCGAGGCCCGCCGTCACCAGCACACCGCCGCTGACCAGCCAGGCCTTCCACTTGCCGGTCTTGGTGATGACCTGCCCGGAGATGGTCGAGGCGATGAACAGGCCGCCGATCATCGGGATCGTCATGACACCGGACATGGTGGGCGTCCTGCCGCGGGCCAGCTGGAAGTACTGGGAGAAGAACACCGTGCCGGTGAACATCGCGACACCCACGAAGAGCGAGGCGATCGAGGCGAGGGTGATGGTGCGGTTGCGGAAGAGGCGCAGCGGGATGATCGGCTCGCTGGCCTTCGACTCGGCGAACACGAACAGCGCGCCCAGCACGATCGAGCCGCCGACCATGGCGTACGTCTGCCACGAGATCCAGTCGTACTTGTCGCCCGCGAAGGTCACCCAGACCAGCAGCAGCGAGACGGCCGCGCTGATCAGGAAGGCGCCGGTCCAGTCGACCTTGACCTCCCGCTTCACGACGGGGAGCTTCAGCGTCTTCTGGAGCACGACCAGCGCGATGATGGCGAACGGCACACCGACGTAGAAGCACCAGCGCCAGCCGAGCCAGTCGGTGTCTGTGATCACACCGCCGAGCAGCGGGCCGCCGACCGTCGCAACCGCGAACGTGGCACCCAGGTAACCGCTGTAACGGCCGCGCTCACGCGGGGAGATCATCGCGGCCATGACGATCTGGGCGAGCGCGGAGAGACCGCCGACGCCGACGCCCTGGACCACACGGCAGGCGATGAGCATGCCGGAGTTCTGGGACAGACCGGCCACGATCGAGCCGGAGACGTAGATGACCAGGGCTATCTGGACCAGCAGCTTCTTGCTGAAGAGGTCCGAGAGCTTGCCCCACAGCGGGGTGGTCGCGGTCATCGCGAGCAGCGAGGCCGTGACGACCCAGGTGTACGCGGACTGGCCGCCGCCCAGGTCGCTGATGATGTGCGGCAGGGCGTTGGTGACGATCGTCGAGGACAGAATGGCGACGAACATGCCGAGCAGCAGCCCGGACAACGCCTCCATGATCTGCCGGTGAGTCATCGGCGCGCCGTCACCGGCGGGCGCGTGCCCGCCGTGCTTGGCGTGGCCGCCCCGCACACCGGCTGGTGTGGTCGTAGCCATGAAGTTCCTTGTCTTGTACGTCTGTTGGGCAGGTGTACGGGTGTGTTCGCTATGCGGGTGCACGGGTCTCGACGACCCGGGACTCGGGGATCCGGACGTGGGGTGCCCGGCAGTCCCCGAAGGAGTCGCGCAGGCGGGCCAGCATCGTGTTGAGCTGCCCGACCTCGTCGTCGGACCAGTCCTTGAGGGTGTGCGCGAACATCTCCGTGGTGCGCAGCCCGAGATCGTCGATCATGGCCTGGCCCGCGGGGGTGAGCCGCACGATGCGCGAGCGCTTGTCGGCGGGGTCGGCGGACCTGTCGATCCAGCCCCGCTCCGCGATGTGCGCCACATGACGGCTCGTCACCGACATGTCCACCGCGAGGAGTTCGGCGAGCCGGCTGATCCGCATCTCGCCGTACCGCTCCAGGAGGGTGAGCGCGGCGGCGGAACCGGCCGGGCACTCGGGCGGCAGGATCCGCGCGAGTCCTCGCTTCACGGCACCGATGGCGCTGAGCTGCCGGGCCAGCTCCTCGTAGAGGCTCTGCGCGGCCATGGACACCTCCCGACATCTTGTTGCTTAGGGCAACCATAAGATTGTTGGTTGCCGAAGGCAAACTAAATCGGGGGATTGGCGGCAAAGGAAGCGCAAAGCCTTCGCATATGGAAAGCCAAGTTGCAGGTCGGCGGGCTCGGGGGCGTCTTCGCGCGGGGGCGGGGGTTGGGTGCGACCCCCAACTTCGCTAGGGTCCTGCCCCATGGCACACAACCCCCACGCGCCCCAGGGTCCCGAGGGCAACTACGACCCGGCGGGCTCAACTCAGATGTTCCGCGCCTTTGTCGACGAGGGCGGGCCGCAGGGCCGGCAGCCGGCGACTCCGGCCGCGGCACCGGCCGGCCCGCGCGTCGGCCTGATCGTCGGAGTGATCGCGGCGATCGCCATCCTGGGAGCGGTGGCCTGGCTGGCGCTGGGCTGAGCCTCTCCCCTACCTCCAGCCGGCCGTCACCGAGCGCGTCTCCACGTGCATCCCCAGCGGCACCCGCCACGCATCCACGCACACCCCGTACGTCTGCGACCGCACCGCCCCCGCGGCGATCGGCACCGGCAGCGCCTGGCTGGACGTGATCGTCGCCCAGTCCACGCCGAGCAGCCCGATGATGTGCGTCGCGAAGGTGACCGTGCCCGACTGCACCGCCGTACCCCCGGTATTGCGGAACTGGACCGTCACGTTCTCGCACCAGCGCTGATCCCCCGCCGAACGGCTCGGCGCCCCGAGGCTCAGCACCGCGGGCGAGGAGGGGGTGGGGGCGGACGTTCCGGGGGCCGAGGGGCCCGGGGACGCTGAACGGCCGGGCGGGGCAGGGGAATTGGCGCTGCCCGGCGCGGTTCGCGTAGCCGGTGCGACCGGTGTGGCGGAGGTTCGGCCCCCAGGGCCGGGCGATCCGGCCGGGCCGCCGCCGGAGCCCGGCGGCGTACCGGCCGGACCAGGCGTACCGGATGGGCCGGGCGCGCCAGGCACGTCGGGCGTACCCGAAGGCGCCCCGTCCAGTGGCACCAGCTCCACCCCGCCGCGCGGCGGCACCGCGCGGTCCGGGGCCGATGGGCCGGTGCCCGCGGCGCCGACCGCCACATAGCCCGCACCGTCCCCGCCGCCCGCGCGGGCGGCGAGCGTGCCGCCCAGACCGAGCACAAGCACCGCAGAGACGCCGATCACCACAGCACGTCGTCGCATCGCGCCAGTGTGTCTGACGATGCGTCAATTGGCCAGAGAGGTAACCCCGGTGGGGATCCCCGCGGCCGCAGTTCGCGGATCCTCAGTCGGAGATCAGGCCCTCGCGGAGCTGGGCGAGCGTGCGGGTCAGCAGGCGCGAGACGTGCATCTGGGAGATGCCGACCTCCTCGCCGATCTGCGACTGCGTCATGTTCGCGAAGAAGCGGAGCATGATGATCTGCCGTTCCCTGGGCGGGAGTTTGGCGAGCAGCGGCTTGAGGGACTCGCGGTACTCGACGCCTTCGAGCGCGGTGTCCTCGTAGCCGAGCCGGTCCGCCAGCGAGCCCTCGCCGCCGTCGTCCTCGGTGGCCGGCGAGTCGAGCGAGGAGGCGGTGTACGCGTTGCCGACCGCGAGCCCGTCGACCACGTCCTCCTCGGACACCCCGAGAACCGCGGCCAGTTCGGGGACCGTCGGCGAGCGGTCGAGCTTCTGGGCGAGCTCGTCGCTCGCCTTGGTGAGGGCGAGCCGCAGCTCCTGGAGGCGGCGCGGCACCCGCACCGACCACGAGGTGTCGCGGAAGAACCGCTTGATCTCGCCGACCACCGTCGGCATCGCGAACGTGGGGAATTCCACGCCCCGTTCGCAGTCGAAGCGGTCGATCGCCTTGATCAGGCCGATCGTTCCGACCTGGACGATGTCCTCCATCGGCTCGTTGCGGCTGCGGAACCTGGCGGCCGCGTACCGCACGAGCGGCAGGTTGAGCTCGATGAGCGTGTCGCGCACGTACGTACGCTCCGGGCTGTCGGTGTCCAGGGTGGCCAGCCGCAGGAACAAGGAGCGGGACAGCGTGCGGGTGTCGATGGCTGCGGTGTTTGCGGCGTGTCGGCGCACGGCGGGTGCTGATGCGCTCTTGGTGAGCGTGAGCACCTTCGAGCTGCCCTGTTCTGCGGACATGCCACCCCCTTGAGGTCGCGGACGGTCGCGTTGGGCCACGACCATCGGAGGAAGCAGCCTCCACCTGAATACCGGACGCGGGGCTGCGGCAAACGCGGTTCCAGCAGAATGTCACATGTCGGCAACACGCTGTAGTGACTTGTCGACAAGTCGGGCCGGAGTACGTGCAGGAAGCAGGGGGTGCGGGGTATTTCCGGGCAGAATTTTCCGTCGGGGCGTGCCAGGAGCGCGGACCACTCGATCCGGTTACGCCTCGATCCGATTTGCGGATCGAAGCCGGGCGAAACTCCTGGCCAGAAGCCTTGACACATGCATCTGCGACACTCCCAATTCCTGACTGATCTGGGACTGCGTCAGATTGCTGTAATAGCGGAGCATCAGGATCCGCTGTTCCCGTTCGGGCAGTTGTACGAGCAGATGGCGGACCAGATCGCGGTGTTCGACCCCGGCGAGCGCGGGGTCCTCGTAGCCGAGCCGGTCGAGCAGACCGGGCAGCCCGTCGCCCTCCTGGGCGGCCTCCAGGGAGGTCGCGTGGTACGAGCGGCCCGCCTCGATGCAGGCGAGCACCTCGTCCTCGCCGATCCGGAGCCGCTCGGCGATCTCGGCGGTGGTGGGGGAGCGGCCGTGCAGGGTCGTCAGGTCCTCGGTGGCGCCGTTCACCTGCACCCAGAGCTCGTGCAGGCGTCTGGGCACATGCACGGTGCGCACGTTGTCCCGGAAGTACCGCTTGATCTCGCCGACGACGGTGGGCATCGCGAAGGTGGGGAACTGCACGCCCCGGTCCGGGTCGAAGCGGTCGATCGCGTTGATCAGGCCGATCGTGCCGACCTGGACGACGTCCTCCATGGGCTCGTTGCGGGAGCGGAACCTGGCGGCCGCGTACCGCACGAGCGGCAGGTTCGCCTCGATCAGCGCCCCGCGCACCCGGTCGTGCTCCGGCGTGCCCGGTTCGAGCCCCTTGAGCCGACCGAAGAGCACCTGGGTGAGGGCGCGGGTGTCCGCGCCCCGGGTGGAGGTTCTGGCGGGGCCCCGGGGGCCCTCCGGGGAGTCCTGGGCGGGCACTTCGGGGGCGTCCTGGGGCTCGTTCTGGGGTGGGACTTGAGGCGTAGTACTGGCCGGCACTGTCACGCCACCCCTTAGCGTTCGGTCAACTCATCCGTCAAAAGCGGTCATAGCATCACAAGACATGTCCACTGTGTGCAAGCACCGTATAGCTACGTGTTGAGGGCAAGTTGGGACAGATGGGCCGGTCAGCGGCCTGCCGGGCAACGAAAAAGCCCCGCACCTCTCGGATGCGGGGCCGGGCTGCGGGCCGGGTCAGAACGGGTAGTCGGCGATCACCCAGGTGGCGAACTCGCGCCACTGCGCGGCCGCCGCCTGATGGGCCGGGTGCTCCAGGTACCGCTTCAGGGCGTCCGCGTCCGCCACGGCGGAGTTGATGGCGAAGTCGTACGCGATCGGCCGCTCGGTGATGTTCCAGGCGCACTCCCAGAACTCGATCTCGGGGACGAGCCCGTCGAGCTCCTGGAAGGCCTTCACGCCGGCGGCCACCCGGGCCTCGTCGCGCCCGACGCCCTCATTGAGCTTGAACAGGACCAAGTGGCGGATCATGAACGTCTCCTACGACTACGACTACGACTACGACTGCGACGTACGACTGCGGCTGTGACTCGGCCGACTCGGCCGGGCCGGCTCAGCGGACCAGGTTGGTCATGAACTTCCCGACGCCCTTGGCCGCGCTCGATATGCCCTCGAACCCAGTCTGGACCATCCCGGCGGCCTGCACCGGCGACGTGATGATCGTGTACAGCACGAAGACCACGACGACGTAGAGCAGGACCTTCTTGATGTCCACTTGCCTTGCCCCTCCCCGGCGGTCCGCTGTGCGATCGGGCGAGTCTAACCGCCATTCGGCCGGTACTCACCCGGCCTTTATGGACCAAGGGCCCGGCGATCGGGGCCCTTCGCCGGGCGGTACGGATGTTACGAGGGAGCAGGATGGTTCCTGAGCCCTCCGGATCTGGCAGGAATGCGGAGGGCCAGGAACAGGGCCTCACTGCGGGGCCCGCGCCGCGCGCTTCCCCCTGACTGCGGCGCAGGGCTTGCAGGTTCTGTTCTCGTCGGGGGGAGCGGCTTGTCCCCCCGATGCCGCTTCCCCCGTCCCCACGTCGAAGCCCCGGTCATTTCCCCGACCGGGGCTTCTGCGCGTCCTCGTACGTCAGCAGGAAAGCCGCGAGAAGGTCCTTTGTGCCGAGGTGGAGGGTCGGCTTCGGCGACTGCAATTGACGTAATCGAAGGGGGAGTTGAGCGGTGTCCGAGTCCACGAGCCCGCGTGCTCCCCGTGAGCTGTCCCCTCGGCAGGTACCCGCCAACTCGCAGGGAGATCAAGGGCATTGGAGGTCCGGCACCCCTGCCCGTGCGCACGGTGCACGCAAAACACCCCGCTGACCCGGGTTTCCCCAGGTCAGCGGGGTGTTGAAAGCGGTAGCGGAGGGATTTGAACCCTCGGTGAGTTTCCCCACACTCGCTTTCGAGGCGAGCTCCTTCGGCCGCTCGGACACGCTACCGAGAGAGAGCTTAGCCCAAGGTGGGCCGTGGTTTGAAATCGGTTCGGCGAGACGTCGGTCACCGCTGCCGGAAGAACGCCGTCAGCTGCGCCGAGCACTCCGCTTCGAGGACGCCCGCGATCACCTCGGGGCGGTGGTTGAGCCTCCGGTCGCGCACCAGGTCCCACAGCGAGCCGGCCGCGCCCGCCTTGTCGTCGCGGGCGCCGTACACGACCCGGTCGATCCGGGACTGCACGATGGCGCCCGCGCACATCACGCACGGCTCCAGGGTGACGACGAGCGTGCAGCCGGTCAGCCGCCACTCGCCGGTCCGCTCCGCCGCGCGGCGGAGCGCGAGGATCTCCGCGTGCGCGGTCGGATCGCCGGTCGCCTCGCGCTCGTTGTGCCCGGACGCGAGGAACGAGCCGTCCGCGGCCAGCACGACCGCGCCGACCGGCACATCGCCGGCCGACTCGGCCTCGGCGGCCCCGGCCAGGGCGGAGCGCATCGGCTCCGCCCACCGTTCCCGTACCGGGTCGTGCGGCTGCGGCACTAGCGGACGGCCTCCAGGACCTCGGCCGCGCCCAGCGCGTCCGCGATCTCCACGAGGGCGTCGCCGTCCAGCGCGAGGAGCTGGCGCTCGCTCACGCCGAGGTCGGCGAGGATCACGCTCTCGCCGAGCGGCCCGGCCGGTACGGCGCCGTCCGACAGGTCGTCCCCGTCGTCCGGATCGTCCGCGACCGCCTGGGCTGCTTCGTCCTCGTAACCGTCCTCCGTGCCGTCGAGGTCAAGGGCCTCCAGCTCGTCCTCCTCGTCGTCCTGGTCGTGGCCGAGCAGTTCGTCGGTGAGCATGGCCCCGTACGAGGAGCGGGCTGCGACGGCGGCGTTGGAGACGAAGACGCGCGGGTCCTCCTCGCCGTCGACGCGGACGACGCCGAACCAGGCGTCCTCCTGCTCGATGAAGACGAGCACCGTGTCGTCGGCCCCGTCGGCCGCTGCTTCCCGGGCCAGGTCGGCCAGGTCGGCCAGCGTCTCGACATTGTCGAGCTCCGTGTCGCTCGCTTCCCACCCGTCTTCGGTGCGCGCGAGCAGTGCGGCGAAGTACACCGTGACTCTCCCACTGGTCATAGGCGTGCCGGTTGGGGGTCCCCCCGGCTGTGGCTTCCTTCGGAATCGTGGCAGAAAACCACGCGGTTGCGAGAGTTCTTCCACGGTTGCGTTTTTCCGGTGCCGCGATCACGGGCTCGGGGGCGCCGTTTTCGCGGGTCACCAGCGGAAGGTTCGCATGCGCATGGCCTGTCGCATACGGGCCGCGCGGGCGCGCCGGGGCTGGACCCGGTCGCGCAGCGCCTTCGCCTCGTGCAGTTCGCGCAGGAACTGGGCGCGTCGCCGACGGCGGTCCACGTCGTTCTCCGGCTGCTGGTCTCGGTCGCGCTCGCGCTCGTCCGGCATTGGCTCACACCGCCCCGGGGTCGGTTCGTGCCTCCCACCTTCCCCCCGTCCGGCCGCTTGACGCCAGCGCGAACCAACCGCAGGTGGGGCGCGGCGCCCCTACGCCCCGGTTACTGTGGACGTCATGCGGATCCATGTCGTCGACCACCCTCTCGTGGCGCACAAGCTCACCACGCTGCGTGACAAGCGCACCGACTCCCCGACCTTCCGGCGGCTCGCCGACGAGCTGGTCACCCTGCTCGCCTACGAGGCCACCCGGGACGTGCGCACCGAGCAGGTGGACATCGAGACCCCGGTGACGCCGACGACGGGCGTGAAGCTCTCCTACCCGCGTCCGCTGGTGGTCCCGATCCTGCGAGCGGGCCTGGGCATGCTCGACGGCATGGTGCGCCTGCTGCCGACCGCCGAGGTGGGCTTCCTCGGCATGATCCGCAACGAGGAGACCCTGGAGGCCTCCACGTACGCCTCCCGGATGCCCGAGGACCTCTCGGGCCGCCAGGTGTACGTCCTGGACCCGATGCTGGCGACCGGCGGCACGCTGGTCGCGGCGATCCGGGAGCTGATCAAGCGCGGCGCCGACGACGTGACCGCCGTGGTGCTGCTCGCGGCCCCCGAGGGCGTCGAGGTCATGGAGCGCGAACTCGCGGGCACTCCGGTGACCGTGGTGACCGCCTCGGTCGACGAGCGCCTGAACGAGCACGGCTACATCGTGCCGGGCCTCGGCGACGCGGGCGACCGGATGTACGGGACCGCCGACTAGGCGCTCCGCGGGAAGGGCGTTCGTCGGCTGCGGGCCGGCGAACGATGCCGTTTCCCGTACGTACTCAGCACTTCCCGGAGGGCGCGGGCGCGGGTGCGGGCTTGGCCAGCGCGGCCAGGGCCGTGTCCGCGTCCTGCGGCGTGTTCAGGGCGCCGAACGTCGTGCCGATGATGAGGTCGACGTCCGGCGTGTTGCGCGTGTCGGTCTTCTGCTCCGCGCCCTTGAGCTGCGCACCGAGCACGGAGAACGGGCCTTGGGTGGCCGCGGGGGCGCCGAGCAGTATCCCGTTTCCGGGGACCTTCTTGTCGTACTCCCCGGGCGCGTTGCCGACCTTGCCGATCGCGAAGCCGCGCTTCTTGAGCTCGTCGGCCACCTGCTTGGCAAGGCCGCCGCGCGCGGTCGCGTTGTAGACGTTGACGGTGATCTGGGCGGGCTTCGGCAACGCCTGGGCCGGGGGGGCGCTGGACGCGGGGGGCGTCTTGCAGTCCCGCTTGGGGGCGGCCGCCTTCGCGCCGCTGTGGCCGCCGAACACGTCGATGAGCTGGACCGTCCCCCAGCCGATCAGGCCGAGGGCCAGGACCGCGCCGACCAGCACGAGGACGAGCCGGCCGCGCTTTCGGGGACGTCGCATCCGCGGGTACGCGTCGCCCGTGATGCGGTACTTTCCGCCCATGCCGGGGGGAGTGAGCATGCTCATAGCGGCAGGGTAATGCCGCTGTGTGACGATGCCTACTAAATGATCAATGACCGGCGCGCGTGTGCGCCCGTATGCGCCTCAAAAGGTCCGAAAGGCTCACCCGGCTGTCGGGGTCAGTCCATTTCGAGTACGCGCGCGTGCAGGACCTGGCGCTGCTGGAGCGCCGCCCGTACCGCCCGGTGCAGCCCGTCCTCCAGGTAGAGGTCGCCCTGCCACTTCACGACGTGCGCGAAGAGGTCGCCGTAGAACGTGGAGTCCTCGGCGAGCAGGGTCTCCAGGTCGAGCTGGCCCTTGGTGGTCACGAGTTGATCGAGCCGGACCGGGCGCGGCGCGACGTCCGCCCACTGCCGGGTGCTTTCCCGGCCGTGGTCGGGGTACGGCCGCCCGCTTCCGATGCGCTTGAAGATCACACGGAAAGCCTACCGGGCGAGCGGCTCCGGGCGCAGCCATGGAACGCGAGTGCAATCCTGTGCAAACCGTAGGAAACCAGACGTGGGGGGCTCGTCATGACCGACAGCGACCGGACGGCGGCCGCGCCCGAGCCCATCAGCGCCGTCGGCACGGTCGAAACCGGAGCGCGGGATCCCACCGGGGCGCCCCCTGCCGCGCCCGCGCCCCCACCCGCGTCGGCCGCGTCCGAACTGCCGCCCCCCGCCGCCGGTGGAGGTCCCCCTGGTCCTGAAGAGCCTGGGGGAGGATTCACCCAGCCCGCCCTGGAGCCGGGCGCCCTGCTCCGGCGGCGGTGGCCCCGCCCGCGAGCGGCTCGCTCACTTCGCCGCCTTGGCCGCTTTCGCCGCCGCCTTCGCCTCCTGCTTGTGCGCCCTGACCTTGGTCAGGGACTCGGGTCCGGTGATGTCGGCGACCGAGCGGAAGCAGTTCTCCTCGCCGTACGCGCCCGCGGCCTCGCGCCAGCCCCTGGGGCGGACGCCCAGTTGCTTGCCGAGCAGGGCGAGGAAGATCTTCGCCTTCTGCTCGCCGAAGCCGGGCAGCGCCTCAAGCCGGCCCAGGAGCTCGGCGCCGGTCTTCGCCCCCGTCCACACCCCGGCCGCCTCGCCCCCGTACTCCTCGACGAGGAACTGGCAGAGCTGCTGGATCCTCCCCCAAGCTCTTAAGGAGCAGGGGGGACCCCCACGGCCATCGAGCCCGGGTAGCGGTGCACGGCCGGTTTCTCCTTGAGCAGCTCGGCGAAGGCCTCCGGGTCGTACGCGGCGATCGCCCCGGCGTCGAGATCGTCCGCGCGCATCCGCTGAGCGATCGTGTACGGGCCGGAGAACGCCCACTCCATGGGGACCTGCTGGTCGAGCAGCATGCCGACCAGGGCGGATGGGGGTCCCCCCTGGTCCTTAAGACCTTGGGGGAGGGCTGCGGCCGAGCAGCTCGTCGGCCTCGGGCTGCTGGGCGAGCCGAAGGGTTGTGTTCATGCCTCGATGATCGGCGGACGGCGGCCCGGCCGCATGCGGGACACCAGCGGGCGAAGCACTGCGTGCCGGGTCCGCAGGGGATGTTTTCGAGTGGACTCACGCTTTCGTATGACAGGCGTACGGGCGCCGAATGGGCGCGGGGCGGCGGGGTAGTTCGGGGCCGACCGTCAACGCGCGTACCAGGAGGGGCGACCGCAGTGACCCAGCCTTTTGTCCTGCCGGATTTCTACATGCCGTATCCGGCCCGGCTCAATCCCCATCTCGAAGCGGCCCGGGTGCACACCCGGAAGTGGGCCGCCGAGATGGGCATGCTGGAGGGCTCCGGGATCTGGGAGCCGAAGGACCTCGAAGCGCACGACTACGCGCTGCTCTGCTCGTACACCCACCCCGACTGCGACGCCGAGCAGCTGGCCCTCGTAACCGACTGGTACGTGTGGGTGTTCTTCTTCGACGACCACTTCCTGGAGATGTTCAAACGGACCCTGGACCGCACGGGCGGCAAGGAGTACCTCGACCGGCTGCCCGCCTTCATGCCGATGGACCTCGCCGACGGATTCCCGGAGCCGACCAACCCCGTCGAGGCGGGCCTCGCCGACCTGTGGGCGCGGACCGTGCCGTCGATGACGAACGAATGGCGCGAGCGCTTCGCCGTCAGCACCCGCAATCTGCTCAACGAGTCGCTGTGGGAGCTCGCCAACATCAACGCGGGGCGGATCTCCAACCCCGTCGAGTACATCGAGATGCGCCGCAAGGTGGGCGGGGCGCCCTGGTCGGCCGGGCTCATCGAGTACGCGGCGAACGCCGAACTCCCCGCCTCCATCGCCGGGTCGAGGCCGCTGCGGGTCCTGACGGACGCCTTCGCCGACGGCGTGCACCTGCGCAACGACCTGTTCTCCTACCAGCGCGAGGTGGAGGACGAGGGCGAACTCAGCAATGGCGTCCTGGTACTTGAGACCTTCCTCGGCTGTACGACACAGGAGGCGGCCGAGGCCGTCAACGACCTGCTGACCTCACGGCTCCAGCAGTTCGAGAACACCGCGCTGACCGAAGTCCCCGCGCTGTGCCTGGAGAAGGGCCTCACGCCCGCCGAGTGCGCGGCCGTCGGCGCGTACGTCAAGGGCCTCCAGGACTGGCAGTCCGGCGGCCAGGAGTGGCACCTGCGCTCCAGCCGCTACATGAACGAGGGCGCCGTCACCGGCCCCTCCCTCTTCGACGGGGTGCTCGGCACCTCGGCGCTCGACATCACGACCCTGTTCGGACGCCCGGCCGCCGCCCGGCAGCGCAGCTTCACGCACGTACCGATGCAGAAAGTCGGGCAGTCGCTGCTGCCCGACTTCGACGTGCCGTACCCGCTGACGGTCAGCCCGCATGCGGCCGAGGCGCGGGAGCTGTCCATCGCCTGGGCGGACCGGATGGGGCTGCTCGGCGACATCTGGGACGCGGAGAAACTCGCGGGCTACGACTTCGCGCTCTGCTCCGCCGGACTCGACCCCGACGCGACCCTGGAGGAGCTGGAACTCAGCGCCGAATGGCTGACCTGGGGAACGTTCGGCGACGACTACTACCCACTGGTGTACGGGCGTTCGCGCAATCTGGCCGGAGCGCGGGCCTGCACCGAGCGGCTCTTCCCGTGCATGCCGGTGGACGAGCCGGAGGCCGGACTCGCGGTGGCCGAGACGCCCATGGAGCGCGGCCTCGCCGACCTGTGGGCGCGCACCGCCGGGCCGATGTCCCCCGAGGCCCGCGCGGCCTTCCGCCGGGCGGTCGACGTCATGCTGGAGAGCTGGCTGTGGGAGCTGCACAACCAGTCCCAGCACCGCATCCCCGACCCCGTCGACTACATCGAGATGCGCCGGTACACCTTCGGCTCCGACCTCACGATGAGCCTGTCCCGGCTGCGCCACGCGGGCGAGCTGCCGCCCGGGATCTACGAGAGCGGCCCGATCCGCAATCTGGAGAACTCGGCGGCGGACTACTGCTGCCTCCTCAACGACGTGTTCTCGTACCAGAAGGAGATCGAGTACGAGGGCGAGCTGCACAACGGCGTCCTCGTCATCCAGAACTTCTTCAACTGCGACTACCCGACGGCGCTGCACATCGTGGACGACCTGATGCGGTCGCGGCTGCGGCAGTTCCAGCACGTGGTGGACAACGAACTCCCCGTTCTGCACGAGGACTTCGCGCTCGACGAGGTGGGGCGGGCGGCCCTCGACACCTATGTGGCCGAACTCCAGGACTGGATCGCGGGCGTCCTGAACTGGCACCGCTCGGCCCGCCGCTACATGGCCGATGACCTGCCGGGGTCCCTGCCGCACGGTGGCGGCCTCCCTGCGGAGCCGGAGGCGGGGGCGGCACCGTGGTGGATGCGGCCCACGGGGGTGGGGACGTCCGCGGACCGGGTGCGGCTGCCGGAGGTGATCGCTTCGGCGCTGCCGGGGCTGGGGGCTTCTTCGGCGGGGGTGGGGGCCGCGCCGGGTGCGGCCGCGTTGCCCTCGCTTCCCGTCCCCACGGTGGCGGGAGGCCACACCTCGTGATCCTCTGAGGTGTGCGGGGGCTCCATGCCGTGTGCGGGGCCCCATCCGGCACGAGGAGGCGCGTATGGGACACGACCACGGCGCGCCCTCGGCGGCAACCGGCACGCTGAGCGGTACGTACCGCAAGCGGCTCCTGTGGACCATCGGCATCAGTGCGTCGATCACCCTCATCCAGGTGGTCGGCGCGCTGCTGTCCGGCAGCCTCGCGCTGCTCGCCGACGCCGCGCACAGCTTCACCGACGCGATCGGGGTGTCCCTCGCGCTCGGCGCGATCACGCTCGCCCAGCGCGCCCCGACCCCGCGCCGCACCTTCGGCTTCTACCGGGTGGAGATCTTCTCGGCGGTCCTGAACGCGCTGCTCCTCGCGGCGATCTTCGTCTGGGTCCTGTGGTCGGCGATCGGCCGCTTCAGCGAGCCGGTCGAGGTCAAGGGCGGGCTGATGTTCGCGGTCGCGGTGGGCGGGCTCGCCGCGAACCTGGTGGGCCTGTGGCTGCTGAAGGACGCCAAGGACAAGAGCCTCAACCTGCGCGGCGCCTATCTGGAGGTGCTCGGCGACGCGCTCGGTTCGGTCGCGGTGATCGCGGGCGGCCTGGTCATCCTGCTCACCGGCTGGCAGGCCGCGGACCCGATCGCCTCGATCGTCATCGGGCTGCTGATCGTGCCGAGGACGTACGGGCTGCTGCGCGACGCCCTGCACGTGCTGATGGAGGCGACCCCGCAGGACATGGACCTGGCCCAGGTGCGCCGCCACCTGCTCGACGAGCGGGGTGTGGTCGACGTACACGATCTGCACGGCTGGACCGTGACCTCCGGGATGCCTGTGCTCACCGCCCATGTGGTGGTGTCGGCGGCGGCTCTCGACGGCGGGTACGGGGCGCTGCTCGCCCGGCTCCAGGGCTGTGTGGGGGAGCACTTCGACGTGGCGCACTCCACGATCCAGCTGGAACCGGAGGGCCACAGCGAGGCCGCGGAATCCTTCCACACCTGACTGTCACAGACGGCGGGCCCGTCCCGTCCCTCAGGTATGGACACCATGAACACGAAGAGCACGGACACGCTGGACATCGCGGTCGCCGGAGGCACCGGCACGCTGGGCCGCCATGTCGTGGCGGAACTGCGGGCGCGCGGCCACAACGTGCGGGTGCTGAGCCGGAGTTCGGCCGAGTACCGGGTCGACCTGACCACGGGCGCGGGCCTGGCGGGGGCGCTCGTGGGGTGCGACGTGGTGGTCGACGCGGCGAACTCCACCTCCCCGCGCACCATGCGCTCCACCCTCGTGGACGGCACGCGGCGGCTGCTCGCCGCGGAGCGGGAGGCGGGGGTGGGCCATCACGTGTGCGTGTCGATCGTGGGGTGCGACCGGGTGCCGATGCCCTACTACAAGGTCAAGACGGCGCAGGAGGACGCGGTGGCGGCGGGCCCGGTGCCGTGGACGGTCGTGCGGGCCACACAGTTCCACGAGCTGGTCGCGACCCTGTTCACCGCGACGGCCCGCGCCCGTGTGCTGCCGGCCCCGAAGAACGTCCGCATCCAGCCGATCGCCGCGGCCGAGGCGGCCGGGGCCGTGGCGGACGCGGCGGAGTCGGCACCCCGCATGGGCCGCGTGGAGGCGGCGGGTCCGCAGGTGACCGACCTGCGAACCCTGGCCGGGCAATGGCGGGCCACCACCGGCCACAGGGCCGCCCTCCTCCCCGTCCCCCTCCCGGGCCGCCTCGGCCGGGCCCTCCGCGCCGGCGGCCTCACCTCGGACGATCCGCAGGCCCAGGGGGCCACGGAGTTCGCGGAGTGGCTGCGGGAGGCTGCGCCGTCGAAGTGACCGGGGGCTCCGCGGGACGTGGCGTGCGTCGGCTGCGGGCCCGCTGTGGCTGGTCGCGCAGTTCTCCGCGCCCCTTCAGGGCGCGGTACCGCAGCGGACTCCCGCAAGACCGCTCAGGCGCGGAGCGACCCGCAACGGAACCGACCCGGCGCGGCGCGCCGGGCGGTGCGCGGCTTCGGTGACGCTCGGTGGCCATGATGCGCAAGGTGACCACTCTGAGTTTTTCCGCCGCATTCATCACGTTCTTCTCGGTGGTCGGGCCGCCCAAGGTGCTGCTCGCCTTCGCCGGACTCGCGCAGGTGCATCCGCGTAAGCAGCTGGCGACCGTCGCGCTCATCGGGTCGGCCACCGCGGTGCTGGTCGGTCTTGTGACCGGGTTCGCCTCGCCCTGGCTGCTCGACCTCTTCCACATCACCACGCCCGCGCTCCAACTGGCCGGCGGCGTCATCTTCTTCATCTACGCGGTGGGCCTGGTGCTCGGGGTGCACATCGGCGGCGAAGGGCCGCAGCAGGACACCCCCGATCTGGCCAGCGGCTTCCGCGAGCTGCTGATGCCCTATGTGGTCTCGCCACTGGCCATCACCGCCGTGCTGATCGAGGCCGCCGCGCGCGACTCATGGAGCTGGCGGTCCACCGTGGTCGGCGCGTATGTGACCGTGATCGCGCTGGACCTGGCCTGTGTGCTCCTGCTGGCCGGCATTCTGCGCCGTACCCACCACACCACGATCGAGCTCCTCGGCCGGCTGCTCGGGCTGCTCCTCGCGGCGGTCGGGGTGGACCTGGTCCTCGACGGGCTCGGCGCGCTGGGGGTCGCGGCGCTGGGCCGGGGCGGCTACTGAGGGTGAGCGGGGTCCGGCGCGCGGGATGGGACGGGGGTGCCTAGCCTGGTCGGGGGGCTTGGCTTCCTGGAAGGGTGAGTCGATGCTCGCTCGACGTGTGATCGCGGCCGGAGCCGGTGCGGCTCTGGCGCTGATCGGCCCCGCGGCCGTCACCGTCGCCGCCGGGCCGGATCCCGATCTGGGGCGGTTCTACCAGCAGAAGATCGGCTGGGCGGCCTGCCGGCCCAAGGAGGGCCAGACCGGCGAACTCCTCGATTCCGTACGGGAGATGGAGTGCGGCACCCTCAGTGTGCCGATCGACTACGCGCATCCCGGCAACGGCGCGATCTCGCTCGCGGTGTCCCGCTTCAAGACGTCGGCGCGCGGCAGTGACCGCAAGGGCTCCGTCGTCTTCAACTTCGGCGGGCCCGGCGCCTCCGGGGTCGACGGCCTGGCCGGGTTCCGGGCCGAGGCGGCCGGCATCGGCAAGCACTACGACCTGGTGAGCTTCGACCCGCGCGGGGTCGCACGCAGCTCCCCCGTGCACTGCGGCGGCGAGGGGGCAGCGAGCCGGCTGGAGGGCGAGCGCCCGAACCCGCCGGGCACGGCCGCCGCCGCGGTGGACGAGGCGAAGCGGATCGCGCGGGCGTGCCACGACAAGACCGGCCCGCTGCTCGACCACGTCGGCACCATCAACGCCTCCCGGGACATGGACGTACTGCGCCAGGCGCTCGGCGACAGCAAGCTCAACTACCTCGGCATCTCGTACGGGACGCGGCTCGGCGCGGTCTACGCGAGCCAGTTCCCGAAGAAGACCGGGCGGATGGTCCTCGACGCCGTCGACACCTTGCAGGGCACCGCCAAGCAGGACGCGCTGACCCAGACCAAGGGGTTCCAGCAGGCGCTCGACGCCTTCTTCGCGGGCTGCGCCCAGCAGAACTGCGAGCTCGGCAGCAGTCCGCAGGAGGTCAGGGCGACCTTCGACAAGGCGGTCGCCCTGCTCGCCGACGGGCGGGTGGTGACGTCCGCCGGCAACCAGGACTTCACCGGCGCCGAACTCCAGAGCGCCGTGCGGTCCGCCCTGTACAGCCAGTCCTCCTGGCCGGTCCTGTCCTCCGGCATCGCGGCCCTGCTCCAGGACAGCGACCCCTCGGTCCTCGTCTCGATCAACGACGCGATGCAGGACGCGCTCCCTGACAACGCCAACGAGGCGCTGCTCGCGATCAATTGCGCGGACGATCCGGAACGGCCGGCCGACCCCGTCAAGGAATTCGACGACGTACGCAAGCAACTGGCGGCGGAATCCCCGTACTTCGGCCCCGACTCGGCGGGGCGGGCCGTCGCCTGCACGGGGTGGCCCGCGGGCACGGACTACATCCGCCGGATAGACCACCCCGGCGCGCCCAAGATCCTGGTCGTGGGCGGCAAGGGCGACCCGGCGACGCCGTACCAGTGGGCCCAGGACACCGCGCAGCGGCTCGGCTCGGGCGTGCTCCTCACCTACGAGGGCGAGGGCCACGGGGCGTACTCGGCCTCCCAGTGCATCCGGGCGAAGGTGGACGCGTTCTTCGCGGCGGGGACGGTGCCGAGGGAGGGGACGAGCTGTCCGGCGGAGGTGCCGGATGAGGGAGCAGAGGTTCCGGACGAGTGATGAGCAGGGCGGGGCCGCGTGTGGCGAGGGGGCATGGTGCCGGTCGAGGTGGCTGACCCGGGTGGTAATTCGGTGGCCGGCAGGCGGGCCGAATGTGACGATCGGTGGCATATGGATACCTCACACATGTGCCCTGACACCCCGTGGACCACCCGGCCGGAGGCCCCGGCGGACCGGGCGGCCGTACGAGCGGTGAACCTGGCCGCGTTCCCCACCGCCCACGAGGCCGACCTGGTGGACGCGTTGCGCGCCGACCCGGCGTGGATTCCGGGGCTTTCGATGCTGGCGACGGCGCCCGACGGCACTGTCGCGGGCCATGCGCTGCTGACCCGGTGCCGGGTCGACGGCGCCCCGGCACTGGCGCTCGCGCCGGTCGCGGTGGTTCCTGAGCACCAGCGCACGGGCGCCGGTTCCGCCGTGGTGCGGGCCGCCCTCGATGCCGCGCGGCTGCTGGGAGAGGACCTGGTCCTGGTGCTCGGGCACCCGGACTACTACCCCCGGTTCGGCTTCACCCCGGCCTCCGGATTCGGCATCCGGGCCCCCTTCGACGTACGGGACGAGGCGATGATGGCGCTCCGGCTGAAGGCGGACGGGCCGGTGCCGACGGGGGTGATCCGCTACCCGGCGCCGTTCGGGGCGTAGCGGCGACGGCCCCCGGGCTTCGCCCGCCCGGCATCCTCCCTCCTCCCCCTACACCCTCCGCACCCCGCTCCCCCTCCCGCACACCTCGGCCCCCGCGGCCCGCGTCAGCGCGCCCAACACCCAAGCCGTGTACCGCTGTTCGGTCACGACGTACACCGGCGTCGAGCCGTCCCGGCACTCCACCACCTGGGAGCCGGGGGCGGGGCGGGGGCCCGGGTCGGTCCAGTAGGGCGGGCGGACGCGGACGGGGGTGAGGGTGCGGGGGACGGGGTGGCGGGCGAGGTGGCCGGTCGGGTCGGGGGTGGAGGCGAGCAGGCCGGGGGCGGCCACCAGGTACCCGAACCCCTCGTGGCTGTACGGGACTTCGCCGAGCACCCGGCCCGGAAAGCACTCCCGTCCGCCGGGCAGCAGCGGGGTCACCCTGATGGTGTCCGTGGTGCGGCGGCGGTGGCGGCGCGTCAGCCACGCCGCCCCGGCCAGCACCGGCACCGCCCCGGCCGCCGTGAGCAGCAGCGCCGTCGGCACCCCGCCGGCGACCCACGGCGTACCGAAGGCGCAGCAGGCGAGCAGCAGTGCGGAGGCCAGCGGCACGGTGAGGCGCCAGGGCTCGTGCGCGGGCGGCTCGGTGGCGCGCCGGGACCACCAGTGGGCGCCGCGCAGAGCCGCCCCGCCCACGAAGAGCAGGACGAGCGCCGCGGCGAACGGCAGCCGGTAGCCGCCGCGCGGATCCGCCGAGGTGTACTGGCGCAGGTCCCGGTACTCGACGTATCTGATCTCCCCTTGCCAGTACGTGAGTTGGGCCATGGCGCCGGGCTGTACGGCCGCGAAGACCGGGGTGCGGCCGTCCATCTTGACCCGGAGCGGCGAGGCGGCCTCCGGCCCGTTCGGTACGGGGTCGAAGCCCAGCCAGTAGTACGTCGAGCGGTGTTTGTGATCGGCCACCACGGAGGTCACCGTCGCCGCGACGGAATGTCTGCACTCCGCCGAGACCCGCGCGACCGGGCAGCCGGCCGCCGACGTGAACGCCCGCTCGTCGTCGAGCGCGCGGGGCACGGTGACCAGGAACAGCCAGCCGGCGCCGAGCACGAGCGCGGCGCCGAGCACCGCGGCGACGAGGGCGGCCGGGCGGTTGCGGCGCTGGGGGGCGGGTCCGCTCATCGCTCGCCGCGCGTGGCCGCGTACCGTACGAAAGGGGATGACGAGATCATCATCCGGTCATTCTGGAGGCTCCCGGCGATCAAGTTCCGCGCGGTGGACGGTGGTTCAGACCACTTTGCGGAGCATGGGCGCGACCTGCGGAACCCACCCGTATGGGCGCTTGCGGGCGGTCGGGCGCACCCTGGAACAGGGCCCCATACGCGCATTCACCGATTCACCCGCAGGTGTGATCAACTGCGCTGAATGGGCCTGTGGCACTTGCGTGTCGGCGCCGGGCGGCGCCAAGGGAGCGGGCAACCGGGGCCGTCGACACCCTGCTGTTCCGCACCGCCCGGTGCGAGAATTCCCCCCACGCGAAAACCAGCCGACGAGCATGTGCGGACATTCCGGGTACATGCCCGCATCCGGTGCATTCCCCACGTGCACACCACAGTTGTGCTCTCCGACTGCGTACGAGCCGCCGTGAGCGGGCATATGCCCAAGCGGCGCTCCCGAGTGAAGGTGATGGGGCCATGTCCGCGGACATGAAGGTGCTACTGGTCGACGACCACGAGGACAACCTGTTCGCCATGGAGAGCATCCTCGCGCCGCTCGGCTACCCGCTGGAGTTCGCGACCAACGGGGACGCCGCGCTCAAGGCCGCCCTCCACGGGCGCATAGCCGTCGCGATCCTCGACGTGGTGATGCCGGGCGTGAGCGGCCTCGACGTGGTCCGCTATCTGCGCCGCCTGGGGCAGACCCAGCTGATCCCGGTCGTCCTGGTGACCGGAATGGACCAGAACAACGAACTGGCCGCCGAGGCCCTGCGCCTGGGCGTCGCCGACTTCCTGCTCAAGCCCCTGGACCCGTGGGCCCTGCGCATCAAGGTGAAGTACCTGTACCGCACGAGCGTCCTGCTGACCGGCGCCCCGCACCGCCAGCAGGCCCCCCGCACCCACCCCTCGGACCCGCCCCAACTCCCCTCCGGCCACGCCCGGTTACGCCCCACGGAAACCATCCGCATTCCGTGGCAGCCGGAGGAACCGCCGTTGTGAGAGCCCGCCGGGAGCCACGGCGGTGGCTCCCTTCCAGGAACGGGCCGAGCTTCAGGCCCGGCCCGGCAGCCGGACCGTAGCGATCGCTCCCCCCGCTCCCGGCGCGTTCGTCAGCGTCAACCGGGCGTCCAGCAGGTTGGCCTGGGCCTGGGCGATGGTGAGGCCCAGGCCGTGGCCGTGGCCTCGTTCGGGGGCGGCGGTGCGGAAGCGCTGGGGGCCCTGGGCCAGGAGGTCCTCGGGGAAGCCGGGGCCGTGGTCGCGGACCACGATCGTCGTGCCCTCGACCGTCACCTCCACCGGCGCCGCGCCGTGGCGGTGGGCGTTGAGGACGAGGTTGGTGACGATGCGGTCGAGGCGGCGCGGGTCGGTCTCGGCGACCGGGTGGCCGGTCACCGAGACGTCCGTGGCAAGGCCCGTGCGCCGTACGGATTCCGTCACCAGGTCGCCCAGCGGCACCAGTTGGGCGTCGGCCTCCTCGGCTCCCGCGTCCAGGCGGGAGATCTCCAGGAGGTCGTCCACGAGGGCGCGCAGCACCTGGACGCGGTCGCGGACCAGGTCGGTGGGCTCGCTCTCCGGGAGGAGGGAGGCGGAGGTGACGAGACCGGCGAGCGGGGTGCGCAGTTCGTGGGCCACGTCGGCGGTGAAGCGCTGCTCGCTGCGCAGCCGGTCCCGCAGGGCGTCCGCCATGAGGTCGACGGCGGAGGAGATTTCGCCGATCTCGTCGCGGCCGCGGGCACGGGTCCGTGCGTCGAGGTCGCCGCCCTTGATGCGGCGGGCGGTCATGGCGACGCGGCGCAGCCGGCGGAGCACCAGTTCGGCGGCGAGCAGGGCGAGGGGGACGACGACGGCGAGCGTGGCGATCGCCGCGTACTTCATGTGCCGGTCCAGGGCCTGGAGGTTGAGAATCTCGGTCGTCGTGCTCATCCTGACCGCCAGCGCCCGGCCGTCCACGCGGCTCGCCGCCCACATCCAGCCCTGAGTCGGCTTCCGGGTGTCGTACCAGTACACGGGCGGATGGCCGGAGGCGAGCCGGGACAGCAGCGGATCCGGCAGCTCGTCGTCCACGAGGTAATCGCGGGCCCCCGACGGGGGCGGCTGCCCGCCCCGGAACTCGGCCTCGGCCGGGCCCAGTTCGTTCAGCGCCTGCGCGCGGAGGATGCTCATGGAGCGGTCCTCGGTGGTCCGGTGGACCAGGACCCCGATGCCCAGCGCCATCGCACAGGCCGCCGCCGCGACGCCCGCTGCGATCTTCCAGCGCAGGGACAGCGGGTTGGCGAGGCGCCGCAGCACGCCGCCGTCGTGCGCGTCCGCGCCGGATGCGCGGGAGCCGGGGTCGGTGTCGCCCCGGTATGCGTGCGAGCCCGGGGCGGCGTCGGCTCCGTGTCTCCGTCGCATCTCAGCGCCGGAACTTGTAGCCGAAACCGCGGACGGTCTCGATGTGATCGGCGCCGATCTTCTTGCGCAGCCGCTGCACCGCCAGATCGACCACCCGGATGTCGCCGTCCCAGCCGTAGTCCCACACCTTGCGCAGCAGCGTCTGCCGTTGCAGGGCGATGCCCGGGGCGGCCGCGAACTCCAGGAGCAGCCGCAGTTCGGTCGGGGTGAGCGCGAGCGGCCGGCCGTCGAGGCGGACCTCCAGGCCACGGGTGTCTACGGTGAGGTCGCGGAAGGTCAGCACGCTGTCGGCATCGGCCGGCCGGGGCTCGGCCGCGGTGAAGGTGGCCCGCCTCAGCAGCGTACGGATCCGCGCCACCAGGACGTTGGTGTCGACGGGTTTGACGACATAGTCGTCGGCGCCCGCCTCCAGGCCGGCCACCACGTCCAGCGCGTCGCCGCGGGCGGACATCATCAGGATGGGCGCCTGGCTGGTCTCCCGGATCCGGCGGCACAGCCCGATGCCGTCGAGGTGCGGCAGCATGATGTCGAGCAGCAGCAGATCGTGCCCTCCGTCCCGGAACATCTCCAGGCCCGTCAGCCCGTCGGGCGCCGCCGACACCTGGTAGCCGTAGCGGTCGAGCGCCATCCCGACGGACCGCCGGATCGTCTCGTCGTCCTCGACCAGCAGGACGTGGACCGGGCCGGGGGCGGGGCCGCCGTGCTGCCGGCCCGCCGCTTCACTGTCGCGCTGTCGCATCCGTCATCCCGTCATCACGTCGGTGGGTACGGAACTGCTCACGCGCATCCCGCCGTACGAAGAGGTAATCACCGCTGAGGTCACAGACGTAACAGAGGTAACCACTGTCCGCCCCGTCACAGGCGCAGTGCCGCCGCGACCGGCAGGTGGTCGCTTCCGGTGCGCGGCAGGGTCCACGACGAGACCGGGGTGATGCCCTTCAGCAGGATCTGGTCGATCCGGGCCACCGGGAAGGCGGCCGGCCAGCTGAAGCCGAAGCCGTCGCCCGCCTCGTCCTGGGCCGACCGCAGCTGGGAGGTCACCGGCCCGAGCGCCCGGTCCCCGGTGCTGCCGTTGAAGTCGCCCACCACCACGACCCGGGGCAGCGGTTCGGCCCGTACGGCGTCCGCGAGCCTGCCCGCCGCCTCGTCGCGCCGCGCCGTGGTGAAGCCCACGGCGGGCAGTACCCGTACCGAGGCGAGGTGGGCGACGTACACGGCGACCGGACCCTTCGGGGTGTCGGCGGTGGCCCGCAGGGCGCGGGTCCACGGCATGATCGCGACCGGCCGCACGTCCCGCAGCGGGTACGTGCTCCACAGCCCGACCGTGCCCTGCACCGAGTGGTACGGATAGCCGGCGGCCAGAGCGCGCTCGTACGTGGGTGCCGTGTGCGGGGTCAGTTCTTCGAGGGCGAGCAACTGGGGTCTGGCGGCGGCCAGTTGGTGTGCGGTGCCGACCGGGTCGGGGTTCGCGTCGTTGACGTTGTGGCTCACCACGGTGAGGTCGCCGCCGTCGGCCCGCTTGTCCATGAGGACGCCGCCGAACAGGGCGCACCAGGCGACGGCCGGAAGCAGCACGGCGACCGCGGCGGTCGCGGACCGCCGCACCGCCGCGAGGGCGAGCAGCACGGGCACGCTCAGTCCCAGCCAGGGCAGGAACGTCTCCAGGAGGCTGCCGGGGTTGCCGAACACGTTCGGCACCGCGGAGTGCGCAGCCATGACCAGCGCGCACAGCACCGCACCGGCGGCGATCAGCCGCCCGCGCCGCCAACTACCCTTGTGGATATGGGCAGGTGCTCCAGGCGTTTCGGACCGCGGGCGATGGACGAGTGTCGTCATGACGGCACGCTCTCCTTGCTGCCGGGGCCGGGAAGCATCCCGGCGACGTCCTTGGACCGGGGGCGGTCCCCGGGCAGGGCCTTGGCGAGCGCCCCGGAAAGGCCGCTCCGCACGGCGTCGATCAGACGGCCGCTGCATTCCAGGGCGGCCTGCATGCCCTCGGTGGGCGAGGTGTTGACGTGCTGGGCCAGCACCACACCCAGGACGAGACGCCGGTCCGGGCCCGCTTCGGCGGCCCACATGAGGTTGCCGCCCGCGGGCGTGCTCGACCCGGTCTTCAGCCCGATCACGCCGGGCTTCTCAAGGAGCCGGTTGGTGTTGACGACGGTGCCGGGCACCCCGGGGACCGTCGTGTCGCGCATCGCGACCACCGCGCGCAGCACGGGTTCCTTCATGGCCTCGCGCGCGAGGCCGAGCTGGTCGTCGGCGGTGCTGCGGGTGGTGGGTTCGATTCCGCTCGCCCCGGTGTACGTGGTCCGGGTCATCCCCAGCGCCGCGGCGGCCCGGTTCATCTTCGCGACGAACGCCTCCTGGCTCCCCGAGTCCCAACGGGCCAGCAACCGGGCGATGTTGTTGCCGGACGGAAGCAGCAGCAGCTCCAGGGTCTTGCGCTCGCTGAGCCGCTGCCCCTCGGTGACCGGGGCGGTGGACTCGCTGAGCGAGTACGCCTCCTGCGCCGCGGCCGCGTCGACGGTGATCTGCGGGCCCTCGTCCCCGTCCCTGAGCGGGTGCTCCTTGAGGATCACGTACGCGGTCATCACCTTAGTGACGCTCGCGATGGGCACCGGCCGCTGTCCGCCCGTGCTGCCGAGGCCGCCGACGCCCTCGACCTCGATGCTCGCCTGGCCCTCGCCCGGCCAGGGCAGATCCATCCCGGCGGCCACCCGCGCCACGTGCGCGGCGGCGGATCCGGCACCCCGGGCGCCGTCGCCGCCACCGGCGAGCGCGAACCAGCCGCCGGCCCCGGCCGCGCCGACCACCACGGCCGAGACCCACACGGCCCCCCGCCGGGTCCGCCCTCCCCGGCCCGGACCGGGAGAAGCCCACACCGCCCGACCACGGACCCACCCCGCCGCAGCAGCACGTATCCGCCCAGCACCCACCGCCAACCACCTCTCCCAGCCCGCCCGGCGTACCCGAGAACCGGGTACGCCCCGAAGCCTGGGAGACGACCACGTCCGGCCGGTCAGGACGGTGCGTCCGCCGGCGCGCGGATTTGTGTCAGCCAGGTATCAGCGCGGGGAGCGGGCCGCTGAGGGTGAGGGACGCGCACGGGAACCAGGGCCGGACACCCCGCGTCCCACCCGCATGAACCAACACCCCGGCCGGGCACCGGGCATCGCGTTCGTCCTGCTGGGCGGTCTCGTGCTCGCCGCCTGCGGGCAGGGGGATGTCCGCTCCGCTCAGCCCATCACGAGACCCACCGTCCTCGGCGCGGACGGGCGGACCCTCACGACGGAGATCACCGCCGGGGGGTGCCAGAAGGGCCGACTGGCGGGAGCCGAGACCGACTCCGAGGTAACTCTGACCCTGGAGCTGATCACCCATCAGAAGTCCGGCGAAGCCTGCCCGGCCTACGTCGCGCTCGCCCCGGTGAGCTTCGTGCTCCGGGCTCCCCTGGGGACTCGCAAGGTAGTTGACGGAGTGTCAGGGATGCGGCTGGCTGTCGCCAGGCAGTAGCTCGCCCGCGCCTCGGTTGACCGGCTGCGGTTGGCGGCGGGGGTGATGACGCGTCCCGCGGGGCGTCAGTCGGTCCTGAAAGGGTGCTGTCCCCCTGGGAGTTGATGTCCCGTCCGCCTGCGGGGTTACGTTCCGGTCCGCTCCTGAGGGGGCGTCAGGGGGTGTGCCGCGGACCTAGCGTCCTGGGCATGAACAGAATCCGTCGTACCGCCGCGGCCGCGGTGCTCGCGCTCGCCCTGCCGCTGCCGATCGCCGGGGTGGCGTCCGCCGCACCCGGGCCCTCGGCCGCCCCTTCTTCCGCGGCCTCGCACGCGTTCAGCGTCCCGGAACTGCCCCGCCCGACGGGTCCGCACGCGGTCGGTCGCAGCACGCTGCACCTTGTCGACCGGCACCGCCAGGACCCGTGGGTGCCGGCGGCGGGCGCGCGTCAGTTGATGGTGTCGATGTACTACCCCGCCCGCCCCGGGACCGGCGGGCCAGCCCCGTACATGACCACCGAGGAGGCCCGGCTGTTCCTGCAGGAGAAGGCTCCCGGCGCCGGCCTCCCGCCCGAGCTGCTGAGCGGTACCCGGACCTGGGCGCGGGCCGACGCGCGCCCGGCGCCCGGCAGGTTCCCGCTGGTGCTGCTCTCGCCCGGCAACGCGTTTCCGCGTGCCAGTCTCACCGGGCTCGCCGAGGACCTGGCCAGTCGGGGGTACGTCGTCGCACTGGTCGACCACACCTACGAGTCGCCCGGCGTCACCTTCCCCGACGGGCGGACCCTCACCTGTGTCACCTGCGACCGTCCGCCGGCCGGAGGGCTGGAGGCCATGCCCCGGAGCCGGGCGAAGGACATCTCCTTTGTGATCGGCCAGTTGACCGATCGCCATTCCGCCTGGCCGTACGCCCACCTGATCGACCGGCGGCGGATCGGCATGGCCGGGCACTCCATCGGCGGTGATGCCGCCGCCGTGACGATGGCCGGGGACGAGCGGGTGCGGGCCGGGGTGAACCTGGACGGCACCTTCCGGGAGCCGAACCCCGCCGCCGGCCTGCACGGCCGCCCCTTCCTGCTGTTCGGCGCCCAGGGCGACGAGAACCCGGGCATGGACACCACCTGGGACACGGCCTGGGCGAACCTGGACGGCTGGAAGCGCAGGCTGACCGTCGCCGGGGCCGGCCACGGCAGCTTCACCGACGTGCCCCTCCTCGCCGCGGCGGCGGGCCTGCCCAACTCCTACGCCCTGTCCGCGGAACGCTCGGAAGAGATCACCCGCGACTACGTCGGGGCCTTCTTCGACCTGCACCTGAAGGGCGTCGCCCAGCCGCTGTTCGACGGAGCGTCCCCGGCGAACCCGGAGGTCACCGTCCAGCGGCCGTGACCCGGCGCCGCCCGGACTCAGCCGGTCGGTGACACCAGGCCCGCCTGGTAGGCGGTGATGACGAGCTGGACACGGTCGCGGGCGTCGAGCTTGGTCAGCAGGCGGGCCACGTGGGTCTTGGCGGTGGCGGGGCCGATGAAGAGGTGGGCTGCGATCTCGCCGTTGGACATGCCGCGAGCGACCAGGGTCAGTACCTCACGCTCCCGTTCGGTGATGCCCTCGATCCGCCGTACGGGGGCGGCGGGTTGAGGCCGTACGGCGAACTCCTGGATGAGGCGGCGGGTGACGCTCGGCGCGATCAGGGCGTCGCCGGCGGCGACCACGCGGATCGCCGCGAGGATGTCCACCAGCGCCATGTCCTTGACCAGGAATCCGCTCGCACCGGCGCGGAGCGCGGCGTAGACGTTGTCATCGTCGTCGAACGTGGTGAGGATCAGCACGCGCGGTGGGGCGGTGCCGGCCGTGATCGCCCGGGTGGCCTCGATGCCGTCCATGCCGGGCATGCGGATGTCCATCACCACGACGTCGGGCCGGACGTCGCCGCTCACCCGGACCGCTTCGGCACCGGTCGCGGCCTCGCCCACCACTTCGAGATCGGGGAGGTCGGCGATGACCATGCTCAGCCCGGCCCGCACCAGCTCCTGGTCGTCGGCGAGCACGACGCGGATCGTCATGCCGGCAGCCTCGCCGCCACCTGGAAGCCGCCTTCGGGACGCGTCCCCGCGCTGAACCGGCCGTTCAGCAGGGCGACCCGCTCGCGCATCCCGGAGATCCCGTACCCGCTCCCGGCGGCCGCACCGGCACGCGCGGCACCGCGCCCGTCGTCCAGCACCTCGATGGCCAGCTCCTCGTCCCGGTACTCGACGGACACCCGGCAGCTGCGGGTCCCCGAATGGCGCACCGTATTGGTGACCGACTCCTGGATGATCCGGAAGGCGGCCAGGTCGATCTCGGGAGGCAGCGGGCGCCGCTGACCCAGCCAGCGCACCTCGACCCGCACCCCGGCGTCCGCCGTCGCCTCGGCCAGCCGGTCGACGGCCTCCAGGCCCACCGCCGCAGCGGCCTGCGACGGGTCCCCCTCGGCCTCGGCCTCGCGGAGCGAGACGAGCATGCGCCGCAGTCCGGCGAGCGTCTCGCGGCTGGTGGCTTCGATGGCGCCCAGCGCCTTGCGTGCCCCGGTCGGCTGGGTGTCGATGACCAGGCTCGCCGCACCGGCCTGGATCGCGATGACGCCGACGCTGTGGGCGACCATGTCGTGCAGTTCGCGGGCGATCCGCAGCCGTTCGGCCTGGACCGCACGGGCGGCGGCCTGCGTGCGCAGGGCCTGGCCGTAGACGCGCTGCCGGTGGATCGAGTTGCCGATCGACCAGGGGATGAAGACGCCCGCCGCGACGGCCAGCAGAGTGCTCACGGCATCGCTGAACTGCTCCTGACCGTAGTCCGCGGCCCCCAACTCGCCGATCCACGCGGCCAGTTCGACTGCGGCGGCGACGACGGCGGTCCGGCGCGGCCGGGTGGCCGCGACGTAGCAGAGCAGACCGCCCAGCGCGAGGAAGAACGGCCAGGTCTTCTCCCCGAGCGCCAGCGCCGCCACCGATTCGGCCAGGACCACCCCGAACACCGGCAGCGGCCGACGCCGGGCCCATCCGATCACCAGCGCCAGGACGACGGCCAGTGCCGCCCGCAGAACGGGCCCCGGGAAGATCGGTTGCCGCGCGTGCCAGAAGAGCGGCGCCGCCCGGTACGTAGTCGACGCGAACAGCACGAGCGCGAACAAGGCGGCAGCGCACCATGTCAACGCCGTCCACACGCCCGACGGCAGCCGTATCAGCCACGGAGGTCGCGGCAGAGCTTGATCCACCGGGCGATCGTAGCCACCCCGTCCACGGCGGGACGTCCGCCTGGGGGCGTACGCCCGGCGGTGGAGCGGCCCCGCCCCAACCGCATCGGGCGATGGGCATCGGAACCGCTCACCGGGCGGCGGTGCCGGGGGTTGTCCCCACGTCGCAGGGGCGGGTTGCCCGGTTGGTTCGGTGGATCTTGGACGCGCAGGCTGGACGGGACCGTTCTCCGATGCAGCCAGCAGGCAGGACGCGTCCGGCCTCCGATGCAACCAGCGTGCTGCACAAGGGGAGTTCACCCATGTCCGGCCGTTCTCACAAGCTCCGGCAGCGTGTTCACACCACATCACTGTCCGGGCCGCGGCGGGCAGTCGCGGCGGTAGCGGTGGTGGCCGCCGCCCTGACCGCGGCCGGCACGCCGCCCGCCGCGGCGGAGTCCCGCGGCGCTCGTGATGTCGTACGCACCGGCCTGGAGCGCCTGGTGACCGACGACCGGTTCCCCGCCGCCCTGGCCGCCACCTTCGACCGCGACGGGCGCACCCGCAACTACACCGCCGGCGTCGCGGACTTGAGGACGGGCGCGAAGGTGCCGGTGGACGGGCAGGTGCGGGCGGGCAGCAACACCAAGGCCTTCACCGCGACCGTCGTCCTACAACCGGTCGGCGAAGGAAAGGTCCGACTCGACGCCCCGATCGAGAAGTACCTGCCCGACCTGGTACGCGGCGAGGGCATCGACGGCCGCCACATCACCGTACGCCGGCTCCTCCAGCACACCAGCGGACTGCCCGACTACCCGAACTTCATGGCCGATGCCATCGTGGGCAGGGCTTCCCGCCACACCTACTACCAGCCCCGTGCGCTGCTCGATGTGGCGCTGGCCCACAAGGCCCGGTTCGGGCCCGGGACCAGCTGGGCGTACAGCAACACCAACTACGTCCTGGCCGGCCTGCTCATCGAGAAGGTCACCGGCCGGCCCGTCGCCGAGCAGATCACCCAGCGGGTCATCGACCGCGAAGGGCCTCACCCACGCCGACGCCCTCCTCGACACCACCCTGTGCAGGAAGTGAGGGCCGGGTCGCCGTCGCCCCCTGCACGTGATGGTCGCCGGTACGGCACCGCCGCGCGGGCCCGCTCAAATGGAGCTGGCGGTAAAGCCGTTCGGTTCCGTGGGGTGTTGGCGCTCCGGACGCGTGGGCCTGCGATATGAAGCTGGCGTTCTGGTATTTCGCCGTCTGTTTCTGAGCAGGGAGTGATCGTGCGGGTTGGTGAAGGTGGCGGTGTGCTGGTCGGGCCGCACCGTGCGAGGTGTTGAGCAGGTCGACGTTGCTCCGGGCGACAGCCGGAGCCCTGATGGCGGGAGGTTCGCTGGTGGGTGGGTCGCCCGGCGCGCGGGCCGTGGGCGGGGCCGGATCCGGCGGCCGCCGCGGGGAGACGGACGGTCTCGTGGTGACCAAGGTCGCCGATCTGACCGGTCCGGGGATCACGTCGCGGTTCCGGATGGAGGCGGCCGATCTCGGCATCCCCGTCCGGACGCCGGACGGGCGGCTGCTGTTCGTGTTCGGTGACACCTTCGAGGAGCCGCGGGTGGGCGGCGGCTGGTGGCGCTCGCCCGTCGCGCTGTACGCGTCCATGCTGGACGGCGGGGAGATCGTCTGGACCGGCGCGGTGGGCGGGAAGTATGCCCGACAGCTGCGCCCGTACGAGGACGACAGAGCGGGCATGTTCACCGTGCTGCCCACCGACGTGATCACCATCGGCGCCGACATGTTCCTCCATGTCGCGATGCACCGGGGCTTCGGGAACGTGGTGGGGAGCGAGATCTGGCGCTCGCACGACTCGGGCGCGAGCTGGCACCGTACCGCCGCCCGGTTCCCGGGAGGCCTGCACGGCGGACTGTTCCAGCTGCTGACCTGGGGGCTCGGCAGCGACGGTTACGTGTACGTGTACTCGACGGGCTTCCAGCGGGACAAGCCGGTCATCCTGCACCGGGTCCCCGCCGACGAGATCACGGACCCCGCCGCCTACCAGCCGTGGGGCCGACGCGACGGCGTCTGGGGCTGGGGCCGCCCGCCCACCCCGGTCCTGGAGGGGAAGTCCGGCGAAATGTGCCTGCGCCCGCTCGCGGGCCGATGGGTTCTGACGTGGTTCAACGCGGGCGAATACCGGATCGACGCCGCCGTCGTGGACACCCCCATGGCGGACCTCTCCACCGCGTACCGCAGGACGCTGATCCGAGGAGGAACCTGGGGGCACGAGGACGACTCGCACGTGGCCCAGCTGTACGGCGGCTACATCATCCCGGGCTCGACCCTCGACGACCTCCACCTGTCGGTCAGCCAGTGGAACACCGCCGCCGGATGGCCGTACCGCGCCATGCAGTTCCACGTCCAGGGCCTCACCGCCTGAACAGCGACCTCCCAGGCCCGGGGCGGCCGCCACCACACACGTCGATGGGCCCCACTGCAAGCAGCGGGGCCCATCGACATCGTGCCCGGTGAGGCACTGGCGGAGGATACGAGATTCGAACTCGGGGGCCCCAACGTGTTTTCCAGGTCTTCGTCTGGGAGTTCTGAGGCGTACCGGAACGTTCTGACCTGCGGTGCAGTCGACTCGGTTGGGGCTTCTGAACGATGTTGTACGGCGGTGAACGCAACCAGAACTGCAACCACTGCTGACCTACTTGCCGTGCTCCGGGCCGTACCACTGGAGGGCTTGTCCGGTCACTGCGGCGATGCACTCGAAGTCGTGATCGCGATGGAGCAGGGTGAGCCCCTGCAGCTCAGCGGTCGCGGCGACGACCAGATCGACCGCTCCGGCGCTTCGGTGTTTCCCCTGCTTGGTGAGGGCTTCCTGGACCTGCCAGGCGCGGTCGTAGGCACGGTCGTCGACGGGAACCCAGCCGAAGATCAGCCGCATGTCCTCGATGCCGCGCGCCCGGTCGGCGGCCGACCGGGCGCTGTAGAAGAACTCGAGCTCGGTGATCGGGCAGGTCGCGATGAGCCCAGCCGCAGCGGCCTGGTCCCAGCCGTACTGCTCGGCGTCCCCGCGCATGAACCGCGCGAGCGCGCTGGTGTCGATCATGAACTGGGCCGCGTTCACCGGCGGTAGTTCCCTTTGTCCTCGAAGAGGTCGAGGTCGAAGGCGCCTTCGCCGGCTGCCGCACGCAGCCGGGTCAGGGCGAGAGCCCGCCGTCGGCTCTCCAGTACCTCGCGCAGGGCGGTGTTGACGGTCTCCTTCTTGGTGTTCGTCCCGAGGGCTTTCGCCACGTCCGCGACCAGGTCGTCGTCCAGGTCGATTACCGTCCGAGTCATGTGCGCCTCCCTGATATCAAATGTGGGGCTAAGTATATCTTGCGAGGCGCCTTGTGGGGTGCCATGGGGCGCCCGGCCTGGCCACCGAGTTCTTCGCGGGCATCACGCCGTGGATGCGGGAGAGAGTGAAGACGCGTTCCGCTTGGCGCAGGTGCACCAGGCACCGAGGTAGGCGGGTCGAGTTCCAGGTCGCTGAGGGTGCGCGCGGTTCGGTTGCCCGGGGTGGTGCGGTACTCGACCATGCTGGCCGCACCGGTGTCGATGGCGTGGGCGACCTGGTGGGCGTCGCTGTTCGACACATGCTTTGCGTACGCGGCGACGATCTCCTCGGTGTCCGTCGCGAAAGGCATGCCGCTGCCGAACGGGTCGGGTTCCGGTGCGGTTGGCGGGGCCGCGAGCAGCTGGTCGGCCAGCATGTCAAAGCCGGAGTCGGCGGACCTGTCCGCGGCGCGAGTGGCGGTGGTTCGGGGGCCGCGCCGTCCGACGTTCCTTCAAGGGGAGCGATGCGCACTCGTCTCTGGCGTGCGGTGTCGCCGATGAGATAGGTCGGCGGCTGCGGCAGCGCCGCCGTGGCGGAGCAGGCTGCCAGGCCGTTCGTGATGTCGGTCGGGGTGTAGCCGACGTCCAGGGCCCTCCCCAGGGCCGCCAGCGTCTCGGCAGCCCGCAGGCGTGGCAGGGGGGGAGTTGTGGCCGGACGAGTGCCACGGACCCCGCGGGTTGGAGACGGTCCGCCAGATCCCGGAGGAGGCGGCGTCCCCCCGATTGGCGAGTACGCGTGCCGGGCGGGAGCCGTCGAGTTCGCTCAGCCAAGTCGCAAGCGATGATCGGGACTTCATGAAGGGGCGCCACGACGGACATGGAACGTGTCACGGGCGGGCAGACCGAAGTCGCTTCGGAGACGATCAAGGATGGTGCAGTTCCATGGTCTGCGGATGCCGCACGAAGACAGTTCCCGGGGCATCCCCGCCCGACGCGACGAGCCAGCGGCAGAGGATCTGCCATGCCGAAGAGCCGAGCCCGATCGCCCGTGTCAGACACTGCCCCGGCTCGTCCGTCGGTCGAGCCGGGCGAAGTCGCAGCAGAGGACTGGTCCGCCTTGGCAACGAAAGTATTCGTCGATTTTCTATCCTCCGCCGACATGGGAAGCTCCATTCTCCACATCATCGGGATGCACGATGGAGTCAGGGATGCCCAAGGTGTGCATAAGCGACTTGACCGATACGAATCGACTATTGCCAATCCAGAGCACTCTAAAGGAGAGGGAGCCCTTGCCGGCCATTCTTGATGCTTGCGATCCTGAAAGGCCAACAATATTGGCCGCCTCGCTGAAAGCGATATATTGTGGCAGGAGGTCAGAAATTCGATAGTAAAGATTCTTCCCGTCCACCCAGGATCGCCCCATCTGTGCAGGAGTAAGTGAGTGGGAATCTACCTCATCACGGCAACCGCGGCGGAGTTTTTCATGAAGGATCTTGGCGTGGCCCATGGCTCCCATTCGTTGCAGTAGGGCTCCCGTGCGCTCGCCTCGAATTCTCTCGTCGGCATCCGGATCCCGCACTGTGCCGACGTCGATGATTGACGATGCGCGCATCGTTGAATCTTGCTCATGCGCAGCATCAGCAACCAAATACTCCGAACTTGCCGCACACGTTTCCGAGCTTCCGGCATCCACCAGGGTACGAGCGCTGGTGAACGCGCGAGTCATCATGGCATCCAGGAGTTTCCTGGAAGGCATGCCACCTGCCATGGAAAACCATGCCTCCAGGGCGCCGTCCATCATCGCAGACCTAATGTCGGAGATCTCATAATGCCATTTTTGTGCCAACTCTTTCGACCACCTCCCAAAGTATGGAGTCAGTAGATCCAGTAGGATCATCAGCCATTTCTCCCGCTCCGGTTGGCTGCTTTCTCTCGCCAAAGTGACCACCGACTCCCAGAGGCGCAAGCTGGCTACGGATTTTGATCGGCCAAGTCGAACTTTCTTGCGCAACACCTGGTATGTGGGATGGTTCTTGATTGTGCACACTTGAACATCGCCGACATGTGCACAGATGGGCTCCCCGCCGCAGTCACGCAGAACTCGTTCAGTGACGATAGTGAAGACATCGCGCATGGTTTTCCTCTCGCGCCGCCAGATCGGGCCTACGGAAAATCATGAGGCGCGGCAGCTACACTTTGGGGATTTCTGCGGGGATCCAGTCCCATTGAGTGAACTATGTTTGGTGGCACGGCAATATGCGGGGCGTAAGTAGCGGCATTCGACAGGTGGCGCTCGGCCCGCGGCAGAGTGAGGTCCTTGGCCTCCGGTGGACGCATGTCGACTTCGTGCTAAAGGCCCTGACGGTCCACCGCCTGCGCGCACGGCTGCGTCATTCGCTGCGGGCGCAAGTCTGGCTACTGCCTGCGCTGCCGTGAACACGGCGACAAGTTCCGCAGTTCCTGGTGTTCGGCTTCCCCGCTCTTCCAGTCGGCACCGGTACGCGGTATCGAGGCTGGCGTGCAGCCGGCCTTCGACGCTGACTTCGCGCCTTGCTGAGGCACTCCTCGTGCAAGAGCTTGTGGCTGCCGAGTGAGAACAGGTGATGCAGAGCGCTGTCGAGTGCCGCGTCGTGGTCCTGGCACATGTGCTGACCTGAGGCCGGGTGGTACTCGAAGATGTGGTCGTGGGTAGTCGCGCACAGCTTCTTCGGCGAGGCTTCGCAACTGGCGGCCTTGGCCGTCGAAGGAGGAGGTGAAGAGGAGGCCGTTGAGGCAGATGTCCACCACGTACCTGGTTCGTTGAGGACAGCTCCGAGCCTCGCGAGAAGCCGAGTGTTCGGCGGTGATGATTCGGCTGCCAACGGCGCGAAGAAGCGCAGGGCAACGAAGAGTGGATTCTGGCGGTGCGGACTGGTGGCGAGCGCCGGCAGGGAGGCGTCGATGGCTCGTCCAGATCGACGGCCCACCCGCCGCGGTTTTTGAAGGTACCGGAGGGGTGCGGCGCTGCTGATGAGAGCCGGGTCATGGTGGAGGCCAACGGAACCGAAGAAGGGCCCCACAACAAGCGGTGGGGCCCTTCGACATCGTGCCCGGTGAGGCACTGGCGGAGGATACGAGATTCGAACTCGTGAGGGGTTGCCCCCAACACGCTTTCCAAATGTTCGTCTGGCTGTTCAGAGACGGTTACGAAAGTTCTGACCTGTGGCGATTCGGTTCGCTCGGCCGGCTGTGGACTGTGCTGGACCAGGATGAACGCAACCAAAACTGCAACCGGTCGAGTGGTGTTCCCGCCACGCGCCCCCGGCAGTGCGACGAGGCTGCCTCAAGCCTGTCATCCCGCTGCTTGCCGCAATCGCAGGTCTCCCCAGCCGAACGCAGGCTGTCCGTGACCAGTTCCGAGCGCCGCGCCAGAGCCCGACCAAACTCCGGGACCCGCCAAGGAGCCGACGGTGAACGACGCCACACCTTGACACTCATCTCATATACCTCGGCTGCCAGGAGCCCAGGGCCGCCGACGACTTCGTATCACCAGCACGTGGCAAGGCTCCCCCACGACTAGATGTGCTTGTTCCGGCGGGAGCCGTGACCCTGTCCCTTCACCCGATCGACCCTGTGCCGTCATTCCCAAGCCAATTGTCACTGATGTTGATGGCCGGCTGAATGACTTCCGGATAACGGTCCGGAGGGTACTCCTGCTGAATCTCCTTGCCGGTTCGTCGATCCTTGATGATCTTTACGCCAGCCGCCTTCATTTTCTTCAGGGTGCCAATAGAGTCACCCGATACGAGGGCGTTGAATGCTTTGATAGCCTGAGCCGACTGCTGAACACTGTCCCTACTCACGACCCCGCGGTTCACATTGATCATGGTGTTCGTGTACAGGGATCGAGGGTCTCGCCCGACAAATTCGCGGCTGGTCTCGCCGATGCCATCAAAGAATAGGTCGGCGATACTCTCGGGCCATACTTCTGTAATAATCGTGCGCGCGACGATCAATCCTGTTGCGCTGGAGTGGCATTGCTTTCCCTTGCTGACCAGGCGGACGATGCGCTCCTCGTCCACTGGCCACCTTGGGACCAAATCCTGTACTTGTTCGGCAGTCAGCCGTCCGCTGGTCCACCTCATCCAGTGCAGCCCCGCAGCGCGGTTTGCGAGGATCTTAAGCGCGGCTGCATAGACGTTGGAGTTGCTCTGCCTCATCTCCGTGATCTGTGCGACGAAGTCGCCAGCTGCACGGACACGACCACCGTCAATTGCGGCAAAGGTGTCCGGGCTGAGATTGTACGTGACCTGTGCGGTCACCGTAACGCCGGTCTCGATAATGGCGGCGGCTCGGTGCTGTCCGTCGATGAGGCAGCCATGCCAGTCCAGAGCGAAGCCTTGATGGGTAGTGCGAAACTGCCTATTTCGCAGAATGCTCTTAAACTTGTCTACATTGGACCGCTTCAAGGGGACGCGGTTGCATGTCCTTTTTTCCATCCAGGCCGAACACTTGTCGGGCGTCACTTCGGTGATCTCGGTGCGTGTGCGCGGATTCTCGCTGTCTTCCTCGGTCACGTTCTGCCCTCTCCTCGCTTTGTGTCGATTGTCTTGTGGGTCGAGGGTGGCGCGGCTGCGCGTCTCGGTCACTCGCTAGAGATGCTAGGGGATGGTTCTTCGAGTTGCATCTGATTGTTGTATTGCGGGCATAAGTGACCATCTAATTGGCAATTTGGATTGATGTTGACATTCTTCGACTATTTTTGCTCGATAGTTTGAGTTCTAGGACGGAGTGTTGTCTCCCAGCTCTCGTCTGCAAATGAAGCTGGCTCCTCTGCGCCGTTCGCTCCGTCTGTGAGTGCGCGTCCGTGTTCGCAGCTGATGACCTGCGCCAGCAGCGCCTGACGACGACTAGAGCCGCGGAATCGCCGTATGCCTGACGGGTGCTGAACTCTCCACTCAAGCCGAGTTGCCGGGCGTTTGTCGTGGCATATCCAGTCATGCCACGACCTGGGCGTCAGCACTTGCCTCAAATCGTCGTGACCCACCCCGAGCCCATGCTCAACGTCTTGCTTCAGCGCCACTGGCTTCAGCGATGCGCTCCGTTCGGAGGCCGATCGCGGCGAGGTCCTGCTCATCGGGCTCGCCGAACTCTGCGGCTGACCTTGCTGAATAGGGGCTCCGGGTTCCGGGGCCCGTCAGCAGACGGCGCATGGGCTTGCTCGATCAAGAAATCCAAGAGAAGGAGAGGGAGTTCGCGCAGATGAACCGACATGGACGAGAGACCGAGGTCGAGGCCTTACTGAAGGGCACGTGGACGGACCGGCAGAGGCTCGAAGAGCACGTCAAGCGTGAGGGATGGCGGGTGATCTCACGTCCATCGCCGGAAGCCTTTCCGTCCGACGGACGGGATTACGCAGGTGTGTACGTGCTTGGTGTCCCCGTTTTACAAGGTCCGGGATGCTGGGCGGAGTGCGAGGCCGTGCAGCAGGTGGAATCGCTGGCGGACGACGTAGGGGTCGATCTTGAGCCCCGCCATGCGTCGCCGCAGGGGCGTCGGCGCTGTGTGCAACCGAAGTGGTACGTGTGTCTTCCCGCGCGGACAGCAGGCCGGGCCCTCCCCCGATGGGTGTTCAACACCGCGAGGAAGTGGGGGCTGCACGACACCGGTGAGATCCTTGTCGGCCCTCTCGCATGGGCCCAGGCCCGAGCCGGCGGCCGGAGTCTGCGGGCTCCCTACGGTGGCGACGAGGATTCCCACGACCAGATGCCGCGGATGATAAGCGATGAGCAACGCCGGACTCTGATTCAGATGCTGACCTTCTCCTACGGGGCGGGCCTCTGCGGGGGATGGGCATCGGGGGCAGGCCCTTGGTGGGAGATCACCGTGGCGGCACTGCTTGCCTTCGGGCTGCTCGTGGTGACGTACAAGCTGGCTGCGCGCACCGTGTCGAGCCGCAGACGTCTCCGGGCCGGGACGGCGTCTTTCGTCAGCTGTGGGTGGCTCTTCGCTCTGGGGGCGTTGGCCGGTCTGCAGGCGGTGGTGTTCATCGGCGCTTCTCTGCTGGTGCTCCATGGGGTACGTCTCCTGGTACGAACAGGGAGTAAACGGCCGTTCCTGGTGGCAGCCGGACTCGCGCTGCTCCCGGTCGTCCTGCCCCCGGCGCTGGGCATGGGGGTCGTGCTCCACACCTTCTACGGTGCTGCCTTTGGTGTGCCGCCCGAGGAAATGGACATTGCGCATCCGTCGCAGATCCTGGCCTCGCTCCGGGTCCTCGTGAGCACGACCTCACTGGCCCTGGTCTTTCTGGCGTGCTGGGGATATGCCACGTACTACCTGAAAGCAGTGACGGACCGACTGCTCGTTCCCCTCATGGCCCTGATCGCCGTCATGGCACTAGGCCTGGCATGGCTCATCACGGTGCCGGAATCCCCGCAGCAAGCCGGGGAGCAAGCCGTCGCCCAATGGCGGAATCACCGCGTGCCGGAGCCGTACGAAGGCATCAAGGTGGAGCCGGTCTGCGTCACGCCGCTGGGCGCACTGGACGAAATGCCGGCGTACGGTCGTTCTCTGCAACCGTCCAAGGTGTACGCGGCGTTCGGTGTCGTTGACGGCAAGATCACGCTCTGGGATCCCGAGGAAGACACGGACTTCTCCGTTCCGGCGGACGGGGTGCGAGCCTTGCGTGCGGGGACGGGCAAGCCAGGGGACCCGATTCCCCGGTCGTGCTCCAAGAGCTGACTTTGTCCAAAGCGTTTACGCCGAGACAGTCGGCTGCAGTGCTACTCGCCGGGGTTACCGACAATGCGACGTCCCGTTTTTTTGTCCGCCCTGCATCCAGCGGATCGCTCTGGTGCAGTTACGCCCGGGGCCAACGGTGGTCAGGGACTCCGTGAACCTGTCTCGGGCTGCAGGGTGAGCGGTTGAGGAACCGGCGCTTCATGGTCCGCAGCGCGCCCTTCGACCGAGGCGTCTCCGGAGGTGGGCCTGCGTGAGCTGTCGCGTGTCACGGATGGGTGATGGTGCAGCTGGTCGCGGAACCAGCCTCTTTCTTGGCTGCGTCGCAAGATTCAGCCAAGCTCGGTGGCATCTGAGCCAGGCGTCAGGTGGATTCCCGCATTCCCACGGCGGATAAGGATGCGCATGAGCCAACCAGCAGAGAAAGCAGGTTCGTTGCGACGGCCGTCGGGCGAGCGCCGACGACTTGCTAGACGCATTCTCGACACCCCGCTGCCGCAGCTCGTGGACGAGCTCGATGTCCTGCTGCATGAGTCCTGCATCACGGATGACGGATTCTTCGGTGCGGCGATCGACTCCGGGGACGGGCGGCTCGTCCTCTCGATGCCGGTCGGCCGCAGCGATCTTGAGCGGGATGCGATCGCCCGCTCGCTCCTGTCACATCTCTTCGATGCTGGTCTCGATCACCTCCCTGACCCGTTTGTCACCATCAAGGATGGGGATCGGGAGGTGCGAGTGCAGCTCACCGATTCGGGGTTGTCGGAAGGCGTCTGAGCCGAGGTTCGGCGAGGGCCGGGCGAATCGCCATCGGCTCAAGGTTCTGGCTTGGCTCCGGTCCCTGCCAAGCGGTCCACCAGCAAGCCGCCCCTGCGAGCGGCCCGAAGGAGCTCACGGGGCCAACCAGGACCACGCATGTCGATGGGCCCCGCTGCAAGCAGCGGGGCCCTTCAACATCGTGCCCGGTGAGGCACTGGCGGAGGATACGAGATTCGAACTCGTGAGGGGTTGCCCCCAACACGCTTTCCAAGCGTGCGCCCTAGGCCACTAGGCGAATCCTCCGCGGCAAACAATACAAGACGTTGAGGGGTGCTCGCGAACTCGTTCCCACGTCAGGGATCGGGTACCCTGTGCGGAGCCCCTCACGTGGCGCTATCTGACTGAACTCCCCCAGGGCCGGAAGGCAGCAAGGGTAGGTTGGCTCTGGCGGGTGCGTGGGGGGCGCTTTATTTTCCGTGCGGGTTCCGTGGGGGTGCGGGTCCGATCCGCCCTGCGTACGCGCTGATTCGGGCGGTCGTGCGCCGTCCCGAGACGGTGGGGGCCCCGGTTGGCGGGGCCGGTTGTCAGTGGGCCCCGATAACCTCGTATGCGTGTCGTCCCTTGCGCTGTACCGCCGCTACCGCCCCGAGTCGTTCGCCGAGGTCATCGGGCAGGAGCATGTCACTGACCCGCTGCAGCAGGCGCTGCGGAACAACCGGGTCAATCACGCGTACCTGTTCAGCGGGCCGCGTGGTTGCGGCAAGACGACCAGTGCCCGGATTCTCGCCAGATGTCTGAACTGCGAGCAGGGGCCGACGCCGACGCCGTGCGGGGAGTGCCAGTCCTGCCAGGACCTCGCGCGCAACGGGCCCGGGTCCATCGACGTGATCGAGATCGACGCCGCTTCGCACGGTGGCGTGGACGACGCCCGTGAGCTGCGCGAGAAGGCCTTCTTCGGGCCCGCCTCCAGCCGGTACAAGATCTACATCATCGACGAGGCCCACATGGTGACCTCGGCGGGCTTCAACGCGCTGCTGAAGGTTGTCGAGGAGCCGCCGGAGCACCTCAAGTTCATCTTCGCCACCACCGAGCCCGAGAAGGTCATCGGGACCATCCGTTCGCGCACCCATCACTACCCGTTCCGCCTCGTCCCGCCGGGCACCCTGCGGGAGTACCTCGGGGACGTCTGCGGGCGGGAGGGGATTCCCGTCGAGGACGGGGTGCTGCCGCTCGTGGTGCGGGCCGGGGCCGGGTCCGTGCGTGACTCCATGTCCGTCATGGACCAGCTGCTCGCCGGTGCCGCCGACGACGGTGTGACGTACGCCATGGCCACCGCGCTGCTCGGATACACCGACGGGTCGCTGCTCGATTCGGTGGTGGACGCCTTCGCCGCCGGTGACGGGGCCGCCGCCTTCGAGGTGGTCGACCGCGTGATCGAGGGCGGCAACGACCCGCGCCGTTTCGTCGCCGACCTCCTGGAGCGGCTGCGCGACCTCGTCATCCTCGCGGCCGTTCCCGACGCGGGGGAGAAGGGGCTCATCGACGCCCCCGTCGACGTGGTCGAGCGGATGCAGGCGCAGGCCTCGGTGTTCGGGGCCGCCGAGCTCAGCCGGGCCGCCGATCTCGTCAACGCCGGGCTCACCGAGATGCGCGGGGCCACCTCGCCCCGGCTCCAGCTCGAATTGATCTGCGCCCGGGTGCTGCTGCCCGCCGCGTACGACGACGAGCGCTCGCTCCAGGCCCGGATCGACCGCCTTGAGCGCGGGGCCAACTTCCAGGCGGCGCCCGCCGGTGGGCCCGCCATGGGATACGTTCCCGGGCCCGAGGCGCATGCGCCGATGCGGGGCGGTCCCGGCGGGTCCGAGGCTGCTCGGGCCGCGGTGCGGGGTGCGGGGCCGGGGGTGGCTCAGGGACCGGAGGGCGGGCCCGCCCCCTCGGTGCCGGTGGCGCCGTCCACCCCGGTCACCCCACCCGCTCCGTCGGCGCCGGTGGCGCAGCCGCAGCCCCCCGCCCAGCCGCAGCCCGTTCAGCCCCAGCCCGCCCCGCAGCAACCCGTACAGGCTCCGCCCGGCGGGCAGGCCGGGGCCGGGGCCTGGCCGTCCGCCGCCGCACCCGGGCAGGGCGGCGGTCAGCGGCCCGGCGCCTGGCCCGGTGCCGCCGCTCCCGCCGCGGGCTCCTGGCCCTCCGCCGCAGCCGCGCCCGAGCCCGCCCCGGCCCCCGTCGCTCCTGCCGAGCCGGCCCCGGCCCCCGCGGGCCAGGGCAACGCCGTGCAGGTGCGGAACATGTGGCCGGACATCCTGGAGGCCGTGAAGAACAAGCGGCGCTTCACCTGGATCCTGCTCAGTCAGAACGCGCAGGTGGCCGGTTTCGACGGCACCACCGTCCAGCTCGGCTTCATCAACGCGGGCGCCCGCGACAACTTCGCCAGCAGCGGCAGCGAGGACGTGCTGCGCAGCGTGCTCTCCGAGCGGTTCGGGGTGCAGTGGAAGGTCGAGGCGATCATCGACCCGTCGGGCGGCGCCCAGCCCCCGGCCGCCGCGGGCAACTTCGGCGGCAGCGTGCCCAGGTCCCCGGCGCCGCCCGTGCAGCAGCACCAGCCGGTGCAGCCGCCCCCGCAGGCCCCCCGGCCCTCAACTCCGGCCGCTCCCACGCCAGTTCAGCAGCAGCCGCAGGCTCCCGCTCCCGTACGGCATGAGGAGGAGCCACCGCCCCCGGTCCGGCCGGAGGACGACGTTCCGGAGGACGACGACCCGGATCTGGTGGACAACGCGCTGTCCGGGCACGACCTGATCGTGCGCGAGCTCGGGGCGACCGTGGTGGAGGAATATACGAACGAGGGGTGAGGGTCCGCTCGGTGGCCCGCACAAAGATCACGCCACCGCGGCGGCTAGGCTGGCTGCCGTGAAGGTCCTTGTCATCGGCGGCGGTGCCCGCGAGCACGCCCTGTGCCGTTCCCTGTCCCTCGACCCCGACGTGACGGCGCTGCACTGCGCCCCCGGCAACGCCGGGATCGCGGAGGTCGCCGAACTCCACCCCGTGGACCAGCTGGACGGCGGCGCGGTCGCGCGGCTCGCCGTCGAGCTGGGCAGCGACCTGGTCGTCGTCGGGCCCGAGGCGCCGCTGGTCGCCGGGGTCGCCGACGCCGTACGCGGTGTAGGCATCCCCTGCTTCGGCCCCTCGCGGGAAGCCGCGCAGCTGGAGGGGTCCAAGGCCTTCGCCAAGGACGTGATGGCGGCGGCGGGCGTGCCCACCGCCCGCTCCTACGTGTGCACCACCCCCGAGGAGATCGACGAGGCGCTGGACGCCTTCGGAGCCCCGTACGTCGTGAAGGACGACGGTCTCGCGGCCGGCAAGGGCGTCGTCGTGACGGACGACCTCGCCGCGGCCCGCGAGCACGCGCTCGCCTGCGACCGCGTCGTCATCGAGGAGTTCCTCGACGGCCCCGAGGTCTCGCTCTTCGCGATCACCGACGGCGTGACCGTGCTTCCGCTCCAGCCCGCGCAGGACTTCAAGCGCGCGCTCGACGGCGACGAGGGTCCCAACACCGGTGGTATGGGCGCCTATTCGCCGCTTCCGTGGGCCGACCCCAAGCTGGTGGACGAGGTCATGGCGAGCGTGCTCCAGCCGACCGTGGACGAGCTGCACCGCCGGGGTACGCCGTTTTCCGGACTTCTTTACGCGGGCCTGGCGATCACCTCGCGCGGGGTGCGGGTCATCGAGTTCAACGCGCGGTTCGGCGACCCCGAGACCCAGGTCGTCCTCGCCCGCCTCAAGACGCCCCTCGCGAGCGTCCTGCTCAACTCGGCCAACGGCACGCTCGACGTCGAACCGCCGCTGAACTGGCGCGACGACGCGGCCGTGACCGTGGTCATCGCCTCGCACAACTACCCCGCCACGCCCCGCACCGGCGACCCGATCGAGGGCCTGGACGAAGTCGCGGCCCAGGACGCCCCCACGGCGTACGTCCTGCACGCCGGGACCAGGCGGGACGGCGACGCGGTGGTCAGCGCGGGCGGCCGGGTCCTCTCGGTCACCGCGACCGGCAAGGACCTGGTACAGGCCCGCGACCGGGCGTACACGGCGGTCGCCCGGATCCGCCTCGACGGCTCGCAGCACCGCACGGACATCGCACGCGAGGCGGCGCGGGCGCGGGGCTGACGGTTGCGGCGGGGCTCGCGAGGCCCTGCCCGCACCGGACTCGGTGAACCCGGCCGGGGGCCTGTCCCACCGCCTCCGCGCCCCGCCCCGCTCCACCCAGCCCCCGCCCCGCAGCAATCGCACCTTTACCCAAAGCCATTCCATCGAGTGACGAACGGCCCATCCGGATGACTCCTGCCGGGGCCCCAACTAGGGTGCGGCGAGGGCGTTGCGGCACTTGGCCCACCGGCATTGCGATGTCAGTGGCGGGTGCCACAGTGGGGGAGTGAGCAACGCCGCCGCAGGGCAGAGGGGGTGAAGTCCGGCCGTGTCCGATACCGGAATGGGTGGAGAGGCGGGTGCGCTGCATGCGCGCTCGCGGGCTCTCGCCGTACTGCGCATCCGTAGCAGGGCGCTCGCCGTGGCCCTGCTGCCGGCCGCGGTCGCCGTCGTGCTGGGCGTCGCCGCCGTCCAGGGCCGCATCGACGGCGGCGGCTGGGACACCGCACGCTGGGCGGTCACCGCCGCCGCGCTGCTCGTGCTGCTGTTCGCGGGCGCGGTCGCCGCGGTGATCGCAGGGGCCAGACCCGCCCTGTCCCCGACGGTGCACCTCGCGGAATCGTCCGCCCCCGACCTGTACCGCCTGGTCAGGGACCTGGCTGACCGGCTCGATGTGCCCGCGCCCTCGGCGATAGCCCTCACCCCCGACTGCGACAGCTGGCTGGAGGACCGTACGCATCGGGCGCACGGCGCCGCCGAGGCCGCGCTGTCCACCCGCTCCATACCCGGCGCCGCCGATGTGCGCTCAGGCCGCGCCCGGCGGGTGCCGGCCGCGCCGGTCCTGGTCATCGGCTCGCCCTTCCTGTGGTGGATGCGGGTCGGCGAGCTGCGCGCGATCCTCGCCCCCGTCGTCGCCGGTACGGGCCCCTCCGCGCACCCGGACATAGCCGCCGCCCGCCGATTCGTACGGGGTCTGGACGCGGCGGTCGCCGTGGCCACCCGCCCCGGGCTCGACCCGGTGCGCCGTCTCGCGCTCGGCCTCGTCGGCTGGATGGCCCGGCTGCTGCTCCGGGGCTGCCGGGTGCATGTCGCCGAAATGGAGCGCGGGGTCGCCGCCGCCGCGTCCGAGCGTGCACAGGGTGTGGACTACGGGGTGCGGATCGTCGCCCAGGAGCAGGTCGGGCTCGCCTACGCGGGCTGGGACCGGCTGCTCACCCGGGTCGCGCTGCCCGCCTGGCGGATGGGGCGCTGGCCGTCCCGGCTGGATGCCGGCGTGGTGTCCGCGCTCACCGAGCTGTCCCGGCGCGACCGGCTGGCCGAGGGCTTCGCCTCCCGGCTCGGCGAGCGCCCGGCCTGCGACCTCCTGGAGGAGCCCGGGGCCGCCGACGAGGCGACCTCGCTGCTCGCGGCCCGGCTCTTCCACGGCGGCCCCGCCGAGCCCGGCCCCGACTGGGCGCCGGTCGACTGGGCCGCGTACCCGGAAGAGGTCGTCGACCGCAAATGGCGCCTGGAGGCCGCCCGGCTGCACCGCGTCCTGGACGGGCTCGGCGAGCGCCGCGGCGCGGAACCGGCCGCGCCCACGCTCGCCCGCGTCATCGACCACCTCGCCGCGGGCGACGGCGAGGCCGCCGAGCGGCTGGCCGCCGGTATCGCGGCGGAGGTGGCCGACGAGGAAGCCGCGTCCGCGCCGCCCGCGCCGGGCCCGGAGTCCTGGGGCGCCGACGCGATACCGCTCTTCCCGCTCCAGCCGCCGAGGACGGGCCGCGAGCTTCTCGCCGACCACGTGACGGCGATGGTGTGCTGCGCCGCCGTCGACACGGCGGGCGCGACCCCCGGCCTCGACTGGCTGGACGGCCCCTCGCTCCTGGTCGACGGGGCGCGGCGGTCCGACCTGGTCTCGCCCGTGCTGACGCTGGTCGAGGACGGGGACGGGGAGGAGCTGCGCGGCTGGCTCTCGGCCATAGGCATCCGCCCGGAGAAGCCGGTACGGCTGGTCTGAGGAGTCGGAGGATCCGCGGGCCCGGTGCCCCCGCACTCGGCGCCGACCCCGCCCCGCGCCAGCCCGCGCCACCCCTCGCGCCGCCCACTGCGCCAGCCACATCCGGAACATCAAGTTCCCCTTCACGTCAATTCGCGACGAACGGTGACGGAGTGCGTGCGTTATGTGATGTGCTGGGGACCGGTAGCTGACAGACGGTGCGCCGCAGTCGTACCGCAGCCGCATCACACGTCGCATCACTGGTGTCCCGGGGGATCGAGGGAGGGAGTGACATGGGGGTGGAACGGTCGGACCACATCCGGCGCTGGGAGTCCGGGGCCCTCGCGCACGCCGTCTCGGATCCCTTCGGCCAGGGCCCGCTGCCCTGGCTGCGCGGCAGCGAGCACTACTTCGACGACACCGGCCATGTGGTGCCCTGGTACGTCGACCATCTCCCGCTCCAGCGCGGCACCGCCCGGGTCACCGGCCCCCGCACCGCCGACGACGTACACCAGCAGATCAAGGGCTTCGCCTCCAGCGGTGCCGTCGAGCCCGGCGAGGCCATCGACTTCCACATCACCGTGGACCCGCCGCAGCAGTTCACCGTCGACATCTACCGGATCGGGCACTACGGCGGCGACGGAGCCGCGAAGATCGCCACCAGCCCCCGGCTCTCCGGGATCGTCCAGCCGCTGCCGCTCGCCGCCGACCGGACCGTCTCCTGCCACCACTGGTGGCAGTCCTGGCGCTACCAGGTCCCCTCGCACGCCTCGATCGGCGCCCATGTCGCCGTGCTGACCACCGCCGACGGCTACCGCTCGCACATTCCGTTCACCGTCCGCGACAGCCACCCCGCCGATCTGCTCCTGCTGCTGCCCGACATCACCTGGCAGGCCTACAACCTGTTTCCGGAGGACGGCCGCACCGGCGCCAGCCTCTACCACGCCTGGGACGAGGAGGGCCGGCTGCTCGGTGAGGAGGACGCGGCCATCACCGTCTCCTTCGACCGGCCGTACGCGGGCGCGGGCCTGCCCCTGCACGTCGGGCACGCCTACGACTTCATCCGCTGGGCCGAGCGCTACGGCTACGACCTCGCCTACGCCGACGCCCGCGATCTGCACGCGGGCCGCGTGGACCCCAGCCGCTACCGGGGTCTGGTCTTCCCCGGCCACGACGAGTACTGGTCGGCCCCGATGCGCCGCACCGTCGAGCTGGCCCGCGAGGGCGGCACCTCGCTCGTCTTCCTGTCCGCCAACACCCTTTACTGGCAAGTGGAGTTGGCGCCCTCCCCGTCCGGGGTGCCGGACCGCCTGCTGACCTGCCGCAAGCGGCGCGGCCCCGGCCGGCCGGCCCTGTGGCGCGAGGTCGCGCGCCCCGAGCAGCAGCTCCTCGGCATCCAGTACGCGGGCCGCGTCCCCGAGCCGTACCCCATGGTCGTACGCAACGCCGACCACTGGCTGTGGGAGGCGACCGGGGCCGGCGAGGGCGACGAGATCGAGGGCCTGGTCGCGGGCGAGGCCGACCGCTACTACCCGCGCACCGCCCTCCCCGAGCACCAGGACCGCATCCTGCTCGCCCACTCCCCGTACCGGGACAGCGAGCAGAACGCCCGGCACCAGGAGACCTCCCTGTACCGGGCGCCCTCCGGGGCGCTCGTCTTCGCCTCGGGGACCTTCGCCTGGTCACCCGCGCTCGACCGCCCCGGCCACGTCGACCCCCGCATCCAGCGCGCGACCGCCAACCTCCTCGACCGCATCTGCAAGCGGGACTGAGCCCCTCCCCGGGGAGGAGGCGCCGCTCCCGAAGAAGCCCCGCGACCGGGGTGCCCGTCCGCGTGCGAGAGAATCGGACTCGTTCCTGGATCAACCTACGCGGAGGAACCGTGTCCGGATTCGTAGAAAAGCCCGAACCGCTTCAGGTCCCGGGCCTGACCCACCTGCACACGGGCAAGGTGCGTGACCTCTATCAGAACGAGGACGGCGACCTGGTCATGGTCGCCAGCGACCGGATGTCCGCGTACGACTGGGTGCTGCCCACCGAGATCCCCGACAAGGGCCGGGTGCTCACCCAGCTCTCGCTGTGGTGGTTCGACCTGCTCGCCGACCTCGTGCCCAACCACGTCATCTCCAGCGACCTCCCCGCAGGCGCCCCCGCCGACTGGGCGGGCCGCACGCTGGTGTGCCGGTCGCTCGCGATGGTCCCGGTGGAGTGCGTCGCCCGCGGCTACCTCACCGGATCGGGCCTGATCGAGTACAACCAGTCCCGTACGGTGTGCGGCCTCGCGCTCCCCGAGGGCCTGACCAACGGCTCCGAGCTGCCCGCGCCGATCTTCACGCCCGCCACCAAGGCCGCGGTCGGCGAGCACGACGAGAACGTGTCGTACGAGGAGGTCGCCCGCCAGATCGGCGCGGAGACCGCCGCCCAGCTGCGCCAGGCCACCCTCGCCGTCTACGGCCGGGCCCGCGACATCGCGCGCGAGCGGGGCATCATCCTCGCCGACACCAAGTTCGAGTTCGGCTTCGCGGGCGAGGAGCTCGTCATCGCCGACGAGGTGCTCACCCCGGACTCCTCGCGCTTCTGGCCGGCCGCCACCTGGGAGCCGGGCCGCGCCCAGCCCTCCTACGACAAGCAGTACGTGCGCGACTGGCTGACCTCGCCCGCCTCCGGCTGGGACCGCACCTCCGAGCAGCCGCCGCCCCCGCTGCCCCAGCAGGTCGTGGACGCGACCCGGGCCAAGTACATCGAGGCGTACGAGGTCCTCACCGGCAACAGCTGGTCGTAGACAGCGAGAAGCCCCCCGGCCGACCGGCCGGGGGGCTTCTTTTCTGAGCGAACGACGAGGTTCGAACTCGCGACATCCACCTTGGCAAGGTGGTGCTCTACCAGCTGAGCTACGTTCGCATGCGCCGTGGCGCGGAGACCACTATACCCAACCCCGGTCGCGGGCGAGACGCACGGCCGTGTGACGGTTCTCCGCACCCAGCTTGGCGGCCGCCGACGAGAGGTAGTTGCGCACCGTCCCCTGCGACAGCGCGGCCCGCTCGGCGATCTCCGCGACGGGCGCCCCGTCGGCCGCGAACCCCAGCACCTCGGCCTCCCGCGCGGTCAGCGGGGAGTCCCCGGCGGAGATCGCGTCGGCCGCCAACTCCGGGTCCACATAACGGTTTCCGGAGTGGACGGATCTGATGATCTCGGCCAGCCGCTGGGCGCTCACCGTCTTCGGCACGAAGCCGCGCACCCCCGCCGACAGCGCCCGCTTGAGATGTCCGGGACGGCCGTGACTGGTCACGATCATGGTCCGGCAGGACGGCAGCTCGGCCCGCAGGGTTGTGGCCACTGTCACACCGTCCGCGCCCGGCATCTCCAGATCGAGGACCGCCACATCGGGCCGGTGCGCCCGCGCCATGGCGAGCGCCTCGGGCCCGGACGCGGCCTCCGCGACCACGATCAGATCGTCCTCCAGGCCGAGCAGGGCGGCGAGCGCACCCCGGATCAGATGCTCGTCGTCGGCGAGCAGCACGCGTACGGCCCCCCTCACGTCCGCACCCCCCGTCTCCCCGCTCACGCCCGCACCTCCCGTCTCCGGCCGGCCGCGGCCGGTGCCTGTTCTTCCGTGCCGGGGCCATCGGCCAGCGGCACTCGCGCCGTCAGGCGGAACCGGCCCCCCGTGACCGGTCCCGCCGTCAGCGTCCCCTCCAGTACGGAGAGGCGTTCGCGTAGCCCGGCCAGGCCCGATCCGGGGGCGCCGGCGGGGCGGTCCGGGGCGCCGTCGTTCTCGACGACGAGGCCGGCCGCATCCTCCGTGGCGGTCACCGTGACCGAGCAGTTCCGGGCGTCCCCGTGCCGCAGCACATTGGTGGTGGCCTCGCGCACCACCCACCCCAGCGCCGACTGCACCTCGGCGGGCAGCGGGTCCGCCGTCCCGCGCACCGTGCAGGCGATCCCGGCGGCCTCCAACACCCCGCGGGCGCCGTCGAGTTCGACGCCGAGGTCGGCCTCGCGGTAGCCGCGCACCACTTCGCGCACCTCCCGCTGCGACTCCTGGGCGATCCGCTGGACCTCCACCATCTGCGCCACCGCCTCCGGGCGGCCGCGCTGGGCCAGCTGCACGGCGAGCTCGCTCTTGAGCGCGATCACCGAGAGGTTCCGGCCGAGCACGTCGTGCAGATCGCGGCCGAACCGCAGCCGCTCCTCGGCGACCGCGAGCCGGGCCTCGCTCTCCCGGGCCCGGTCCGCCTCCCCGAGCACGGAGAGCTGCCACGCCCCGCAGCGCGAGACCAGCAGGACGTACAGGCCGCTGATGACGGTCACGAACGCCAGCCCCGCCAGCTGCGGTCCCGCCATCCCGGCCAGCGCGAACAGCACCACGAGGGGCATGCAGAGCGCGGGAAACCGCAGCAGGAAGGCCCGGGTCGGCAGCAGCAGGCAGTACGCCATCCCGAACGGCAGCAGCGTGAAGAGCAGGACGAACATCACGAGCGGGTCCTTGATGCCGTGCGCCGCCCGGAGCCCCGCGAGCAGCGCCACCGAGACCGCGCAGAGCACCCCGGCCGTGACCAGGCCGCCGCGCGGTGCGGCGGCCCGCCCCAGGTAGTGGTCGACCGCGAGCCGGTGCACCCGGTTGCCCTGGACGCACTGCGCCACGCCCGCCACCAGCAGCGCCGCGGCGAGGGCCAGCGGCAGCGGTCCGCGGCCGAGTCCCTCCAGGACGAACATCAGGTCCCAGCTGACGAAGAGGAACCAGGTCGAGGCGGTCCAGATCAGCCGGCTCTGCACCCCGACCTTCTCCACCCTGCTGCGGTCGCGCCACTTGCGCCGGTGCCAGCTGCGTATCCGGTCGCGCACTTCGCCGTCCCCCTGTGTGTCTTCGCCCTGTTCAGCGCCGCGGTTCCCACCGGAAGCGGCTGCGTACAGCAAACACCGACAGCGCGGTCCAGGCCACCACGGTCGACAGCATCCGCAGCACCTCGCCGGCGTCCGGGCTTCCGGTCCAGCCGGCCCTGATGAGCCCGATCACCGGGGTCAGCGGCAGCAGTTCGCAGGCGGTGGCCACCTGATCGGGCAGCACGTCGAGCGGGACGATCATTCCGGAGCCGGCCATCGAGAGCAGCAGCATCGGCATGATGGCGATCTGGGCGCCCTCGGCGGACTTGGTGAACGCGGCGGTCGCCGCCGCGAGCGCGCAGGTCATCACCAGGCCGAGCGCCAGCCCGACGAGCGCGAACCACACGGCCCGGGGCGCGCCGACCTGCATGACGATGCTGCTCCCGACGGCGAGCAGGACGCACTGCGCGAGCCCGATCAGGACCGACGGCAGCGCGGCCCCGGTCAGGATCTCCACGTCCCGCAGCTCCCCGGTGCGCAGCCGCTTGAGGACGAGTTCCTCACGCCGTACGACGTAGACGCCGACCAGTCCCGAGTAGACGGCGAACAGCAGGACGAAGCCGAGCGAGCCGGGCAGCAGCACGGTGCCGACGGTCAGGCCGGTGTCCTTGAGGTCGATGCCGCGCACCCCCGAGTACATCGACATCGTCATCATGGCGGGCAGCACGAGGACGGTGAACAGGCTCGACTTGTTCCGTCCGAGCAGCGTCAGCTCGGCCCTGGCGAGCGCCTTCATCCGCCCGCTCCGGGTCACCACGGCCGGTTCGGCCGCGCCAACTGCCCCGATCCGTACGTCGGTTGTGGTCATCGGACCGGCTCCCCTTCTCGCTGCTGCTCCCGCGCGATGTGCAGAAATGCCTCTTCGAGCGATGCCGACCGCACATCGAGCCCGCGCAGCTCGACCCGGCTGTCCCGGGCCCACAACAGCAGTCCGGTGGCGGCCCGTTGCAGCTCGGACGTCTTCAGCCGCACCGAACGGCCCGTCACCTCGTGCCCGGTGACCCCGAGTTCACCGAGCGGGGGCAGATCGCCCAGGTGGTAGCCGTCGGGCAGCTCGAAGGCGAGGTGCGAGGGCTGGGCGGCGACCACGTCCTCGACGCGTCCGCTCGCCGCGATCCGTCCTTCGTGGAGGATGGCGAGCCGCTCGGCGAGCGCCTCGGCCTCCTCCAGGTAGTGGGTGGTCAGCAGCACGGTGGTACCGCCGTCGCGCAGCGCCCGCACCAACTCCCAGGTGTCGGCCCGCCCTTCGGCGTCCAGACCGGTCGTCGGCTCGTCCAGGAAGAGCACCTCGGGCCGCGAGAGCAGCGCGAGCGCCAGGTCGAGCCGCCGCTTCTCGCCCCCGGAGAGCTGTTTCACCCGTACGTGGGCCCGCCGGGCCAGATCGACCAGCTCCAGCGCCTCGTCCACCGGTCGGGCCCCGCTGGTGCAGCCCGCCCACATCTGTACGGTCTCGGTGACCGTCAGCTCGGCGGGGAAGCCGCCTTCCTGGAGCATCACGCCGGTCCGGGGGCGCACGGCGGCCCGCTCGGTGTACGGGTCGTGCCCGAGCACCCGGACGCTGCCGCCGCTCGGCGGGGCCAGCCCTTCGAGGAGTTCGACGGTGGAGGTCTTGCCCGCGCCGTTGGTGCCGAGCAGCGCGAAGAGTTCGCCCCGCGCCACGGAGAAGGAGATTCCGGAAACGGCCTCGAAGCCCCCGGCGTAGGTCCGCCGCAGCTCCTCGACCTCGATCACATCTGCCATGGCTTCAGCGTTCCGCGGGAAGAGGAGCCGGGGCAGTGCGCGGTGTCATCACCGCCCATGACAAATGTCAGAAGTCGCGGACGCTGACCGCACGGGCATATGACTAAGGCCCCAGTTCGATGAACTGGGGCCTTTAGTGCTTCCTGAGCGGACGACGAGATTCGAACTCGCGACCCTCACCTTGGCAAGGTGATGCTCTACCAACTGAGCCACGTCCGCATGCTGCCACTCAGCTTTCACTGGGTGGTGCGAGCACTACTCTACCTGATCCACAAGGGTTGGTAAGCAATGCAGAGCGGGTGACAGGAATTGCACACTGCGCCTTCCCCCTGGAAGGGGGATGTTCTGCTACTGAACTACACCCGCACGCTGCGTGAGGTCCGGGGCCTTGCGGCCTCGCCCCTCGGCGTGTTCCAGACTCTAGCCGATCAGCAGGGGGGGTTTGCAACTCCGTTGGCCGGGGCGGCCGCAGAGCCGCCCCGGCCGGGAGGTCAGCCGGCCTCGGCGAAGGCCTCGTAGACCTTCTTCGGGATCCGGCCGCGGGCGGGCACGTCCATCTTGTTGGAGCGGGCCCAGGCGCGGACGGCCGCCGGGTCGGGTGCGACGGCGGTGTGCCTGAAGGTCTTCCCGGACTTCGACCGCTTGCGGCCCGCCGTCACGTAAGGCGCGAGCACCTTGCGCAGTTTCTTTGCATTGGCGGGATTGAGGTCGATCTCGTAGACCTTTCCGTCCAGGCCGAACGTGACCGTTTCCGCCGCTTCTCCGCCGTCGATGTCGTCGAAGAGTGTGACCACTACGCGCTGAGCCACGGATATCGGTTCCTTCCTACGGTGTCGCCCGTCGCATGTCGCCAGTGGCACATGCCTGACGTGCGGCGATACCGGCCTTCCGGCTGTTTTGGAGCAATGTTGCTTTCGCTGGGATTCCTTTGTACAGCGGCACCCATTGCAATGTGAAGCCCAGCCAATTGCATCAGCGTGTCTCAACGCAATGACTTCGGCGACTTTTTCTTGGGATTTTTCCCACGTGTTGTCGCGGCCGAAACCAGAACGTGATCAGGCCATAGCGATATCTACCCGCGTAGATTTTCTGGGCGGGTACTCTGGCGGAACCGCCTTCGCACCACACCACACCGGGAGTGCCAGTGGCACGCGTCGTAGTCGACGTCATGCTCAAGCCGGAAATCCTCGACCCGCAGGGACAGGCGGTGCAGCGCGCACTGCCCCGTCTCGGCTTCGAGGGGATCGGCGACGTACGTCAGGGAAAGCGTTTCGAGCTGGAAGTGGACGGGCCGGTCGACGAGGCCGCCCTCGCCCGCATCCACGAGATGGCCGAGACCTTCCTCGCCAACACCGTCATCGAAGACTTCACCGTCAAGGTCGAGGAGCAGTCCAAGTGACTGCTCGCATCGGCGTTGTCACCTTCCCCGGCACACTCGACGACCGGGACAGCCTGCGGGCCGTCCGCATCGCGGGCGCCGAGCCGGTCTCGCTCTGGCACCGCGACAAGGACCTCAAGCAGGTCGACGCGGTCGTCCTCGCCGGTGGCTTCTCCTACGGCGACTACCTGCGGGCCGGGGCCATCTCCCGCTTCTCGCCGGTGATGGAGACGATCATCGAGCAGGCGAAGGCCGGTCTGCCGGTCCTCGGCATCTGCAACGGCTTCCAGATCCTCACCGAGTCGCACCTGCTGCCGGGCGCCATGCTCCGCAACAACCACCTGCACTTCATCTGCCGCGAGCAGAAGCTGCGGGTGGAGAACGCGGAGACCGCCTGGACCGCCGACTACTCGGCCGGCCAGGAGATCCAGGTCCCGCTCAAGAACATGGACGGCCGGTACGTCGCCGACGAGCGCACGCTGGACGAGCTGGAGGCCGAGGGCCGGGTCGCGTTCCGCTACCTGGCCCGCGGCGAAGCCGCTGATGGATACGGCAACCCCAACGGCTCGCTGCGCGACATCGCCGGCATCACCAACGCCGCCGGCAACGTCGTCGGCCTGATGCCGCACCCCGAGCACGCCGTGGAGCCGCTGATCGGTACGGGACGTACCGACGGCCTCGGATTCTTCACCTCGATCCTGAAGAAGTTGGTCAACGCATGACGCTGGACACCGTCAAGCACGCCGCCGAGACGCCCGACGTCGAGCAGCCCTGGAAGGAGCTCGGCCTCAAGGAGGACGAGTACGCGCGCATCCGGGAGATCCTCGGTCGCCGCCCGACCGGCGCCGAGCTCGCCATGTACTCGGTCATGTGGTCCGAGCACTGCTCGTACAAGAGCAGCAAGGTCCACCTGAAGCAGTTCGGCGACAAGGTCCCGGCCAACGACGCGATGCTCGTCGGCATCGGCGAGAACGCCGGTGTCGTGGACGTCGGCCAGGGGTACGCGGTCACCTTCAAGGTCGAGTCGCACAACCACCCCAGCTACATCGAGCCCTACCAGGGCGCGGCCACCGGCGTCGGCGGCATCGTCCGCGACATCCTCGCGATGGGCGCCCGCCCGGTCGCGGTCGTCGACCCGCTGCGCTTCGGCGCGGCCGACCACCCCGACACCAAGCGCGTCCTGCCGGGTGTCGTCGCGGGCATCGGCGGCTACGGCAACTGCCTGGGCCTGCCGAACATCGGCGGCGAGGTCGTCTTCGACGCCTGCTACCAGGGCAACCCGCTGGTCAACGCCGGCTGCATCGGCGTGATGAAGCACGAGGACATCCACCTCGCCAAGGCGAGCGGTCCCGGCAACAAGGTCATCCTGTACGGCGCCCGCACGGGTGGCGACGGCATCGGCGGCGTCTCGGTCCTCGCGTCCGAGACCTTCGAGGCTGCCAGTCCCGGTGGGGCGCAGGCCAATCGCCCCGCCGTCCAGGTCGGCGACCCGTTCCAGGAGAAGCTCCTCATCGAGTGCACCCTGGAGATCTTCCGGGAGAAGCTCGTCGCGGGCATCCAGGACCTGGGCGGCGCCGGCCTGTCCTGCGCGACCTCCGAGCTGGCCTCGGCCGGTTCCGGCGGCATGCGCGTCGAGCTGGACACCGTGCCGCTGCGTGACGCGACGCTCTCGCCCGAGGAGATCCTCATGAGCGAGTCGCAGGAGCGCATGTGCGCGATCGTCGAGCCCGACAAGGTCGAGCGGTTCCTGGAGATCTGCGAGAAGTGGGACGTCATCGCCACCGTCATCGGTGAGGTGACCGAGGGCTCCCAGCTGGAGATCTTCTGGCACGGCGAGCAGATCGTGGACGTACCGCCGCGCACGGTGGCGCACGAGGGCCCGGTCTACCACCGGCCGTTCGCGCGCCCCTCCTGGCAGGACGCGCTCCAGGCCGACGACGCGGGCAAGCTGCCGCGCCCGACGACCGGCGACGAGCTGAAGGACCAGGTCCTCAGGCTGGTGTCGTCCCCCAACCAGGCCTCCAAGTCCTGGATCACCGACCAGTACGACCGTTTCGTGCAGGGCAACACGGTGCTCGCGATGCCCGAGGACGCGGGCATGGTCCGGATCGACGAGGAGTCGAACCTGGGCGTGGCCATGGCGACCGACGGCAACGGCCGGTACGCCAAGCTCGACCCGTACACGGGCGCCCAGCTCGCGCTGGCCGAGGCGTACCGCAATGTCGCGGCCTCCGGCGCCAAGCCGCTCGCGATCTCGGACTGCCTCAACTTCGGCTCCCCCGAGGACCCGGACGTGATGTGGCAGTTCGCGGAGGCCACCCGCGGCCTCGCGGACGGCTGCTTCCAGCTCGGCACCCCGGTGACCGGCGGCAACGTCTCGCTCTACAACCAGACCGGTGAGACCGCCATCCACCCGACGCCCGTCGTCGCGGTGCTCGGCGTGATCGACGACGTGAACCGGCGCACCCCGATCGCGTTCGCCGAGGAGGGGCAGCTGCTCTACCTCCTGGGTGACACGAACGAGGAGTTCGGCGGCTCGGCCTGGTCCCAGGTCATCCACGACCACCTCGGCGGTCTGCCGCCCAAGGTCGACCTGGACCGCGAGAAGCTGCTCGGCGAGATCCTGATCTCGGGATCCCGCGACGGCATGATCGACGCCGCGCACGACCTGTCCGACGGCGGTCTGGTGCAGGCGGTGGCCGAGTCCTGCCTGAAGGGCGGAAAGGGCGCGCGTCTCGTCGTTCCCGACGGGCTCGACGCCTTCACCTTCCTCTTCTCCGAGTCGGCGGGCCGCGCGATCGTCTCCGTCCCGCGCTCCGAGGAGCTCCGCTTCACCGACATGTGCGGTGCGCGCGGGCTTCCGGCGACCCGGATCGGTGTGGTGGACGGCGAATCCATCGACGTCCAGGGCGAGTTCACCCTCGGCCTGAGCGAACTGCGCACCGCCCACGAGGCCACCATCCCGGGCCTGCTGGCCTAGGGTTCGGCCTCAACTCCCCGACCCCGTACGCCTGTTGAAGACGTACGGGGCCGCGGAGTGTCCGGGCGCAGGCGGGCGTGATCCCGGCCCGGCGTAGGCTCGGGTTCATGCCTCCGGCCAAGAAGCGCACCCGCAGCTACGACCCGGCGAAGATCCGGGCCGCCGTCCTCGCCCAGTTCGGCCACGTGCGCGAAGCCGTGCGTACGCTCACGCCCGAGCAGCTCGCCCGGCCCACCCGGCTCGGCGACTGGACGGTGCGCGAGCTCGCCGTGCACCACACCATGGCGCTCGGCATGCTGGAGCGCTACCTCGCCGAGGACGAGCCGCTCCAGCGGGAGGTCGCCCTGCTCGACTGGCCGTTCGCGACCGCTGCCGCAGCTGAGCAAGTCGCCGACGGCACAAGGGAGTCGGCGGCACAGGTCGCCGACCTCGACGCGCTGTACGAGGCGCGGGCGGCCCGCACCGCGGAGCTCTTCGCGACCACCGCGGACACCCGGCTGATGCCGACCCGGTTCGGCGCGATGACCTTCGCCGACGTCCTGGTCACCCGGACCGTCGAACTCTGCGTCCACACCGACGACCTGAACGACGCGGTGCCCGGCCTTGAGGTCCCCTACGACCGGCAGGCGCTCGCCGCGTGCACCCGGCTGCTCGCCGACGCGCTCGCCGTGAAGGCGCCCGGCGGCTCGGTCGAGGTGCGGATCCCGCCGTACGCGGTGGTGCAGTGCGTGGCCGGGCCCAGGCACACCCGGGGCACCCCGCCGAACGTCGTGGAGACCGACCCGCTCACCTGGCTCCGCCTCGCCACCGGGCGTACGGGCTGGGCCGAGGCGCTGGACGCGGCGAAGGTGGCGGCGAGCGGGGAGCGCGCGGACCTGGCGGCGCTGCTGCCGGTCATGTCGTAGTCGACCCTGGCTGTGCCGCTCCCGCGCCGCTGTCAACGACCGTCCCGGACGCCGGAGGCGAAGCGAACTCCGTCACACTCGGCCCGGTCGCAGTCCGTTACCGCAAGCAGTCGCAAACACCGCGAACGACCGGGGCGCAGCCGGGCCCACCTGCGGTGACGTCGTCCCGAAGGCGTCCGCGGCCGGCCCTCGCAGGCCGAGGCGCGAAAGCTACAAAAGCGGCCATCGCGCCCGCCTGTCGATATCCCCAATTCGGACCAGTGGTCGATCTCGCCTACACTCGGTGGCGTGCCACGTGGTGACGGACGACTCAACCACGACCTGCTCCCCGGTGAGAAGGGCCCCCAGGACGCTTGCGGCGTCTTCGGTGTCTGGGCTCCGGGTGAAGAGGTCGCGAAGCTCACTTACTTCGGGCTCTACGCCCTCCAACATCGGGGCCAGGAATCCGCGGGTATCGCGGTCAGCAACGGCTCCCAGATCCTCGTCTTCAAGGACATGGGACTTGTCTCCCAGGTCTTCGACGAGACCTCGCTCGGTTCCCTCCAAGGTCATATCGCGGTCGGTCACGCCCGCTACTCGACCACCGGTGCCTCCGTGTGGGAGAACGCTCAGCCGACCTTCCGGGCGACCGCCCACGGCTCGATCGCGCTCGGCCACAACGGCAACCTGGTGAACACCGCGCAGCTCGCGGAGATGGTCGCCGAGCTGCCCAAGGAGAACGGCCGGGCCACTCAGGTCGCCGCCACCAACGACACCGACCTGGTCACCGCGCTGCTCGCGGGCCAGACGGACGACGACGGCAAGCCGCTGACCGTCGAGGAGGCGGCCGCCCAGGTCCTTCCGCAGGTCCAGGGCGCCTTCTCGCTCGTCTTCATGGACGAGCAGACCCTCTACTGCGCCCGTGACCCGCAGGGCATCCGCCCGCTGGTGCTCGGCCGCCTGGAGCGCGGCTGGGTCGTCGCTTCGGAGACCGCCGCCCTCGACATCTGCGGCGCCAGCTTCGTCCGCGAGATCGAGCCGGGCGAGCTCGTCGCCATCGACGAGAACGGACTCCGTACGTCCCGATTTGCGGACGCGAAGCCCAAGGGCTGTGTCTTCGAGTACGTCTACCTGGCGCGCCCCGACACCGACATCGCCGGCCGGAACGTCTACCTCTCCCGGGTGGAAATGGGCCGCCGTCTCGCCAAGGAAGCGCCGGTCGAGGCCGACCTGGTGATAGCGACTCCGGAATCGGGCACCCCCGCCGCGATCGGATACGCGGAGGCCAGCGGCATCCCGTACGGCTCGGGACTGGTGAAGAACGCCTACGTCGGCCGTACGTTCATCCAGCCCTCGCAGACCATCCGCCAGCTCGGCATCCGGCTCAAGCTGAACCCGCTGAAGGAAGTCATCCGCGGCAAGCGCCTGGTGGTCGTCGACGACTCGATCGTCCGCGGCAACACCCAGCGCGCGCTCGTGAAGATGCTCCGTGAGGCGGGCGCCGCCGAGGTCCACATCCGGATCTCGTCGCCGCCGGTGAAGTGGCCCTGCTTCTTCGGCATCGACTTCGCGACCCGCGCGGAGCTGATCGCCAACGGCATGACCATCGAGGAGATCGGCACGTCCCTGGGCGCCGACTCGCTCTCGTACATCTCGACCGACGCGATGATCGAAGCGACGACGATCCCCAAGGACGACCTCTGCCGGGCCTGCTTCGACGGCGTGTACCCGATGGAGCTCCCCGACCCCGAGCTGCTCGGCAAGCAGCTCCTGGAGTCCGAGCTGGCCTCCGGCCCCGCCGCGACCGCGGCCGCCGACGCCCTGCGCCGCCCGTAAGACCCTGCAGTACGACACGAAAGTTCTCCAGAGCCATGTCATCTGAGACTACTGGTGCCAGCTACGCAGCGGCGGGCGTCGACATCGACGCGGGCGACCGCGCCGTCGAGCTGATGAAGGAGTGGGTGAAGAAGACGAAGCGCCCCGAGGTCCTCGGCGGCCTCGGCGGGTTCGCCGGACTCTTCGACGCCTCGGCCCTCAAGCGCTACGAGCGCCCGCTGCTCGCCTCCGCCACCGACGGCGTCGGCACGAAGGTCGACCTCGCCCGCAGGATGGGCGTGTACGACACCATCGGCCACGACCTCGTCGGCATGGTCGTGGACGACCTGGTCGTGTGCGGCGCCGAGCCGCTGTTCATGACCGACTACATCTGCGTCGGCAAGGTCCACCCCGAGCGGGTCGCGGCCATCGTGAAGGGCATCGCCGAGGGCTGTGTCCTGGCGGGCTGCGCGCTGGTCGGCGGCGAGACCGCCGAGCACCCGGGGCTGCTCGGCCCCGACGACTTCGACGTCGCCGGCGCCGGCACGGGCGTGGTCGAGTACGACCAGCTGCTCGGCGCGGACCGCATTCGCGAGGGTGACGCGGTCATCGCCATGGCGTCCTCCGGTCTTCACTCGAACGGGTACTCACTCGTCCGTCATGTGGTGTTCGACCGGGCCGGGATGACCTTGGAGCAGCACGTCGAGGAGTTCGGCCGCACGCTCGGCGAGGAGCTCCTGGAGCCCACCAAGATCTACTCGCTGGACTGCCTGGCCCTGACCCGCACCACCGAGGTGCACGGATTCAGCCACATCACCGGCGGCGGCCTCGCCAACAACCTGGCCCGGGTCATCCCGGACCACCTGCACGCCACCGTCGACCGCTCGACGTGGACGCCGGGCGCGGTCTTCGACCTCGTCGGCACGGCCGGCAATGTCGAGCGGCTCGAACTGGAGAAGACGCTCAACATGGGCGTCGGCATGATGGCGATCGTCCCCGAGACCTCGGTCGACGTCGCGCTCCAGACCCTCGCGGACCGCGGCGTGGACGCCTGGGTCGCGGGCGAAATCCTGGACCGGGGTGACCGCCGCGACGGCGCCGAGCTCACCGGTACGTATTCACATTAAAAGCGCCGCCAAGTAAGCCCTCGCAGGCAGCACTAGACCCGGTCCGGGGCCAGAGCCCCGGACCGGGTCGGTGTGTTCAGAGCAGCAGAAACGAAGGCTGCTGCGGAAACGGGATCAGCGTAGTCAAGCGCCGCGGCGCTGCGACGACGGACCGGACTCTTCGTCCTCGTCATCGTCGTCATTCCCGTACAGGTCCGCATAGCGGGCGTACGGGTCGTCCTCCTCGTCCTCCAGTGGCTCCGCGTTCGGCGGTTGGCTCACTGTCGGGTTCGGAGTAGATGCGCCCAGCTCGTTGGCCAGACGCGACAGGTCAGTCCCGCCGCTGCTGTACTTCAGCTGGCGGGCGACCTTCGTCTGCTTGGCCTTTGCCCGGCCGCGCCCCATGGCTCGACCCCCTCGGTGACGGGGCTCGACGGCCCCAGAGTCTTGACACGCGTTCATGATCCGGAACGGACTCTCCGTGGAGAGACCGTGTCCGTAGGGCTTCAACGGTACCTGCTTCCGCGGCCATACGGTACGCCGCCCGCATGACGCGCCACTTGGCAGAACCAACAAAGAGCCCTGTCCTCGCTGGTCAACCGCGATTTTAACCTCTTCTTGGCGCCCGACCCGCCGACCGGCGTGAGTCATGTCTCTCAGCCCGGTCGGCGGGCCCTTCAAAGGCTCAGTGTTGACGTGCCTCCGCCATCCGCTGTTCGGCGATCCGGTCGGCCGCGGCAGCCGGCGGAATGCCGTCTTCCTTCGCACGCGCGAATATGGCGAGCGTGGTGTCGAAGATCTTCGCCGCCTTGGCCTTGCAGCGATCGAAGTCGAAGCCGTGGAGCTCGTCGGCGACCTGGATCACGCCACCGGCGTTCACCACGTAGTCGGGCGCGTACAGGATCGAGCGGTCCGCGAGGTCCTTCTCGACGCCCGGGTGCGCGAGCTGGTTGTTGGCCGCGCCGCACACCACCTTCGCGGTGAGCACCGGCACGCTGTCGTCGTTCAGGGCGCCGCCGAGCGCGCACGGGGCGTAGATGTCGAGCCCCTCGGTGCGGATCAGGGCGTCCGTGGAGGCGGCGGTGGCGACCTCGGGGTGCTGGGCGGTGATGGCGCGTACCGACTCCTCGCGCACGTCCGTGATCACGACCTCGGCGCCGTCCGCGAGCAGGTGCTCGACCAGGTGGCGGCCGACCTTGCCGACACCCGCCACGCCCACCTTGCGGCCGCGCAGCGTCGGGTCGCCCCACAGGTGCTGGGCACAGGCGCGCATGCCCTGGAAGACGCCGAAGGCGGTCAGCACCGACGAGTCGCCCGCGCCGCCGTTCTCGGGGGAGCGGCCGGTGGTCCACTGGCAGGTGCGCGCCACGACGTCCATGTCGGCGACATAGGTGCCGACGTCGCAGGCCGTCACGTAACGCCCGCCGAGGGAGGCCACGAACCGGCCGTAGGCCAGCAGGAGTTCTGTCCTTCGAGGGCCCTCGAAGGCATCGGGGTCGCCGATGATGACGGCCTTGCCGCCACCGTGGTCGAGCCCGGCCATGGCGTTCTTGTACGACATGCCCCGCGACAGGTTGAGGGCGTCGGCGACGGCCTCCGCCTCGGTCGCGTACGGGTAGAAGCGCGTCCCGCCCAGGGCCGGGCCCAGGGCGGTGGAGTGGATCGCGATGACTGCCTTGAGCCCACTGGCTCGGTCCTGGCACAGCACGACCTGTTCGTGGCCGCCCTGGTCGGAGCGGAACAGGGTGTGCAGTACGTCATCGGCGCCGGTCACATCGGTCACGGTGGTGACTCCCAAGTACGAAGCGGCGGTTGACGGCCCGCCTGCGGGTGGGGCGGGCCTGGTTGTGGAGCAGATTAAGTCCTACGCGGCCGTAGATCAGGCGCAGTGCTGAGGATCACCCCCGCGGGCGCGCACGAGAGCAGACCCGTGGGACGATGCGGAGCATGGCGCTGGTGTCCTCGGTGATCGTTCCGTACGCGTCCTACCTGCGGGTGTACGAGCCGCTGGCCGCCTTTCCCGAACCGGAACGCGGCCACTGGCTGCGCTATGCCGAGCGCGGGCGCACCCCGACCGCCCAGGACGAACTCCGGCGCGCGCTGGCCGACTTGGTGCCGACGCCGCCCGTCCCGGTGCCGGTGCACGAGAGCGCGGACGCGTTCGTGGCGGAGATCGACGGGGTGGTGTGCGTCTGCCCGTGGCGGACCCGGCTGCGCGGCTGGCAGGCGCTGGAGGGCCTGGAGGGCCAGTTCCCGGCGCCGGTGCTCGACGCGCTGCTGCCCGAGGTGGTGCGCCGCCAGGCCGCGACCGACTACGAGCGCTGGCGGGAGAAGAACCCGGACGCCCGGCCGTGGATCTTGACCAGTGTTTGGCACGTTCCTGTGAGCTGGTTCACGGTCTTTTCGGACGAAGAGCGCGAGTATGCCCGAGGTAAGGGTGCGGCGGCGCCCTTGCTGCGCTACCGCACCCCGATGGTCCAGGCCCGCCGGCGCCTGGCCAGGGCGCTCAAGGCGGTGCGGGACCACATCGACGAGGGGCCGCTGACCGAGGGCCTGGTGGATGTCGGGCGGTGGCTGGAGGAATTCCATCCGCGCTCGATGGTCGAGCTGGACTACGGCGGTCTGGTGCACGCTCTTCCTGCGGCGAGTCTGGAGGCGGACCGCTCGGCGGCCGATGTCGCGGAGGGGGTCGCCGCGCTGCGGGCCGGCGACGAGGAGGGCGCGGAGGAGGCGTACCGCCGCTTCACGGAGCGCTGGCGGGCCGTCAAGGAGCGCCGGATGGCCAACTGAGGCCCCGGGCCGCTTTCTGAGGGCCCTTCGTGTGGTTGCCTCGGGACGTAGGTCCTGATACGGGCCTTTGCCCCAAGCGTGACGGAACGCACTTATCTCACCCTTGCGCCCAGACCCCACCCTCGTGCCAAAATAGGACAAGGGGTCTGGGGAGGATCCCTTTCCGCCCAACTGGTGGTGGAATGCTCGGTATTGCTCGCTATGGGGGGTCTGACGACTCCTGATCGCTCTGTGACTGATCGTCACTGTGGCGTGACTGTCCGCTATGGCATGGTCCATCGGCTTCCGTCGCTGATGAACACCTGGGAGGGCAATTCCATCGGTTTGGCCGACGTGGCTGGACGGATGGTGTAGTTGTAGTGCCGAGGACAAGCCGTTCGTCCTATAACCGACTCGGCTCGCGTCCGCCATTTCGGGCAACGCGGGTCAAGGTGCAGAATTTAGAGGAAAGAACCGAGAAGGTTCGGTTCTCCCGAGGAGGCCGCTCATGACCGCTCGCACCCCTGATGCCGAGCCGCTGCTGACCCCGGCTGAGGTCGCCACGATGTTCCGCGTGGACCCGAAGACGGTGACCCGCTGGGCCAAGGCTGGCAAGCTCACGTCCATCCGCACGCTGGGTGGGCATCGCCGGTACCGCGAGGCAGAGGTCCGCGCACTGCTGGCGGGTATTCCGCAGCAGCGCAGCGAGGCCTGAACAACACCCCAATAATCCGGGCGTACCGGGGCCCCCACCCCGGCCAGGCCCGCCTATAGCTCCACATGACGCATGCCCGCCCCAACGGGCCGCGTCATCGATCGCGCTGGACTCCGCCGGGTCCAGCGCGATCTTTTTATGTCCGGGCTTGTCCGGCACGTCCGGCAGCTCCCCGGCCCGTGTGACGGCCATCCGGCGGTCACTGCGGAGGGGGTAATTCCGCCGGCTCGTGGCGCCCGCCGTTCGAGGTGGTGCAATTGCACATATTAAATGGGAGCGTTGTATGAGGTGTGTAAGTTCACCTGTTCCGGAAACTCATTCCGTGACTCCCGTCACACCGTCAAGGCCCATGCCATTAGAGCCTCCCACCGCCGGGGCGGTCACCGGCCCGCCAATGGTCACCGCTTGGAGGGTCTTTCGTCCTCGGGGTGCGCGGGCTCGGCCGGGTCCATGGCGAGCCGCAGGAGCCGGTGGCAGACCTGGCAGTGGCGGGTGAGGTGGCGATAGCCCGAAGCGGCCGCCAGGTGGGCGCGCAGCAGCGCCCGTGTCTCGTGCCTCGACGACCCGGTCATGCGCCACCTCCCGGGGAGGGCTCCGCCTTCCCCTCCTTGCAGGGGTACCGGCGGCAGGTGCCCCCGTCAAGACGCAGCCCACCGAAAACGCCGAAACCCCGCATCCGACGACGGATACGGGGTTTCGAACTACTGCGGTCCTGACGGGATTTGAACCCGCGGCCTCCACCTTGACAGGGTGGCGAGCACTCCAAACTGCTCCACAGGACCTTGTTTCGCAGCCCGTTGGTGCTTGGCTGCGAATGAGACTGTACAGCAGATCAGCAGGTCAGGTCGAACTCACTCACAGCGATGCCCGCGCTACGGGGCTGCCGCGTCGATCGCCTTCACGATGCGCTTGTCGGAGACCGGGAACGCGGTGCCCAGCGCGTGCGCGAAGTAGCTCACCCGCAGCTCCTCGATCATCCAGCGGATGTCCAGGACCTGCTGCGGCACCGGCCGGCCCTGCGGCAACTGCTCCAGCAGCCACGCGTACTCGTCCTGCATCTCGTGGACCTTCGCCATGCGCGTGGTGTCGCGCTGGACGGCCGTCGGCATCTGCTGGAGCCGGCGGTCCACCGCGACCAGGTAGCGCATCAGGTCGGGCAGGCGGCGCAGCCCCGTCTTCGTGACGAAGCCGGGCGGCACGAGGACCGCCAGCTGGTCGCGTACGTCCGCGACGTTGCCGACCAGGGTCAGGCTGCTGGTGGCCTTCAGGCGGCGCTCACAGGCCTGCCAGGCGGCCAGGATCTGCTGGACCTGGCCGACGGTGCGCACCGTCGTGTCCACGAGGTCCGCGCGGACCCTGTCGTACAGCTTGCGGAACGATTCCGCGTCCCAGGCCGGGCCCCCGTGGTCCGCGATCAGCTGGTCCGCGGCCGCCATCGCGCAGTCGTCGAAGAGCGCCTGGATCGAGCCGTGCGGATTGCGGGACAGGGCGAGCTTCTGCTGGTTGGTGAGCTTGTCCGAGGCGAACTTGGCCGGGTTCACCGGGATGCCGAGCAGGATCAGCTTCCGGGTGCCGCGCCACATCGCCTGCTGCTGCTCGGCCTCGGTGTCGAAGAGCCGTACGGAGACGGTCTCGCCCGCGTCCACGAGCGCCGGGAAGGCCTTCACCGGCTGGCCGGCCCTTCGGGTCTCGAAGACCTTGGTCAGGGTGCCGATCGTCCAGTCCGTGAGGCCCGAGCGCTCGATGGACTCGCCCGAGGGACCCGCGGTCGCCGCGGCGGCCTGGGAGAGGGCCTGACGGGCCTTCGGGCGCAGCTGGAGCTTGAGCGCCTCCAGGTCCTTGTCCTCGGCGAGCTTCCTGCGCCGCTCGTCGACGATCCGGAAGGTGATCTTCAGATGGTCTGGCACGCGGCTCAGGTCGAAGTCGTCGGCCATGACCGGGACGCCCACCATGCGCTGGAGTTCGCGGGCGAGGGTGACCGGGAGCGGCTCCTGGAGGGGCACGGCCCGCTCCAGGAACTTCGAGGCGTAGTTGGGCGCCGGTACGTAATGGCGGCGGATCGGCTTCGGCAGCGAGCGGATCAGCTCCGTGACGACCTCCTCGCGCAGACCGGGGATCTGCCAGTCGAAGCCCTCGTCGGTGACCTGGTTCAGGACCTGGAGCGGTACGTGCACGGTCACGCCGTCCGCGTCCGCGCCCGGCTCGAACTGGTAGGTCACCCGGAACTTCAGCGGACCCTGGCGCCAGGAGTCCGGATAGTCGTCCTTGGTGACGGCCCCGGCCTTCTCGTTGATGAGCATCTCGCGCTCGAAATCGAGGAGTTCGGGCTCGTCGCGCCTCTTGTGCTTCCACCAGGAGTCGAAGTGCGCGCCGGACACGACGTGTTCGGGCACCCGCTGGTCGTAGAAGTCGTACAGAGTCTCGTCGTCCACCAGGATGTCGCGGCGGCGGGCGCGGTGCTCCAACTCCTCGACCTCGGTGAGGAGTTTGCGGTTGTCCGAGAAGAACTTGTGGTGCGTGCGCCAGTCGCCCTCCACCAGGGCGTTGCGGATGAACAGCTCGCGGGACGCCTCGGGGTCGATGCGGCCGTAGTTCACCTTGCGGTTCGCCACGATCGGCACGCCGTACAGCGTCACGCGCTCGTACGCCATCACCGCGGCCTGGTCCTTCTCCCAGTGCGGCTCGCTGTAGGTGCGCTTGACCAGGTGCTGGGCGAGCGGCTCGATCCACTCGGGCTCGATCTTCGCGTTCACCCGGGCCCACAGCCGGGAGGTCTCCACCAGCTCCGCCGACATCACGAGCTTGGGCTGCTTCTTGAAGAGCGCCGAGCCCGGGAAGATCGCGAACTTGGCGCTGCGGGCGCCCAGATACTCGTTCTTGGCTGTTTCCTTCCCGCCCTCCCCCCCTGCGTTCTTGAGCCCGATGTGCGAGAGCAGACCGGCGAGCAGCGAGGTGTGGACGGACTGCTCGGGGGCGTCCTCCTCATTGAGGTGGATGCCCATGGTCTTGGCGACCGTACGCAGCTGGGAGTAGATGTCCTGCCACTCGCGGATGCGCAGGAAGTTCAGGTACTCCTGCTTGCACATGCGGCGGAACGAGGACGAGCCGCGCTCCTTCTGCTGCTCGCGGACGTACCGCCACAGGTTGAGGAAGGCGAGGAAGTCGCTGGTCTCGTCCTTGAAGCGGGCGTGCTGCTGGTCGGCCTGCGCCTGCTTCTCGCTCGGCCGCTCGCGCGGGTCCTGGATGGAGAGCGCGGCCGCGATCACCATGACCTCGCGTACGCAGCCGTTGCGGTCGGCCTCCAGGACCATCCGGGCAAGGCGCGGGTCGACGGGCAGCTGGCTCAGCTTCCGCCCCTGCTGGGTGAGCCGCTTCTTCGGATCCTTCTCCGTGGGGTCCAACGCCCCCAGTTCCTGGAGGAGTTGGACGCCGTCGCGGATGTTGCGGTGGTCCGGCGGGTCGATGAAGGGGAACTTCTCGATGTCGCCGAGGCCGGCCGCGGTCATCTGGAGGATGACGGAGGCCAGGTTCGTCCGGAGGATCTCCGCGTCGGTGAACTCCGGCCGGGTGAGGAAGTCGTCCTCGCTGTACAGGCGGATGCAGATGCCGTCGGACGTACGGCCGCAGCGGCCCTTGCGCTGGTTGGCGCTGGCCTGGCTGACCGGCTCGATCGGCAGGCGCTGCACCTTGGTGCGGTGGCTGTAGCGCGAGATGCGGGCGGTGCCGGGGTCGATGACGTACTTGATGCCCGGGACGGTGAGGGAGGTCTCGGCGACGTTCGTGGCGAGCACGATCCGGCGGCCGGCGTGCTGCTGAAAGACGCGGTGCTGCTCGGCGTGGCTCAGACGTGCGTAGAGCGGGAGCACCTCCGTCGACCTGAGGTTCTTCTTGATCAGCGCGTCCGCCGTGTCGCGGATCTCGCGCTCGCCGGAGAGGAAGACCAGGACGTCGCCGGGGCCCTCGGACTGGAGCTCGTCCACGGCGTCGCAGATCGCGGTGATCTGGTCGCGGTCCGAGTCCTCGCTGTCCTCTTCGAGGAGGGGGCGGTAGCGCACCTCGACGGGATACGTACGCCCGCTGACCTCCACGATCGGCGCGTCGCCGAAGTGGCGGGAGAAGCGCTCCGGGTCGATGGTCGCCGAGGTGATGACGACCTTGAGGTCGGGGCGCTTGGGCAGCAGCTGGGCCAGATAGCCCAGCAGGAAGTCGATGTTGAGGGACCGCTCGTGGGCCTCGTCGATGATGATCGTGTCGTAGGCGCGCAGCTCGCGGTCCGTCTGGATCTCGGCGAGCAGGATGCCGTCCGTCATCAGCTTCACGAAGGTCGCGTTCTGGTCGACCTGGTCGGTGAAGCGGACCTTCCAGCCGACCGCCTCGCCGAGCGGGGTCTTCAGCTCCTCGGCGATCCGGTCCGCGACCGTGCGGGCCGCGATCCGGCGGGGCTGGGTGTGCCCGATCATCCCGCGCACCCCGCGGCCCAGCTCCATGCAGATCTTGGGGATCTGGGTGGTCTTGCCGGAGCCGGTCTCGCCCGCGACGATCACGACCTGGTGGTCGCGTATCGCCTGAAGGATGTCGTCCTTCTTCTGGCTGACCGGGAGCTGCTCGGGGTACGTGACCTCGGGCATGCGGGCGGACCGCCGGGCGATGCGCTCGGCGGACTTCTGGGCCTCGGCGGCGATCTCGTCGAGCACGGCCTGGCGGGCCTCGGGCTTACGGATGCGGCGGGCGCCTTCGAGACGGCGGCCGAGCCGGTGGGCGTCGCGCAGCGACGCCCCGTCGAGCAGCGTCTGGAGATCGGCGAAGGAAGTAGACATACCTGATTCAGGATCTCACCCGCCGCGGACGAGTGGCGAACGCATTTCGGTGTCCCTCGGTGAACACCCCGTACCATTTCGGGCATGCCCCGCTCCCGTGCCCCGCGCCGCCGCCTCACCGCGGTGCTGCTGATGGTGCTCGGGGTGTTCGCGATGGCGCTGTGCGGGCCGGTCTCGACGGCCGCGCCCGGGGGAGCGGCGGCGCAGAAGGCGTCGGCGCCCGCGTTCACGGACGGGCCGGCCACGCCCGGCTGCAAGAAGAGCGGCCAGAACCAGGGTTCCGAGCCGGCCGCGCCGGTCCGCGCCCGCACCGCCCACGACCAGGCACCGGTCCTGGAGGACCGCATCGCGCCCGCCGCCCTGTGCGGGCTCTACGCGGCACACCGCAACCCGCCGGTGCGCGGGCCCACACTCGCCGCACTCTCCCCCGTCGAACTCTCGGTGCTCCGGGTCTAGACGGCCGGCCCGCCACCCGGCGACCGCCCGTCCCTTCCCCGTACGCGTCCTTCTCGTACGCGCCTTTCGTACGCACCGGAGTTCCCGCATGCCCAAGAACACGAAGTCCACGAAGAACACGCAGACCGCCAAGTCCACGCAGGGCGCGAAGACTGCGCAGTCCCGTAAGCCCGGCACGCCGTCGCCCGCCAAGTCCAGGAAGCCGTTTCTGATCGGGGCGGCAGTGGTGGCCGTGGCCGCCGTCCTCGGGATCGCCTCGTACCAGGCGACCTCCCCGGACCCCAAGCCCACGGTCAACGACACCGCCTCCTCCGCCGACGCGTCCGCCGGCACCCACCCCGAGCTGGAGAAGCTGGCCCGCCGCGACGCCAAGGACCCGCTGGCCCAGGGCCGCGCGGACGCGCCCGTCGTGATGATCGAGTACGCCGACTTCAAGTGCTCGTACTGCGGGAAGTTCGCCCGCGACACCGAGTCGCAGTTGGTGAAGAAGTACGTCGACAACGGCACCCTGCGCATCGAGTGGCGCAACTTCCCGATCTTCGGCGCCGAGTCGGAGGCGGCGGCGCGCGGGGCCTGGGCGGCCGGGCAGCAGGGGAAGTTCTGGCAGTTCCACGCGGCGGCGTACGCGGAGGGCTCGAAGGAGAAGGGGTTCGGCGCGGACCGCCTCAAGGAGCTCGCCAAGGAAGCGGGCGTGCCGGACGAGGCCCGCTTCGCGGCGGACCTCGACAGCGACGCGGCCAAGGCGGCCGTGAAGAAGGACCAGGACGAGGCGTACGGCCTGGGCGCGAGCTCGACCCCCTCCTTCCTGATCAACGGCCGTCCGATGGCGGGCGCCCAGCCGATGGACGCGTTCGCGCAGGCCATCGACGCCGCGGCGAAGGCGGCGGCGAAGAAGTGACCCCGGACATCGGCTACTTGGCCGCGTTCCTCGGCGGTCTCCTCGCGCTCCTGAGCCCGTGCAGCGCACTGCTCCTGCCCGCGTTCTTCGCGTACTCGATCTCCAGCCGCACCAAGCTGCTCGCCCGCACCGGCATCTTCTACGCGGGCCTGGCGACCACCCTCGTCCCGCTGGGCGCGGCGGGCTCGTACGCCGGGCGGCTCCTCTACGGCCACCGGGACCAGCTGGTCCTGATCGGCGGCTGGCTGATCATCGCGCTGGGTCTCGCCCAGATAGTCGGCATGGGCTTCGCGAGCCGCCGCATGACGGAGCTGTCGGGGAAGATCCGCCCCACGACGGCCCTGTCCGTGTACGCGCTGGGCGCGGTCTACGGTCTCGCGGGCTTCTGCGCGGGGCCGATCCTGGGCAGCGTCCTGACCGTCGCGGCGGTGAGCGGCAGCCCGGTCTACGGCGGCCTGCTGCTCGCGGTGTACGCGCTGGGCATGGCGGTCCCGCTCTTCCTGCTGGCCGTGCTCTGGGAACGCTTCGAACTGGGCGGCCGCAAGTGGCTGCGCGGCAGGGCTGTGAAGCTGGGCCGCTTCGAACTCCACACCACGTCACTGCTGTCGGGCCTGTTCTTCATCGCCCTGGGCGCGCTGTTCCTCGCGTACGACGGCGCGACGGCCCTGCCCGGCCTGCTGAATGTCGACGACTCGTACGCGGTGGAGGAGTGGACCAAGGGCATCGCGGACGCGGTCCCGGACTGGGCCCTGCTGGTGGGCCTGGTTGCGCTGGCCGCACTGGTCCTGGGCGTACGGGGCTGGCGAGGCCGAACCCGCGTGTCGGAGGAAACCTGATGTGAGGGGGCCCGCCCAGGGGGGGGCGGGCCCCGCCCGGGTACGGCGAAAGCCCCGACCGGATCGGTCGGGGCTTTCGGGTGGTGGCTGGGGCCGGGGTCGAACCGGCGACCTATCGCTTTTCAGGCGATCGCTCGTACCAACTGAGCTACCCAGCCACGGTGTTTCACGTGAAACACCAGCGGTCCTGACGGGATTTGAACCCGCGGCCTCCACCTTGACAGGGTGGCGAGCACTCCAAACTGCTCCACAGGACCAAGCTGTTGTGTGAAACAGTGTCTCACACGATGTTGCGTGCCCCCAACGGGATTCGAACCCGTGCTACCGCCTTGAAAGGGCGGCGTCCTGGGCCACTAGACGATGAGGGCTAACTGACCAGTACTGCCTTGCTTCTTAGTTCCCGGAGTGCGAGCCCCGAGGACGTGAGAAGCATGTGACTCCGCTTTCCCCCGGAGGGTTCGGCTTTTCCTTCGACCGTGTGGTCTCGGGACGGTCAAGCCCTGACCGTTGCCCTTGGGCAGGTCAAGACTTTACACGGCGCTGGGCGGACGGCCAAACCGAATAGATCACGGGCCGCTCAAGGCTGGTTCCCCTTCAGCCGGGTGCCCCGCGGACGCGCCCGTATGCCGGTGTGTGGCCGACAATGGCGGGGTGCTGGAGATGACGCGCGAGGAGTTCGAGGAACTGGTCGGCGAGGCGCTGGACCGGATCCCGCCGGAGCTGACGCGGCTCATGGACAACGTCGCGGTGTTCGTCGAGGACGAGCCCGCCGCGGACGCCCCCGACCTGCTCGGCCTCTACGAGGGGACCCCGCTCACCGACCGCGGCGAGTGGTACGCCGGCGTGCTCCCCGACCGGATCACCATCTACCGGGGCCCGACGCTGCGGATGTGCGAAACCCGCGAGGAAGTGGTCGCCGAGACGGAAGTGACGGTGGTTCATGAAATCGCCCACCACTTCGGCATCGACGACGAACGGCTGCACGCGCTCGGGTACGGGTGAGGCCGGGGCGGGTGAGGCCAGGAACGGGGTGAGGCCGGTCGGCCCCGCCAAGGCTCGCGGCCGGGGTTTTTGACGTGGCTCGGACGAATGTCGGGGGCAAGCCGGTGCGGGCCGGGCGTGTCCCCGGTGGGGGCGCGGGAGTTGGGAAGTACGACCCCGCTGCTCCCCCCTGTCCCGGAGGTGCCCCCCGTGCGCCAGTTGACCACCCCTGTCCGCCTGGCCGAGCTGGCCGTGACCGTTCTGGTGCTCACGGCGTCGGCGGGCTGCATGAGCGTGAGCGACGACGCCCGGCCGAAGCCCTCGGCGACGGCCGGGCACCACGGCGAGGGGGCCAGGTCCGGCGGCGGCAAGGGGGCACCCGAGGCGGGCCGGGGCCGTACCGGCAGGCACGACCCGAAGGAGCCCGCGGAGGCGTCCGGAACGCCCAGCCCCAGCGGCTCGGCCGCTGCGCCGGGCCCGGCCGCGCCCCCGGTGGCTGCCCCGCCGAAGCAGGGCGGACCCGGTCCGGCCAGGCCCTCGCAGGGCGGCCCCTCGCGGCCGCCGGCCTCGCCCAGCCGGCCGGCGCCGACCCCGCCGTCCTCCTCGCCGACCCCGGACCCCTTGCCGACCCCGGACCCCTCGCCGTCCACGACCCCGGGAGCCGACACCCACAACAGCGCGCTGCGCCGCAGCGGGGCCGCAGTGGAGAAGGAGCCGACCGCATCGCCGCAGGTGGGACCGGTTTAGGGGGACTCGGTTTGCCTTAGGGGGGTGAGGGTGCGTATGGTAGTAGATCGTTTGATCCCATTGCCCGGCGCCGACACAGAAGAGCGCCGTGTGGCGCGTACTCTCCCTAGCCGTGGCTGACCGCATCGAGGCGGTCGAATTGCGAATCACGGAGTTGACGGGCGCGTGCCGAGACTCCGGAAGGTTTCGCATTTCGCATGTCCATTTCCAGCACTGATCACTCCGTCCTGCCCGAGAACGAGAACATCGCCCTTGAGAACGACGTCGTCGAGGCCGTAGCGGCCTCCGACGTCATCGAGGTCGTCGAGATCGAGGCGGACGAGAACACCGAGCCCACCGTCACCTTCGCGGACCTCGGTCTGCCCGAGGGCGTCGTGCGCAAGCTCGCCCAGAACGGGGTGACCACCCCCTTCCCGATCCAGGCCGCGACCATCCCGGACGCCCTGGCCGGCAAGGACATCCTCGGCCGTGGCCGCACCGGCTCCGGCAAGACCCTCTCCTTCGGTCTGCCGACCCTGGCCGCGCTGGCCGGCGGGCACACCGAGAAGAAGAAGCCCCGCGCGATCATCCTCACGCCGACGCGTGAGCTCGCGATGCAGGTCGCGGACGCGCTTCAGCCGTACGGCGACGTACTCGGCCTGAAGATGAAGGTCGTCTGCGGCGGTACCTCGATGAGCAACCAGATCTACGCCCTGGAGCGCGGTGTCGACGTCCTCGTCGCCACCCCGGGCCGACTGCGCGACCTCATCAACCGCGGCGCCTGCTCGCTCGGCGCCGTCCAGGTCGCCGTCCTCGACGAGGCCGACCAGATGTCCGACCTGGGCTTCCTGCCCGAGGTCACCGAGCTGCTCGACCAGATCCCCGGCGGCGGCCAGCGCATGCTCTTCTCCGCCACCATGGAGAACGAGATCAGCACCCTGGTCAAGCGCTACCTGACGAACCCGGTCACGCACGAGGTCGACAGCGCGCAGGGCAACGTCTCGACCATGACCCACCACGTCCTCGTCGTGAAGCCGAAGGACAAGGCGCCGGTCACGGCCGCGATCGCCGCCCGCAAGGGCCGCACGATCATCTTCGTCCGCACCCAGCTGGGCGCGGACCGCATCGCCGAGCAGCTGTGCGAGTCGGGCGTCAAGGCCGACGCGCTGCACGGCGGCATGACCCAGGGCGCGCGTACCCGAGTCCTGGATGACTTCAAGAAGGGCTACGTCAACGCGCTCGTCGCGACCGACGTCGCCGCGCGCGGCATCCACGTCGACGGCATCGACCTGGTCCTCAACGTGGACCCGGCCGGCGACCACAAGGACTACCTGCACCGTTCGGGCCGTACCGCCCGAGCCGGCAAGTCCGGCGTCGTCGTGTCGCTGTCCCTGCCGCACCAGCGCCGCCAGATCTTCCGGCTGATGGAGGACGCGGGCGTCGACGCCTCGCGCCACATCATCCAGAGCGCCGGCGCCTTCGACCCCGAGGTCGCCGAGATCACCGGCGCCCGTTCGCTGACCGAGGTCCAGGCCGACTCGGCGAACAACTCGGCCAAGCAGGCCGAGCGCGAGGTCGCCGAGCTCACCCAGCAGCTGGAGCGCCTGACGCGCCGGGCCGGCGAGCTCCGCGAGGAGGCCGACCGCCTGGTGGCGCGTGCCGCCCGCGAGCGCGGCGAGGACCCGGAGGTCGCGGTCGCCGAGGTCGCCGCCGAGGCCGAGGCCGAGGTCGCGGCTGCTGCCGCCGCCGTTCCGGCCCAGCCGGAGGCCCGCGAGTCCCGCGACGACCGCGGTGGCTTCCAGCGCCGCGACGACCGGGGCAACTTCGACCGCCGCGACAACCGACGTGACGACCGTGGCGACCGTGGCGGCTTCAACCGCGACCGTCGTGACGACCGCGGTGGTTTCCAGCGCCGCGACGACCGTCCCTCGGGCGGCTTCCGTCGTGACGACCGTCCGTCGGGTGGTTTCCAGCGCCGTGACGAGCGTCCTTCCGGCGGCTTCCGTCGTGACGACCGTCCGTCGGGTGGTTTCCAGCGCCGCGATGACCGTCCTTCCGGCGGTTTCCGTCGCGACGACCGCCCCTCGGGTGGCTTCAACCGCGACGACCGCGGTGGCGACCGTGGCGGTTTCCGCCGTGACGACCGCCCGTCGGGCGGCTTCAACCGCGACGACCGTGGCGGCGACCGCGGCTTCAACCGCGACCGTCGTGACGACCGTCCCTCGGGCGGCTTCAACCGCGGCGGCAGCGACCGCCCGTTCAACCGCGACCGCCGTGACGACCGCCCCGCGGGTGGTGGCTTCCGCGCCGGCGGCCACGACCGTCCGTACGGCCGCCGTGACGACCACCGCGGTTCCGGTTCCAACACCGGTACGAACACCGGCTCCTTCGGCCGCCGCGACGACAAGCCCCGCTGGAAGCGCAACGGCTGACGTGACTGACGCCGTCGCCTGACGGCTCAGAGTCTCAACAGGGCCCGTACGACACCTGGTTGGTGTCGTACGGGCCCTGTTCGTATGTGATCCACCCGATTCCGGCCACCCGAGGGCGCATGCCGTCCCCCCGGCGAGGGAATCGCTGGGGGCATGACAAACGACGCCAGCTCCACCTCCCCAGGGAAGCAAGGAACCGCCGGCGTACCGACCGACGAGGAACGCCTGGCGCAGCTGGGCTACAAGCAGGTCCTCGCCCGCCGCATGTCGGCCTTCTCCAACTACGCCGTCTCGTTCACGATCATCTCGGTGCTCTCCGGCTGCCTGACGATGTACGGGTACGGCATGAAGACCGGCGGCCCGGCCCTCATCACCTGGGGCTGGGTCGCGGTGGGTCTGATGACGCTGGTCGTCGGCCTCGCGATGGCCGAGATCTGCTCGGCCTACCCCACCTCGGCGGGCCTCTACTTCTGGGCCCACCGCCTGGCGCCGCCGCGCAGCGCCGCGGCCTGGGCGTGGTTCACGGGCTGGTTCAACGTGCTCGGCCAGATCGCGGTGACCGCGGGCGTCGACTTCGGCGCGGCGTCGTTCCTCGGGGCGTACCTGAACCTCCAGTTCGGCTTCGGGGTCACCCCGGCCCGCACGATCCTCCTCTTCGCGGCGATCCTGCTCCTGCACGGCCTCCTGAACACCTTCGGGGTGCGCATCGTCGCGTTCCTCAACGGCGTGAGCGTGTGGTGGCACGTGCTCGGCGTGGCGGCCATCGTCGCGGCGCTGGCGTTCGTCCCCGACACCCACCGCTCGACGTCGTTCGTCTTCACCCGCTTCGTGAACGAGACCGGCTTCACGAACAGCGTGTACGTCGTGTTGATCGGCCTGCTGATGGCGCAGTACACCTTCACGGGGTACGACGCCTCCGCGCACATGACGGAGGAGACCCACGACGCCTCGACGGCGGGCCCGCAGGGCATCGTCCGCTCCATCTGGACGTCCTGGATAGCGGGGTTCGTGCTGCTGCTCGGCTTCACGTACGCGATCGGCGCGTACGACACCCAGCTGAACTCCGACACCGGCGCACCCCCCGCCCAGATCCTCCTGGACTCGCTGGGAGCGACCGGCGGCAAGCTTCTGCTGCTGGTGGTGATCGGGGCCCAGCTCTTCTGCGGAATGGCCTCGGTGACCGCCAACTCCCGCATGATCTACGCCTTTTCACGCGACGGCGCGCTCCCCTTCTCGCGCCTGTGGCACACGGTGAGCCCCCGCACCCGCACCCCCGTCGCGGCGGTCTGGCTGGCGGCGGGGGCGGCCCTCGTCCTCGGCCTGCCGTACCTCATCAACGTGACGGCGTACGCGGCCGTGACGTCCATCGCGGTGATCGGCCTCTACATCGCGTACGTGATCCCCACGCTGCTGCGCCTGTTCCACGGGGACTCCTTCACCCGGGGCCCCTGGCACCTGGGCCGGTGGTCGCGCCCGATCGGCATCCTCGCGGTGGCCTGGGTGGCGGTCATCACAGTCCTCTTCATGCTGCCCCAGCTCTCCCCGATGACCTGGGAGAACTTCAACTACGCCCCGATCGCGGTCCTCGCCGTCCTGGGCTTCGCAACGGCCTGGTGGCTGGCGTCGGCGCGGCACTGGTTCCTGCGGGGGACGGGGGATGCGGCGCCTCGCGCGTAGGCCCTCGTGGGGGTGTGGCGGGGTGATGCGGATGCGCCTCGTGGGGGGTGTGGCGAGGTGATCCGGATGCCCTCGTGAGGGCGCGGTGGCCGATGCGGATTGCTTCGCGACGGGCCCGACAGCCGATACCCGATCGGCTGCCGGGCGCCGTCCGGCTATGCTCGGGGGTGACTCGCCAAGGGCCATTAGCTCAATTGGCAGAGCAGCGGACTTTTAATCCGTTGGTTGTCGGTTCGAGTCCGACATGGCCTACCGCGTGCGGGGACGGGGTTACACCCTCTGACCTGCTGCTTAGCGCCCCGACCGGTCTTGTCCGGTCGGGGCGCTTCGTCGTTCGGGCCCTGATGCGGGGAGCGATGCGGGAGCGGCGGTGCCGGCAACGCCGTTCGCTGTCACAGCCGGAGGGGCCATCGGGGCGGCACAGCGGTCGTTCGGGCTCTGCGGCATGAGCAACTGCCGTGCCTCGTACGCCGCCACGCCCGTCCCGCTCGGCCTTCGCGATGTCGGAGAGCGGGCCGTCGCCGAGGGCATTCGTCGCGATCGGCGGCCTGTTCGGCGGCCGGCCGTAAAGTACCGGCCCGTGACCGACACCACCGACCTTGGCCGGGCGGACCTCGCCGGCCTTCTCGATGCCGTCCGGGGCTCCGCCGCGCGGCTCGGCGACACCCTCGGCGGGCTGACCGACCGCCAGGCCCGCGAGCCGTCCGCGCTGGCCGGGTGGAGTCGCGGGCACGTCCTCACCCATCTCGCCCGCAGCGCCGACGTCTACCGGTGGCTGCTGACCCTGGCCCGTACCGACCGCGAGCCCGGACCACGCGCCGACGGCCCCGCGCTGGAGCGCGCGCTGCGCGAGGGCGCCGGACGCGACGCCGCCGAACTCGTCGGTGACGTACGCGGCAGCCTGGACCGATTGCTCGGGGAGGCCGCAGCGATGCCAACCGGCCGATGGGCCACCCTGGTTACCGCGCTCGCGGGCTGGCGGCACCCCGCCTGGTTCACCCTCCACCGGGCGTGGCGCGAACTCGAAACCCACCACGTCGACCTGAGCCTCGGCTACACCACCGCCGACTGGCCCGCCGACTACGTCGCCTGGGCCCTCGACAGCACCGTCGCGGCCCTGGCGGCACTCGACTTCCCGGTCGCCCGCATCGAGGCGACCGACCTCGGCCGCTCCTGGCCCCTTGCCCCGACCGGCCCCACCGCCACGGGCCCGAGCCGCGACCTCCTCGCCTGGCTCTCCGGCCGCAGCACGGCCGCATGCCTACCGGCGGACCACCCGCTGCCGACCCCGCCGGCCTGGCCGCTTCCGCCGTCCCCGGGCTGGTCCTGACGAACGCCTGCGGGCTACGGCGCGGGAGCCGTGCGCCCCGGCGGAACGGACCTCGGCGCGGCCGTCCGTGAGATGGGTGAGGAAGGCGGCCGCTGAGGCCGCCGGAGCAGCGGGGCCGGGCGAGAAGCGCGGGGCGGCGAGGGCGACGTACACCAGGAGCGGCGGTGCGATCCGTACGACGTCCAGGGGCTGGGAGGTGGTGGCGTCCCCTTGCAGACCCGAAGAGCACCACGCTGGTGCGGCAGCCCGTACAGGGCCAACGGGCGTATGCGCGGGGGCAGTTGGGTCTGGTGCGAATCCGCACCGCAAGGAAGCGGTCGAGGAACGGCAGGCGCCCCGCCACCGTGGCGTTCGTGTTCATGGGGTGGTTCCGGCGTGCGCCGCGGGGCGGGTGAGGATGCCGGCGAGCTTGTCGGTGGTCTCGGGCAGCAGCCAGTAGTAGACCCAGGTTCCGCGCCGTTCGCAGTCGATGAGCCCGGCCTGCCGCAGCAGCTTGAGGTGGTGGGAGACCGTCGGCTGCGAGAGGCCGAAGGCGGGGGTGAGATCGCAGACGCACACCTCGCCGCCGTCCCGGGAGGCGATCATCGACAGCAGCCGCAGTCGCACGGGGTCGCCGAGCGCCTTGAACACCTTCGCCGGCTCCACCGCCTGCCCCTCGTCCAGCGGGGCGGTCAGCAGGGTCGGGCAGCATCCGTCGGCGTCACCGGGCCCCGGGGCGCCCCGGGCGCCATGCGCCGTAAATGGTTCGGAGCACCCCTCCGAATGGCGTACAGTTGTGTTTACCGACGCGGGGTGGAGCAGCTCGGTAGCTCGCTGGGCTCATAACCCAGAGGTCGCAGGTTCAAATCCTGTCCCCGCTACTGAACGAAGAGGCCCGGCACTTTCAAGTGCCGGGCCTCTTCGTGTTCCCCGGTACGTTCCCGGCCCGCGAAGCCGCCCTTGACCTTGACGCAACGTCAAGATCTAGCGTGGTCGATGTGAACGGCAAGGAGTGGTCGATCCAGGAGATCGCCAAGACGGCCGGGACGACGAGTCGCACGCTTCGGCACTACGGGGAGCTCGGCCTGCTCGTTCCGAGCCGGATCGGAAGCAACGGTTACCGCTACTACGGCCAGGACGCCCTGCTCCGCCTCCAGCGGATTCTGCTCCTGAGGGAGCTCGGGCTCTCGCTGCCCGTGATCGGCGAGGTGCTGGAGGGCGAACGCGATCCCGCCGTCGCCCTGCGGACCCATCTGCGCCTCCTGGAACAGGAGCGCACCCGCATCGCGCGGCAGATCGCCTCCGTGCGGACCACCCTGCGCAAGACCGAGAGAGGGGAAGAGCTCATGGCCGGGGAAGTGCTCGACGGCTTCGACCACTCGCAGTACGAGGAGGAGGTCAGCCGGCGCTGGGGCCGGGACGCGTACGAGAAGGGCGACCGCTGGTGGCGCTCGCTCAGCGCGGGGCAGAAGAAGGAGTTCCGGGAGGAGCACGAGGGCATCGCCCGGGACTGGGGGCGCGTCCGTGCGGCGGGGCTGCCCGCCGACGGCGAAGCGGCGCAGGACATCGCCCGTCGTCATGTCGCCTGGCTGTCGACCACCACGAGCGTCACCGGGTCGTACGTCAGCGGCCTCGGCCAGATGTACGTCGACGACCCCCGCTTCGGCGTCAACTACGACCAGCACGGCGCGGGCACGGCGGAATTCGTGCGCGATGCCCTGAAGGTGTACGCGGAGCGGCACCTCTCGGACGGCTGAGCCGCCTGGCGCGCATGCGTGGAGTAGCCTCGCGTGCGCCATGAGTGAGCGTTCGGTGGTTCCGGGGAGAAGCGCGGGGGTGCGGCGCATCGCCGTGCTGCTCGCGCTCGCCCTCTGTGCGGTCGTGGTCGGGCTGAGCGGTTGCGACCGGGTGGGGGAGGCCGGGCCCGTCAGGGGTGGTGGTGCGGGTGCGCAGGCTCCGGCGTACGCCGATCCCGGGCGCGGGTGCCGGCTGAGCGCCGGTGACTGGGCCGCGCTGCCGTGCGGGTCCGACCAGGCGGCTAACCACCGCCATACCAGGGGGAGTTGCGGCCGGGGGCGCCCGGGTCCGCATCGCTGCCGCCGCCATTGACGGGCTCATCCTGTGGTCCGTCGCCGATCGTGGCGGGCCCCGCCGCCGGCCCCGGCACCCGCACGGGCGCTCCGGAGTCGCCGTCGGCGGTCGGACGGGGCAGGCTGGACGGGTGCGGCAGCAAGCAGAGGGCGAGAGGCGCCTGGTACGGGCGCTACCCGTACTGCTCATCGTCGTCGGCTTCGTCTTCGACGCCACGACCCCGCCCGACCTGACCGCCGCAGCCCTGTTCGCGGGCGCCCCGATGGTCGCCGCCCCCTTCTACTCGCCCCGCGCCACCGCCGTCGTCGCGGCGGGCTCGGTGCTCGCCGTCGTGGGGCTCTGGTTCGTACACGGCCTCCCCAGCCTCGGCGAAGGCGCCAGCGAGCTGTGCACCGTGCTGACGGTGGGCGGTCTGGCCCTCGTCATCAACCGCATCCTGCGCCGCAGCGGCGAACAGCTCGCCTCGGCCCGCGTCATCGCGGAGACCGCGCAGCGCGCCGTGCTGCCCACGCCCGCGGCCCGCATCGGCGGCCTCCACGTCGCCGCGCGGTACGAGGCGGCGCAGGCGGACGCGTTCATCGGCGGGGACCTGTTCGCCGTGCAGGACACCCCGCACGGGGTGCGGCTCATCGTCGGCGACGTACGGGGAAAGGGGCTCCAGGCGGTGGAGGCCGTCGCCGTGGTGATCGGGGCGTTCCGGGAGGCCGCCGAGCAGGAGTCCTCGCTGGAGGCGGTGGCCCAGCGCCTGGAGCGGGCGCTGGCCCGCGAGGGCACCCGGCGCGACCGGCTCGACGCGGTCGAGGGGTTCACCACCGCGGTGCTCGCCGAGGTCCCGCGCGGTGACGGCACCGTACGCCTGGTGAACCGGGGCCACCCCGAGCCGCTGCTGCTGTACCCGGACGGGGCCCTGGACATGCTCGTCCCGGCCGAGCCCGCGCTGCCGCTCGGCATGGCGGACCTCGGGGTGTGGCCGGACCGGTCCGAGGAGCGGCCGTTCCCGGCCGGGGCGACGCTGCTGTTCTACACGGACGGCCTGTCCGAGGCGCGCGACGGACAGGGCGTCTTCTACGACCCGCGCGCCCGGCTGCGCGGCGCGATCTTCCCCGGCCCGGAGGAGGTCCTGGACGCGCTCGTGGACGACGTACGGCGCTATACCGGCGGCGGCACGAACGACGACATGGCGCTGCTCGCGGTGGCCCGGCCCGCCGAGGGCCAGCCCGAGCGCCGCCGCACCGTCAGGATCGTGAAATGAGCCCGGCGGGAGGCTGTCACCGTGGGTGCCCGAAAGGTGTCCCTGCGCATAACATTTGACACACCGTCAGAAAACAGCTGTGACGCGAGTCGCGCTGAATCGCCGTCAACTCGCCCGTTTTGACCCGGCTGTGGGTACTAAGTCCAGGCCAGGACCGTTAACGATCAGTGGGAACGGCTTGGAATCCGGACCGGGTGTCTATTAACGTTCGATAACGCAGCGCGGTCGGCCCAGCCGCCGCAACGGCGGCACCGCGCGCATGCGCCGAATCCCGAAAGGGAACCGGGGAACCACCAACTTGGGGTGAATCAGGCGCCTTTACGGGGGCCTGTAGGAGACCTTCCTGCTCCGAACCCGTCAGCTAACCCGGTAGGCGAGAAGGAAGGAAAGGAGCGCGCCCTCGTGGCGTCCAACGAGCCTGCCCTCGACACCCCGATACCTCCCGACTCCCTGTACGGCGACGTGCCCGGCGACAGCGAGAGCTGGGAGGAGTGGGACCCGACCGCGGAGTCCGTACGCCCGGTACGCGGCCGGCACCGGGTGGCCAAGCAGCGCGGCGGACTCGCCCGCAGCTCCACCGTGCTCGGCGTCGGCGTCATCGCCGCGGTCGGCGCGGGCGGCATGGCCACCGCGCAGACCAAGCCGCCGGTCTCCATATCGCTGCCCGACTCCCTCGCCCAGAACCTGCCGGACCTCGGGTCGCTGCCCGGCGTCGGCGAGCTGGTCTCGCACGACGCCCCGGACACCCCGAAGACCGAGGCCGCACGCGCCGACCAGAAGATCGCCGCCTCCCCGCTGACCATGACCGGCCTCTCCACCGCCGAGGCCGAGCAGGGCGCCACCGACGCCGGTGAGGCGCTGCGCGCCCGCATCCTCCAGCAGGCCGAGCAGCAGAAGGCGGGCGCCGCGGCCGAGGCGAAGGCGGCCGCGCAGAAGGCCGCCGCCGAAAAGGCCGCGGCCGAGGCCAAGGCCAAGCAGGACGCGGCGACCGCCAAGGCCGCGGCCGAGAAGAAGGCGGCCGAGGAGGCCGCGGCGAAGAAGGCGGAGCAGGAGCGGCTGGCCAAGCTGGCCGCGAGCTACTCGCTGCCGGTCGGCTCGTACACGATCACCTCCACGTTCGGCGAGGCCGGCTCGATGTGGTCCTCGGGCCACCACACCGGCCTGGACTTCGCGGCCCCCACGGGCACGCCGCTCAAGGCGATCCACTCCGCGACGGTCAAGTCGGCGGGGTGGGCCGGTGCGTACGGCTACCGCACGGTGCTCACGCTCGACGACGGCAGCGAGCTCTGGTTCTGCCACCAGTCGTCCATCGCGGTCAGCGCGGGGCAGAAGGTGGCGACGGGCGACGTCATCGGGCGGATCGGCGCCACCGGCAACGTCACGGGTCCGCACCTCCACCTGGAGGTCCACACCCCGGACGGCACCGGCATCGACCCGATGGCGTGGCTCCAGTCCAAGGGGCTCAATCCCTGATCCGAACGGTCCGGAATACCGCCCGGCGCACGGGAGTTGATCACCTCATGACCTCTCTCCGTGCGCTCGGCGGCTCCGACCTGTCCGTCTTCCCGCTCTCCCTCGGCGGCAACGTCTTCGGCTGGACCGCCGACCAGGACCAGTCGTTCGCCGTCCTCGACGCCTACACCTCGGGCGGCGGCAACTTCATCGACACCGCCGACGCCTACGCCCACTGGGTCCCCGGCCTGTCCGGCGGTGAATCCGAGACGATCATCGGGAAGTGGGCGGCGGCCCGCGGCAACCGGGCCGATGTCGTGATCGCCACCAAGGTCGGCTCCCACCCCCAGTACAAGGGGCTGGCCGCGAACACCATCAAGGCCGCCGCCGAGGAGTCGCTGCGCCGCCTCGGCACCGACTACATCGACCTGTACTACACGCACTTCGACGATCCCTCCGTGCCCGTCGAGGAGATCATCACCACCCTCGACCAGCTGGTCCGGGACGGCAAGGTCCGCGCGATCGCCGCCTCCAACATCACCCCGGAGCGGCTCCAGGAATCCCTGGACTTCTCCGACCGCGAGGGCCTCGCCAAGTACGTGGCGCTCCAGCCGCACTACAACCTGGTCTCGCGCGACACCTACGAGGGCGCCCTCCAGGAGACCGCCTCCCGCGCGGGCCTGGCCGCCGTCCCCTACTTCGCGCTCGCCTCCGGCTTCCTCACCGGCAAGTACCGGCCGGGCGTTACCGTCGACAGCCAGCGCGCCGCTGGCGCGGTCAAGTACGTGGACACCGATCGGGGCCGCAGGGTGCTCGGCGCGCTCGACCGGATCGCCCAGGAGCGCGGCGCCGAGATCGCCACGGTCGCGCTGGCCTGGCTGGCCGCCCGGCCCACCGTCGCCGCCCCCATCGCTTCGGCCCGTACGGTCGAGCAGCTGCCCGCGCTGCTCGCGGTCGCCGACCTGGAGCTCACCGACGCCGAGGTCTCCGAGCTGACCGTCGCCTCGGCGTAGGCCTCAGCGGAGGTAGGGGTTGTACTGCGCCGGGCCCGGCAGCGGGCCCGGCTGTCCGTACGGCGAGTACGGCGCGTACTGGGTGCAGGGGTGCGGCGGGGCGAACTGCGGGGGCAGCCAGATCCGGCCCGTCGCGCCCGCCGCGTACAGCAGCGCCGGGGCTGCGACCGGCTTGCGCTCCCACAGATGGTGGAGGAGCTCCTGCTCGCGGGCCGCGAAGTCGGGGTCGGGGCCGGTCGCGCCCGCGCCGCGGTAGGCCCGGTGCCGCAGGAAGGCGAGCGAGGTCGCGAACGCCTCGTACTCGGCGACCGCCCGCGCCGCCGGCTTTCCGCCGAAGCTGTGGTGCGCGAAGTCCCGCGCGGTGGCGCGGGCCCGCATCGAGGACAGCGCGAGCGGCTCCGCGGGCCCGAGCCAGCCGGCCGCCGCGTACGCGGGCAGCTCGGCGGCCACCGTACGCAGCTCCCGCTGCCGGCTCCATATCGCGAGCCAGGTGAGCAGCCCGAACACCGGCACCATGAAGGCCCCGTACACGATGTAGAAGCCGTACGTCCCGAACAGCGTCGAGCTGTTCCACAGGGCGTGCATGCCCATCGCGAGCACCAGGCCGAGCAGCGGGAACGCGATGCGGCGCGGCCGCTTCGCGGGCGGCGAGAGCGCGGCCGCGCCGAAGCCGATGCCGGTCAGCACGGTGAACAGGGGGTGCGCGAACGGCGACATGACGACCCGGACGAAGAAGGTCGCGGCCGTGGTCGAGGCGAGGCCCGCGCTGTGACTGGCCTGGTCCGCGCCGAAGGCGTTGCCCAGGTACAGGATGTTCTCGGTGAAGGCGAAGCCGGTCGCGGTGAAACCGGCGAAGACCACGCCGTCGACGATGCCCGTGAAGTCCCGTCTGCGGAACAGGAACAGCAGCAGTACGGCCGCCGCCTTCGCGCTCTCCTCGACGACCGGGGCTATGACGCTCGCGCCAAGGTGGTCGGCCGAGGAGGGGTCGGCGGTGGCCGTGGCTATCCAGCGCGTCGCGAACGAGTTGGCGATGATCGCCACCAGCGCGGCGGCGCAGGCGCCCCAGGCCAGGGCGAAGAGCAGGTGGCGCCAGGGACCCGGGTCCACCCGGTCCAGCCAGCGGAACGCGGCGCCGAGCAGCGGCACCGGAAGCACCGCCAGCCCGAGCCCGACCAGGAAGCCCTCGGTGCCGGTCTGTTCCCGTACGAGCGCGAGGATGACCAGACCGCACAGCGCGAGCAGGGTGATCAGCGCGCCCGCGCGGACCGCCCTGGAACGCCAGAAGCCGCGGCGCGGCCGGTAGCGCCACTTCGTCCGGTCCGGCGGCACGGCCTCGAACCGCGGCTCGTCCGCGCACGCCGGAACCGGCCGGGCCGGAGGGACCGGGCCGGCCTGCTGCGGCTGCCCGGGGTGCGGGCGATGCGGAAGCGGCTCGAAGGACACCAGACGACCCTAACGAGGGTCACTGACAATGCGCGACGGTGTCGGCACTACCCGCTGTGCGCGACCCGGCGGAAGAGGAGGTCGTGCACGACGTGGCCCTTGTCCAGGCCCTGCCCTTCGAACCGGGTCAGCGGCCGGAACGCGGGCCGGGGCGCGTAGCCGCCGCCGTCCACCGTGTTCTCGAAGTCGGGGTGCGCGCTCAGCACGTCGAGCATCTGCTCGGCGTAGTCCTCCCAGTCCGTCGCGCAGTGCAGTACGGCGCCGGGCTTCATCCGCGTCGCGGCGAGCGAGAGGAACTCGGGCTGGATGAGGCGGCGCTTGTGGTGGCGCTTCTTGGGCCAGGGGTCCGGGAAGTACACCCGGAGCCCGTCCAGGGCGTCCGGCTCCAGCATTTCGCGCAGCAGGATGATCGCGTCGCCGTTGGCCACCCGGATGTTGCTCAGGCCGGCCCGTTCGGCGAGGCCGAGGAGGTTGCCCTGGCCGGGGGTGTGCACGTCCACCGCGAGGATGCCGGTCGCCGGGTCCTCCGCGGCCATCTGCGCGGTGGCCTCGCCCATGCCGAAGCCGATCTCCAGGACGACGGGAAGACCGTCGAACATCTCGGCGAGATCGATCTTCCGCAGCCCGTCGATGTCGAAGCCCCACACCGGCCACAGCCGCTCCAGGTACTCGCCCTGGCCGGTGGTCACACGGCTGCGGCGGGGCTGGAAGCTGCGGATGCGGCGCTCGTGGTGCGAGCCCGCGGGGTCGGCGGCGGGGCCGCCGGGGAATCGGGGTGCCTTGTCCCTTGGCAGGACCTTTTCGGTCGGCCGGGCCGGGGATTCTGGGGTGCGGGGCTGCTCAGACACAATGCGGCCGATTCTACGGTGCGGGTCGGGTTCTGCGGTGCTGCTGTCGGCGGGGCTCGGCCCCGGACCCCGGGCTGCCCCGGTGGGGCGGCGCGCTTCCGCGTCTGACCGGTCGGCTGCGGGTTGTGTGTGACTGGTCGCGCAGTTCCCCGCGCCCCTTCAGTGCGCGCCCAGGGTTGCGAGGACCCGCCCCGCAACCTCCCTGCCGATCGGCAGCGACGCCGTCGCCGCCGGGGACGGGGCGTTCAGGACATGCACCGTGCGCGGGGCCTCGCGGATCAGGAAGTCGTCCACCAGGGTGCCGTCGCGCAGCACCGCCTGGGCCCGCACGCCCGCCGGGGCGGTGCGCAGGTCGCTCTCCTCGACGCCAGGGAGCAGGCGGCGCACCGCCTCGGTGAAGGCGCGCTTGGAGAGCGAGCGGTGCAGCTCGCCCGCGCCGTACCGCCAGTGTCTGCGGGCTATGTGCCAGGTGCCGGGCCAGGCGAGGGTGCCGGCCAGCTCGCCGGGGCGCACCGTGCGCCAGTCGTAGCCCTCGCGGGCCGCGGCCGGCACGGCGTTGGGGCCGACGTGGACCGAGCCGTCGACGCCCCGGGTGAGGTGGACGCCGAGGAACGGGAAGGCGGGGTCGGGCACCGGGTACACCAGGCCCTTGACCAGACCGGGCCGGGCCAGCTCGTAGTACTCGCCGCGGAACGGCACGATCCGCACGCCCGGCTCGTCACCCGCGAGCCGAGCCACCCGGTCGCAGTGCAGGCCCGCGCAGTTCACCAGGGCGCGGGCGCGCAGCACCGTGCCGTCGGCCGTGCGCACCGCGACGCCTTGCGAGGGGCGCCGCGCGATGCGCACGACCTCCGCGCCGTACCGCAGCTCGGCGCCCGAGAGCTCCGCGAGGCGGGCGGCCACCGCGCGGTAGTCGCACACCCCCGTTGTGCCGACGTGGATCGCCGCGAGGCCGCGGACCTCCGACTCGTACTCCGCTATCTGCGCCGGGCCCAGCTCCCGCACCGGGATGCCGTGCTCGCGGCCGCGCTGGACCAGGGCGTGCAGCCGCGGCAGCTCGGAGCGCTCGGTCGCCACGATCAGCTTGCCGGTCACCTCGTGGGCGATGCCGTGCCGCGCGCAGAACTCCACCATCTCGGCCGCGCCCCGCACCGCGAAGCGCGCCTTCAGCGAGCCCGGTCTGTAATAGATGCCGCTGTGGATGACTCCGCTGTTGCGCCCGGTCTGGTGCCGGGCGGGGCCGCTCTCCTTCTCCAGGACGACCACCCGCGTCCCGGGCGAGGCCTGGCTCAGGGCGTAGGCCGTCGACAGGCCGACGATTCCGCCGCCGACCACCAGCACATCGCAGTCGTACGTCGTCACCCACACACCTCCCGCCCCGGCCGCGCCATTCCCGGAGGACCGCCCCGGACCCCCTCCTCCACATACTGCACTGACCCACTGACAATCCCGGTAAACGCCCAGTGGAAGTGATCTACGCCGGAGCCACCAGAAGCGGCCTCGCCCGCTCCCGCAGTTCGGCGACCCGCGGCTCGTCCCCGTACGGCTCCAGGCGGTGCAGCAGATCGCGTACGTACTCGGTGGTGCGGGCCGAGGAGATGCGGCCCGCGACCTCCACCGCCCGGGTGCCCGCCGCGCACGCCGCGTCCAGGTTCCCCGACTCCAGCTCGGCCACCGCGCTCACCACCAGACGCAGCCCGTGCGAGCGGACGAACTCCTCGGTGGGCCGCGAGAGCGCCTGCTCGGTGAAGCGGCGCACCTGCCGGGGCGCCTTCAGGTCGCGGTAGCACTCCGCCGCGTCCGCCGCGAAGCGGTCGTAGGAGTAGAAGCCGAGCCAGGACGGGTCGCAGTCGCCGTCCCGCGAGCGCTCCAGCCAGGACTCGGCGGCCTTCAGCGCCGCTTCGGCCGGGTGCCCGTCGCCCGCCTTGGCGTGGGCACGCGCCTCGACCAGGCGGAAGAAGGACATGGTGCGGGCGGTGGCGAGCCCGCGGTTGCGTTCGACGGCGGCCTGCGCGAGGTCGACGCCCTCGTCGGCGAAGCCGCGGTAGGTGGCCTGGAGCGACATCGACGCCAGGACGTATCCGCCGAGCGGGACGTCGGCCGCGGCGCGCGCGAGGCGCAGCGCCTGGATGTAGTAGCGCTGGGCGGCTTCCTGCTGGCCGGTGTCGAAGGCCATCCACCCGGCGAGCCTGGTCAGTTCGGCGGTCGCGCCGAACAGGCCGCGCCCCACCTCGTCGCTGTACGAGCCGAGCAGCAGCGGGGCCGCGTCGACCCGTAAGCATTCGGGGACCATGGACGAACGCCAGTCGCCCCCGCCGTACTTGGAGTCCCATCTGCGCGCGTCCTCGGCCGCCTCGCGCAGCTTGGCGACATCGCTGTGGCCGACTTTCAGCGGTGGCAGATCGCCCGGTTCGGGGCTGCGGGCCACCGAGGAGTCGGCGGGGGATATGAGCCAGCGGGAGGCGGGCGTCGCATAGGCGCTGACCGCGAAGGAACCGGCCAGCGACTGCCAGATGCCGCCGCTGCCGGCCCGCCGCCCGGCCAGATCCAGCCGGTAGAGGTCGGTCGCCGAGCGCACCGCCTCGGAGACGTCGCGCGGGAAGGCTAGCCCGACCTCGGGGGCCGGGTCCGCGTCCGCGAGGCCGATTTCGTGCAGCGGGACGGGCCGGCCCAGCTTGGCGCCGATCGCCGCCGCGATCAGATGGGGCGCGGCGCCCTGGGGCACCATGCCCTTGGAGACCCACCGGGCCACGGAGGTCTTGTCGTAGCGAAGGGTCAGACCGCGCTGAGCGCCGAGGTCGTTGACCCGTCGGGCGAGGCCCGCGTTGCTGATTCCCGCGAGGGCGAGAACGGTGCCGAGCTTCTCGTTCGGCCCGCGTTGCTCCCTGGACATGAGCCACCCCTCGACACAGACGGCGTTCCCCGGGTGGTGTGGTGTCCGGTTCGTCGGCCGCAAAAGCGTGTGGCCGAGCCCCCGGGAATATGCCACCCGTGGAGAACAGCAGTAAACACAGCGTAGTTCGCCGCATCCCGACCGTTAAGGGGCGGTCTTCCGTATGGCGAGATTGCTTTCCGTACGGACGGTCGCCGACACCTGTCGTCGCGGACCGATCGCGGTCGTCGTTGCGCCGGGGGTGCGGCGGGCCGGACGCCGTCGCGCTCCCGCCGTGTGGCCGTGCGCCCGGCCGTGCGCTCTCGCCGGTCCGCCGGGGGAGCGCTTCCATGTGTGGTGCGTGGGTCGGCCCGCTGCACTGGATCCAGTGGGCTGGGGGAAGCCGCCGCCTCAATCCCCGCGGGCGGCGGACCGGTCCGGGAGGCGGACAGCGCCTCCCGGACTGTGTTTTCTGTGTCCCCGGAGCCGGCGGTGGCGAAGCTCCAGCCGCCCGAGAATGGCTGAATATCGACCATCGCCCGGAGGCTCAAGGGGGCCGCCGCGATCGCGCGGGCGCTGTCCCGTACGCCCCGAGAACGGCACCAATCGGCCATCCGCCGGGGCGAGTTCACTTTTTGCGCGCGTTACCCGGGGTCCCTCCCGGGCGCCGTTGTCGTGGCAAGCTGGGGTCCCGGACCCCTTCGGTCCGTGCTGGATGTTGTCCACGAGTTGTCCACAGCCTGTGGAGGCGGCGATGCGGTGGTTGGTGGGGTGGAGCAGCGTCGCCGCAAGTTTCCGCGCGGGCTCCTCCTTCGACACGGCCTCCTTCGACACGGCCGGCTCCGTCGGCGAGCCCGAGGAGGGCCGCACCGTCCACCCCGTCGGCGCCCAGCTCCTGTGGGGCGACCCCGATCCGCTGTGGGCGGTGGGCGACTGGCGCCCCGACGAGATCCGGGTGGTCAGCGTAGGCGCCGACACCCGCCTCGCCGTACTCGGCTGCTGCGCCGCCACCGACGAGGAGCTCCGGGTCGGCCTGTTCGCCGCGCGCGGGGGCGCGCTGCGCCACCTCTCCGCCTGGCCGGGCAGCTACACCGCCGTCGCCCAGGTCGCCCGCCGCGTCACGGTCGTCGGCGACCTCGCGGGCGCCCGGCCCGTCTTCTACACCCCCTGGGCGGGCGGAACCGCCTACGGAACGGCGGCACTTCCGCTCGCCGACCTCATCGAGGCCCAGCTCGACATCGGCCACCTCGCCGCCCTGCTCGCCTGCCCCGACGTGCCGGAGGCGCTCGGCGACTCGACGCCCTACGCGGGGGTCCGGCGCATCCCGCCGGGCCATGCGCTCGTCCTGCGCGAGGGCTCGCGCGCGATCACCGGGTACGAGCCGGTCGCCTCCCTCGCCGTGGCCGCGCCCCAGCGGGAGTCCGCCGCGGCGGTGGACGGCGTGCGCGACGCGCTGGTGTCGGCGGTACGGGCCAGACTCACCGCGCCGCGGCACGCCCCCGAGACCCTGCCGCCCGACCCCGGCCCGGTCCCCGGCATGGGCCCCGCCGAGCGGCGCGCGGCCCGCGGCGGCCCGGCTCCCGGCATAGGGTCCGACCTCTCCGGCGGCCCCGCCTCCGCCACCCTCGCCCTGCTCGCCGCCGGACTCCCGGGCGTGCCCGGCACGGTCCTGGGCCACGGCACCGGAGCGGGCGAGCGCCTCCTCGCCGTCACCTTCAACGACCTCACCGTGCCCGGCGCGGGCCGCCAGGCCGAACTGGAACGGGCCGGCGCGATGGCCGCCAACCCCCGCCTCCACCACGTCGTCGTCACCGGGTCCGAAGAGTCGCTGCCCTACGCCGAGTTGGAGGGCCCGCTCACCGACGAGCCGGGTCCCTCGCTGATCGCCGCCGCCCGCCACCGGCGCCGCCTCCTGGCGGGCAGCGCCGACCACTTCACCGGCAGCGGCGCCCGCCAGGTCCTGGACGCCCATCCGGCGCGCCTGGCCGACCTTCTGATGGACCGTCAGCGCCGCCATCTGCTCCGACCCGCCACCGCCCTCGCGAAGGCGGGCGGCCCCTCGGCCAACTCCCTCTTCGTGCCGCTCACGGTCTACCGCGCGGCCCGGCGCCTGGCCCGTACGCCCTACCGCACCGGCATCGAATCGGCCGCCGACGCCCTGCGCGAGCCCCGGTTCGACGACCCCACAAGCCCGCTCTCGATCTCGCTGGCCGCCCTGTCCTGGACCCGCCCCGGCCCGGCGGCCCGCTGGCTCACCGGGGAAGCACTCGCCGAAGTATCGGTTCGGCTGATGGCCTCGGCGACCCGCCCGGCCCCCTCGCAGCGCCCCGGCGAAGCCCGCGCCTCAGCGGCCCTCGCCCGCTACGCCGCCGACCACCGCATCCTCGAACAGGCCGCCGAGGTGCGCAGCCAGCGCCTGCACGCGCCGTTCCTCGACAACCAGGTCGTCCGCGCCTGCCGCGCCCTGCCCGAATCCCTGCGGGTCCAGCCGGGCGCCCGCGCCACGATTCTGCGCACGGTGCTCTCGGCATCCGGCGTACGAGACCTGCCGCCCGGCTGGGGCGCCCCCTCCCACGCCCCCTCGGCGGCCGCCGCCCGAGCGGGCCTGCGCCTGGCCGCCGACCCGCTGATCGACCTCTTCGAAGCCCCGCTGCTCGCGGACGCGGGCCTGATCGAGGCCCGCACCGTACGCAAGGCGGTGCGCGCGGCGGCCGCGGGCGAACCCCTCCCGCTGGACGGCCTGGCCGACCTGATCTCCACGGAACTGTGGCTGCGCCGCCTCCTGTCCCGCCGCGGCACCTGCTGGACGGGCACGGCGGCGCCGAGGCAGCGGGCGGTGGCGGGAGGCGTGGCACCGGTGCGGCGGCCCACGTTGAAACCCTGAACGCGGGGAGCGGGCCTGCGGGAAGGCCCCGGACCCAACCCCCGTGCCCGCACGACACAATGGCCTCGTGCGGTACTTGATCCTGGGCGCCACGGAGGCGCACGACGACACCGGCACCGCCATCCCCCTCGGCGGCCGCCGCCTGCGCGCCCTGCTGGCCGCCCTCGCCCTGCGCCCCACCCGCCCCGTGCCCGTACCCGCGCTGATCGAGGACGTATGGGCGGGCGATCCGCCCCAGGACGCGCCCGCCGCCCTGCAGGCCCTCATCGGCCGGCTCCGCCGCGTCCTCGGCAAGGAGGCCGTCGAGTCGGGCCCCGCGGGCTACCGGCTGGCCGCGGCGCCGCACGAGATCGACCTGTACGAGTTCGAGGAGCGGGCGGCCGCGGGCGCCGCCCAGCTCGCCGCGGGCGACCCCGAGACCGCCGCCCGCACCCTGCGCGCCGCCCTCGCGCTGTGGCGCGGCCCCGCCCTCGCGGACCTCCCCGAACGCGACGCCGCCGTACGCCCTGAGGCCCAGCGCCGGGCCGCGCTGCGCGACCGCGTCGAGGCCGACATCCGGCGCGGCGCCACCGGCGCGCTGCTCCCCGAACTGACGGAACTGCTCGCCTCGCACCCGTACGACGAAACACTGCACGCCCAGGTGATCCGTACGCTGCGGGCCGAGGGCCGCCGGGCCGACGCCCTCGCCGCGTACGAGGCGACCCGCCGCACCCTGGCCGAGTCCCTCGGCACCGACCCGGGACCCGAACTGACCGCCCTGCACGCCGAGTTGCTGGAAGCGGACCCCGCGCCCGCGCCGTCATCCGCGGGCAACATCCGCCCCCGCCTGACCTCGTTCGTCGGCCGTGAGACCGAACTGGCCGCGATCCGGGCGGAGTTGAGCGCCTCCCGCCTGGTCACCCTGACCGGGCCGGGCGGCACGGGCAAGACCCGGCTGGCGGAACAGGCGGCGAACACCCACCCTTCGCGGCGAACCGCCCCGGCGGCCTCCGCCTGGCTCGTGGAGCTCGCCCCGCTGGACCACCCCGAGGCCGTCCCCGGCGCCGTGGTCTCCGCGCTCGGGCTGCGCGAGACGGCCCTGCTGGGGCGGGAGAGCCAGGCGGCCGCCTCCGGCGATCCGACCGCCCGCCTCATCGAGGACCTCTCGCAGCGTCCGGGCACCCTGCTCGTCCTCGACAACTGCGAACACGTCATCGACGCCGCAGCCCACCTCGCCGAGACGCTGCTCACCCACTGCCCGAACCTCCGCGTCCTCGCCACCAGCCGCGAACCCCTCGGCGTTCCCGGCGAGGCGGTCCGCCCGGTCGAGCCGCTGCCGCCGGGCCCGGCCCACCGCCTCTTCGCCGAACGCGCCCGCGCCGTACGCCCCGACTTCGACCCGGACGCCGACCCCGAGGCCGTCGCCGAGATCTGCCGGCGGCTCGACGGACTGCCCCTGGCCATCGAACTGGCCGCCGCCCGGCTACGGATGCTGACGCCACGTCAGATCGCGGACCGCCTGGACGACCGCTTCCGCCTCCTCACCGGCGGCAGCCGCACCGTACTGCCCCGCCAGCAGACCCTGCGGGCCGTCGTGGACTGGTCCTGGGACCTCCTGGACGAACCCGAGCGCGCCGTGCTGCGCCGCGCCTCCGTCTTCGCGGGCGGCTGGGACCTCGCGGCCGCCCAGGCGGTCTGCCCCGGCACCGACCACCTCGCGGCGCTGGTCGACAAGTCCCTGGTCATCGCGGTCCCCGCGGACGACGGCACCGGCATGCGCTACCGCATGCTGGAGACGATCCACGAGTACGCCGCCGAGCGGGCCGCCGAGACCCCCGAGGTGCTGCGCGAGGCGGCCGGCGCCCACACGGCGTACTACCGCGAACTGGTCCGCCATGCCGAGCCCCGCATCCGCTCGCACGAGCAACTCCCCTGGATCCGGCGCCTGGAGACGGACCTGGACAACATCCGGGCCGCGCTGCGCCGCGCGACCGACGAGCCCACCGCCGACGAGCCCGCCGCCATCGAACTCGCCCTGGCCATGGGCTGGTTCTGGTGGCTGCGCAACTACCGGTCCGAGGGCGCCGCCTGGGCCGGTGCCATCGGCGCTCTCTCGCCGCCCCCCTCCGACGAGCGCGACCCCCGCCACTGGCCCCGGCTCCACCTCGATCTGCTCCGCTTCTTCCTGCTCGCCGACACCGCCGCCACCGAAGAGATCGCCACCCCGGCCGTGCAGGAGCGGCTCGGTCAGCTCCGGGCGGCCTTCGGGGTCGGCGGGCCGCAGTCGTCCCGCTTTCCGGGGCTGCTCTGGCCGTTCACGGCCTTCCTCACCGACACGCCCGCCGCGATGCGCGAGTCGGTCGACGCGGCCGTCGCCAGCTGCCGCCGGTACGGCGACGACTGGGCGACCGGCGTGGCGCTGCTGTTCCGTGCCCACCTCATCGTCGACGCCCCCGGCGGCTTCGACGGCATCGACGCCGACCTGGCCGAACTGAGCGAGCTCGGCCGCCGCGTCGGCGACCGCTGGCTGCGCGCGCAGGTCGCCGGTGCCGCCGCCGAGGCCGCGATGGCGCGCGGCCGGCCCGAGCGGGCGCGCGCCGCGTACGAGGAGGCGCTGCACCTCGCCCGGGAGCTGGGCGCCCACCACGAGGCCCCGTTCCTCACCGCCCGTCTCGGCGAACTCGCCTACCGGACCGGCGACATGGAGGCCGCCGAGAAGGCGCTCACCGAAGCGGAGGCGGAGGCGGAGCGGTACCGGGCGCCCGACGCCGTGCCGTACGTCCACTCGCTGCTCGCCACCATCGCCCTGGACCGGGGCGACACCGCCGCCGCCCGCGCCCTGAGCGACCGGGCCCGCGACGCCACCCGGGGCGGCACGATCCCCGTGCACTTCACCGCGCTGCTCGGCGCCCTGGACGCCCGGGTCACCGCCGCCGAGTCCGGCCCACCTGCGGGCCTGCGGGGCCTGGCCGACGCCCTGCGCACGGCGGCCGGCGCCGAGTGCCCGGAGGCGGTCCTCGCCCACCTGGCCGAGCTCGCGGCCGAGTTCCTCTGCGACCTCGGCGAGCACGCCCGCGCCGTACGGGTGCTGGCCGCGGCGACCGCCTGGCGGGCCGCAATCCCCCGTTCCGTACCGGAGCTGGCGATCGAGGAGTCCGTCACGGCCCGCGCCCGCCGGGCGCTCACCCCCGAGACGTACGAGGCCGAGCACGCCAGGGGCGCCGCACTCACGCCCGCGGAGGTCCCACCCGTACTGGACGACGTGATCGCGGCGGCGGCCCCGGGGCCCTGACCGGCCGTCCCGTCACCGGCAGCTGATCTCCGACTGGGCCCAGTCGGCCAGCGCCGCCCCGGCGAACGCGCCCTGCGGTTCCACCACGAGCCGGATCGTCCTGCGGCCCGTGAGGTCGGCGTGCACCGGCACCGCCGGGTCGCCGCCGTTCAGCACCGGCGACTGCCACAGCCGGGTCCCGTCCCCGTACACCGAGAACCGCACCGGCCCGAGCCCCATCGTTAGACGGTCCAGGCCCGCGAAGGCGTCGTACGTACGGCACTGGCGGTTGAGGTCGATGGTCACCGAGGACCGGCCGTGCACGGTCACCCCGTGCGGATACCTCTTGTCGCCGATCCGCATGCCCGAGCGCTGCCACAGCCAGCTCGACCCGCCGAGCCGCACCTCGGGCTTGGTGCCGTCGCCGAAGACCCCGTACTGCAGGCGGTTCACCTGGTACACGGTCGAGGCGGGCGGCGGGGGAGGCGGCGGCGTCGGCCCGGGAGGCGGCGTCGGGCGCGGCGGGGCCGGCTTGGGGGGCGCAGGCTTCGGCGGCGTGGGCCGGGGGGACGGCTTCCGCGCCGGCGTGGGCGGAGGCGTGGGCGCCGGCGCGGGAGGGGCGGGCGCCTGGGGCGCGGGCGGCGGCTTGCGCGGTACGACCGGAGCCACCGCCGGCGGCTTCGCGTCGGGCTTCGGCGGCGCCGCGTGGTTGCCGGTCAGCGCGAACACGACACCCGCCGCCACCGCGACGGCGACCGCCGCCGCGATACCGGCCTTGGCCGGGGCGCCGAGCCCCTCGGAGGCCGCGGCACCCCCCGCCGTACTGCCGGACGAACCGCTGCCCGTCGCGGCCGCCGCGGCACCCGCACCCGCGGCCCCGGCGGCGCCGCCCGCCACCACTCCGGCGGCCTTGAGCGAGAACCCGGCGGCGAACCAGCCGATGACCGCGACCGGAAGCAGCGCGGGAATCCCGGCGTTGACGTCTTTGAGCTCGATGACCGCCACCCGGCACTGCGCGCACTCCTCCAGATGCTTGCTGAGCCCGCGCTCGGCCCGCATCCGCAGCCCGCCCCGCGCATACGCGCCGAGCCGGTCGGCATAGTGCGCGCAGTCCCCGCCGGAGGTCAGCGCGGTCGACACATGCGCCTGGAGGTAGGCCTGCTTGAGCCCCTCCCTGGCCCGGCTGGCCAGCACCGCCGTGGCGTTGGCGGTGAGCCCGAACAGCGGCGCGATCTCGCTCGGCGACTCCTCCTCGACGGTGGTGTGCCACAGCACCGCCTGCCAGCGCTCCGGCAGCGAGCGGAACGCCTGCATGGCCAGCGTCTGCTCGGCCTCGTGCATGGCCCGCACATCGGCGCCGAGGTCGACGGTGTCGTCGTCGGACACCTCCGAGGAGCGCGCGGCGTCCTGCGCGAAGACCGCGAAGTCGTCCACCAGCTGCTCGCGCCTGGCGGTCCGCGTCCAGGAGGCCGCGACCCGGCGCACGGTCGTCATCAGATAGGCGCGCACGGCCTGTTCGGGCCCGGCACCGCCGCGCACCGCCTGGAGCGTGCGCGCGAAGACCTCCGCCGTCAGGTCGTCGGCGGTGTGCGCGTCCCGGCAGCAGCTGCGGGCGTAGCGCCGCACCGCGCCCGAGTGGCGCCGGAACAGCTCCTCGTACGCGCTGTCGTCGCCGGCCCGCATCGCGTGGATCAGATCGGCGTCGGACTTCCCGGCCTCCGCGATCTCGATCAGCGCGCCCTCGCGCAACCCGCCCTCGCGCTGCGGCGGCACACTCGCGCCCGGCTCCCCGATGCCGTCCATGGGCCCCCAGGGCCCCGGCAGTACCGTTCCGCCGAGCCCACCGCCGCCGCCGGAAGCGGAATCTCCGGAACTCGGCCCGGGAACGGGCGCGGGCCCGCCGGGCGAGCCGCCCGGTCCGCCCTGGTTCGGCACCTGCCGGGACGGCGGCGGCGCACCGTCCGACCCGCCGGATTCCGGACCGCCGCCTGAGCGCGACTCGTCCCGCTCTTCAACGCCCATCGCGGAAGCTCCCGTAAGCACGCTCAGACCCGACCACCGGGCAAGCGTGCCACAAGAGCGCAAGCGGAGCCGAGCCTCAGGCCCGGCAACCACTCATCCGGGGAGACTTACCGCACCCGAGCACTAGCCGTCACCCTTTCGGGGAAGGTTCGCAGGCTCGGCCGCCATGGATCACCGGGCTCAACTACCGCAGTGCGTGCGGTAGTTGAGCCAACGGCCCGAACTCAGGACGGGCGGGAGCGGAGCCCCTCAAGCAGGATGTCGAGGAGCCGCGCCGACGCGGCGGCCTGCTGGGTGGCATCCGGCAGCGAGGGCGCCGCCGTGGCTATCACGAGGAGCACATCGGCGACGGTCACATCGCCGCGCAGCTCGCCCGCCGCCCGCGCCCGGTCCACCAACTGGCCGACCACTTCCAGCAGTTCGGCCGCGCCCGCGTCGTCGAGGTCCTGCTCCACAGACGTCCGCGGCTCGATCACCCGGCCCCAGCCCGGCCCCTGCTCGCCGGCCGGTCCGGCCGAGCCGACCTGACGCTGCTGCGGCACCCGTGCCTCGTCGGCACCGTCCCGTACGGCCTCGGACTCCTCGGCGTCGACGCCGACCCTGAGCACCTGCGGCGGAAGCAGCCGGCCCGCGCCCGAGGCCACCGACGTGCGCAGGAAGCGGGAGAGCGCCGACCAGGGCTCCTCCTCCTGGCCGAGCGCCGTGCGCGCCTGGTCGGTCAGCCGGGAGGTCTCCTCCTCGGCTATCCGGCGCACCAGCACGTCCTTGCTCGGGAACCGCCGGTAGACGGTGCCCACACCGACCCTGGCCCGGCGGGCCACGTCCTCCATCGGCGCCCCGTAACCGAGCTCGCCGAACACCTCGCGCGCGGCGCGCAGCACGTGCTCAAGATTGCGCTGGGCGTCCACCCGCAGCGGCGCGGAACGCGATCCGCCCGCGTTCAGACCCGTGGCCACCCGGCCATTGCCGTCGGACGCCGCGACGGCGGTCTGCCAATGAGAGTCCTGAATGTGCATTTATCCCCCGGTAATAACGTCTCCCCCCGGAGACTCCCCGCCCTGACAGCCGGAGACCGGTCCCTGACCCGACACTCCGACGAGATACGAACATAGTTGAGCCGGAGTCAATTCAGAAGGGGTTCTTCCGCACGGTGTGCCCCCCGATCGGACCAAGGACCGAAACCTGATGGAATCGGACCCCGCACATCACGTGTCACTTCCCCCCTGACCTGCACATCTCTCCCCCCGGAGAGAAGAGCGGACCACCCGCCGCACCAGTGCCTTCCAGTCACACAATTTGTCGAGCCTGTGGACAAAGCCCGGGGCCCGTTGCGTCATGGGGTAGTGACAGAACCTGCGCGCATTCTCGTGGTCGGCGGCGGATACGTCGGGATGTACACAGCGCTGCGCCTGCAACGGAAGCTGAAAGCCGGACTGAAGAGCGGCGCCGTCGAGATCACCGTGGTCACGCCCGAGCCGTACATGACGTACCAGCCGTTCCTGCCCGAGGCGGCGGCCGGAAACATCTCCCCGCGCCATGTCGTGGTCCCGCTGCGCCGGGTCCTGGACAAGTGCCGGATCGTCATCGGCCAGGCCGACCGCATCGACCACGCCGCGCGCACCGCCACCGTCACCACCCTCGCCTCGCCCGAGGACGGCACCGGCGCCGTCCGGTTGACGTACGACGAACTCGTCCTCGCGCCCGGTTCGGTCTCCCGCACCCTTCCGGTCCCGGGACTCGCCGACTACGCCATCGGCTTCAAGACCGTCGAGGAGGCCATCGGCCTGCGCAACCACGTCATCGAGCAGATGGACATCGCCTCCTCGACGCGCGACCCCGCCATCCGCGACGCCGCCCTCACCTTCGTCTTCGTCGGCGGCGGCTACGCGGGCGTCGAGGCGCTCGCCGAGCTGGAGGACATGGCCCGCTATACGGCGCGGTACTACCACAACGTCAAGCCCGCCGACCTGAAGTGGATCCTCGTCGAGGCCAGCGACAAGATCCTGCCCGAGGTCGGCGCGGAGATGGGCCGGTACGCCATCCGCGAGCTGCGCGCCCGCAACATCGACGTACGCCTGGAGACCCGGCTCGACTCGTGCGAGAACCGGGTCGCCGTCCTCAGCGACGGGTCCCGCTTCCCCACCCGTACCGTCGTGTGGACCGCCGGCGTCAAGCCCGCCCCGATCCTCGCCGCCACCGACCTGCCGCTGAACGAGCGCGGCCGGCTCGTGTGCACCGCCGACCTGCGGGTCGAGGGCGTCGCGCACGCCTGGGCGGCCGGCGACGCCGCCGCCGTCCCCGACCTGACGGCTGGGGGCACCTCCCAGGCTTTCGGCACTGGGGGAGAGAAGGGCAAGGAGTGCGCGCCCAACGCCCAGCACGCCGTACGCCAGGCGAAGGTGCTCGCCGGGAACATCGCCGCGGCCCTGGCCGGCACCCCGCTCAAGGAGTACCGCCACACGTACGCGGGCTCGGTCGCCTCCCTCGGCCTCCACAAGGGCGTCGCCCACGTCTACGGCCGCAAACTCAAGGGCTACCCGGCCTGGTTCATGCACCGCGCCTACCACCTGAGCCGCGTCCCGACGTTCAACCGCAAGGCCCGCGTCCTGGCCGAATGGGCGCTCGCCGGGCTCTTCAAACGCGAGATCGTCTCGCTCGGCTCGCTGGAACACCCGCGCGCCGAATTCGAGATCGCGGCCGGCGGCGGCCCGCCCGCCAAGGGCCCCGCCCCCCAGCAGAACTGACGGTTGTCAGTGCGGTCGGTCACACTGGACGTGTGACCATAGGTGGACCCACACCTGCACAGAGTGATCCGCGACCAGCAGTACCGCACCAGCACCGGCAGCACAGCACCCGCAGCAACACACGAGGCTTGGAACACCGTGAACTTCACGCGTTGGAGCGCCCGGCTCCCCGGTACGCAGCGCCGCTCCGCAGCACGGACCGACCGCGCCGACCGGGGCACCGTGCCCGCGGCCCGCGGTGAATCCGGGCCGCAGCCGGATCCCTGGCCGGAGGAGGCGGCCCAGGCCCTCGCCCTGGACGAGCTCTCCGTGCGCGACATCCTGGGCCAGCTCCCCGCCCTGGTCGCCCTGCTCCACGGCCCCGAGCACCGGATCGCGTACGTCAACGACGCCTACGCCGCGGCCTTCGGCACCCGCCCGCTCGGCGCCCCCGCCGCCACGGTCTCGCCCGAGCTCACCGAGCTCGGCCTGCTCCCGCTGATGGACCAGGTGCTGCGCAGCGGCAAGCCCCGTACGGTCAAGTCCCGCAAGACCCAGGGCGCCGGCTCGTACACGGTGACCTGCACGCCGGTGGAGATCCCGGGCCGCAGCGAGGGCGGCGTGCTCGTCTTCGCCGCCGACGTCACCGACCACGCCGAAGCCGCCGAGCGGCTCCGCGCCAGCGAACGGCGCCACCGCGAAACCGCCGTCACCCTCCAGCGCTCCCTGCTCCCGCAGGAGCTGGAACAGCCCGACGACCTGCGCGTGGCCTGCACGTACCAGCCCGGCGGCACGGACGCGGCGGTCGGCGGCGACTGGTACGACGTGATCACCCTCGGCGCCGGCCGCACCGCCCTGGTCATCGGCGACGTGATGGGCCGAGGCGTGCGCGCGGCCGCCGTGATGGGCCAACTCCGCACCGCGGTCAGGGCGTACGCCCGCCTCGACCTGCCCCCGCACGAGGTGCTCCAGCTCCTGGACGGCCTGGCCGCCGAGATCGACGCCAGCCAGATCGCCACCTGCGTCTACGCCGTGCACGACCCCAACGAGGGCCGTCTGGTGTACGCGTCGGCGGGCCACCTGCCCGTTCTCGTACGCCATGAGGACGGCACCGTCCACCGCGCCGAGGACCCGACGGGCCCCCCGCTCGGCACCGGCGGCTGGCTGCACACCTCCGGCACCATCGCCCTGCCGCCCGGCGCGACCGCCGTCCTCTACACGGACGGCCTGGTCGAGCGCAGGGGAGAGGACATCGACGAGGGCGTGGCCGCGCTGGAGCGGGCGCTGGCCGGCGCGGCCGGCACCCCGCAAGTGGTGTGCGACCGCCTGATCCGCTCGCTCGGCGTCACCGCCGAACACGACGACGACGTGGCCGTCCTGGTCTGCCAGCACCCGGCCCGCACCGGCCCGGCCGCCGAGCTCTTCCACAACGCGGCGCTCGACCTGCTCGGCGGCATCGAAGCGGCCCCGCGCGCCCGCGCCTTCGCCTCCGGCGTCCTCGCCTCCTGGCGCTTCCCGGTCGAACTGCGCGACCTGGGGGTCCTGGCCACCAGCGAGCTGGTGGCCAACTCCCTTCAGCACGGCACCCCGCCGATGCGCCTGAGGCTGCGCCGCACCGACCGCCGCCTGATCATCGAGGTGACGGACGGCGACGACCACCTGCCGCGCCGCCGCCGGGCCGACCCCGCAGACGAAGCAGGACGAGGCATCTCGATCGTCGCGACGATCGCCTCGTCCTGGGGTTCGCGCCGCACACCGGGCGGCGGAAAAGCGGTGTGGTGCGAGTTCGCCCTGCCTCGCTAGGCGCCTTTAGGCGGGCACCTGCTCGGCCTCGGGCTTGTGCACGGCCACCACGCGCGAGGCCCCCGCGCGCAACGGATGGTCCTGCGCGGGCGTCAGGTTCTTGCCGAGCCGCAGCGCGAGCACGGTGATGCCGAGCGAGAAGAGCACGAACGTCACGATGTACGGGCCGTGCAGCGCGGCACCCATCGGCCCGCCCACTGCCGGACCGACCGCCAGCGCCAGCTGCTTGACCAGCGCGAACGCCGAGTTGTACTGCCCGACCATCGACTCCGGAGCGAGGTCCGCGACCAACGGTGCCACGGTCGGCGACAGCATCGCCTCGCCGAGCCCGAAGAGCGCGTACGTCGACACGAAGGCGGCGGTCGCCATCGCCTGGCTGCCGTGTCCGAGCCCGGCGTAACCGGCCGCGATCCACGCCACGGCCCAGATGAGACCGACGGACGCGATGACACGGCTGCGGCGCCGGCGCTCGACGAACTTCAGCACCAGGAACTGCGCGACCACGATGACGGCCGTGTTGGCGGCCAGCGCGATCCCCAGCGTCGAGGGCTGAACCCCCGCGGCCTCGGTGCCGTACGCGGCGAGCCCGGACTCGAACTGCCCGTAGCAGGCGAAGAAGAGCACGAACCCGAGCACGCACAGCTGCACCATCGCCCGGTGCCCGAGGATCGCCCGGATCCCGCCGCCGGAGCCCTGCTCACCCTTGGGACGCGCGTCCGAGAGGACCGCCGAGTGCGGCATCTTCACGGAGGCCGCGATCCCGGCGAGCACCAGGAACATCACCGCTTCGATGGAGAAGAGCAGGGTGAAGCTGGAGGGGTGGCTCTTGTCGACGATCTGGCCGCCGATGAGGCCGCCGATGCCGAGGCCGAGGTTCTGCAGGAAGAACTGCATGGCGAAGGCGCGGGTGCGGGTCGCGGTGCCGGAGCACCAGACGATCATCGTGGCGAGCGCGGGCTGCATCACGGCGGTGCCCGCGCCGAGCAGCGCGGCCGAGGCCACGGCCGTGGGCACGCTGGAGGCGAAGCCCATGCTCAGCGCGCCGAGGGAGGCGAGCACCGCGGCGCCGACCAGCACCGGCAGCGGCCCGCGCCGGTCGATGACACGGCCGGTGAACGGCAGCACGACGAGTGCGGCCATGGCGAAGACGGCGAGCACGACACCGGCCGTGGTCGCACCCAGATCCCGCACTTGAGCCACGTACACATAGAGGTACGGAACGGTGAACCCGAGTCCAAACGCGCTCAGCGCGTTACCTGCCTGGATCCGGCGCATCGCTGCACCCATCGCCTTGGTCACACTCACCACCTTGAGGTCTGGAAGAGCTTGGAGGGCTTGAACCTGAAGGGCTCAGTCCTGAAGACTTCAACACTAAAATTAGAACCTTAACAATACACACTCAAGGACTTAGACGCCAACGCACCCCGTGCCATACTCGCGCCATGGCTGAGACCACCGAGCCCGCGGAGCCCGACGGCCCGCAGGAGCCGACCCTCGACGAGCAGATCGCCGCGTACCAGCGGGAGTACCGCGACCTCGACCCCCAGGTGGAGAAGGTCGTCTCGGCCCTGGGCCGCCTGAACCGCCGGATGAACGTGGCGTACGGCCGCCAGGTCGCCGCCCTCGGCATCAGCAACGCCGAGTGGGAGGTCCTCAAGACCCTGCTCCTGGCGGGGGAGCCCTACCGCCTGGGCCCCGGCGAACTCGCCAGGCGCCTCGGCCTCACCCCCGCCGCCATGACCCACCGCATCGACCGCATGGCCGGCGAGGGCCTGGTCACCCGCGACCGCGACGAGAGCAACCGGGTGCGCGTCATCGTGGAGCTGACCGACGAGGGCCGTACGAAGTGGCTCGAAGCCATGCGGATGGCCAGCGACTTCGAAGAGGACCTCCTCCAGGACCTGTCCCCCGAGGAGCGCGGCGTCCTCGGCGAGATGCTGATCCGCCTGCTCCGCCGGGTGGAACACGCGCAGCCGGACGCGGGCGGACGCCTCACCGACCTGGACTGAGGGCATCCGGGGCCGAGTTGACACGGCCCCGCTCGATCCGTAAGGTTCTTCGAGTTGTCGCGGAGCCGGTACGGTTCTGCAACAACCGTCCGCCGCAGATTCTGCGGCAACCCAACTCAGCACGATCCCCCGACCGGGGCTGAATTCGGCATGCCGAATTCCATTCGATCGGGCCCGAAAACACTCGATTACGAGTAACCGGGAAAGTCCGCTAGAGTTCGGGAGTCCGAACGGCCCAACAGCCGGGAAGACAAGCCGACTTGGCCCCGGGAGACCGGGAATCAGGCCCGAAAGGATCTGATAGAGTCGGAGCCGCCGGAAAGGGAAACCCGAGAGGGAGAACCTGAAAGGCACCGAAGAAGTCGGACACGAAAGCGTCTGATAGAGTCGGGAACACGAAATACCGAAGGGAAGCGCCCGGAGGAAAGCCCGAGAGGGTGAGTACGAAGGAAGCGTC